>JBIOHG010000048.1:0-36328 GCA_044448765.1 Sphingobacteriales bacterium | reverse complement strand
GGTTAGACGTATTATTGCTAAGTTAGTTACATAGCAATATATTTTTTTGATAAAAATACCGAATAGATGCAATCAAAAGGCAATCGGTGCAATCGTCAAAAATAATCGGTGTAATCCCTAAAAAAATTCGTACATTTGCGCCCTAAAAATTCATTCATTTTAACATGAAATTATCTCAATTTAAATTCAATCTGCCCGACTCACTCATTGCTAACACCCCTGCCAACATTCGCGACGAATCGCGTTTAATGGTATTGCACAAGGATTCGGGCAAAATTGAGCATAAAATATTCAAAGACGTACTGGATTACTTTGACGATCAGGATGTAATGATCCTCAACAATACCAAGGTTTTCCCTGCCCGCATGTATGGTAATAAGGAAAAAACAGGCGCAACCATCGAAGTATTTTTGCTGAGAGAACTGAATAAAGAGCTTCGCCTTTGGGACGTTTTGGTGGACCCTGCCCGTAAAATACGCGTAGGTAATAAACTTTATTTTGGCGAGGACGACTTGCTGATCGCAGAAGTAGTGGATAATACAACTTCACGCGGTCGTACCATCCGTTTTCTTTTTGACGGTACCGATGAAGAATTCAGGAGAAATGTTGAAATATTAGGTGAAACACCACTTCCAAAATATATCAAACGCAAAGCAACCGCCGAAGATAAAGAGCGCTACCAAACTATTTTCGCCAAACACGAAGGCGCTGTAGCCGCGCCAACTGCCGGTTTGCATTTTAGCCGCGAACTGATGAAACGCCTTGAATTAAAAGGTGTCGAGTTTGCCGAAGTTACGCTGCATGTGGGTTTAGGGACCTTCCGCCCGGTTGAGGTGGAGGACTTGACCAAGCATAAAATGGACTCGGAGCAATTTATTATCGAGCAAAAACAAGCTGACATTGTAAACAGGGGCCTTGAAAGAAAAAGCCGCATTTGCGCTGTTGGTACCACATCCATGCGTACCATTGAATCGGCAGTATCTGCCGGTAAAACTTTAAAATCCGCAAACGACTGGACCAGCAAGTTTATTTTTCCGCCGTACGAATTTAGCATTGCTAATGCCATGATCACCAACTTCCACACACCTGAATCAACCTTGTTGATGATGATATGTGCTTTTGGCGGTTATGAACACGTGATGA
Source organism: Sphingobacteriales bacterium (assembly GCA_044448765.1). Lineage (GTDB taxonomy): Bacteria > Bacteroidota > Bacteroidia > Sphingobacteriales > Sphingobacteriaceae > Mucilaginibacter. Next base: position 35,185 of record JBIOHG010000048.1, on the reverse strand, counting down.
ACGCATACGAAGTGGCCGTAAAAGAAAAATACCGCTTTTATAGCTATGGAGATGCAATGCTGATTATATAATAGATGTGAGATATTAGATTTGAGATGTGAGACAGGTGCTCAAATCTATTTAGAGATAACACCAAATCAGAATTAATGGACTCGTCAAATCTCAAATCTCAAATCTCAAATCTCAAATCTAAATACTACGCCATTATTGTAGCAGGCGGCTCGGGCACAAGGATGCGTTCTGCGGTGCCCAAACAATTTTTGTTACTCAATGGCATCCCGATGTTGATGCACACCATCAACGCCTTCCATTTCTCAAATACACAGCCGAAGGTCATCGTTGTACTCCACCCTGATTCACATACCTACTGGAATGAACTTTGTGCGGAACATAACTTTACCATCGCACACGAATTAATTAACGGCGGCGAGACCCGTTTTCACTCGGTAAAGAATGGTATCAATGCCATTGAACCTGATGATGCTATTATTGCCATACATGATGCGGTAAGACCCCTGGTAGCTAAAGAAATTATTGATGAATCATACGATTGTGCCGAAAAATATGGCAATGCCATTGTTGCTATAAAAAGCCGCGATTCGGTAAGGCAGATCAAAGACAACCGTTCACAAAGTCTTAACCGCGATGAGATATACCTCATACAAACCCCGCAGACCTTCCAGGCTGAACAGTTGAAAAAAGCCTACTTACAGCCCTACCAGGAAAGCTTTACAGATGATGCCAGTGTAGTTGAACAAACAGGCGTTAACATTAACCTGATAGCCGGCAGCTACCAGAATATGAAAATAACGTTCCCCGAAGATATTGCCATAGCCGAATTCCTTTTAAAACAATAGCCGCGCCTTTTTAAGGAACGGCTATGAATTTTTGTTTAAAGAACGCCTCTACGCTCTCCTGATAACGCCTAATATTAAAGCAATAATTGCTATAACTAAAAGTAGGTGTATGATGCTGCCTGCGGAATAAGCAAAGAAACCGATTGCCCAACCGATGATCAGTATAACAGCGATAATGTACAATAAACTGCTCATGATGTGAATGTTTTTAATTAGATAAAATGTTATTTATCATAACTAAAAACATTCGAAAAGGTTTTAAAAACAAAAACCCCGATAACTCAGGGGTTTTAAATAAAGTAAAAGTTTTTTCTAATACTCGTCTTCGTTGAAGAAAAAATCATCCTTGGTTGGATAATCGGGCCATATTTCTTCAATGTTTTCATAGGGCTCACCGTCATCTTCCAGGGCCTGCAGATTTTCAATAACCTCGACAGGTGCTCCCGAACGTATAGCGTAATCTATCAATTCATCTTTTGTTGCCGGCCATGGCGCATCTTCAAGGTGTGATGCTAATTCAAGTGTCCAATACATATATTTTATTAATTACAGGTAATTTTAAATTTTGGCAAAAGTATAATATTTTTAAATTGATTATCAAATAAATTTTCTCAAAAATTCACACACGTGGCATCCACTTATTTTCGTCAATTTTTTGGTCGTGCCCTATCTTGCGTGCCAGTACAAAAAGGTAATCGCTTAATCTGTTCAGGTATACGGTAACTTTCTCATCAACGTTACTTTCTGTTGAAAGATGTACCGCTAAACGTTCGGCCCGCCGGCACACGCATCGTGCAATATGGCAAAATGAAATGGCATTATTCCCGCCCGGCAATATAAAATGACGCAGTTCCGGCAATTGTTCGTTTATAGTATCCATTTCCTTTTCCAGCAGCCCAATATCCTCAATATTTAAGTCAGGAATTACCATTTTTGATTTCACAGGGTCGGCCGCCAGCGATGAACCGATGGTAAATAATCTGTCCTGTATCTCTTTCAGCAGGTCCTTATCATGCGCGCTTATCTCCTGGTCGCGTATCATACCGATATACGAATTGAGCTCATCAACCGTACCATAACTTTCGATACGCAAATGAAACTTGGGCACACGCGTGCCCCCGATTAGTGAAGTATAGCCTTTATCGCCTGTTTTGGTGTAAATTTTCATCTCATCGGGGTTTATACGGTTCAGCTTCGAATTTATTGTTTTGATTTGAATTTACAAGCTTATAATACCCAACAAAACCCTAAGGTGTTATTTATGTTATTAAATTTGACTTCCTTACAAGGAATAACAATCATCCTATGAAGCTCTGCGCGTCGTTAACGAAAATAACATTCCTGCTGCTGCCGGTATTGCTACTATCAACACTCAGTTGCGGCGGAATCAATAACAAATCGGCTGTAAAGGTGCCGGTAAATAGCTTTTTTAGCGAAAAACAATTTAACGATCTTTTCCCTCAACGGGATAAATTTTATTCTTATGCGGCGTTTATCAAAGCCGTAAACCAACTGGGACATATCAAAATAAAAGTGGTAAAACGTGCTGTTTCGGTTTACCAGATAACTCGTACAGACAAATCAACAGGCAAATCCGTTATCGTCCGCCAGGATGACGATTGGAACGAGGACTGGGCGAAAAAGAAACCTGATAGCACCTATACCGTTGATTATGGCAGCTTTTGCAGCGAAATGAACCTGCTGACCGATAAAAAAGAACTCGCGGCATTCCTGGCCAACATCGCCCACGAAACCCGCCATGGCGAGAACGGCAAATATAACGACGGGTTGATGTATATCCACGAACTGAACACTTCGTTGCCTTACGTGGCCGACAATGATAATTACCCTGCGGTTCCGGGCAAAAAATATTATGGCCGCGGCCCCTTACAATTAAGTTACAACGGCAATTACGGCTACGCCTCCGATTGTATTTTTGGTGATAAAAAAATATTGCTCATTAACCCGGACCTGGTAGAAACTGACCCGGTAGTGGCCTTCGAGGTCGCTATTTATTTCTGGATGACACCCCAAACCTACAAGCCCTCCGCACATGATGTGATGATAGGTAAATGGCAGCCTAAAGCTACTGACATCGCCCAAAACCGCAAACCGGGCTTCGGTATGACCATCAACATCATAAACGGTGCGGTGGAATGCGGGCAAGGCGACAGCATGTTCAACATGAACGACCGTATCGGCTATTATCAATATTTTCTCAAAAAATTCGGCGTAAATGACCCTAACTGCGCCTGCTCCTGCGGTGCGATGGCGGCGTATAAATAGGTAATGGGTTCACCCGCACGTCTGACAACCATCATTTTATCAGTCTTATAGCCGTGGTGACCAAAGTGATAAAAATCACACCAACCGGAAATGCAAGCAGCTTTAAGTCGACTTTGTGTGCTGCTTGTTTCATTCGCCGATATTGATTAACCAGGAAGACTGTAAAAAGAGCCACAATCATGAAGCAGCATATTGAAATGATAATTTTGTTTGGCGCTACCAGTACCCCTATCATTAAAGCGATAACAAGGTATGTCAAAGCCACGTAGTATTTTTGGTAAAAGTTATAAGGACCAGCCTCAATTGTTGAGAAGTGTGACCGTAGCGATTCCTCAAATTGATCTCTGTTATCTATAAAGTGTGGTATCATCATCTGCATTCCGGCAGAAGTGTATATCATAAAAGATCCGCGATAAGTGCGCACAATTCGATTTATGTCGTTATAATAAAAGCCCAATCTCTTCAGGCCCTTTTTGTTGCGCTCTAATACATCGGGATGAAGTACAAAGACGATATTTTTATACAGGTCGTTTATTTTTACCATACGTATAGTTAGAGTAATTACAAATAAGCCTCCTACTATTATAGCACTAATCAGGTAGTTGGCTTTTTCCGACAATGGTTTGCCGTTAACCGTGGATGAGCTATGTAAAAAAAATATCCAGATAACCAGGCAAAACAAAAGAGCCCACACGATGCTTACCAGACGGATATATCTGAGCCCTTTAGGCCCTATGCGGAATTGTTTGATAACTTCAGGTTCCATAAAAATGATTCGGAAAGTCTAAAATATAAAATTTTCCGAAGCACAGAGGCTCTTCGGTGAATATCCTCCAAATGCCAAATCAGAAGCTCGGACAAAAAATCCTTCCTAATCTCAAAATCGTGTCTTATACTTGTGCATGAACTACCCTTTTGATACCGTAGGCCTTGCTTCGAACCAAATTGACCTTTACCAGGAAACCTACGAAACCTTAAAGGCGAATTTTCACCTCGAGCTTACCGGCCATATCGATTTTCACTTGCCGGATTTTGAGGTTTTCAGAACGCGTTCAGATGTTAGATTAATTGGCTCTTTTGTTATCAAAAATGCCCGTACAGATTGCTATATCCTTTTTGTTGAGGTACACGACCAATTAAGAAGTAAAAGCAAGTATATTCCGGCAACGTACGATGCAACCACAGCATCCTACGATGTGAAAGAATATCACATGTGGGCGCTGGCTTATCTCAAAAAAGATTTTGGTCGCGTATTGATCCGACCTGAGACTTTAGCCGATAAGCTAATAGAATTAGTGCACCCGGTTGAGTTAGACTTTGATGAAGATAAAGCTTTTAGCGATACCTGGTATGTATTAACCAACGATCGCTGGAAAGCTGAAGCTGCCATGAACCGTGATTTCCGCAATGCTGTCATGGATGTCCGGCACGATCATGTCATTATTGAGATCGTAGATCACACGTTGATTATAGGCCACAACACGCCCGCATCTCCCGACGCATCGTTACAATTAGCTGAATTTGTTGTAAGATTGTGCTCTAATTGCTGATCCCTTATTCCGTAACTGCTGCGTGCCTGTCCACCTTTTGGATATTGGTATTGGCATAATCATTCTCTATCAAGCCATCGCGCATGCGCACAATACGGTGGGCATGCAAAGCAATATCTTCTTCGTGGGTTACTAATATAATGGTATTGCCTTTGGCGTGGATATCTTCCAGCAGGCCCATTATTTCGATAGATGTTTTGGTATCCAGGTTACCCGTAGGTTCGTCAGCAAGAATAATAGATGGATCATTAATAAGCGCACGGGCCACAGCAACACGCTGGCGCTGCCCGCCCGAAAGCTCATTTGGTTTATGGTCGGTACGGTTACCCAAACCCACATTTTCAAGGGCCTTCATGGCGCGGGCTTTACGATTTTCCTTATTGATACCGGCATAAATAAGCGGCAGCGCCACATTGTCCAAAGCAGTATTTCGCGGAAGCAGGTTAAATGTCTGGAAAACGAAACCAATTTCTTCGTTGCGAACTTCGGCAAGCTCATTGTCCGTCATGTGGCTTACGTTGATGCCATTCAGAATGTATTCGCCTTTGGTTGGCGTATCTAAGCAGCCCAAAATATTCATCAGGGTTGATTTCCCCGAACCCGAAGGGCCCATTAAAGCCACAAATTCACCTTTTTTAATGTTTAAGGATACCGATTTCAGCGCGTGGATGATCTCCGTCCCGATAACATATTTACGCCCGATATCATTAATGGTAATTAGTGGCTCCATTCGTTTTTATTTGCTTTGACTGTAAGGATAGGTGAAATGTTACAAGGAAATAAATCCTAAACGCTAAAACCTAAATCCTAAACGCTAAAACCTAAAACCTAAATCCTAAACGCTAAATCCTAAAATCTAAAACTTAATCCGAAATCGAACATCCGAAATCCGAAATCATTTCTCGATCACCTTCGCAACCAAAAAGTAATTATCGTCGTGCTTTGGCGCATTCTGCAGGGCTTCTTTGTGGGTTATCCCCTGTTTCACCACGTCTTCGCGCAACACGTTTATCTCGTCGGTCATATAAACCAGCGGTTCAACGCCTTTAGTGTCTATTTCGTTCAGCTTGGCCATAAAGTCCAGTATCTTGCCCATATCGCCCATCATCTTTTCCTTTTCGTCGCCGGTCAGTTCAAGCCGCGCCAGGTGGGCTACCTTATCTATCGTATCTTTATCAATGATCATTTTTCTGCCAGTTTCTGTTTTATGGTGTCATAAACCCTGTCGCGCAAAGCATCGGTATCCTCAATGCTCATACCGGCGGTTTCAATGGGTTTGTGCACAAATATATCACAAATTCCCGGCCTGCTGCCATACCGCAGCCCATTGTCCCACAGGAGCTCCCACGAATTGCGCATGGTAACAGGTACCATCGGTATATTGCTTTCAATCGCCAGCCTGAAGGGCCCGTTTTTAAACGGTTCCAGTTGCGGCGGGTAATCCTCACCAATTTTTCCTTCCGGGAAGATGATCATGGTTGTGCCATCGGCCAGCTTCTCCATTGCCTTTTTAAATGCGCGGTAGGATGACATTTTACTATCGCGGTTAACGGCCACGTCTATCGTCCTGAAAAAAAGGCTGGTAACCGGCTCATCGCTCAACTCCTCCTTGCCCATAAAGCTGCAATTGCCTTTTATCAGCGCACACATAGCCGAAATATCCAGGTTTGAAGAATGATTGGGGCACACAATAAAGGCTTTGCTCCAGTCAATGGGTTGCTCGTATGCAAAGCGGTAACGGATACCAACCATACCCGAACTTATTTTGGCTATCCTGCGCCGCATTTTTACGATAGTTGGATATCGTTTCGGATCGAGTGCGAGGAAATACAGGTAGGGGTAACATAAAATATAGAAGAACGCTACGCTGAACCGGTAACTGTATACATGCGCCTTCTTCAATATCAATTTCATCGGGTTCAAAAATATAAAAAATCCTTACTTTCGCCCCATTATGGAAACTGTTGTTAGTGGTATCCGGTCGACCGGGAAATTGCATTTAGGGAATTATTACGGAGCTATTCAAAACTTTGTAAAAATGCAGCATGAGTATAATTGCTATTTTTTTATTGCCGACCTGCATTCGTTAACTACGCACCCTACCCCTGCTGACCTGCACGGAAACATCAAACAGGTATTGGTAGAATATCTTGCTGCCGGTATCGACCCCGAAAGAGCTACGATATACATCCAGTCTGACGTTCCGGAAGTAGCCGAATTATACCTTTATTTAAATATGAACGCCTACGTGGGCGAGTTGGAACGCAGTACATCCTTTAAAGATAAAATACGTGCCCAGCCTGACAATGTTAATGCCGGTTTGCTAACCTACCCTGTTTTAATGGCTGCCGATATCATCATTCATAAAGCAACTAAGGTACCCGTAGGCAAGGACCAGGAGCAACACCTGGAAATGGCCCGTACTTTTGCCAACCGTTTTAACCGCTTATATAATAAAGAGTATTTCCCGGAGCCTTACGCTTTCAACTTCAGCGATAAGCTGGTGAAAATTCCGGGGCTTGACGGAAAAGGAAAAATGGGTAAATCGGAGGGTGATGCCAACGTGGTTAACCTATCTGACGAACCGGAAGTGATCCGCAAAAAAGTAATGCGTGCCGTAACCGATAGCGGCCCCACTGCCGAAAATCAGGAAAAACCCGTCGAAATTCAAAACCTGTTCGACCTGATGAAAGTGGTTTCTTCCGCCGATACTTACGAACACTTCGACAAATTGTACAATAGCTGCAATATTCGTTACGGCGACCTGAAAAAACAATTAGCCGAGGATATGATCATCGCTACCACCCCTATCCGCGAAAAAATAAACGCTATTGCTGCTGATGCGCCTTATTTAAGACAGGTTGCCCGTCATGGCGCTATCAAGGCAAGGGAAAGCGCATCGAAAACAATTAAGGAGATAAGAGAAATTATCGGCTTTAGGAGTTTTTAATCTGGTTCATAGTTGATAGTTCATAGTTCATGGTGTATATTAGTCGGATAGTTAACTGAAGTTTACAATTGTTCAAAGCAACCCTGAACCAAATAACATGGCCATTAACTATGAACCATTAACCATGAACCAAGAATGCACATAGCAATTGTAGGAAACATAGGCGCAGGTAAAACCACGCTCACCGAATTACTGGCTAAAAATTACGGCTGGTCGCCGCTATACGAGGCTGTGGATAACAATCCATACCTCGAGGATTTTTACGGCGACATGAAGCGCTGGAGCTTTAACCTGCAAATATATTTCCTCAACAGCCGTTTCCAGCAGATCGTCGATATCCAAAAAAACGGTCGTGATATTATCCAGGACCGTACCATTTATGAGGATGCCTACATTTTTGCCGAAAACCTGCATGATATGGGCCTGATGACCACACGCGATTACGAAAACTACGAGGCCATATTCAATAATATCACCGCATTTATCAAGCCGCCCGATTTGCTGGTTTATTTAAAAGCGTCCGTACCTACTTTGGTAAACAACATCCACCGCCGCGGCCGCGAATACGAGATCGGTATACGGCTGGATTACCTCTCCAAACTGAACGATAAGTACGATAAATGGATCAAAGGCTATCAGCTGGGCAAACTGCTGGTATTAGATAAGGACAAACTCGACTTTGCCAATAACACCGAAGACATGGCGACGATCGTAGAGAAGATAGAACGGGAGATAAACGGCTTATTTTAACTTTTTGCAAAGCGCTGACATATAGTTAATTAAGTGTCCCACTTTTAGGTACAACACTTTTTGGAACACCACAATAGTTAAATTTATTAACCTTTACCTAAATAAGGTTAAACTTATAACCATAATGAAAGTCCTCGGTATCATTCCCGCCCGTTACGCTTCCACCCGCTTCCCGGGGAAACCGTTGGTTGATATTGCCGGCAAAACCATGATACAGCGGGTGTATGAGCAAGCTAAAAAATGCAGCCTTTTGTCGGAGGTTATTGTGGCCACGGATGATGAGCGTATTTACGACCATGTGATCGTCTTTGGCGGTAAGGCGATGATGACCTCCCCTACTCACCAAAGCGGCACCGACCGTTGCGCTGAGGTGGCCCTTAAACACTCCGAATTCGATACCATCGTCAATATCCAGGGCGATGAGCCTTATATCGACCCCGAACAGATCAGTAAGTTGATTGGCTGTTTTAATCATCGCAATACTCAAATAGCCACGCTCATTAAAAAAGTACTCACCAACGAAGAATTACACAACACCAATTCGCCCAAAGTCATTGTCAATAAAAATTCAGAGGCTATTTATTTCTCGCGCTCAGCCCTGCCGCATATTCGTGGAAAAGAAGACAAAGATTGGCTGAACCACTTTACTTATTTTAAGCACATCGGCATTTATGGTTACCGGGCTGATGTTTTGCAGCAAATCACCAAACTGCCGGTATCCTCACTCGAAAAAGCCGAAAGCCTGGAGCAACTGCGTTGGATAGAGAATGGTTATAAGATCAAAGTGGCCGAAACAGAAATAGAAACTGTCGCTATAGATACGCCGGAAGATTTAACAAATTTGAAAATGTGAGAATTTGAAGATTTGAAAATCAATCATCTTCAAATTTTCAAATCAACTAATTTTCAAATCCTTTTCAACAACTACAACCTTTTCAACAATTACAACCACTTCAACTTTTTTTCCTACTTTTGTATCCCGTACACAAACATTCGGAACAGGCTTAAAATCTTGCCGAAAAATAACTGATCATCATGACCAAATACATTTTTGTTACGGGCGGCGTTACTTCGTCGTTAGGGAAAGGCATTATTTCTGCCTCGTTAGCCAAGCTGCTGCAATCCCGTGGTTACCGCGTAACCATCCAGAAGTTCGACCCCTACATCAATATCGATCCCGGAACACTTAACCCCTATGAACATGGTGAATGCTATGTAACTGAAGACGGCGCTGAAACCGATTTGGACCTTGGTCACTACGAGCGTTTTTTAAACACCCCAACGTCACAGGCTAACAATATTACTACGGGTCGTATTTATCAAAATGTGATCAATTTGGAGCGTGAAGGTGCATTTTTGGGTAAAACGGTACAGGTGGTACCGCATATTACCGACGAAATAAAAAGAAACATCCGCCTGTTAGGCGAAAGCGGCAACTACGACATTGTAATTACCGAATTGGGCGGTACCGTGGGCGACATCGAATCGCTGCCATACATAGAAGCTGTTAGGCAATTCAGGTGGGAGATCGGCTCAAGCAACTCATTGGTGATCCATTTAACCCTGATACCGTTTTTGGCTGCTGCGGGTGAGTTAAAAACTAAACCTACCCAGCACTCAGTTAAAATGCTGCTTGAATATGGTATACAGCCGGATATCCTGGTTTGCCGTACCGAGCATCACCTGACGATGGACATTCGTAAAAAAATTGCGCTGTTCTGTAACGTGAATATCAATGCGGTTATTGAATCAATTGATGCATCAACTATATATGATGTGCCGCTATTGATGCTGAAGGAGCAATTGGATAAAACAGTGCTTACCAAATTAAAGCTTGCCCATTCATCAGAGCCCGACCTGGAAAGCTGGAAAGACTTTTTGGGCCGTTTAAAAAACCCGACGTCCGAAGTGCGCATAGCCCTGGTTGGTAAGTATGTTGAGTTGCCGGATGCCTATAAATCCATTACTGAATCCTTTATCCACGCCGGTTCAAAAAACGAGTGTAAGGTAAGAGTTGAATATATTCCATCGGAAACATTAACGCCGGAAAACGCGATCGAACGTTTGAAAAATATACATGGCGTACTGGTTGCGCCTGGCTTTGGTGAGCGCGGTTTTGAGGGAAAAATTGAAGCGATACGCTACGTTCGCGAGAATAATATTCCGTTCTTCGGTATCTGCCTGGGCATGCAATGCGCCGTGGTGGAGTTTGGCCGCAATGTTTTAGGCCTCAAAAACGCCAACAGTACCGAGATGAACGAGAACACCCCCCACCCGGTTATTGCCATGATGGAGGAGCAAAAGAAGATCAAGAACAAAGGTGGCACCATGCGTTTAGGCGCTTATGCCTGCGACATTAAAAAAGGCACAAAAGCAGCCGCCATATACGGCAAAACGCATATTACCGAGCGTCACCGCCATCGTTACGAGTTTAATAACAAGTACCTTAAACAATACGAAGATGCCGGCATGTTGCCTTCCGGAATTAACCCGGATAATAACCTGGTGGAGATCATCGAGCTTAAAAAACACCCGTTTTTTGTGGGTGGCCAGTTCCACCCGGAATTAAAATCAACAGTTGCAAATCCTCACCCACTTTTTGTTAACTTTGTCGCCGCTTCGCTGGAGTATGCCCGCAAGAAGTAATTAAGCACGATACGAACAAAAATGGACAAGAATACATATACAGGTTTTTTCCTGATAGTTATCATAATGATCGGTTCCTACTTCTTTTTGAGAGGACCCGCAGACCAGGCAAAAAAGGAGAAAGCCAAACAGGAGCAGCAGGATTCATTAAAAAGGGCTGACTCTATAGCAAAAGCAAAGGTTCCTGTAAAAGCCGATACCTCAAAAAAAGCAGCTGCAGCAACTGATTCAGCGATTCTAAAAGCACCATTTGGCGCTGCTACTATAGGTTCTGAAAGCTTTACAACGCTGGAGAACCAGGAATTGCTTATTAAACTGAGCAATAAAGGCGGCCGCGTTTATTCTGTAGAGCTTAAAAACTACAAAACAGGCAGTAAAAAGCCGCTGGTACTGTTCGATGGCGATAAAAATGCATTCGGGGTTAATTTCAGGGCCGGCGATAAGGCCATCAACACCAACGACCTTTATTTCAAGCCAAGTGTACAAAACCTAACTGTAGCCGAAAAGGATTCGTCCTCGCTGACGATGCGCCTTAGCTACAGCCCTACGCAATACATCGATTATATTTATACGCTGAAGGGTACCGGCTTTAAACTTGGGTTAACTATCAAGCCGGTTGGCCTGGACCAGGTGATCGCCAACAATAACAGCCTTAATATCAACTGGACGGCCAATATGCGCAAGCAGGAAACTGACCTGGAGCAGGAAAGGCATTACAGCACCATTTATGATCTGAATACCGAAAGTTCTTTGGATGAACTCAGTGCATATAAAGACGACCACGCTGCTGTAACCGATAAAAAGCTGGTTTGGGTCTCATTCCAGGCGCATTTTTTCTCGGGGGTGATCATTGCTGATAAGGGCTTCAACAAATCAGACCTTAATATAAGCACCGATGCAGCTGATAGCCTTCACAGCAAGCTAATGAGCGCCAACCTTAACCTCGACCGTAAAGTCGATGGGTCTTGCCCGGTTACGTTTTATTTTGGCCCCAACAAATACGATATTCTGAAGGCCCAGGGTTACGATCTGCAGAAACAGATATACATGGGCTGGGCGCCTTTCGCGATCATCAACAGGTTCGCGGTACTGCCGGTATTTCATTTATTGGAAAAGTTCACCGTCAATTACGGGCTTATTATTTTGGGCCTAACGCTGATACTAAAGATTGTTTTATCGCCGCTTACCTATAAGTCTTACTTATCGATGGCTAAGATGCGCATCCTGAAGCCGGAGATGGATGAGATAAAAGCTAAAGTTGGCGACGACAATGCTACCCTGCTGCAGCAGGAATACATGAAACTGTATAAAAAAGCGGGCGTTAACCCGCTGGGTGGATGCTTGCCGCTTTTGATACAAATGCCTATTGTATTTGCATTCTTTCGCTTTTTCCCAAGCTTGTTTGAATTAAGGGGCCAAAGCTTTTTGTGGATGCATGATCTCTCCACTTATGATGCACTGATCAGATTTTCACCGATAAATTTAGGTGTTACCGTTATCAATCATATCAGTTTAATGTGTTTGTTGATGACGGCATCAACGCTCATCTATACCTACTTTAACAACCAAATATCGGGCGCTACCGGGCAAATGAAATATATAGGGTATATAACCCCATTTATATTCTTGTTTACCTTGAATAGTTATCCCGCAGGTTTGAATTATTATTACTTCCTGGCTAACATGATGACTTTTGCCCAGCAGTATTTGATACGCCTGATGGTCGACGACAAAAAGATCCACGCCCAGTTACAGGAAAACAAAAAGAAACCCGAAGACAAGAAAAAGAAATCGGGCTTCCAGGCCCGTATGGAAGAAATGGTGCGTCAGCAGCAAAAGGTGCAGACGAAGAAGAAGTGAGGTTAGTGAAGAAGAAGTGAGGTTAGTGATTAGAGGTTAGTTAATTAGAGATTAGTTATCAATGTATAATATTTAATGCCTCGGCTATTTGTCGGGGCATTTTTTTGAAAAATTCAACTAATCACAAATCACTAATTAACTAATCACTAACTTTGACAAGTGTACGCCATCGTCGATATCGAAACCACGGGAGGCCATGCCAGCGCAAATGGCATTACCGAGGTGGCAATTTGTTTGCACGATGGTAAAAAAGTAACGCAGCGTTACACTACATTGGTTAATCCTAAAATGGATATCCCGGTCTATATCCGCGCCCTGACCGGGATATCGAACGAAATGGTACAGGACGCGCCACCTTTTGAGGATGTAGCAGCTGATATTTACCATTTATTGCACGGCAAAATTTTCGTCGCACACAACGTCAATTTCGATTTTTCATTCATACGCCATCACTTAGGCACAGCCGGTTACGATCTGCAATCCAATAAACTTTGCACTGTAAGGCTTGGCCGCAAAATATTGCCGGGTTTACCCTCCTACAGCCTGGGAAAATTGTGTCATTACTTAGGAATTGACAACGAAAGCCGTCACCGTGCTATGGGTGATGCTGAAGCTACGGCAACATTATTTTCCCTGCTTCTTGAAAGCGATACAGGTAATCACATACCGGATGCGCTTAAACAGCGGTCAAAAGAACAGGTATTGCCGCCAAACCTGCCGAAGGAAGATGTGATCAACCTGCCCTATACGCCGGGTGTTTACTATTTCCATAACCAAAAAGGCAAGGTTATTTATGTAGGTAAAGCGCGCAATATCAAAAAGCGTGTAACCAGCCATTTTAGCGGGAACAATGCCGGTTATCAACGGCAGGAGTTTTTGAGAAATATACATCATATTTCTTTCCAGGATTGTGGTACCGAATTGGTTGCCTTCGTACTGGAAGCCATCGAGATCAAACGACTATGGCCACAATACAACCGCTCACTTAAACGGTTTGACCATGCTTTTGGCTTGTTTGCATTTGAGGATCAGCGCGGCTACCTGCGTTTGGCTGTTGATAAAAGGCGCAAAATGACAGCGCCCTTATACACCTGCAATTCTTTACTGGATGGCCGTAACTTGTTGATGCGGCTTATCGATGAGTTTGAGCTTTGCCCCAAATTGTGCTTCATCCAAACCAATCACGGGGCGTGCTTAGGTATTAACGGGCCTATCTGCGCCTGCGAAGGAATAGAAAACCCTGAAGCGTACAACCAAAAAGTGCAATGGGCCATTGATAAGCTAAAAGATACCCTGCCAACCTTTGCCGTTCGCGATGAGGGCCGCAGCCTGGATGAACATAGCTGTATACTGGTCGAAAAAGGGCAGTTTTATGGAATGGGTTATATCTCGCATCATTTTGATGCCGATAACCTGGACCAGTTAAAAAGCCACCTCACACCCTACCCCAGCAATGACTACATCCGAAACATGGTATCCAACTATGCCATCAAATATCCCGAGCGGACAATGGTGTTTGGGTGAATCAGGTACCGGGGTTAAAACTTACGAAGTTTTAAAAACTTCGTAAGTCTGATTATACGAGGTAATTTTTCATGCAAATTACCTGCTGTTTTTCGCGATCAGTGCTCCACTTAAATTAAGGCTGTACCGGGTAATACTTTTCTACGATCGAACCAACTCTGGCCGACCAGGTTTGTTTACGCGCAAAGTCGTAAGCAGCCTGGCTCATTTGGGTTACTTTGTCAGGGTTATTATACAGGTCAACAATTGCCGCCTCCAATTCATCAACGGTTTGTTCGGGGTTAATAACTGTACAGCGTATACCGGTTTCGTCATTCACCATAAGTCCTTGCCCATGCAGGTTAAGGGTGATCACCGGCAGGCCAAATGCCATCGCTTCAGTCAATTGGGCCGGGCACGAATCACGCAGCGAGGTGAAAAAGAAAACATCCGATGCAGCGTAATATTCCCGCACCTCCCGGTATGGTATCATACCGGTCATTTGAACAGTATCCTCAAGCCCGTTATCCTTTATTTTTTTGATGATATCCTCTTTCGTTTCACCGTCGCCAACTATCGTCAGCGTTATATTGGGATATTTTTTCAGTCGTATCATAACGTCCAAATTCAAAAGGACGCCTTTGCGGGGCATAAAACGGCCAATCCACAACAACTTTAGCGACCCTGATATTGGCTTTTTAGGCGTGAAGTTAGCCGGATAAAAATCTTCTGGCAATCCATGATCCATGGATAGGTGGCAGTTCCTGGCGCCTATGTCCATTACTAATTGACGCGATTCCTCATTGGCAGCGATCACCGTTTGGGCACCCCTGATCATTTTTTTACACGACGGGCCGTATTTCATCAGCAAGTTGGTTACCTTTTCACGTTTTATCTCAGAGTTCCAGTAACCCAAAAAATAGTCCTTAAATGCTTCCGGCGCTTTTTGTCCGCCGCCGGTAGGGCCGAATATAAACGGTGCGTCAAGCTTATATAAAAACGATCCCAATTGAATACTTCCCCAGCTCACATGATGTACCACTTCAAATTTTAGCTTTTTGTGCAGCTTTTTAGCATGCTTGTAAGCCCACCACTGCCACATAATATAGTGTACGTACAATAAACCTTCAGATAACTTGTACATGGCTTCCAGGCCAAGCGGTACCTCCACATATTCAAAATGCAGGTTCGGCGGAACTTCAACTTCTTCTATATAGGGTTGATTGGTGCGTAAGGTAAGACAATGAACTTCGTACCCCAGTTTTGCAAGTCCTAAGGGCCAGTTCCAACTCACATTAAATTCAGAACCCTTATTAGGCTGGCAGGCAAAAGCTGATATAAGTATTCTTTTCATATTGTATCGTTAAGCAAATACTTACCGGGTAAGCATTTTATACGCGGCAATTTATACGGTGATGGCGGCATAATGTGACACATTATCCATTAAAAAAGCATACCGCAATTTATCAATTGGAAATCAAAAAAGAATCAGATCACGCCGGCTTTTCTTAACTCAACCTGCATCGCCTGCTGAACCTTCAAAGCTTCGGCCCTTGCCGCTTCGGCAAAGTTTTCGCCATTGGAAGCATAAATGATGGCTCTGGATGAGTTGACGATAAGCCCGCAATCTTTGGTCATGCCATATTTGCAAACATCTTCCAAACTACCGCCCTGCGCTCCTATCCCCGGAACTAAGAGGAAATTATCAGGCGCATATTTGCGGATATTGGTAAACTCGGTGCTTTTGGTAGCACCCACCACAAACATCATACGGTCGGCACCGGCCCAGGTATTGGCCTTTTGAATCACGGCTTCGTACAGTAAGCCATTATCGGTATTTAAATATTGAAAGTCTTTACTGCCGATGGATGAAGTAAGCGCCAGCAAGATCACCCATTTACCCTCAAATGCCAGGAAAGGCGTCACACTATCGTTACCCATATAAGGCGCAACGGTTATTGCATCAAAATTCATCCCGGAAGCCTGCTCGTCAAAAAAAGCCGCGGCATACATGGCCGATGTATTGCCTATATCCCCGCGCTTGGCATCGATAATACTAAGGCAATCTTTTGGCAAATATTCACTTGTTGCTATCAGGCTTTGAAGGCCCTTTATGCCCCTGCTTTCGTAAAAAGCAGCGTTAGGCTTATAAGCGATGCAAAGGTCGTGCGTGGCGTCAATTATCCGTTTATTAAACTCAAATACCGGGTCAGGATAATCCTTCAGGAATGCGGGTATTTTAGTAATATCCGTATCAAGGCCGACACATAGAAATGATTTTTTTTGTTTGATCTGCTGGATTAATTGCTGTCGCGAAAGCATCGGCGGGGGTTAAAATTATTCGGAGTACAAAAAAACTAAAAAATAAGGTAAGTGTTTAACAGTAAAAGATATTTTTTCAAAATTTTTGTTTTGTGATATATAATGAGTAAAATTGCAGTGTTATCCTTTGAATTTTTCTTGCACTAAAGAAACAATTTAAAAATCCACTATACTCATAATTTTTAGATGTTGCATTAGCAAAACTGCAAGTTAATTTCTCTCAAATAAAATATTCCTTTTGAACTATTATTTATCTCATGTTTGATATAACCGAATTGAACGACAAACTCGTTTCTGAGTTGCGCGAAATTGCCCGGAGTTTAGGTGTTGCCGGAGCAGACGAACTCAGAAAACCCCAACTGATTAGCAATATCGCTGAACAACAACAATTAATTGAAGCTGCCAGGACCCAGCAAGCCGTGGTTTCACAAAACTATAGTCCCGCAGCCACCCCTGACGAACCACAGGAAACAGGCGAACGCACACGCAAAAGGGTCCGCACTTTAAAAAGCGCCAGCAGCGCCCCGCGCATTGAAGTGCCGCTTGACGATACCAACCTGTTTGACGCACCAGATGATGAAACACCATCTGAAGAAGCTGAAGAGGAAGTACAATTTACCCCGGCTGCCGAACAAACTGAACAAGCGGATCAACCTGAAGAAAATGGTGAAGCACCTGCCAAATCCGACGAAGTTGCTACCGAAAGCAGGCCCCAAAAATTTGAGCGCCGCAATCCTAATCAGCAGCAAAAAAACCAGGAGCCTGCCATTAACCTTGATTTTGATAATGTTATCGTAAACGAAGGCGTTTTAGAAATTATGCCCGATGGCTATGGTTTCCTTCGCTCTTCCGACTATAACTACCTTACATCTCCGGATGATATTTATGTTTCCCAATCACAAATAAAATTATTCGGCCTTAAAACCGGCGATACCGTTCGCGGAAGCATACGCCCCCCCAAAGAAGGCGAAAAATATTTCCCATTGGTACGTGTTGAAGCTATTAACGGTCGTATACCTGCCGAAGTGCGCGACCGCGTTCCGTTTGATCACTTAACACCGCTTTTCCCGTCGGAAAGATTGGAACTGTTTACGGATATGAATAACTATTCAACCCGTATCATGGATCTCTTTTCTCCTATTGGTAAAGGACAGCGCGGCTTGATAGTTGCCCAGCCGAAAACCGGTAAAACAATGCTTTTAAAGGATGTGGCCAACGCAATTGCGAAGAACCACCCCGAAGTATATTTGATCATCCTTTTGATCGACGAACGCCCCGAAGAAGTAACCGATATGGCCCGCAGCGTACGCGCAGAAGTTGTATCCTCAACTTTTGACGAACCCGCCGAACGCCACGTAAAAATAGCCAACATCGTATTAGAAAAAGCTAAACGTATGGTTGAATGCGGTCATGATGTGGTTATCCTGTTAGATTCTATCACCCGTTTGGCACGTGCCTATAACACGGTTGCACCTGCTTCGGGTAAAATATTATCCGGCGGTGTGGATGCCAACGCACTGCACAAACCAAAACGTTTCTTTGGTGCGGCCCGTAATATTGAGGATGGCGGTTCGTTAACCATTATCGCTACCGCATTGACAGAAACCGGTTCAAAAATGGACGAAGTGATCTTTGAAGAGTTTAAAGGTACCGGTAACATGGAGTTACAGCTCGATCGTAAGCTATCTAACAAACGTATATTCCCTGCTATTGATATTACAGCATCCAGCACGCGTCGCGATGATCTGCTGCTCGACCGCGATTCGTTACAACGCGTTTGGATATTGCGCAACCACCTGGCCGACATGAATTCGCAGGAAGCTATGGAGTTTTTGCAGAGCCAGATAAAAGGCACAAAAACCAACGAAGAATTCCTTATCTCGATGAATTCTTAATATTTTTGAAACTATGAAGTTGCAGAATTGTCTGTAACTTCATAATTTCTACATAAAGTCAGTATACCTTCGGGTCATCGATGAAGAAGCGTATTAGTAAACACCTTCCCAATGCCATCACTTGCGCTAACCTGTTTAGCGGCTGTGTCGGGATCGTTTTTACCTTCCAGGATAACCTGATCTACGCCGCTTATGCACTTTTCCTGGCTGCTCTATTTGATTTTTTTGATGGATTTGCCTCTCGTGTTTTGCATTCCTTTTCAGGCATAGGGAAAGACCTCGATTCGCTTGCCGATATGGTAAGCTTTGGTTTTTTACCATCAGCCATCCTGTACGAATTGTTTATACAATCACCGCCGATACCCCAGGTGAGCCCTTATTTAAACTTTATAGCCTTTTTGATCTCTGTTTTTTCGGCGCTCCGGCTGGCAAAGTTTAATAACGATACGCGCCAGGCCGAAAGCTTCATTGGTTTACCTACCCCGGCAAATGCCATCCTTATCGCCTCATTTCCATTGATATTGGAAAGGCATCCTGAATTTTCGGGCTATATTTTAAATCAATATGTGTTGGCCGTATTTGTATTGATGATGTGCACGTTGCTGGTAGCCGAAATTCCGATGATGTCGTTGAAATTCAAAAACACCGATCTCAACAAAAATATTTACCGGTATTTGTTGCTGCTGTTTTCGGCTATATTGATACTATTTTTTAAATTTGCGGCTGTTCCGGTGGTTATATTTATATATATCACGTTATCCATTATTCAATTTAAATTTTCAAATGGCACTGTCGTAAGTAGTCATAAAAAATAAATAATTGCACGAGACAGTCTCATTAATATAAAAAAACCACCATGACAAAATTCCAGGCCGAAATAGACGTAATGCCCAAAAAAGAAATATTAGACCCGCAGGGCAAAGCAGTAACGGGAAGCATGAAAAATCTTGGCCTGTCCGAAATACAAAATGTGCGTATCGGCAAACATATTTCGCTTGAGATCGAAGCCGCTGATGAGGCAACGGCAAACGCCAAAGTTGAGCAAGCCTGCAAAAGCTTGCTGGCAAATCTCATTATGGAAAGTTATAGTTTTAGTATCCGGAAGGTTTAAAGTTCAGCTTCTTTTTCTGCTCTAAGCCTGGTAAGCGTTCCTGCGTTATTGTTAATAAGGTCGCATGCATCATTAAATTTGGCTAATATCTGTTCAGGCTGGTTTCCGCCGGCTTTGCAAGCAAGTTCTATTTCCTGTAACAATTCCTGCGATATCAGCATCCCAAAAAAACCCATAGATGGTTTCAGTTTATGTGCTGCCCCTGCCGCTGTTGGCCAGTCCTGCGCATTTATCGCATCGCCTATAGCTTGCAAAAGCTCAGGGGTCTGCTGCAGAAGCATATCAATAGATTCAATTATAAACTCATTACTGCCATCAGCAATTTCATATAAAAAAGAAAGATCCAGATCTTGGTTGGAAGAAGTATCGGACATGTTTATGGTTATAATTGATTCAAAATTATAACTTTTTTACGAGCAAGTCGCTCTTAAGTTCACTTTTCAGTTGAAAAATAGTTTTTCCAAACACCGGGTGGATAAAATCCGGGGCTATCTCGTTAAGCGGGGCAAGGGTAAACATGCGTTTATGTAGCTCAGGGTGCGGTATTTGAAGCCCTGGCTCGTTAATAATTGCCTGTCCGTAAAATAAAATATCAATATCTATGATCCGCGATCCCCATTTTACTTCCCGTTTCCGCCCCATTTGCTTTTCGATATCCAGTATTTTTTGCAGAATAACTTCCGCCGGCAACGCCGTTTTTAACTGTATTACCTGGTTCAGGTAATCAGGTTCATCCGTTTTCCCCCATGACTGTGTTTCATATATTGCCGATTGTTTAAATACTGGCGCTATCTCCGCTTCAATATGATGTACGGCGTTTTGCAGGTACGCTTGCCTGTCGCCTAAATTGCTGCCTGTCAGTAAAAAAACATCAATCATTGTTGTAACAAATATTATAGATGAGGCTCTTAACATTATAGCAATTGAATTGCTATTTTTGCATAGATAAAAAGATTTACCCCATTTAATGAAAGAATTCTTCAAATTTGTTTTCGCCTCGATGGTAGGCTTCATTTTTTCAACCATAATCATCTTCGTTATATTGATACTGGTAGTAGTTGGCATTGTTGCCGCCGCCGGCAGTGATAAACACGTCGAGGTCGATTCAGATTCCATACTTCACATAAGCTTAAACAACGCCATCCCCGAACGGACGCCTAATAACCCCCTTGCCGGGCTTGATTTTTTGGGCATCGAAGGCGACCGATCAGTAGGGCTAAATGATATACTGGCTAATATAAAAAGGGCCAAAACCGACGATAATATCCGCGGTATTTTCTTAGATGAAAGTTATATGCTGTCGGGTCAGGCTACAACCGAAGAAATACGTAACGCGTTGATCGATTTCAAAAAGTCGGGCAAATTCATCATAGCTTACTCCGAAGTTTATACCCAGAGCTTTTACTACCTGGCCTCGGTTGCTGATAAAGTTTACCTGAACCCTAAAGGCATTTTTGAATTTAAAGGCTTTAGTTCGGAAGTTACCTTTTTAAAAGGTGCGCTGGATAAATTGGGTATCGAGGTACAAGTTATAAAAGTGGGCACCTATAAAAGCGCGGTTGAGCCATTTTTCTTAACCAAAATGAGCGATGCTAATCGTATGCAGGTTAACTCGTACCTGGGCTCAATGTACGATCATTTTTTAACGGGCATCAGCGAAAGCCGCAAAATAAGTAAAGACTCATTATTTGCATTGGCCAATAATTTAAGCGTACAATTTCCCGAAGATGCGCTCAAGTTTAAACTGGTTGACGGTTTAAAGTACCGGGATGAGGTTTTGGATGAGTTGAAAGAAAAGACCAATGTATCGCGAAAATCAAGTTTGCACAATGTGGAACTGGCCGATTACACCAACAGCACCGATAAACCCGATAAAAAAGAAGCAAAAGATCATATCGCTATCATTTACGCTTCAGGCGAAATAACCGGCGGCGATGGCGACGATAACACCATCGGTTCCGACAGGATATCAGAATCTTTGCGTAAAGCAAGGTTAAATGATGATGTAAAGGCTGTAGTACTGCGTGTTAATTCACCGGGAGGCAGCTCGTTGGCATCTGACGTGATCTGGCGCGAAGTGTCGCTCACCAAAAAGGTAAAACCTATTATCGTATCCATGGGCGATTATGCTGCATCAGGGGGCTATTATATCTCCTGCGCGGCGGATTCTATTATTGCCGAACCAAATACCATCACCGGCTCCATCGGTATATTTGCCATCATTCCAAACATGCAAAAGCTGTTTAATGATAAATTAGGCATCACCTTCGATGGCGTAAAAACAGGTAAATACGCCGATTTGGGCAATATCAGCCGGCCATTATCCCCCGAAGAAAAAGCTATCCTGCAAAACCAGGTAAACCGCGGTTATGACGAGTTTACCAAAGCCGTAGCTGAAGGCCGCCATAAAACACAGGCGTATATCAACAGCATAGGCCAGGGTCGTGTATGGACGGGCACACAAGCCATAAAAATTGGCCTGGTTGACCGTCTTGGCAATATCAATGATGCCGTTAAAAGTGCGGCCAAAATGGCTAAAATTAGAGACTATACCGTCGTTGCCTATCCCGAACAAAAGAGCATTTTCAGCAAATTTGGAAGCAATATGAGCGAGCAAATGCGTGTAAAGGCTGTAAAATCAGAACTGGGCGAAAACTACCGCTACTACGAACAGATAAAAAGCGTTACCCAAATGATGAAAACCCCGCAGATGCGTATGCCATACGATATCGTGGTACATTAGCCCTTTATGGTTCATAGCGACTTTTTGCCATGAACCATGAACTATGAACTACAAACTATTTGTACTTTTACGGGCTGAATTTCCATGGAAAATAAACCAATAGCCCGCACCCTCCGACTGCTTTCGCAATTAATGGAACTCCATGATGAAAATCCATTTAAAATAAAATCGATCGCAAATGCTGCCTTCAAGGTCGATAAGCTGCCCTTTCCGATCGCCAAAAAAAATCCGGCAGATATGGAAAAGATCGACGGCATTGGTAAAAGCACGGCAACTAAGATCATCGAACTGCTGGAAACCGGGAATATTACCGAGCTAAAGAATTTGATTGACGCCACTCCCGAAGGCATTGTAGAAATGCTCGGCATTAAAGGTATCGGCCCAAAAAAGATAGGTATTATCTGGCACGACCTTGGTATCGAGAACGTAGGCGAGCTATACTACGCCTGTAACGAGAACCGCCTGATCGAAGCAAAAGGTTTCGGTTTAAAAACACAGGAAGAGATCAAAAAGGTCATTGAATTTAAGATGGCCAGTAACGGCAAATCTCTGTACGCCAGGATTGAAGCCGAAGCGAATGAGCTATTTCAGCAAATTAAAAACTTGCTGCCCGATGACTTACTCAGTTTCACAGGTGAATACCGCCGCCGCGTTGAAATAATTACTGAATTAAAATTCCTTGCGGGCGTTGCTGATGTTGAAACAGCTATCGGTTTGCTTTCGGCATCAGAAATATTAAAAGATTTGTCCGTTAATGGCAACCAAATAAAAGGCGAAACTGAAAATGGTTTGTTGGTTACGATTGACGTGACCAGCACCAACTCATTTTACAATGAACTTTTTGTACAGACAGGCAACGATGAACATGTTCAGGCCGTTCTTGCAAAAGCAGGCGATATTAGTGATGTTGAAAATGAGGAACTGATCTACAAAAAAGCAGGTCTTAGTTTCATTCCGCCCGAACTGCGCGAAGGCGATACTTTTATCGAAAAAGCAGCTCAAAATAGCCTTCCGGTACTAATTAGTTATGCTGATCTGAAAGGCACCCTGCACAACCACAGCACCTGGAGCGACGGTGTAAATACGCTGGAAGAAATGGCGCTGTATTGCCGTGATGAACTGAAACTGGAATATTTAGGCATGTGCGATCACAGCCGCAGCGCGTTTTACGCCAAGGGTTTGAGTATCGAGTCGGTATTAAATCAGCATGAAGAAATTGACCATCTGAATAAAAAACTTAACGGCTTCCATATTTTTAAAGGGATCGAATCAGATATATTAAATGACGGTTCACTGGATTACCCGGAGGAGATTTTGCAACGTTTCGATTTTATCGTGGCCTCGGTGCATTCCAACCTGAAAATGGACAAGGAAAAAGCCACCGCCAGGGTGATAAAAGCAATAGAAAATCCATATACAACAATACTTGGCCACCCAACCGGGCGTTTGCTATTAAGCCGTAAAGGTTATGATCTCGACTTTAAAAAAGTGATCGATGCCTGTGCCGCTAACCAGGTTATTATCGAGATAAATGCCAACCCACTAAGGCTCGATCTGGACTGGCGGTGGCACCAATATGCGCTCGAAAAAGGCGTAATGCTATCAGTCAACCCGGATGCGCACCGTACCGAAGGCTTTTTGGACATGCATTATGGTATATTAGCAGCTCGAAAAGGTGGTTTAAATAAGGAAATGTGCCTTAACGCGTTCTCATTGGAGGAGATTAAAGCGGTATTCGACTCAAAGAAAGTCAAAATATAAATTACATAAATCCGAAATCGAACATCCGAAATTCGAAATCAAAAATGATATTAACAGATAAAGTACGCCACATACAACGATCACAAAAACAGCCAACCATTTTGGTTATCGGCGATTTGATGATCGATCATTATATATGGGGCGATGCAACGCGGTTATCGCCAGAGGCGCCGGTGCCGATAGTGAATGTAAAAGATGAGTCGACAACCCTGGGCGGTGCGGCTAATGTGGCCCAAAACCTGGTTGCATTGGGTGCCAAAGTAACGTTAAGCGGTGTGATAGGTGAGGACGCTTTCGGCGCACGGTTAAAAGAGATCATGGCGCATGAGGGCATTGCTACTGATGCCATCATTGAAGATAAACAACGGCCCACAACGGTAAAAACCAGGGTGGTTGCGGGTAGCCATCAATTGGTGCGTGTCGACCGTGAGGTAACGGATAGCCTGCATAACGATTTGGCAGATGAAATCGCCGGAAAATTGGCACAATATATAGAAGAAGCCGACATCATCCTGTTCTCAGATTACGGCAAAGGCTTATTCTCGGAGGAATTGACACAACGCCTCATCAAACTCGCCAACAGTAAGGGCAAAAAAGTAATTATCGACCCCAAGGGGCTCAATTACGAAAAATATAAAGGTTCGTACCTCATCAAACCTAATCGTAAGGAGTTGGCAGAAGCAGCTAAAACCGAGAAGATAAAAAACCTTGATGACCTGCAAAAAGCGGCCAAAACCATACTAAAGCAAACGGAAGCTGAATATTTGGTAGTTACCCTTTCGGAAGAAGGCATGGTGATATTGGATGCCATCACCTATAAGTTGCTGCCGGTAAAAGCTACCGCAGTTTTTGACGTAACGGGTGCCGGCGATACGGTTTTAGCAACGATGGCCTACTTTATTGCCTCAGGCTTAAGTATTGAGGATGCCTGCGAACTGGCCAACCATGCTGCCGCCATTGTAATAAGGCGTGTAGGCAGCGCAACCACAACAATTGACGAGATAATAGAAGATATCGAGGTAAACTCTAAAAACTAAATTCTAAAAACTCAAAATCATTAATTCAATAAATCAATAATTCAATAAATAAAAATATGGTTATTGAAGAACTAAAAGATCATCAAAGCTTGATACAAAAGGTGATCGATTCGCTTACAAGTGATATCGAAACCGCTTGCGAAATGATGGTTTCCACATTAAAGAAAGGCAATAAAGTGTTATTAGCCGGGAATGGCGGTAGTGCTGCCGATGCACAGCATATTGCTGCTGAGTTAAGCGGCCGTTTTGTTAAAGAACGTAAAGCCTTGCCGGGCATTGCTTTAACTACAGATACTTCTGCTCTTACTTCGATAGCAAACGACTACGGTTACGAGCATGTATTCTCGCGCCAGGTAGAAGCTTTGGCGCAGCCAAGCGACTTGTTCATCGGCATTTCCACCAGCGGCAACAGCCAGGGAATATTAAACGCTTTGCAATCGGCCAAAGCAATTGGCTGCAAAACTTTGGGACTATCAGGCAGAGACGGTGGTAAAATGAACGGCTTGTGCGATTTGAATATAATTGTGCCTTCGGATATTACCGCCCGCATACAGGAAATGCACATTTTGATCGGGCATATTCTCTGTAAAGCGGTTGATGATTCATTTTAGCTTAACCAGACTTACGAAGTTTTAAAACGGCGAAGCCCTCAACGAGACCTATAAAAAAATAAACACTTCGAATTAAACTTCGTAAGTTTAACACGACCCCCATGCGTAGCGACATCGAAAAAACATTGCTGGATAAAATAAGTGACCTTTCCACACTCAATGGCAAAGTATCTGCCTGGCAAGGTGAAGGTAAAAAGGTGGTTTTCACCAATGGCGTTTTCGATCTGCTGCATATCGGGCACATCACTTATATGGCTAAGGCATCTGAACTGGGTGATAAGCTGATCATCGGCCTCAATTCAGATAGTTCGGTAAAAAGAATAAAAGGCGATGACCGCCCGGTAAACGACCAGGGCAGTCGTGCCGCTTTATTAGCTGCTTTATTTTTTGTGGATGCCATTGTTTTGTTTGAAGAAGATACACCGCTTAAACTCATCAGCACCATATTGCCGGATATTCTTGTTAAAGGCGCTGATTATGCTGTCCAAAATATCGTGGGCGCTAAGGAGGTTATTGCAAACGGCGGCGAAGTCAAAACTATCGACTTTATTGAGGGCTATTCATCCACCTCTATCATCCAAAAAATACGGAAACAGATAACCTAAGCACCATGAAGATATTGGTTATCCGCTTTAGTTCCATGGGTGATATCATTTACACTACCCCGGTAGTACGTTGCCTGAAAACGCAACTGCCGGATGCCGAGGTGCATTTTTTAACCAAGCCGGCATTCAAATATATTTACGATAACAATCCTTACATCGATAAGTTGTTACTTTTAAAGTCAACACTGAATGAAACCATCGGCGAGATCAAAGCTGAGCACTACGACTACATCATCGACCTTCACAATAACCTGCGCACATTCCTGATCAAAACAAGAACCGGTATCAAGTCGTCAAGCTATAAAAAGCAGCCCATCCGCAAATGGCTGAGCTTAAAATTCCATTTAAAGTTGATTGAGCCGATACATTTGGTGGAACGTTATATGACAGCGGTAACATTCCTCGGTGTAAAAAATGACGGCAAACCCATTGACTATTACGTGAAAGCACAGCATGATATAGCCAAATTACTGCCACAATCGCACCAAAAAGACTATATAGCGTTCGTTATTGGCGCCACGCACTTCACCAAGCGCATGCCCAATGAGAAAATCATTAGTATTTGCAGGGAAATTAATAAGCCTATTGTACTTTTGGGTGGCGAAGATGTAAAAGCCAACGGAACAGAGATTGCTAACGCCGTCGGGAGCAAGGTTTACAACGCCTGTGGCACTACCTCGCTGGATGAATCTGTGTTCCTGGTTTCCAAAGCACAAAAAGTGTTAGGTTTTGATACTGGCCTAACCCATATTGCCGAGGCTTTTGACGTACCCATAGGTTCTATCTGGGGTGGAACGGTACCCGAACTGTTGGGTGTGCAGCCTTATATGGTAAAGAATGCCGAAGTTATCGGCATTGAACTCTCGTGTCGGCCCTGCTCTAAATTCGGATTGGAAAAATGCCCGCTGGGCCATTTCAAATGCATGAAGGATATTCCCGATGCCGATGTAATAAATTTTGCAAACAATTAAGCCGAAACCCAATTGATAATATATGAAGAAGCTCCTTTTGATCCGCCACGCCAGGGCCGTACACGATAATGCCTACAATGATTTCGAACGCCCGCTAAAACCGTCGGGTATCAAGGATGCTGAGTTTATGGCTGAAAAATTGCATCACAAAAAAATCGTACCCCAAATATTGGTCACAAGTCCGGCATTACGCACTATAGCCACTGCTGATATTTTCAGCGAATTTTTGTCGTTAACCAAGTCCAAAGAGGATAAAAGAATATATGAGGCCAGCCGGCTTACCCTGGTAAATATTATCAATGGCCTTGAAGATAAGTATGATTTTATAGGGCTCGTTGGCCACAATCCCGCTATGGAAGATATCACGCATTACCTCACCGGCCAAATGCCCGAATTTCCGACCTGCGGTATTGCGCTGATCGAATTTGAATTTGATGAATGGGCAGCCATCAGCGCCGGTACCGGCAAATTAAAATGGTTCGGCCAACCAGGCTAAACCCGGCTCAATTAAGGCAATAAGTTTTACCCGGCATCGAGCGTATATAACCCTGCATTTCCATATTCAATAGCGTCATGGTCAACTGGCTCATCGGCATATTTGCTTTAATAGTCAGATCATCTATTGCCAGCGGCGACTTATGCTGATGGATGATATTAAAAATAACCCGCTCATCGTCCGACAGGTCCATAGGCAAAGCAAATTGTTGCGATACCGGCTTAGTTGCATCAGGCTGATCCCATCCTAAACTATAGGCCAGGTCGGCAGGACAAGTTAGTAAAGCAGCCTTGTTATTCCGTACCAGGAAATTACATCCTTCAGAAAATACATCATCTACCCTGCCAGGGAACGTAAAAACATCGCGGTTATAGGAATTGGCTATCTCGGCAGTGATCAGTGCGCCGCCTTTAATGCTTGCTTCAACCACTATCGTAGCATCAGCCAAACCGGCTACGATGCGGTTACGCTGCGGGAAATTTTCGCGATCAGGCAAAGTGCCTGATGGAAATTCCGTTAACAACCCACCATTTTCCTGCATTTTCTCAGCAGTTCCCCGGTTTTGAAACGGATATATCCTATCCAAGCCGTGCCCAAGTACGCCAATGGTCTGCAAATCCTGCTTTATGCTTTCTTTATGGGCAGTTACATCAATGCCGTGCGCCAGGCCGCTTACCACCAATGCATTATATTGCTGTAATTCTTCTACTAATTGCCGGCAAAGCATTTTACCATAGTCGGTAGCGTTGCGTGTGCCCACTATGCTCACTACATGCGGCTCGTTTAAGCTGATATTACCTTTTGCATATAGCAAAATGGGACCATCCTGGCAGCTTCGCAGCCTTTTTGGGTAATCGTCTTCCGTATAAAATATTCCGCGGATGCCATTGCGCTCCATAAATTCAAGCTCAGCTTCTGCCCTATGCAACACTTCGGTAAAATCAAGCATATCCGCCCGTTTCTCATTAATACCGGGTACTTTAAGCAATTTAGCTTTAGTGACTTTAAATATTTCCTCGGCACCGCCAAAATGAGCAAGCAATATTTTGGCGGATGCCGGTCCGATATTTTTTACAAAGCTTAAGCCTATTTGGTGTAGTAGCGACATGGTTTAGATGGTTTGCGAGGTGAAGTTAAAACAAATACTTTTCTTGCTCAAATTTTTAGCAAAAAATATTTTAGACAAAAAACTTTAATGTAAGAACTTGTTTAAACGGAAAAAGGATACCCCAAAGAAGGGCACTAAGCCTTTATGTAAATAACCTGTTTAGTTTCGAAGAATACCTCGTCAAAATAATTTTTAAGCTCAAATTGCCGGACCGTTAAACCCGATTCGGCAATTTCATTTTCCAGGTCGCCGCCCTTGAGGTACAAAATACCGTTGGGTAAAATATTTTTCGATTCTTTATTAAACTTGCCCTTTACCCAGGGATAAAAATCTTTAAGCTGCGTAACCGCTCTTGAAACTACAAAATCAAACTTACCGGCTACTTCTTCGGCACGGATATGTTCGGCCTTCAAATTTTTCAGTCCGATGGCTTTGGCAACTTCGTTTACAACTTTGATCTTTTTGCCGATGGAGTCGACCAGGTAAAATTGCGTTTCGGGGAATAGAATAGCTAAAGGGATACCCGGGAAACCACCACCTGTACCTACATCCAGTACACGCTCGCCTGGCAAAAAAGGCATTACTTTGGCTATGCCTAAGGAGTGCAAAATGTGGCGCTCGTACAGCAGATCAATATCCTTGCGGGATATTACGTTTATCTGGCTGTTCCAAAAGTTGTAAAGTTCGGGCAGTTGTTGGTATTGCTGCTTTTGTTCGGGCGTTAAATTGGGGAAATATTTAAAAACGATATCAGATGTCATCCCGGTTAAAGCGATTTATGATATTTCCAAGCAGGTACCTCGCCCTGAATAATTGCGCCTTAACGGTGCCTAATGGCAAATCTAGTTGTTGGGCGATCTCTTCGTATGACAACTCATCAAAATAACGCAGCGTGATTAGGTTACGGTAACGCGGCGGCAAACCTTCTATCAGTACTTTTAGCTCCTGTGTTTGCTGTTTTTTGATAGAAACCTCTTCCGGGTTAAGTACGTCAGCTTTTATCTGCAGGGTTTTTTCTTCGCCATCATCATCCACCATGCCGTGGATCGACATCGTGTTTAACTTTTTTTTGCGGATAAAGTCGATACAGTTATTGGTAGCCACGCGGAACAGCCAGGTGCTAAAAGCATAGTCGGGCTGGTATTTTTCTAATTTTTCAAATGCCTTGGCAAAGGTTTCAACCGTAAGGTCCATCGCATCCTCTTTATTGTTGACCATTTTAAGGGCCATAAAATAGATCGAATCCTTGTACCTGTGCATCAGGTCGGCATAAGCCTTTTGGTTCCCCTCACGGGCCTTAACAACAAGATAAAAATCGTTTTTGGCGTTCTCTGTAAAATTTGCGTTTATTTCCACTGGGTGTTTTTTATAAAGGTACCTATCAATCCAAAAATATTTAAATAAACGTAATAAACAAGGTCTAAAAATGGCAAATACCATATTAAGTTTTTGCCATCCAGTTTCCTGAATATCCGGTAATATAAAATGCCTTGTGTGATCAGCCTAAAAAGCAATAAGCCAAGCGCTAATAACGGGTCGTGACCAAACACCAGGCATAATACGAGCAATATATAAAATAAAAACCCGGTGAGCGCATCAAAACTCAACCTTCGCCTATGTTTATTCTTGTACATCTTACCCACGCCCATGTGCCGCCTTTTTTGGCGGTAAAGGGACGATATCGAATTTTTTGCCGGGCTGAAAGTAAACGCCTCAGGATGTATCTCAATAACCGTGTTATCAGACGTTGCGTTCTCGTTCACAAAAAGATCATCGTCGCCCGACATCACGTGCATATGCGAGGCGAAACCCTTATTCTTAAAAAAAAGCGTTTTGGTATAAGCAAGATTACGCCCGATGCCCATATAAGGGTCATTGGCGAGAGCAGAAGATAGATAATTAACGGCTGTGCGTATCGTTTCGAAACGTATAATGCTGTTTAGTGGCCCGCTCTGGCTATAATAAGGCGAATAACCGAGTACGATTTCGGCATCGGTGGTAAAATTTAATGCCATGCGGCTTATCCAATTAGAAGAAGCCGGTTTGCAATCAGCATCAGTAAATAAAAGATATTCGTTTTTGGCTGCTTTAATGCCAAGGGTCAACGCAAATTTTTTCCCGGTTTTAAAGCGCTCATGTTCTGTAACGGTAACTACCTTTAGCTTTGGATATTTGCGGTATAGTTCTTTCAAAACATCTTCCGAATCATCTAACGAACAGTCATTAACCACCACAACCTCAAAATCAGGGTAATTCTGCTCTAAAACAGACGGCAGGTTTTCGGTAAGATTTTTCGCCTCGTTACGGGCGCTTATGATAACGGAGATGGGAATATTTGCCTGTTTTAACTCATCCAAAGGCACATAAGCATATAACCTGCGCTGGTAAAAAATGAGATAGTATAGCTGAACTATAAAACAAATGAATAGTAATGCGAAAAGGATTCCGGGTAAGTAAACTTCCAAGGCTGTTGTTAATATCAGGCAAAGTTGTTAAAAATCAACGGAATTTCTAAAGAAGTTGAAAAGTTGTAATGCTGAACGGTTGTAATGTTAATAAGTATAAGTAAGCCCGGCAACATTACAACGTTTCAACTTTCCAACCTTACAACAAATGAGTATTTTTGCACCCTTATAATGAAATTCAGTTTAACAGCACAGGACCCGCTCTCCAAAGCCCGCGCAGGCGAAATTATTACCGATCACGGCGCTATACAAACCCCGATATTTATGCCCGTTGGCACCGCCGGCACGGTAAAAGCTGTGCATCAGCGCGAGTTAAAGGATGATATCAAAGCCCAGATCATACTAGGAAATACCTACCACTTATACTTGAGACCTGGATTAGATGTGCTTGAACAGGCAGGCGGCCTGCATAAATTTAACGGCTGGGATATGCCCATCCTCACCGATAGCGGCGGTTACCAGGTTTATTCGCTTACCGAAGTAAGAAAAATAAAGGAAGAAGGCGTTACATTCCGTTCGCATATTGATGGATCAAAACACCTGTTCACACCTGAAAATGTAATGGACACACAGCGGATCATTGGCGCTGATATCATTATGGCCTTCGATGAATGTACACCCTACCCCTGCGAATACGGCTATGCCCGCAAATCTATAGAAATGACGCACCGCTGGCTTAAACGCTGCTGTGATCGCTTTGATAATACGGAGCCAAAATATGGCTATAGTCAAACCTTGTTCCCGATCGTGCAGGGATCAGTGTATAAAGATCTGCGTATCAAATCGGCGGAAGTGATCGCTTCCTTTGAGCGCGAAGGCAACGCCATTGGCGGATTATCAGTCGGCGAACCAGCTGAAGAGATGTATGCTATGACCGAAATTGTGTGCGATATATTACCGAAGCAAAAACCACGTTATTTAATGGGTGTGGGTACACCGGTTAATATATTGGAAAACATTGCTTTGGGTATTGATATGTTTGATTGTGTAATGCCTACCCGCAATGCACGCAATGGCATGCTTTTTACAAAAAATGGCATCATCAATATCAAGAACGAAAAGTGGAAGAATGATTTTACGTCCATAGAGGCTGACAGCGACTTGTTTGCCGATGTAAACTATACAAAAGCTTATCTTCGTCACCTAATACATTCCGGGGAAATGCTTGGCGCACAGATAGCAACACTGCATAACCTGCATTTTTATATCTGGCTGGTGCAGCAGGCGCGCGAAAAAATTATCGACGGTGAATTTTATAACTGGAAAGAAACAATGGTAAAACGCTTATCACAAAGGCTATAAATGAGGGCTTTCCTGGATAGATATCTGAAAGTTATCGATTGGTACATCATCAAGAAGTACATGAGTACCTTCTTTTTTACACTGTCGATATTTTCGGTGGTTATGGTGGTTTTCGATATATCCGAACACCTGGATAATTTCCTCAAATCCGGCACCACGCTGCATGATATCGCATTCAAATATTACGCTGGCTTTATCCCTTTTTACCTCAATTACCTGTCGCCGCTTATCAATTTCCTGGCTGTTATCCTGTTTACTGCACGGATGGCCAACCAAACCGAAATAGTGCCGATACTAACTTCAAAAGCAAGTTTTGCCCGGTTTCTAAGGCCTTATTTTGTAGCCGCCACACTGTTATTCATTATATCATTCTTTGTCAATGTTTTCCTTATCCCCTATACCAACCGCTTAAAGGTTGATTTTGAATTTACCCATTTTAGTGATGGCAGCGACCCCTCTAAAAGCGAAGTTCACATGCAGCTGGATAAGCACACCTTTGTGTATGTAAAATCGTTTGATAACGTTGCCAAAACTGGGCTGGAGTTTATCATGGAGAAATTCAATGGCGACGTGATGACCGAAAAACTGGTGGCACAGTCCATTGCTTACGATTCGGTAAAAAAGTTTTGGATCATTCGCACCTTTAGCGACAGGCATATCAATGGCTTAAAGGAAACGATGCTTTGGCACGGCGCGGTTAAAGATACGGTGCTGGATATGAAGCCCGAGGATTTTGAAGTAAAGGACAATGCCTATATCGCCATGCCCATGAAGATGCTGAACAATAATATCGCAAAAGCGAGACTGCGCGGCACAGGCGAGCTTACGGATATGCTTTTTGAAAAATATCACCGTTTTGTTTACCCCCTGTCAACATACGTATTAATGCTGATTGGCGTAGCCATGTCGTCGCGTAAGGTGCGTGGCGGTGTCGGGCTTCCATTGGGCATAGGTATTATTCTGTGCTTTACCTACATTATTTTCGAAAGGTTTGCACTGGTATTCTCAATCAAGGGCGGTGTACCACCTTTAATATCTGTATTTATGCCCAACATCATCTTTGGATTGTTCGGCTACTATTTGCTTTTAAAGGCCCCTAAGTAATGGCGCAGGAAAGCACACCGGCAACCCTGAACAAAAACCTGCTTATTCTGCATTTCACAGTTTTTATATGGGGATTTACGGGTATCCTGGGTAAACTTATTTCGGTGTCGGCTGTAACCCTGGTATGGTATAGGGTGCTTATCGCATTTCTTACGCTATTCCTCTATTTCAAATTTAACCGCACCAATTTCAAGGTCAGCCTGAAGGTCTTCCTTCAACTCGTGTTTACCGGTGCTTTGGTAAGCGGCCACTGGATATTGTTCTTCCTTTCGATAAAACTTTCAACGGTTTCGGTAGCACTGGTATGCTTCTCATCACTTACTTTATTCACCGCCATCTTCGAGCCGCTGATCAATAAAAAGAAAATATCAGGGCTGGAGATACTCTCCGGATTACTGATCATCGCCGGCATATTTGTAATATTCAAATTCGAATCTAAATACACTAAGGGCATCGAGGCAGGTCTTTTATGCGCCGTATTTGCCAGCCTTTTTTATATCATTAACTCCAGGCAGGTTAAGCATTACGAGGCGCCTGTCATCGCATTTTACGAACTGATCGGTGGCTTCATCTGGGTATCAATCTTCCTCGCGGTCACGGGTGGGTTCAATAAATCGATGGAACTTTCAACGAAAGATATTGGCTATCTTTTGATACTTGGTACCATCTGTACATCGCTTGCTTATGTCGCCGGCGTATCCGTTATGCGTGAGCTTTCAGCATTTCGCGTGGCCCTTATCACCAACCTCGAGCCCGTCTATGGCATCATCCTGTCCTTCGTTTTTTTTGGTGATATGGCCAAAATGACAACCGGCTTCTGGGTCGGGGCCGCGATTATTTTATCTACCATTTTTCTTTTTCCGGTAGTCCAAACCCAAATCAACAAGAGAAAAAGGGCCTGACAAAAGGCAATTTTCGTCTCCTTGCTCCCTACGGCAGGGTAGGACAGAAGTCTTACACCGTATACATACACGCATTTTAAGGCCCTGTAAGCGACTTAAATTTCGATGGGCAATTGAGCTTGTGTCCGCTTAAAATAACGCGCCAGGACCAAAATCAGTAATTCACTTAGTGTAGTATACTCCTTCAGGTTAAATTCTTAATTAATGTTGCTTTCCAGCCTTATTTAGCAACTATTTTATCGCTTTTATTTTGCATTTTTTAAAATATTGTAAATTATATAAATTTGCTAATCAAATATTTACGACATTTATATAAATCTATAATTTAAATATTTGATGCTAATAGGTAG
>JBIOHG010000047.1:0-36519 GCA_044448765.1 Sphingobacteriales bacterium | reverse complement strand
TCGACCTGGTCATTCTATCGCATGTACTGGAGCATGTAGAACATGAGCGTATTTTATTACGTGAATTGAAACGGGTGGCCGAATATTGCGTGATAGAAGTGCCGTTGGATTACCGCGTAGATGTTGACAAAAGAATAAAACATTTTTTGGCTTACGGGCATATTAACATGTACACGCCAACATCGCTCAGGTACCTGTTAAAAACAGAGAGCTTTGAGGTAGTGGCCGACCTTGCATCAATGATAGAGCCAGAGGTTACTAAATTTAATACCTATTTCAACCAAAAAAAACCTAAGAGCTTTGTTACCGATCTGAAGATCAGTGCCGAATATGCGGTTAAAAAAAGTTTGATAGGAATCTTTGGCAAAAAGAAGAGCGAGCAAATGGGCAATGCCTATACCGTACTTTGCAAAAAAGCCGATAAACAGGCGGAAATATTCTGATTTAACTGATCATGCAGAACCTTGCCCCGATAGCCTTATTTGTTTATAACCGACCGGAACATACGCGCCGCACGCTTGCCTACCTGCAAAAAAATCTGCTGGCGGATGAATCGCGCTTATATATTTTCTCCGACGGGCCAAAGACCGATGCCGATAGAGCAAAGGTTGAAGAGGTAAGGCAACTGGCTAGTGAAGTGTCAGGTTTTAAGTCAGTCAAAGTAATTGAACGGACGGAAAATTTAGGCCTTGCTAATTCTATCATCAGCGGGATAACTAAGCTGGTTAATGAATATGATAAGGTGATCGTTTTTGAGGATGACCTGCTGTCGTCGCCTTATA
This sequence comes from Sphingobacteriales bacterium, assembly GCA_044448765.1. Lineage (GTDB taxonomy): Bacteria > Bacteroidota > Bacteroidia > Sphingobacteriales > Sphingobacteriaceae > Mucilaginibacter. Next base: position 35,737 of record JBIOHG010000047.1, on the reverse strand, counting down.
CGCTGCAGTATTTTAACGAAGCTCTTAATCGCTATGTTAACGATATAGAGGTGATGCACATTGGCGCTTACATGTACGATCTGCCGGATAAAACACTGCCCCAAACCTTTTTTTACCGGGCAGCTACCAGTTGGGGATGGGCCACCTGGGCGCGTGCCTGGAAATATTTTGAACCCGATATCGATAAGCTAATAGGGGACTTTGACAAGCAGCAGATCCATCGGTTCTCTATCGAAGGCACCATGAATTTCTGGAAACAGATGGAGCAGTTTAAATCCGGCAAAAACAATTCGTGGGCTATACGCTGGTACGCATCTGTCTTCCTCAGGCATGGGTTAACCCTTAATCCCTCACATTCACTGATCCATAATATCGGGCACGATGGAAGCGGAGTGCATTCCCAAAAAGAAAAAACCTACCAGGTGCAGATCGCACAAAAGCCAATAACCGAATTTCCCAAAGAATTGAAAGAAAATCAGCAGGCTTACCAGGCTATAAAACAATTTCTGTCCAAACGAAAAGGTACCCTATTGCAAAGAGGCTTAAGATTTGTGAAGCAGTTGCAGGTAAAATACTTGGTCAGAAAATAATTATTTAACGGCCTTAAGTACAATATAAGGAGAAAGCTTCTTACTTTCAACAGGCACAATTTTAGTTGCTATTTTACCTGCAAACCAAATCGTTTTCAAAAATGCCTTTGTAAATCCTGTCTGCTGCTCCCGGTTTTCGAGCCAGATAGAGAATTTGCCATAATAATTTGCTTCAACATTTTTTAGGCCGAGCTCTTTGCTATAAGAAGCCAATAGCTGCGGGTTCATGCTGCTGATATTGTGCTTTTCGTAATTGCCCATATCATATTTACGCTGCACCCAGCCGTTTACGCCTGTAAAATTGGGCAGGGTGATGAACAGCGTGCCGCCCGGTTTCAGGAAAGTAAGATGACGGGCGATGATGTCTTTAGTGTCGTTAAAATGTTCTATCAATCCGCAGGAAAGCACCAGGTCATATTGCTCTTTGGGTTCGTAGTTGAACAGGTCGCCTTCTATTACAGATATATCTTTTTTGGTAAGATCATTGGCATCTAATACCTCTTTCAGCACGCCGTTATGGATGTAATAGTCGAACAGCGTGGTTTTGAGGCCAAAGTATTTTTTGAGGAAAATGGCATAATACCCAGGGAATCCTCCTAATTCTATGGCCGTGCTTACCTCGTTTTCGTCGACAATACTTTTTAGCAGTTTATGAAAAGTATAGTCGGCAGGCACGGCAAATGCAAGGCCTTTTTTTGATTCCCAGTAATTTGCCCAAAATGTTTTGTCGGTTAGTTCGTTGCCCATTCAGGGTGCAAAGAAAAGAAAAATAAATTAGGTAGAGACGCAATGCATTGCGTCTCTACATGGGGTTATTTTAATTGTTTCATGATCTCGTCAATGGCCCGGTCCAATTGCGGGTCTTTGTTTTCAAGCCGATCGGTGAAAGTGGTTTTGACATTGATATCCGGAACCACGCCATTTTTTTCGATGTCCTTACCTTCCAAAGTGAAACAACCCCAGGCCGGTATCCGATAGAACGAGCCATCCACCAAACCTTTGCCGCTGGTGAAGATGATCCAGCGGTAAGTTTCGGTACCGATGATCTTGCCCAGGCCCAATTGTTTAAAGCCTGTGGCAGTCATTTCGCCGTCACTTAAGGTTTGTTCATTTACCAGCAATATTATAGGCTTTGCCGAAGGTGTAAAATTAGGCTGCTGTGTTTTTTGCCCGCCGCGATACTGCCATTGCAAATAAGGCTTTTGCGATAAGAACTGCAACACCGCATCATGCACATTGCCGCCGGTATTGTAGCGCAGATCGAGTATCAGCGCATCCTTTTTGTAGGCATCGTCAACCATATCTTCCATGAAAGTTTCCAGCGAGCCGGTGCCCATGTCTTTCATGTAAGAATAGGCGATACGGCCTTTACTTTTTTCGGTTACTTCCTTGCGGTTGTTATCGATCCAGTCATCATACAGGTTGCCGGAGAAAGCGCCGCTTGGTTCAGGATGTACTTTTACATTGATGTCTTTGCCATCACGGCTAAAGGTTAATTGCAGTTCCTTATCTAATGATGGTTTAGTAAAGTAAAAATTACGGTCCTGTTTTTCGTCTATCGCAACGCCGTTTACAGCTTTTAAGCGGTCGCCGGGCTTTACATCAATATCCATTTTGTCGGCATTGCTATTTTTTATCACCGAGGCAACTTTGTAAGGGTCTTCGTTATCAAATACTATCCCGGTTTCCATGGTGCGGGCGTGGATGGTTTTGTTTTCCTCGCTGCCGTTTGACGAAAAGCCCTGGTGCGATGAGTTTAATTCGCCCAATAGGTCATTCATCAGCAGACGCAGGTCGGCGCGGTTGTTCAGGTAAGGCAAGTAAACGGCATAACGGTCGTGCATTTTTTTCCAGTCGGTGCCGTGGAAATTACCGTCGTAGTAGTTTTCCTCTAATCCCGCCCAGGCTTCGTCAAACATCTGCTTAAATTCACCTTCCATGTTGCGGTCAAACTTATCGCTGATATCGATCTTATCTGTTTTGTTGGTTTCGATATTCAGCGTATAAATATTGCCGCCTGCCAGCATGAAAGTCTTATCAGTACCCGGCACAATATCATAGCCAAAAATGTCGGCGCTTACCCTTTCAGTCTTAGTATCCTCAAAAGGTTGAATGGTAGTATGGTAAAGTCCCCATTTACCGTCAGCCTGGTTGGACACATAGAAAACGTGGGTTTTATCGCCCTTTTGCAGTACATACGGCGACCGCTGGCTGCCAAAACCGTCGCTGATACGTTCCAGGCGTTTCATCAGGTCATCCGTATTGAAAGCGGCATCAGCCGTTTTCGCAGCGGGCTGCCCGGCTTTTTTATCGCCGGATTTTTTCTCTTTGGACTTATCGGATGCAGAATCTTTTTTTGCCTCTTTGAACAGATCATTGAATTTATCCATCCGAAAATCCTCATCAAATTTTTGAAGCGGTATACGGTAAATATGCGGATCACGTCCTCCGTAGGGGTAATCCGGCATAGTACGTGACGAGGTGAAATAGATGTACTTCCCGTCAGGCGACCAGAATGGGTCGGACTCCGAAACCCCGCTATTGGTCAAATTCAGCGTTTTGCCTGAATTGATGTTATATACAAATATGTCCTGCTCAAAGTTGCGGTGCGCATTATAAACCACGTATTCGCCATTCGGTGAAATATAGGGCTGTGAGTCTTCAAACCCCCAAACTTCATCGTTTGCTATGGTTTTACTGGTCAAAGCCTTCAGGTCTAATAATCGTACTTCATTACGGCCGCTATAATAAACGCCCTGTGTATGTGCTTTATTGACGGAAAGATCACGGTCGTTTTGTTTGTCGTCGGTTATTTGCTTTTCCTGCCCCGAACCGTCTGCTGCGATGGTATACCAGTTTAGATATCCTCCTGCAGTACGGTCGAACAGCAGGGTGCGGCTATCAGGAAGCCATTTTACTTCGGTAACGCGCTCGGCATTACCTCGCTGTATCTCGCGTACAAACTTGCCTTCCACATCGCTTACAAAAAGTTCGCCACGGGATACAAAGGCCAATTTTTTACCATCCGGCGATACATCCATCGCCTCAATTTTGCCTTTTACATCATACTCCTGCTCTTTGGGCAGTACATCATTACGAAAGATGCTAAAATTCAATTTTTCTGTTTTTTTAGATGCGACATCATACACAAACAATTGGTAGTCTTTCTCAAAAACTACCTTTTCGCCATTGGCGCTTACAAAGGGCCGTTTGATGGAAGTAGTGAATTGCGTTAAAGCAGTTTTCTTGCCGCCGATAAACGTGTAAAGGTTATACTCCTCGTTTAACTCATCCGACACGAAATAGATGTTACCTTTTCGGTCAAGTGAAGTCCAAAAATCCTTACCGATCCAGTCGGTATATTGTTTATAGGTTTTAGTTTTTGGATTGTACGACTGTATATCGGGGTTATAAGCGCCCTTATAACGTTTGCGGTTTGCGAAAATGTAGCTCTCCCAGGTATTACTGAAAAACAGCTCGCCGGTAGAAGGATGTTCAAAAACACCATGGATGGTATTGAAATAGTTCGTGAATAAACGCGCCGGTGTTCCGCCGGTGACACCAACTTTATATTCGCTGAAGCTGTTGTAGCGGTTGGAAGTAAAATAAATGGATTTTGAATCCCAGCTCCAGGAATCCACCTGGTCGTTGGCATCGGCATAAGTTAACTGTTTGATCTCGCCCCCGGCCAACGGCATTAAATATACATCGTTATTGCCAAACTGGTTGGACGAGAATGCCAGCCATTTACCGTCAGGTGAGACATGCGGACTGGTTTCTTCGCCCTGCATGGCTGTTAACCTCACCGCTGCAGGGTTGCCGATGTCCACTTTCCACAGGTCGCCCTCGTAACTAAAAATGACCGTTTTGCCGTCTGGTGTGAGGGTAGGATATGAGGCGAAATAAACCTCGGAGCTTTGCGCTTTAGCGCAAATAGTTACAGCAAAAATTGCAAAAAACAGCAGGTATAGTTTTTTCATACGACTTGAAATTTATTTGAACTGAATAAATGTATTTTTGGACATCTTGAAAGTAGTGCATTTAAATACCTATGACGGTAACGGCGGAGCGGGCAGGGCCTGTACCAGGCTAAACCGCGCATTGCTGAGCCAAAATATCGAATCTAAAGTTATAGTGCATTACAAATTTGGAAAAAATAATGAGATAGGTGATTTTAACACAAATTTGTTGCAGAAAGCTTATACCGCTGCCACCATTATTTTTGAACGTATATTAGCTAAAAAGTATCTCAAAGCATTAAAAACGCCCTTTTCCTTTGCGTGGTTCGGGTGCTCGGTCATTCATCACCCGGATGTTAAAGCTGCGGATATTATTCACCTGCATTGGGTAAATCATGGTTTCCTGGATCCAAAACACATTGCCGAAATAGCCAAACTAAATAAGCCTGTTGTGTGGACTTTTCATGATAGTAATGCTTTTACAGGTGGCTGCCATGTGCGCTATACTTGTGATCATTTTAAGCGCGAATGCGGCGATTGCCCCTTGCTTAAAAACCCAGGCCCGGATGATGCGTCGCACAGAATATGGCTGCAAAAACGATATGCTTATGACAAGCTCGATTTTACGGTGATCGCGCCAAGTAGCTGGATGGAACGGTCAGTTGCTGAAAGCAGTTTGATGAAGGCGAAAGCCGTTACGCAAATCGCCAATACGTTGGAGACCGACATTTTTAAACCGATGGACAAGCAAGCGGCAAAAACGACTGCAGGTTTTACAAAGGATAAGTTTACTTTTCTGACCGGGTTTATGCCCTCCCGCAAGGACATGCACAAGGGGACAAGTTATTTACTGGAGAGCCTTGAACTATTGAAAACGAGATTGGACGCAAAAGCTGAAGATATTGAATTAGTTGTTTTCGGAAACAGGAATACGGAGGATGTGCCGGACTTTCCATTCAAAACCAGCTTTTTGGGCACTATAAATGACGATGAAAAACTGGCGCGTTGTTATGCTGCGGCTGATGTTTTTTTAATACCGTCGCTTGAGGATAATTTGCCTTATACCGTTATGGAAAGTTTATCGTGCGGAACGCCGGTGATCGCTTTTACGACAGGAGGCATACCAGATATGGTGAAGCATGAGTATAACGGCTATTTAGCGGAATACCGTTCGTCCGAAAGTTTTGCTGATGGGATGGAGTGGATCATTAATTATCCCGACAGGGCGAATCTAAACCAGCAGGCGCGGCAAACGGTTATGGATAATTTTTCGGAAGATGTTATATCGAAAAAGCATATAGATTTATATAATCAATTATTAAAATAAAGTATAAGCTTCTCTGTGTACTCCGTGCTTTTTTCTCTGTGAACTCTCTGTGGTAAAAAAACCACAAAGGACACAGAGGTTTTCACAGAGGGACACAGAGAGTTTTAGGGAAACATTCATGTTAAAACCGAAATTAAGCATCGTCACTATTGTTTATAATAACGCGCGGGATATTGAGCGGACGATGCTTTCGGTATTGAATCAAACGTATGGTAACATAGAATATATTGTTGTTGATGGCCTGTCAACTGACGGAACGCTTGACATCATCAAAAAATACCAGGATAAACTCGGCAAGTTTGTCAGCGAAAAAGACGAAGGCATTTATGATGCTATGAACAAGGGCCTTGCGTTAGCCACCGGAGATTACGTGCTGTTTATGAATTCGGGCGATGAGCTGTATTCCAAAGAGACCGTATCTGATGTTTTTGCAAGCGCTGAAAACGCCGACATCTATTACGGCGAAACGGAGATGATAGACACGAACGGCAAAAGCCTGGGACAGCGCCGGCACAAGGCGCCCGAAAAATTTACCTGGCGAAGCTTTAAATACGGGATGAGTATCAGTCACCAGGCAATTTATATCAAGCGTTCAATTACTGAACCGTTTAACCGAAAGTATGAACTAAGTGCGGATATCGATTGGATATTGAATACTGCAAAAAAGGCAAAAACAATTGTCAACACTAATCAATATGTGGCTAAATATTTGGTTGGTGGTATGTCGAAAGCAAGGCACCGTCAAAGTTTACAGGAGCGGTTTGATATTATGAAGCACTATTATGGATTGGTGCCGACGCTATTTAACCATGTCGTTATCGCCTTTAATTTGGGGTTATATTGGTTGTTGCACAGAAGGACTAACGATTAAAAAAATAGCGATGGGTTTCAAACCCATCGCTATTAGATAATAAGTTGCTCGACTTTTTAAGTTGCTTTCGTTTCAGCCTCCGGTTTCTTTTTCACTTCCATATAAACTAATCCGCCTAAAGCTAAAACTAACAGTATGGAGCCTGCAAGTGATATCTTCTCCCCCGTATAGTATGATGCGGGATGGAAAATAAACTCAACTTTATGATTGCCTACAGGCAGCACAGCCGCACGCAAAAGATAATCGGCCCGGAAATAAGGCTGTTCCTTGCCATCGATGTACATTTTCCAGCCTTTATCGTAATATATCTCTGAGAATACAGCTACGGCGCTGGCTGTTGAACCACTTTGATATACCATGTGGTCGGGCGAATAGCTCGTCAATGTTATGGTTCCATTAGCAGCTGTACCCAATGGTGTTGCGTCTACCAGGGGTTTAAATTTCTGGTCAACTATGGCTTCATCCTTAGGCGAGAAAGCAGATATGGCTTTCATTTCTTCATCCGCATTTTTTACGAAACCAACTTTTGATACAAACCACGCATGCCCGCAGGCGGCATCGTTACGCTGCATACTTAGGTTTCCGGTTTTGGGATCCTGCGAAATGATATACTTGGTGTTGAGCATATTCAATACATCCTGGTTAACGCTCCTGGAGAATTGATTGTCGATAAGTTCATCAAAACGTTTTAGCCTTGCTGCTGAATATCCCCATATTGATTTATGGAAGAACGGTGTTATCACGTCGAACTTTGGAGACTGTGCCGACAGGTCGACTACGCGATAATCCGGGTCGGTATCACGCTGGATAAACTGATCAACCTGGCGTATTGGAGGTTGGGTATTATCTTCTTTAGGGGCAAAGCTTTCGTCCCTGAGGTAACGCTTATCAACCTGCCACATATCGATCAAAATAAGCGCCAGGAAGGCTACCGATAATATAGTAAGGTTAACCTTTACTGTTTGTTTAAGATACACCCATAAGATGCCGAACGCCAATACAATGAAAATAAGTGAACGAAGGGCATCCGCCTGTTCCAGGCTCTGGCGGTCCTTAACTATGGCGCTGGCTACACCGTTGGCTGTTCCGGTATCACCCTTCATCGCCTGTGCCAGGGTAGAAATTGCGGTCAAGTGGTCCGGTGTCTTGAAACTTAAAAGTAACGTAGGTACTGCGGCTAATATTAAAGCAAGGCCCCCGGTTATGTAAAATGCGATTTTTAACTTTTTTAGCACGGCAGCTTTATCCGTTGCTGTAATAGTTTCCTGTATCGCTAACAGCGCCAGCATGGGGAAGCATAACGCAGTCACATTCAGGATGGATTCCGTTGCCCGAAACTTATTATAAAGCGGGAAATACTTAAAGAAAATATCGGAAACATAGGGCCAACTGCCACCAAAGGAAAGCAGCATGGTTAGTACCACCGTGCCCAAAAGCCACCATTTGAGGCGACTTTTTACGACAAATAAACCGAATATGAAAAGGAAGCAAATAACCGCACCAAAATAGTAAGGCCCATAAGTAGAGGGCCGCTTAAAGCCCCAATAAGTGGATAATCCCGGTATCTGCGATATCTGCTGGGAAGCACCTATGGCTTGCTCTTCTGTAGCGCCTTTGCCTTCGAAAAATTTAACAACTTCCGAGTTCTTATCAATGGTTTCGGCACCCGAGCCACCGCCGGCAGCGTTAGGAACTAAGAACGATAACGATTCAGCAACACCCTGGCTGTACTGGTAAGCGTAATCTTTGGCCAAGCCATTGCTTGGCTCGTTGGTTTGCTGGGTGAGGTTTGATTGCCCGCGTATACTTTCTTTACCGTATTCGTAAGTACTCCATAATTCAGAGGCATTTACCATTAACGCGATCAAAGTTGCCGCGCCCAAAAAGGCCATTGCTTTAAGGAATGGAGCAGTGGTTTTATCTTTAATGGCGTGAAATAGTTCGATGCAGATCAATATTATTATCGCAAACAACAGGTAATAGGTCATTTGTACGTGGTTGGCGGCTATCTCCATGGATAAAAACAAGGCCGTAAGCGATCCGCCGAGCCAATATTTGCCCCGTAACGTGAGAATGATACTGGCTAAAATGGGTGCAAAAAAAGCAATGGCATATTCCTGGTTGGAGTGCCCCGCGACCAACAATATCATATTATACGATGAGAACGTAAAGGCGATAGCCCCTGCTGCTGCCAGCCATGGATTGAGCTTTAACACGCAAAACAGGAAATACGATCCCAGAAGTAGTATCAATACCGTATCAATGGGGTTAGGGAATATGGCTTTGCCCGCTGAAATGATATGCTTGGTAATATTATCAGGATAGGGTGCCCATATCTGGTAGGTTGGCATCCCGCCAAATATCTGGTTGGTCCACAAAATAGTTGTGTCCTTTGCCCGGTAGTCATTTATCTCTTTTTGGGTTGATTGGGCACCTATTACGTCGCTTTGACCCAGGGTTTTGCCCTGGAAAGCCGGTGTAAAGTAAAAGAAACAAATTGCGATAAAAATCCCTATGATGGCCAGGTGGGTGCCATTTCGCTTGAACCAGTTATTCATCTAAATTATTTAATGGAAATATATAATTCCCCAAAAATAGAAATTTGAGTTAGAAAAGGAATTAAATTTTACTGCTTGCGGAAAGTAACAATGCTATTGCAGGTCAAAGGATTAAAAATAATAAGCCCATGCCTGCCAGGCTGATGACGTAGGCTATAATGTGCACCCTGGTATATTCTTCGCGTTTACGGTAAACGCTGAAAATATTGAAGACGGCCAAACCCCCCATAACTACCCAAAAGAACCAATAAATTTTATGGTGCGAATCGACAAAAATGGCTAAACTCAGCGCGGTAACAATATAATTCGTCATGATCAGCGAAAATGACACAGGGTTGTCGAAATGACGTCGTTTAAACACCGGCCGCTGTTCCATGCGCCTATTTTATTTCTTCATAGTCGATAAAATCGCCCTCTGAATCGGGGATAGAACTTTTCTTTTCGGGGATATGGTCAATTTTTATTTTACCTGCCGGTGGTGCATTGCTGCGATATTGCTGCTGGGCGTGATCCTGCGCTTTGTTGACAACGCTTTGAAAGAGCATAGGTAAAACCAGGCGCACAAGTGCACGTATGATGTATAATACAAGTATGGCTATGAATAAAAAACGAAGGAATTCCATTGGAATGAAAATTTAATTTACAAATATAAGTATACTAACGCTAAAAATGTTTGCGTATGATTAGGACACCGGCAAATGTTGCTTTGTTACAATTCAATTATTGGCAAATACTATTTCAAGATCAAGGCTGAAGCCTGGTAGTATGGCGGTGGTAACAGTGTCCCCGATCGTCATTAACCGGGAGGGCTGATAATGGCCTTCGGTTAACGTATATTTTAAAAAGGTTTTATCCTGCGGCGACATGATCCAATATTCAATAACGCCGGATTCCTCGTACACCTCGTATTTATTACGCAACTCCTTTTGGTTATTACCGGGTGACAGTATTTCAATAATAATATCGGGCGCCCCGGTGCAGCCACGAACGTCTACCTTTGCATGGTCACAGATCACACACACATCTGGTTGTACAACAGTAAATATTTTTTTATCCTCATGTTCTCCTTTTCGCGGCAGCCGCACATCAAACGGAGCGGTATACGCCTGGCATGATTTATCTTTAAGATAATTGTAGAGCTCACCGGATATTATCCATGAAATGCGCTGGTGATCCGAAGCAGGTGCAGGAGTCATTTTGAAAATCCTGCCTTTGATCAGTTCCAGCCTTTCTTCAAAAGTCCATTGAAGATAATCGGCATAGCTATAGGTCTTAGAAAAATCAAGTTCCGATAATTGCATCACTCATATTTTATATCAAAAATAGCAAATATGTGAGTATATGCAGATAATCATGCGTAAAAAAGACATTTTTTTATTGACTTGCTGTTCATTTGCTTCATCAGGAAAACCTATCCGTTAACATTTTCTCCAGCGCAAACATTTCATCGCGCAGCCTGGCAGCCAACAGGAAGTCCATATCCTTTGCTGCGGTAACCATTTCCTTGCGGGTATTTTCTATTGCTTTTTTCAGATCGGGCTTGGTCATGTATTGTACGATGGGGTCGGCAGCCATGGATATGGTATCTGCTTCCACATACGCTTTTTGCACACCGCCAACAAAATCCATTACCGAAGTTTGCTCAATAATAGCTTCGCGGGATTTGCCAACTGTTTTTGGTGTGATGCCGTGCTCCAGGTTATAATTTACCTGTTTTTCTCTGCGGCGGTTGGTTTCATCCATAGTTAGTTGCATCGAGTCCGTGATCTTATCGGCATACATAATTACCCGGCCACGGTCGTTACGGGCGGCACGACCAATGGTTTGTATCAATGACCGTTCGGAACGTAAAAAACCTTCTTTATCGGCGTCCAGTATAGCTACCAATGATACTTCGGGCAGGTCCAACCCTTCGCGCAGCAAGTTAATACCGATCAATACGTCAAATTCGCCTAAACGTAAACCTCTTAATATTTCAACACGCTCTAAAGTTTTTACTTCGCTGTGGATGTAGCGGCATTTGATACCGAGGCGATCCATGTATTTGGTTAGTTCTTCGGCCATGCGCTTGGTGAGGGTGGTTACCAATACACGGTCACCCATCTTTATCGTCTGGTCCACTTCTTCTAATAAATCGTCCACTTGATTGATGGCCGGGCGTACATCGATCACCGGGTCGAGCAAACCTGTGGGGCGTATCACCTGTTCTACCACGATACCTTCAGATTTTTCGAGTTCAAAATCTCCGGGCGTTGCGCTTACATAAATGGTTTGCGGCGCCAGCTTTTCAAATTCCTGGAAGTTTAACGGCCGGTTATCCAAAGCTGCGGGCAGGCGGAAGCCATAATCAACCAGTGATATTTTGCGCGAACGGTCGCCGCCATACATGGCCCTTATCTGTGGTACGGTAACGTGGCTCTCGTCGATGATCATTAAATAATCTTCCGGGAAATAATCCAGTAAACAGAAGGGGCGTTCGCCGGGCCTGCGACCGTCAAAAAACCTTGAATAGTTTTCGATACCCGAGCAATAGCCCAGCTCGCGTATCATCTCCAGGTCATAGTTAACCCTTTCTTCGAGACGTTTGGCTTCTAAAAAACGACCATCGTTGATGAATTGCTTTTTGCGCACTTCCAGCTCTTCCTGTATAGCCCAGATGGATTGGGTGAAACGTTCGCGGGGTGCCACGTACAGGTTCGCCGGAAAAACGATCATATTGGTCATTTTCTCTATGGTTTTGCCTGTACCGGGATCAAAAGTGCTTAGTTCTTCAATATCATCGCCAAAAAAAGAAACACGGTAAGCGTAATCGAGGTAAGCCGGGTAAATATCTACCACGTCACCTTTAACACGGAACGTGCCGCGTTTAAAATCGGCAGTGGTGCGGGCGTACAGTATCTCAACAAGGCGATGCAAAAAAGCATTGCGGCTGATGCGCGTACCCACGGCAAATTTGAATACGGAATCTTTAAAGTCGTCCGGGTTGCCCATACCGTAAATACACGAAATGGATGAAACCACGATAACATCACGCCTCCCCGACATGAGGGATGAAGTAGTGCGCAGGCGCAGCTTTTCAATTTCCTCATTTATCTGGAGATCCTTTTCGATATAGGTGTTGGTCGAGGGTATAAAAGCCTCCGGTTGGTAATAGTCATAATAGGATACAAAGTAGTTAACCGCGTTATCAGGGAAGAACTGCTTGAATTCACCATACAATTGTGCGGCCAGTGTTTTGTTGTGGCTCAATATCAACGCAGGGCGCTGTGTTTGGGCGATAACATTGGCAATGGTAAAAGTTTTCCCCGAGCCGGTAACGCCCAGTAGGGTTTGGTACGTGTCGTCGTTATTAACACCGCTCACCAGTTGCTTTATAGCTTCGGGCTGGTCGCCGGTGGGTTTGTATTCAGAGGTTAGTTTAAAATCCATGTAAAATGTAAAAATACAATAATTAACAATGTCATCTTTTTCAAAAATGTTTGTGATGAATGTAGAGGCAAAGAAAGGCTCTAATTTGACAATCCTATGTCAGCAGGGTTGAAGCCTGTCAATATTTATCCACTAAAAAACTTAAAGTCAATACAATACGTTTATGGATAAGAAAAGTGTTTAAGTCGGTTTAATTTAATCAATACCCCATGATTGTTTTAGAAAGATTGCGTACAAAAGCTGTAGATTTAAGCATGTTTTTTGTATTGAACAAAACCAACACCATCGGTAACCAGTTCCTGGCCGAACTACGTGACGCCGACACCCAGCAGGATAGGCTACGTTTCCGCAAAAACCAGGAACGGATAGGCGAAATACTGGCTTACGAGATCAGCAAAAAGCTTAAATATGTTACAATGGAGGTGCAAACACCTCTAGGCACAGCAACGGTTAACGTGCCCGAATCTTATCCTGTATTGGGTACGATATTGCGCGCCGGTTTGCCTTTTCACCAAGGGTTTTTGAATGTTTTTGACAAGTCGCAATCCGCTTTTATTACGGCTTACCGCAAGGTTAAGAAGAATGGCACTTTTATTATCAATATCGATCATATTGCCACCCCTGACCTCGATGGCAAAACATTTATCCTGTGCGATACCATGCTGGCCACCGGCCAAAGTATTGTTGAAGTATGTAAAGAACTCGTCGCCACCTACGCCATTAAAGAACTTCATATTGCTGCAGTTATAGCCAGTACAGAAGGCATAGAACATGTAAAAGCCAATTTACCCAAAGCGCATTTGTGGATAGGCGCTATTGATGAGGAATTGACCTCGAGGGCCTATATCGTACCGGGATTGGGGGATGCCGGGGATCTGTCGTTTGGGGAGAAAATGTGATTTTGAATTCGGAATTCGGATTTTCGATTTCGGATTTAGAAAGTAGCTTTGAATCGTGAAAAGCAAATTCCAATTCGAAAATTCGATATCCGAAATTAAGCATTACAAACATATCTTCTTCGACCTCGACCATACCATTTGGGATTTTGATAAAAATGCGGAAGAGGCGCTGCATGAGCTTTACGCGATCTATGGGCTGAAGGAATTGGGTTTAAATTCGGCAGATATGTTTATCGAAACTTATACAAGGCATAATCATCGCCTTTGGGCCGAATATCATGTTGGCAAGATCACTAAAGCCGAGTTACGCGATGCGCGGTTTAAGCAAACTTTTGTGGATATGGGGTTGCATCCTGATGTGATGCCGTCAGGATTTGAGGATGCTTACGTAAAACTATGCCCAACGAAAACGAACCTGTTCCCGGATGCACATGAGACGCTGCAATATCTCCAAAGTAAATATGTTCTGCATTTAATATCGAATGGTTTTCTTGAATCCACAACGTTAAAGATCAGTGGGACAGATATTGGTAAGTATTTTGAAAATGTGATCATATCGGAAGTAGTAGGTGTGAACAAGCCCGATAAAGCCATTTTTCAACATGCGCTCGACCTTGCCGGAGCGACTATACCTGAGAGCCTGATGATAGGCGATAGCCTGGAGGCAGATGTGTATGGGGCTTTGAATTTTGGTATGGACGCTATTTATTTTAATCCGAATGGATTAGAGAAGCCCCATGACGTGCCGGTGCAGATCAATTCATTGAAAGAGTTAACTTTGATTTTATGAGCAATCATTATGTAAAAGGGTATCGCATAATATTGATGCCCGAAGATTTGGGAGGCTTTAGTGTCTCTGTCCCTTCACTACCCGGATGCTTTATGCAAGGCGAAACATTGGATGAAAGTCTTATTATGGCTGATGAAGCTATCGGGTTGTATATTGAAAGTTTTAATTCCGAAATCGAAATTCCGAAATCCGACATTTAATTAGCCATGACCATAGAAGCCGAACGCAGGGCCATAGACGAAACACTGGATATCTACCGCAACAGCCTGGATACTATTCCTGATGATTTGTTTGATTTGACGCCTCCCGGCGGCGGCTGGTCGTATGCCGAGGTTTATTCGCACATTTTGCAGGCCGACCTGAGTTCGAGCATCGCTGTTGAAAAATGTACGCTCAGCACTTGTGCGCCCACATCTAAAGGCCGCACATTGATCGGCTTATTTGTATTAACTGCGGAGCGTTTTCCGCCCTTCCCGGTTAAAGTGCCGAAAAGCGTGGCCGCTATTATACCGGCGAAGAAGATCAGTAAGGAAGAAGCCCGCAACCTGATTATAAAATGCCGCAAGCGTGTAAATGATTTGGCACCGAATATTTTTGATGCGCCCAAAAACCACCGCGTAAAACACGCACGTATGGGAATGCTGAACGCACGCCAATGGTTTAAATTCATCCTGATACACTCCAAACACCATTTGAAACAACTTGACCGCATCGAAAATAAATTTTCTGCGGCGTGAAACCTTTTATATTTGATGTAGTCTTAACATTCAGATAATATAAATTGCTGACATTTGTTAAATATCGCAGTATGAATTTCGAATTTGCGTATTTGGTTGTTGTAGGATTGCTTTTATTATTAGGCATATTTTATATCAGCCCTTATGAACTGAAGGTTAAAGAAGATGACGACGACGAATAGTCGGCACAACCTTCAAACCATCACCCCCTTAACCGGTAAAAATTACCGGGCGGCAAATTATCCCCCTAAAATTTTATGGCAAAACGTGAAGTAGATATCGTTGTTATATCCGACGTGCATTTAGGTACCTATGGGTGCCACTCTAAAGAACTCCTTAAATATTTAAAAAGCATTAAGCCCAAAATGCTGATACTGAACGGTGATATCATCGATATCTGGCAGTTCAGCAAATCGTACTGGCCCGAGAGCCACATGAAGGTGGTGCGCCGCATCCTGAAATTTGTTACCGAAGGCGTGCCTGTTTATTACCTTACCGGCAACCACGATGAGATGCTGCGCAAGTTTGCGGACTTTGATTTAGGCTCGTTCCAGTTACGGAATAAGGTAGTTTTAAATATCGACGGCAAAAAAGCCTGGATATTTCATGGCGACGTATTTGATGTGACGATGCAGCATTCCAAATGGCTGGCCAAATTAGGCGCCGTGGGGTATGACACCCTGATATTGATCAACAGCTTTACCAATTGGCTACTAGCCAGGATGGGACGCGAAAAGATGAGCTTTTCGCAAAAAGTAAAGGCAAAATTTAAGGACGCCATAAAATTTATCAACCAGTTTGAACAAACCGCTGCCGACCTGGCCGTGGAGAAAGAATACAGTTATGTAATATGCGGCCATATCCATCATTCCGAGATCAGGGAAATGAAGGCGACCGATGGCTCAGGCTCTGTATTATATTTAAACTCGGGCGACTGGGTGGAAAGCCTCACGGCGTTGGAGTATCATCATGAAAAATGGAGCATCTTCAAGTATGATCCTGCTGATTTCAATACCGAGATAGACGAGGACGATAAAACTGATACGGAAGACCTGGACGCTAAGATGGATGTGAGGAGCCTGCTGGAGCGCTTTAAGATCGAGGTTCACTAATTTTTTGTTGAAAAGTTGAAATGTTGTAAGGTTGGAAAGTTTTCATCTTTGGCGTGCTAAATTTGTTGTAATGTTGTATGATTGGAATGTTCTAATAACCAATAAAACAACATTCAAACATTTCAACTTTACAACATTCCAACAAAAGAATGAAAATACTCTACGCCATACAGGGGACGGGCAACGGTCATATCAGCCGGGCGCGCGAAATTGTCCCGCTACTACAGCAATATGGCGAACTTGATCTGCTGGTGAGTGGCACCCAAGCCGAGGTTTCACTATCACAGCCGCTTAAATATCGTATGCATGGCTTCAGTTTTGTTTTTGGAACCAAAGGCGGGGTTGATAAGTGGGCCACTTATAAGCTGATGAATTTGCGGCAGCTTTGGCGTGACATTAATCACCTGCCGCTTAAACAATACGACCTGATCATTAACGATTTTGAGCCGGTAAGCGCCTGGGCTTGCCACAGGCAAAAATTACAATCGGTTTCGTTGAGTCACCAATGTTCGTTCGTATCCAAAAAAACCCCACGACCGGGTAAATGGAACTATGCCGAATGGCTGTTCAAATATTATTCGCCCACCACCCATCATATTGGTTTCCATTTTGAGCGGTATGATGATTTTATACATACGCCGGTTATCCGCAGTGAAATAAGAAATCTAAATCCTACGAATGACGGTCATTACGCCGTTTATCTGCCCGCTTACGATGATAAGACGCTGGTAAAATATTTAGGGCAGGCGAAAGATGTTGAATGGCAAATATTCTCTAAACGGCAAAAAACAGCGCGCCGGGAGGGGAATGTGCAGATATTCCCGGTTAGCAATGAGGGATTTAACAAAAGCCTGGCAAGCTGTACCGGTTTACTCACAGGCGGTGGCTTCGAAGGGCCGGCAGAGGCGCTGTATTTGCAAAAAAAGGTGATGATGATACCCATGCTGGACCAGTTCGAACAGCAATGCAATGCATTGGCGGCATCAAAATTGGGTGTGCCCGTGGTACATGCCATCGATGAGAATTTTACCGCGGAGGTGAACAGATGGATAGCCGATGATAAAACAATTAAGGTTGATTTCCCGGACGAAACGGCGCAGATCGTCGATAATATGATAAAGCGCTACGCAAAACCCGGATCGATTTCAGCATAAGCAGTTTTTCTGCTAATATTGCCCCGTAATCCGCAGCCATGATCAAACTTTTCAGATCTTACAACCCATTGAACATCGTCTGGCTTGCGATTTTATTGTGCGTACTGCGTGGCGGCTACCTGTACAGCATGCCGGCTAAGACAGGTTTCCCCTTCGCCGAGCTTTTTTCACGCCTGCATTTGCCGGCATCTTATCAATATATCATACCGCCATCGCTCAATTTGCTTATCGCTACGGTATTGGTTTTTGCGCAGGCGTTGCTGCTCAACTACCTGTGTAATTATCATAACTTATTAGGTAAATCGAGTTTTTTACCTGCCTTTATGTATATCGCCGCTTCGGGGTTATTTACACCGTTTTTATTGCTTGGGCCGCCGTTGGTTTGTAATTTCCTGGTGATATGGATGCTGTTCAAGATGTTTGATTTCTACAAAGGCGATGATGTCAAATCCACTTCGTATGATTTGGGGATGATCGTGGCTGTGGGCACCCTGTTTTACCTGCCGTTCATCTTTATGTTTTTGGCGGTGTGGATTGCGCTGATCATTTTCAGACCATTCAACTGGCGCGAGTGGGTGGCCTGCATCATCGGTTTTGCTACCATATTTTTCTTTTTAGCCGTATCTTATTACCTCAGTGATGCTATGCCGGAGTTTTATAGTATATGGCTGCCGCTGGGTGCTAAGTTCCAGGTGCATTTTAGTTTCAATTACTATAACTACCTGGTGCTGATACCGGTGATCATCATCCTCGTTTTAGGATTTTTCAAATTGCAGCAAAACTTCTTTAAAAGCTATGTACAAACCCGCAAATCAATGCAATTATTGCTTTTTGTGGCATTGATAGGCGGATTTTCCTTTTATATCCGCCCCGACTTTCACCCCGACCATTTTTTGCTGTGCGCCATACCCGCCGCCGTATTTTTTGCCTACTATTTTTTGTATGCAAGCTACCGCTGGTTTTACGAGAGCCTATATATTATATTGCTGGCCAGCATCATCTATTTTCAGTTTAACACTTTTTAACTTTTACATTCGTCCTTATTTCGGCGGTTATATTAGTTTTGTAGCATGAAACCATCATGAGCTACATAAAATAAGCAACGCCTCATGATAGCTTCATTACCATTAAAAAACAAATTACTATAATGAAATTCGGAGTAGTTATATTTCCCGGCTCTAATTGCGATGAAGATATCATCTACATATTAGAAAAAGTTACCGGCCAAAAAGTGGTTCGCCTATGGCATAAGGACCATGATCTGCAAGGGTGTGATTTTATTGTACTGCCCGGCGGTTTTTCGTTTGGTGATTATTTGCGCTCCGGTGCTATCGCCCGTTTTTCGCCTATTATGCAGGAAGTTATCCAGTTTGCAGCCCGGGGCGGGTATGTGTGGGGGATATGCAACGGTTTCCAGATAGCTGCCGAAGCTGGTTTATTACCCGGCGCTTTATTGCACAATGCTAACAGGAAGTTTAATTGCAGCAATATTTATTTAAAAGCACAGACATCCGATTCATTGCTTACTTCACAAATAGACTCTCAAAGGGCCCTCAAAATACCTATCGCCCACGGCGAAGGCAATTATTTTGCAAGCAGTGATGCACTAAAGGAGTTAAATGATAACGACCAGGTACTGTTCAGGTATTGCGATGAGTTTGGTAATATCACTGCCGATTCAAATCCAAATGGCTCTATTGAGAACATTGCTGGTGTTTGTAATAAAACCCGTAATGTTTTTGGTATGATGCCGCACCCTGAGCGCGCTTCGGACTCATTAGTTGCCAATGAGGATGGCCTGGCAATTTTCGAATCCATATTATCATTGGTGAAGGCCTGATGGCAAACCTGGTTATTGATATTGGCAATACCCTAACAAAAGTTGCAGTTTTTAAGCAGGATGAATTGCTGCATGCCGAACAATACCCGGCGGCAAATGCTGAAACCCTGCTCCAATTAATAGCTAAATACAATCTCGGCCGGGGTATTATCTCGTCGGTAAGGCAAGAAACGGAAGACTGGCGCGAGGCTGTGGGCCAAAAAATTGATCTAAAATACTTTGTAACTGACATGGCTACAGGAATAAACATCCTGTACAAAACACCGGAAACGCTTGGTGTTGACCGTGTGGCTGCTGTTATTGGGGCATACCGGTTACATCCAGGCGAAAGCAGCCTGGTAATTGGCGGCGGTACCGCTATTACCTATGATTGGGTGGATGCCGAAGGGAATTATTTTGGGGGCAGTATATCGCCGGGGCTAAATATGCGTTATAAAGCATTAAATTATTATACCTGCGCGTTGCCGCTGGTTACTGCTGACGAAAAATTTGGCGAACACTATGGCGACGATACTACTACCGCAATATTGTCGGGGGTGCAGAATGGGATAAAATATGAGTTAACCGGCTTTATACAGAGTTATATGGCCCGGTCGGCAGAACTGAATATTATACTAAGCGGGGGCGACAGCATTTTTTTTGATACTCTATTGAAAAATAGCATCTTTGCCCCCTATGTAAAAAATGAGCCTTATTTGGTTCTTAAAGGATTAAACGCAGTTATACAAAACAATAATGATTAAATATACCAGGCTCTTTATTACATTTCTGCTTGCTATTGTGATTTCAGAGGCAAGAGCTCAATCTACTGCTACTACCGCTTCTCCTTATTCAAAATATGGGATCGGTAATCTTGATGAACAACTTTTGCCACAAAATATAGGCATGGGCGGCATTGCCACTGCAACCAATACCATAGGGGGTTATAACAGTATTAACGTGCTTAACCCTGCCTCATACGGCAAGATCACTTATGTTGTAATTGATGCGGGCTTTAACAGCAATATATTGACATTGAGTCAAAATGGTTTACCCGGCCAGCGAAATGTAAATTCGACATTGAGCCATATTGCATTTGCTATACCTGTAACTAAAAGCTCGGCTTTCAGCATTGGTTTATTACCATACAGCCAGGTGGGTTATAACTACAAGGTTTCAAAAGCCAACCTGGGCTCGGGTGCAGCGGCAGATACCAATGCAGTTAATTATATTTATTCGGGCGATGGCGGCTTAAATAAAGCCTATTTGGGTTATGGGTTTGGTATAGGCAAACACCTGTTGATAGGGGCCAACATGTCATACATATTTGGCAGCCTCAAACAATACCAATCCACAGAAATACCTTACGTGCCGGGTGTATTGGACTCTCGTGTAGAGCAAGACAACCACATTGGCGGGGTTAATTTTGACTATGGCGTACAATATTCAATTGATTTCTCGAACACCCAACACCTGGTACTTGGATATTCTGCTTCGGTAGGTTCACGAATAAATGTGCAAAATTCCTACTACGTAAGTCATTATTTTTACGATGCGCAGGGTAATCAGAACGTAGCAGCAGATAGTTTGATCAAATCTCAAAGCCCGAATGGTAAGCTTCAACTGCCGCGGATAAACCATTTCGGCGTCGCTTTTCAAAGGGAAGCTTCTTTTACCAATGGTGCGGGTTTTATTATTGGTGCTGACTACAGCATGGGTAACTGGTCTGACCTTACAAATATATGGGGAGATAATACCAAATTGCAGAACAGTAAAATGATCAATATTGGCGGGCAGATCACGCCGAATCCCAATGCTTTGTCCAATTACTGGGCAACGATCGACTACAAGGTTGGGTTTATTTACGAAGACACCTATCTTAATATCAACAATACAGACATAAAAAGGACCGCGATAACTTTCGGCCTGGGTATCCCGTTGCCGCATGATCGTGCATCGTCAGCATTTTATAAGATCAATTTATCTGCCGAGATCGGCAAACAGGGTGTACCTACAGGTGGCCTGGTGCAGGAAAATTATGTAAACATCCATTTAGGGTTTACACTGAATGATAAGTGGTTCACGCGTTTTGCGTTTCAATAAGCTTTTAAATATGCAAAGGGCAAAACTAGTATCTAAATTATTTTTGCCGGTATTAATAGCTGGTATGGGCTTGCTATCGGCTTGTGAAAACGACCTGAAGGACCTGCCCAAAATGTCGAAGGATGAAGCTACCAAGCCTATTGAAACTTATACCGGTGTAGATGTTATCTACAGCGATTCGGCCAAGGTAAAGGCGCACATGACCTCGCCTTTAATGATCAAATACAAAGTTGCCAAGCCCTATACCGAGATGCCAAAAGGCGTAAAAGTAATTTTTTACGATGGCAACATGAACCAAAACGGTACCCTAACGGCTGACTTTGCCGTACAGCACGAGCAGGAAAAAACTATTGAACTGCGTAAGAATGTGGTTGGGGTGAATGCCAAAGGCGAAACATTCACTTCGGATGAGCTGATATGGGACCAGGCAACCAAACAGGTACATTCAAGCAAACTGGTGCATGTAAAAATGGCCGACGGCAGCGTGGCCGATGGTACAAGCTTTACCAGTGACGAGGGCCTGAACCATTGGAAACTGGATAACGGGACCGGAGATTTCCATGTCAACAGCCAGGATATTTCGCATTAAACTAATAAGACTTTTTGAGCCGCCACTACCGATAGCCGGTTGATAGCCTGATCCATCGCCATTTTTTTGCTAATCTTCCTACGTAAACGTCAGTATTTGGAAATACCGTTAAAACACGGGGCGTAAATCAGAAATTAGTTACCTAAATTAGTTAACAGATTGCACCCACCATGCATAAATCCCTGCTTCTCTTTGCTTTGCTTCTGTTCTATTTTAACGCTTCTGCACAAGACAGCGCATTCTTATCTCATGCAACAAACACCTTAGGCGAACAACTCGCCCAGGAAAAAGCCTACCTGCATTTGGCCAAAACCAGCTATAGCTTTGGCGACACGATATGGTATAAAGCTTACGTGGTGGTAGGCGCCCATCATCAATTGTCGGCGCTGAGCGGGATTTTGTACGTGGAGCTGATCTCGCCCGCTGATACGCTGGTTACCCGGCAAATAGTCCATTTGACGGCCGGCGTCGGCTGGGGCGATATCCCCATGGCACAGCAGTTGAAACAGGGCGTTTACCGCATTCGCGCTTACACCAAATGGATGCGCAATTTTGGCACAGATAATTTTTACGAGCAGAAGATAAGGCTGGGCGGTATGGCGCCGCAGGTTATTGCGAAGCAAAGTGAAACGAAGCCCGATGTACAGTTCTTTCCCGAAGGCGGCGAACTCGTGGCCGGTGTAAAAATCAGGGTAGCCTTTAAAGCCATAGGGCCGAATGGCCTGGGAGTTGATGTAAAAGGAACGATTGAAGATAATAGCGGCAATGTAATAACAGACATTACCAGCCGGCACCTGGGCATGGGCGAGTTTGTCCTTATCCCCGAGAGCGGTAAAAGCTATATCGCTAAAATAAACGCGGGCGAAGAAACATCCTTTAAAGTAAACCTGCCGCCTGTAAAGGACGCAGGCTATGTAATGACGGTAAACAACAACGACAAAGACAGCATCTACATAAAAGTAGCGGTAAACGATAAAACATTAAAGGAGAAACAGCATAGCCCATTTTACCTGCTTGCCCAAAGCAACGACAAAGTTTACTATGCAGCGGAGGGAAAGCTGGAAGACCCGGTATTTACAGGCAGGGTAGATAAAAAACGGTTCCCCGGCGGAATAGCCCGCTTCACTTTATTTAATAATGAAGGCAAGCCTGTTGCCGAACGCATCGCATATATTGAAGGCAATGACACGCTGAAGTTTAAGGTTACATCCAGCCAAAGCGACTACACCAGCCGGCAGCCGGTAAAGATAAGCCTGCAGGTAAACGATGAGAACAATAAACCGGCAAGCGGCACCTTTTCGGCAGCAGTGATCAACGAAAGCCTTACGGGCACAGACGAGCTATCCGAAAACACCATCGTCAGCAACCTGCTGCTTACTTCCGACCTGAGAGGCAACATTGAGCAGCCTAATTACTATTTCAGCAATCCAAACGATAGGACCCGGGCCGACCTCGACCTGCTGATGCTTACCCAGGGCTACCGCAAGGTAAATTGGGAAAAGGTATTGAGCGATACCTCCAAAACGATAAAATACATGCCTGAGCGATCATTGGAGATAGCGGGAATTATAACGACATCGGCAGGCAAACCGGCCCCGAATGGTAAGATCACCCTTTTGGACAACAAGGCAAATTTATTTCGTGATACCACAGCCGATGAACAAGGCAACTACAGGTTTACGAACCTTTACCTGTCCGACACATCGGTTATAGTATTAAGAGCAAGAAAAGGAAACAACAGTGATAATGTCAAGTTACAGGTTACCAAACCCGATTACCCGGCTATAAGCAAAATCTCAACCGACACAACTATATCAAGTGATCAGCAAAATCCGAAGAATGTACTCCTATACCAGCAATACCAAAAACAGCAAAAGGACTTTGTAACTAATGGCATCAAACTGAGGGAGGTAAAAATAACTGGCTTTAAGCATAAGGAGCCGGACTTGTCAAGATCAGCTAACCTGCGTAAGGGAAGTGCCGACCAGGTATTAATGGGTGATCAGATCGGAGATTGTATTGATTTGTCGGATTGTTTGACAGGACGTGTGCATTTCGCCAATATTCACTTGATGACAATTATTATCGATGGGAATATATCAGGATTTGGTGACGATTATTTGAACGCAATAGTTCCAAGCCAAATTTATAGTATTGAAGTACTTCGCAGCGCCTATGCAAAAGCAATTTATGGATCTTCTATACGAAAAGACGGCGCCTTAGTTATTACCCTGAAAAATGGTAGCGAAGGAAGTAAAGAAAATTATGCTACGATCATACGGGGCCTTACCATAGTTCGCTTTAACGGTTACACAACCGCACGTGCATTCTATTCGCCAAAGTATGTCGTGAATAAAACCGATATAATACGAACAAAACCACAGGATGTTGTTTTCTGGAAACCCAATATATTAACCGATAAAGACGGAAAGATATCCTTTGAATATAATAATAACGACACAAAAGGCGGTTACCGGCTGGTGATAGAAGGTATTGACGATGACGGTAATTTGGGCAGGGCGGTTTATAGATATGAGGTAAAATAATGGACTTACCAATTACAAACAAGACTAAAGCAGAAAGACCAAAGCTGAAAGCTTTTTAAGCAGTTTTATTTTCGTTGTATATTGTGTTGGGCTTTAAGCTTTTTGCTTTAAGCTTTCCGCTTTTATTTTGTGTTTAGAAATTTTACTAAAAGTTGTATCTTGCGCGCTCTTTTAATGAAGCGTAAAGCTTAAAGAAGGTGAAAAAGCTTTCAGCTTTATGCCTTCAGCTTTCAGCTAAAAAGATTTTAATATTATATAGTTACAGAATATGGGAGTAATGAATTATTTGCGGGAGCGCATGGGCAAGATAGTAGCCATCGTGATCGGGCTTTCGCTTTTTGCATTTATTTTAGGTGAGGTATTTAAATCAGGTGGCCAATTTTTTAAGGGCGACCGTGATGCGATAGGCGAGGTTGATGGTGAGAAAATTTCTAATGCGGATTTTTCTGCATTGGTTAAACAGGCAACAGCTCAATTTCAGCAGCAATCGGGACAGGCAAACCTGAACCCCCAATTTACCACGATGATACAGGAGAACACCTGGACACAGAAGGTGAACCAGATCATCCTGAACAAAGAGGTTGATAAACTGGGCCTTTCTGTAAGCAGCGATGAGCAGTCAGATATGGTAAACGGTAACAATCCTGATCCGCAGATATTACAATATTTCGGCGATCCTAAAACAGGCAAGCTGGATGTTAACAAGCTGAACAACTGGAAAGCGCAGTTGAAAACACTTAAAGCAGATGACCCGCAAAAACTGCAGTGGTACGCATTTATAGATCAGTTAGGCGTTAATAAGCTCGCGCAAAAATATATTGCTTTATCAACCAACGGTTTATATATAAACTCATTGGATGCCAAAGATGATTATGAAGCCAAAAACAAGCTGGTTAACTTTAAATATGTAACCCTTGATTATGCCTCGATACCGGACAGCAAAATAACTTTGACGGATGCCGATTACCAAAGCTATTATGATCAGCATAAAAATGAATATAAGAACAAGCAGGAGCTGAGAAGCTTTGATTATGTAAGCTTTAATGCTTCGCCATCTAAAGACGACTCTGCTGCTGTTAAGGAACAGGTAGAGAAATTAGTGCCGGCATTTAAGAGCAGTACCAACGATTCGCTTTTTGTACAGCAAAATGCAGATAGCAAGGCGGTATTCCTTTATAAAAAGAAAGGGCAATTGGGCGACCCTAAACTGGATTCAATAATGTTTAACGAGCCAAAGGGCTTTGTTTACGGGCCATACCTGTCGAACGGAAGCTATAAAATAGCCAAGCTGATCGACGCACGCACGGGCCCTGATTCGGTAAAAGCAAGCCATATATTACTCCCGCTTACCGCAGGTGTTGATAAGGCTGTTGCCAAGGCCGACTCGTTAAAAAAACTGGTGCAGGGCGGTAAGTCATTTGCTGACCTGGCTAAAACTTTTTCGGTAGACGGCTCTGCACAGCAGGGTGGTGAGCTGGGCACATTTGGCCGCGGTAAAATGGTGCCTGTTTTTGAAGATGCAGTGTTTAACGGTAAAAAAGGCGATCTGGTAGTTGTAACTTCGCAATTTGGCGTACACCTGATACAAATTGAAGATCAAAAGGGTTCGTCGAAAGTAGCTAAAGTGGCCATAGTAGATAAGGCGATCGTTTCGAGCACAAAAACGCAAACACTCGCCTATAATAAGGCCCAGGCTTTCCTGGGTACTTTAAGCAAAGGCAACTTTGACGCTGCGGTTAAAAACGCAGGGCTGGTGAAAAAAACAGCTTCTGATGCGCAGGCGCTCGCCGGTGCGCTTCCCGGCCTTGATGACGCACGCCAGGTAGTTAAGTGGGCTTTTAAAGCCGAAGTGGGTGATTATGGCGACCAGGTTTACGTTGTAGGCGACCAATACATTATACCAATTTTAACCCAGATCAAACCGAAAGGCATACTGCCGCTTGACATGGTTAAAAAACAGATCGAAGCGGCGGTTCGTAACCATGTAAAAGCCACGCAGCTAATGGACAAAATGCAGGCTGCTGAGGCAGGGGCATCAACCATTGACCAGGTTGCACAAAAGATCAGCGCTACGGTTACCCCGGTACAAAACGTAGTATTAGCAAATCCTGTTATTCCGGGCGTGTCAACAGAGTATGCTGTAGTTGGGTCAATGTTCGGTTCAAAACCAAATAAGTTGTCGAAACCAATTGAGGGTACACATGGCGTATACGTATTTACGGTAGATAATTTTATAAACCCCGCACCGCTTACCAATGCTACCCGGGAGAGAGAACAAATAGCGCAGGCTATGCTTCAGCGCTCGCAAGGCGCCATATTTGAGGCACTGAAAGATAAGGCGAATGTAAAAGATTACCGTTCTAATTTCTTGTAACGATATTTAAACTAATTTTGTAACCGGGAGCAGCTTTGCGTTGTTCCCGGTTTTTTGTTTTACAAAACACAGGCTTTGTGTTCTTTGTGGAACCTCCGTGCTCTTTGTGGTTTATTTTTTATCACAGAGAGGCACAAAGATGATACACGGAGTTCACAGAGGATAATTTGAATCATAATGGATATACAGGAAAATATTATCAATAAAGTTGCCAAGAGCGGCCTGGTTACGTTGGACCCGGCAGCTTTTTACCCGCCGGGCGAGCGCGTGATATATGATATCAAGGATAACTTGTTCCAGGGGATCATTTTGCGCGAGAAGGATTTCAGGGAGTTTGTAAAGGGTCACGATTGGGCACAGTACACCGGAAAGAATGTAGGCATTACCTGTACCGAGGATGCTATTGTGCCCGCATGGGCCTATATGCTTATTGCCAACCGGCTGGCGCCGTATGCCCGCGAAGTGGTTTTTGGTGATGCCGCAGTGCTGGAAACGGTGTTGTTTGAAAAAGCAATGACGGCGCTTGACACAGAGCAATATCGCGATCAGCGTATCGTTATTAAGGGGTGCGGCGACACGGATGTGCCGGTTTCGGCTTATGTTGAACTAACAAAAAGACTGACCCCGGTAGTCAAAAGTATTATGTTTGGCGAGCCATGCTCAACTGTCCCGATATATAAACGCAAAGATCAATGACCTTTCTTTTTAATAGCAGGTAACCGATGAAGAGATGTTGTTTTGTCGTTCTGTTTATCGTTAGCTGCATTAACTGCGCTTTTGCACAGGAATTTACCAAAGTCGCCACCGCATTTAAGCCCGGCGAAAGCCTAAGCTATAAAGTAAAATATGGTTTTGTTACCGGTGCTGAAGCCACCATACGGGTTGAGGATAGCCCTTTGAAATTCGAGGGGCAGCCTGTTTACCACATCATAGCCGAAGGGAAAACGGCCGGCACATTTGATATTTTTTACAAAGTGCGCAGCCGTTATGAAAGTTATGTAGACGAGAATACCCTGTTACCCTACTTTTATGCTGAGAACAGGCACGAGTCGAGCTATAAACACAGTGATAACGTTACCTTCAACCATAATAATAATACCATCAAGGCAGGCAAGGGCATTTTCCCTTTTACGGGCGATGTGTTTGATTTTGTGTCGGCTTATTACTTTGCAAGGTGTATCGATGTATCGAAATTAAAGATCAGCGAAAAGCTGGATATGCAGTACTTCCTGGATGATGGGGTGCATAAGCTTAGCATCACTTATTTAGGTAAGGATAAGGTGAAATGCAGTATGGGGACATTCAATTGCCTCAAATTTAGTCCGACCATTATACCGGGCCGCATATTCAGGAAAGATAGTAAACTGTATCTTTGGGTAACGGATGACGGTAACCGCATACCGGTAAAGGCGCATGTGGAAGTTGTAATAGGAAGTTTAACAATGGACCTAACTGCTGCGTCGGGGCTGAAGTTTCCGTTGAACCCGGTGAGCAAAGATACGGATTGAGGGAGTCCGGAAGCCGGGAAGTCCGCATAAGTCCGAAAGATCAGGATTTAGGATTTACGATTTAGGATTTAGGTTTTAGGTTTTAGAATTTAAGATTTAGGATTTAACTTTTAGAATTTAGCATTTAGAGATTAGAATTTCATGATAGAAGTAGGTAGTGTATTGGTGCACGAGGATGTGGTTAGGGAGAACTTTGTATGCAATTTAAATAAGTGCAAAGGGGCCTGCTGTTTGGAGGGCGATTCCGGCGCGCCGTTAAATAACGATGAGCTGCCCATACTGGAGGAGATATACCCCAAAGTGAAGCCCTTTATGACCGCTAAAGGCATCAAAACCATTGAGAAGGTTGGTACCTACGTAAAAGATTTTGAAGGCGATTATACTACCCCCTGTGTGGATGTAAATAAAGAGTGTGCTTATGTGATCTGGGAAAACGGTATCACCAAGTGCGCCATCGAAAAGGCTTATGAACAAGGCGCCATTACCTGGAAAAAACCTATATCCTGCCATTTATACCCAATCCGCATTACCCAATACCCCGAATTTGATGTGCTAAACTACGATCGCTGGAGCATTTGTAGTCCGGCATGTGCTTTTGGCGATGAATTGAAAGTGCATGTGCATGAGTTTCTGAAGGCGCCGCTGATCCGCAAATATGGTGAGGAGTGGTATAAGGAGTTGGAAAAGGCGGTGGCAGGGATATAGGTTAAGTCTTATGTTTAAAGTCGAAAGTCATTCTTGCAAATGGGAAAAATAAGCTTTGAAAACCTGAAAATGAACGTGGTGCAAACCGCTCCAAACGGGGTTGTAAATCAATTGACGATCTTCACTTTTTCACAAAACGGCAGTTTTGTTTCTGCCACCTACACGGGCGGGCCAATTTTCAGGGGATACTTAGTGGGGGCCATTCATCATAACAGGCTATCATTCAGCTATTGCCAGGTACAGGCGGACGGGAAAATCGATAACGGCCAATCGGAATGTGAAATAAGGACCGGCGAAAATGGGAAAATTCAGCTTGTCGAAAACTTCAAATGGGCATCCAGGGATGATGAAAGTGGGGTTAACATCTTCCAGGAACTCTGAGAAACCATTTATCAAACGACATTATTTATTTTACTCAAGCAACTTTATTAATTCTGTGATCCTGGTCAAATGATGGTCATCATGCTCGGCGACAAATAAAAACAGATCCATAGTACGCATCGGTGTTTTAAGCCGGGGATGCAACGCCGAACTAAATATGGTTTTTTCGTCAAGTTTCTCAAGCATCGATATAGTATGCGCCCTGGTTTGCCTGAAATCATTTAACAACTTCTCCAGCGATCTCGAATTGTGGTTTGCGTCGTCGGTTTTCCTGTTTAGCAGGTCTGTGGGTCTTAATTCTTTTTCGCCGTTCATAATATCTTCAAGCCTGCCCTGCCACAATGGTTCAAGATCGGTGAGATGACCGATGTTTTCCTTGATCGACCAGGTATTATCCGGTTTAGTTTCCAGGATAGCTTCCGTTAACAGCTTCTTTTTTTCCTCAAGCCTGGCAGGTGTACCGCTCAGGCGTTCAATAATCGAAGGAAAAATATTTTGTTGTGCATCAAAAGTAAATTTTCTGTCAAACCATTTAGTTGATCTCATATCGGGTTGATTTATATGCTAAACTTAGCAAGTGATTTTGAGATATTTCCGCATTCGGTCAAGTTTGACAATGGGGTTATAATATTGTAGTTAGACTTTTTTGTACTTCTTAAAATTCTTAATATATTTTATTGCAGCACGCGCCGATAGCCCGCCCGGGCACCCAAATTAGTTGAAAGGGTTGTAAATGTTGAAAGGTTAAAAACCATCATGACTAATCTCAATTAAATTGGATAATATTGCATGTAAACGCGCAGCTTACCCATGAAAAAAGCCTTGATCACCGGTATTACCGGACAGGACGGAGCATATTTAGCCGAATTTCTGCTGAAAAAGGGTTACGAAGTGCATGGCGTTAAAAGGCGTTCGTCGCTATTCAATACCGATCGCATCGATCATCTTTACCACGATCCGCACGAGGAAAACGTCAAATTCAAGCTTTATTATGGCGACCTGACGGACTCAACCAACCTCATCCGGATAGTGCAGGAAGTACAACCCGATGAAATATATAACCTGGGCGCGCAAAGCCATGTGAAGGTGAGCTTTGATACACCCGAATATACCGCCAACGCCGATGGTTTAGGCGCCCTGCGGTTACTTGAAGCAGTGAGGATATTGGGGTTAACGCAGAAAACGCGCATTTACCAGGCGTCCACATCGGAAATGTATGGTTTGGTGCAGGAAGTTCCGCAAAGCGAGAAGACACCTTTTTACCCGCGTTCGCCGTATGCAGTAGCAAAGTTGTATGCTTACTGGATCATTGTAAACTATCGCGAAGCGTATAACATGTACGCCTGCAATGGGATATTGTTCAATCACGAGAGCCCGATAAGGGGTGAAACTTTTGTGACCCGGAAAATAACCCGTGCGGCATCTAAGATCGTATTAGGACTACAAAGCTGCCTGTACGTGGGCAACTTATCGGCACAGCGCGATTGGGGCCATGCCAAGGATTATATAGAAGCCATGTGGCTGATGCTGCAGCAGGATAAAGCGGAAGATTTTGTGATAGCAACAGGGGCAACCACTACGGTACGTGATTTTATTAAGATGGCTTTCGCCGAATTGGGAGTGGAGATAGAATTTAGCGGCAAAGATGAATTTGAAAAGGGTGTTATTATAGATATCGACGAAACGAGGGTTGAGGAATTGGGATTGAATTTAGATGCTTTGCGGTTTGGGCAAACGGTGGTGAAGGTGGATTCGAAATATTTTCGTCCGACGGAAGTGGAGTTGCTGATAGGCGATGCCACCAAAGCAAAAGAGAAACTGGGATGGGTTCCGAAATACGATTTGAAGACCATGGTAGAAGAGATGATACATGCAGATCTGCAATTAGTTAAAAAGGATGACTACCTGCAAAAGGGCGGTTTTAAAACCCTAAACTATTTTGAATAAATGAGGTTTATGATTTAACGATATTTATGAGGAGAATCTTTACTACTATACTAATTATCATCTTATTTGCTGCAGGGGCACGGGCCCAATTGATGTACCAGCCTTACTCATACCAGTTTTATCAAAAGCTGAACTCGTCGGTATACTCGCCGTCAAATAACCTGCATACCGCGCTTAAGCCGTACCTGATCACAGATTCGAGTTTTGTGAGGCCGCTTTATGATTCGTTATTGATGCTGAAAGTTGATAATAGCAGCAAAAGCTGGCTCGATCACGTATTATTCAGCGGGCATTTAGCAGAGGTAAAAAACAAGGATTATACTTTCTCATTTGATTATTTACCTGATCTGTTAGTGGGAAAGGAATTTGAGCAGTCGAAAACCCTTGAGTTAAACACGCGCGGATACCAGTTGTACGGAACGATAGGCTCCAAATTTTTCTTTTACTCCAGCGGATATGAAAACCAGGGCAAGTTTGCCAATTATGAAACGGATTATATTAATCGGGTTGGCATGATCCCCGGGGAGGCCTATGATAAAAGTAATGGTGCCGCTGCAAAGGACTGGTCGTACGTAACTACTTTAATTGGCTATATGCCGTGTAAGTCGGTGAGTATTGTATTGGGTGAGGATAAAACCTTTATCGGCGACGGCTATCGCTCGGTATTGTTATCCGATTATGCCGCGCCTTATCCCTTGCTCAGGGTTACTGTTGACCTGGGTAAAAACGTACAATATATGGCCATGTGGACTTACATGGAAGATCAGAATGCCACGCAGTTTAATTCGTTTTTCAATAACCGGCGCAAATGGGGTGCATTTCACTACATCGACTGGAATATCACCAATAGGGCCTCAATAGGGTTTTTTAACGCGGTAATTTCGGAAGAAGCGAACGACCTGGGGCAGGCACATGGTTTTGACGTGAATTATATCGACCCGGTATTTTTTGCTTCTTCGCTTGGTCCCTCAAACCCCGCACCCGACCACACCCTGTTTGGATTTAACGGTAAATATAAAGTGCTGGATAAGACAATCGTTTACGGGCAATACCTCTTTGACCAGGAGTCATCTACCGGCAATAACAGCAGCCGAAATGCATGGCAGTTGGGTTTTCGTGGCTCTGACCTGTTTAAGATCGCCGGCTTCAATTACCTGTTTGAGTATAATACCTCAACCCCTTATACTTACGCGAGCCGGTATCCTATCGTGAATTATACAGAGCTGAATGAGCCATTGGCTGATCCGCTTGGCGCCAACTTTAAAGAGTTTGTGGGTATACTCAGTTATTCGATAGGCAAATTCGACCTGCAGGGCCAGCTTAATTATGCCAAATATGGCCTTGACATAGGCAGCGCTAACTTTGGGAAGGATATTACTCTCGCTGATAATGCAAATTTACCAACACCAATTGGCGGCACGGGGCAGGGCTTAATTACATCATTAAAGTATGCAGAGGGAACGGTTTCGTACCTGCTGAATCCAAAATATAATTTGCGTATTGAAATTGGCGGACTGATCCGGCAGGAGACGAATACACAAGCAGATACTAAAACGGCTATGATAACATTTGGACTAAGAAGCACTTTCAGAAATCTTTATCATGATTTTTAATGATCATAATACACACATCATGAACCATAAGTGCCTTTATAAGACATACAGAATACTTTTGTTAGTAGTGGCTGTAGTTTCTGTTACCATAACAGCGGCTTCGGCACAGAATATATATCAGCCTTATTCTTTCCAGTTTTATCAAAAACTGAGCTCAGACCTGTATTCAACCAGCAACAATGAACACACTACAATAAAACCATTCGCTATCGATTCGGCGCTCAGGGCGCATTATGACTCATTGATGAATTATGGGGCGGATAATAAACCACACAGCCTGTGGTACAATAAGCTATTTAACGAGCATTTAATTGATTATAAGGGCGCCGGTTCGACATTTTATGCCGACTTGCTGCCTGATTTTGATATCGGCAGGGACTTTTCAGGCAAACTGACAACCAGCACAACTTCGCTGGGATTACAATTAGGCGGTACCATCGGGAATAAATTTTACTACAATGTTGCCGGGTATGCCAGCAGCGCTTTGGTCCCTGATTATATGGCTACTTATATTAATCAAACCGGCATTATACCAGGGCAAGCTTACGCCAAAACATACGGGGCCAATGGTTACGATTGGCAGTACATAACGGCATCGGTATCTTATACACCAATAAAATACCTGAATATTTCGGCCGGGCGCGATAAAACCTTTATTGGGGATGGCTACCGGTCGATGTTATTATCAGACTACGCATCGCCATATCCCTATTTTAAACTAACCGGTAACCTGGGCGACGTGACCTATATGGTGATGTGGACCTATATGAACGACCCGGCATCCACTTCGCAATATGATATTGACCGGAAGAAATTCGGCGTTTTCCATTACCTGGACTGGAACGTGACCAACAGGTTGTCATTCGGGTTTTTTGAGAATGTGATGGGGTTTTTTACGGATGACAATGGAGCGAAACGGCCTTTTGATTTTAATTACATCAACCCGATCTTATTCCTGAAGCCTGTCAACAACTCAAGTGATGACCCCGACAAGTCGTTGATCGGGCTTACTGGTAAATACAAAATTACGGATGGTATTACAGTATATGGCCAATTTGCGCTGGATGAGTTTGTGTCAAAAGATTTCTTCTCAAACAATGGCGCTTCGGTTAATAAATATGGCTGGCAATTGGGTGTCAGGGGTGCTAACCTATTTAACGCAAAAGGGCTCAATTACCTGGTTGAAACCAATACGGCAAAGCCTTACACCTATACTGCCCGGTCGGCTATCGAGAATTACTCGGAAAACGGGGAGCCGTTAGCGCATCCCTGGGGTGCCAATTTCCGCGAAGTTGTCGGACTCCTGAACTATACCTACAAACGGTTTGACTTTTTTGGAGAAGCCGATTACGGCCGCTACGGGCTGGATATGGACGGGCTTGACTATGGCAAGGATATTTTTCAGATATATACCAACCCGGCAAAGCTATTTGGCAATTATACCGGGCAAGGGTTAACTACTAATATGTACTACCTACAGGGCAAAGTGGCCTATATACTGAACCCTAAATACAACCTGCGAATAGAACTTGGCGGCATTTACCGGCAGGAGCAAAACAGCCAGTTCACAGATAAAACCACGATGATCACCATTGGCCTGCGCAGCTCATTCAGAGAACTTTATACGGATATTGCCAGTTATAAAACTCATTGACCCCGGCAGGTTTTAGAGTCCTTTTTTCTGAAAAAGCGCCCAATCCACTCTTCGTTTTGAGCTGATTTACAGTTCATTTGTTTAATTTTGTGGTAAAATTACTGCACCAATTGGGGAATTTTTTTCCCAAGGTTTTTTCATTTTTCTATAAAATGGCTTATAATCATTAAAAGGGGTCTTAAATAAACAAATTATCGGTTGTAACTATTAAGGCCTAATATTTGTATAAGGAAATAGTACTTACAAATACCTTATGACTGCTTTTAACTTTGAAACTTCTAAGATACCGACTGTTGACTTGCTCGACTATGCCATTTTTAATGGCGGTTTAGACAAGATCAAATTCAATTCCAAATGCCTGATCAATACGATCAATCAATATTCCTATATCATCGCACAAAAAGATCCGGAATTTAAGAAAGCGTTAATGCAGTCTGACGTGCTGCTGCCGGATGGTGTAGGTATTACGACAGCGCTTAGAGTATTAAAAGGGGAGAATGTAAAGAAAATAGCCGGCGCCGATCTTCATCAATACCTGTTAGAAAAATTGAACAGGGATGGCGGAAGGTGTTTTTATTTAGGTTCGAAAGACAGTACTCTGCGGGCCATAAAAGCACGTTTGAAAAAGGAATACCCTAATATTAAAGTTGGTGTTTATTCGCCACCGTTTAGAGCCCAATTCAGCGAACATGAAAATGCTGAAATGATAAATACGATAAACGAGTTTAAGCCTGAGGTTCTGTTTGTAGGGATGACAGCACCGAAACAAGAAAAATGGTCATATTTGCACAAAAGCGAACTTAACGTGAAGGTTATTGCCCCTATAGGTGCAGTTTTTGATTTTTATGCTGAGACCATTAGTCGCCCGTCGCAGTTTTGGATAAATTTAGGCTTGGAATGGTTTATACGCTTGGTAAAGGAACCTAAACGTATGGCAAAAAGATATTTATATTACGGGCCTGTGTTTGTTTGGGATTTGCTTAAGATGAAAGTTGATAGCTTAAGTCAGTAAGTTGAACCTCGCAAAAATCCAGACATTTGTGGAAACGCAGTTTTTACACAGATTCCCATT
>JBIOHG010000046.1:0-36881 GCA_044448765.1 Sphingobacteriales bacterium | reverse complement strand
CGCCATTTTAGGATAAATACAACTAGATCCAAAAAAAATCAATTTTTTTACATTGTTAAGATATGAGCTATTAATTATATTGGCTTGTATCATTAAATTATCATATAAAAACTCGCCCCTGAATGTGTTATTGGCTACGATGCCTCCTACTTTGGCAGCAGCTAAAAAAACATATTCGGGTTTTTCCTCGTTAAAAAAATCCGCTACTGCAGTTTGACTTCTCAAATCGAGCTCTGAAGATGTGCGGGTAATAATATTTTTGAAGCCTTCCTTTTGCAGGTTTCGAAAGATAGCGGAACCCACCATTCCCCGGTGGCCTGCGATATAAATTTTAGAATTCTTGTCCATTTTTATATTTTTAAAATTACAATTAATTGTTAAAATGCGTTTTCATCCCCCTTTATGCTATTCCTGATAGTCAAAAGTATTATCTTTAAGTCAAGGAGGAAAGACCAGTTCTCTAAATACCACACGTCCAATTCTACCCGCTTTTGCATCGATTCGGTATTGGCTTCACCGCGCAGGCCATTAACCTGGGCCCAACCGGTAATTCCGGGTTTTAAAAAATGTCTCAACATATACGTATCAATTAACTGCTCATATTGTTTGGTATGACTCAACATATGTGGCCTCGGACCAACCGTGGACATATTGCCAAAGAGCACATTGAAAAATTGTGGCAGCTCGTCAATGCTGGTTCGTCGTATAAAGGCGCCAATTTTGGTAATGCGATCGTCGCCGCGCCTTGCCTGCCTTTCATCGGAAGCTGAATTTACTTTCATGCTCCTGAATTTGTAGCAGGCGAAGGGTTTATTATTACGGCCGGACCGCAACTGTCTGAAAAACACAGGGCCTTTTGACTCCGATTTAATTAATACCGCCAATACGGGAACGAGCCAGCTCATAATAAAAACGATAACAAACAAGGCCAGGCATATATCAAAAGCCCGCTTAACCATGCGATTTAGCAACCTTCCCGGTTCGGTTCCCGGTGATAATGCAGGCGTAAGGCCCATCGTTTCATCTAACGGGTATTCTATATCGTAATCATTATCTTCGCGCATCTTGAAAGGAATAACATGTTTGCAGTGCTGGTGTAATCGGTGATGAACCCAACTGTACCGCAGATTGCAGACCAACTGCATTGCTGATCGTATGAATCATAAATTTTATATGATGATTGCCGGCACAATATACTCGTTTGTGCAGGCGATTTGCAATTCCCTGGTCATTATAGTTCACTGCATGGTTGCCGGCGAAAAATGTTCATTTCATTGGAATTGATCGTTGCTAATCTACTGCTTTCAGGCTGGTATTTTCTTGTTTGTAAAAAATTACAACGAATATTTTTCCCTCGATGCTCATTGCCGTCAGCGATCAATGACCCTATTCTTAATGATGATATTTCCTTTTCTTTCGCCTTGATCGCCGCGGTTCCGCGGGTAGCAAATCCTGAGAATCTCGAAGTGGTTGGAATTCTTCCAAAGCTTTTGAAACGATTTCGACGCTTACATCGCGATTAAATTCTTGTTCTGTGGTCGTTTTCCCTGGTATGGATCTTTGATCTCCGTCAGTAAGCGAACACCTCCTTAATAGCCCTGTAACATGATAAGCCTCACCGAGGGCTTTACCGCTAAAGACACATTTGGTAACGTGATCTATATAGTTTAAATCGTCCATTAAACCGGCGGCATCCCGTTGTATGACAAGATTAATGCCATACAATTCCAACGCCCCTTTCAATTTATCAATCGTTACGGCCGGCTGTTGGAGAAACGTAAGATCAATTAAATTCTTTACGCGCAATGCATAAGGTGCGCGTTCCGCTTCCGCGATTTTAAAACTTTTTTGTAAGTTTTTTAGGGTTGGCTTTGTCGGAAAGGCACTTGCCCGGACCGGAACCCCGACCCTGTGGCCCTGTTGGTCGATAATTCGGTAAATTAAACCGCCTACCTTAAATAAAAAAGACCCGGGCGAACCGCAGTCAGCGACGACATTATATTGCCTGAGCACGAGATTTAATTCAGCAAGCGATGCGTATTTATAATGCGGCACAACCCTATTAATAACTTGGGCCATTGAAAGGTACGTTTCCATCTGACCG
The DNA here is from genome assembly GCA_044448765.1 of Sphingobacteriales bacterium. Taxonomy (GTDB): domain Bacteria; phylum Bacteroidota; class Bacteroidia; order Sphingobacteriales; family Sphingobacteriaceae; genus Mucilaginibacter. Next base: position 34,777 of record JBIOHG010000046.1, on the reverse strand, counting down.
TAACGGACGGTTTGTGCATGATTGGCTTTATCCGCATCTGCAGGACCTAGGTGTTCCTTGGCTTTAATCAAACCAAATAAATTTTCAATATACGTCCGCGCCGATTCAGATTCACTTTTAACGATGTTCCGTAGGTCTATGCGGCTCCCATCCAACCGTATAGTGGTAGTCACAATATGAACATGAGGATGAGCTGCATCAAAGTGCCTATACAACAAATAGGGCTGGTCTCCGAAACCGATTTTGTCCATATACACTTCTGCAATCTTCTTCAGAAGCTCATCTGTGATCTGCTCCCGGGGATGGAAATTTATCGAGATGTGCACATTGTTACACTTGCTTTTATGGTTGCGCGCAGAAAATTTCTTAAAGGTTAAAATTAGCTGCTGAATATTCAAATCCGAGAAGTCTTTAGGGAACGAGACAGCGTCCAGACATACGGCATTGCCGGTCCTAACCTTTTGCTCATTATAATTAACCGCATGGTAGTGGCTTCCTCCCGTGCGAATTACTGGAACCATGCGTCTGCGATTACGTTCATTTTTAGTTTAATCTCCTCCAATGTCCTTAACAGGTCGGATTTATCCTGATCAAAACCCTGTAACAGTGACCGAACCTCTTCGGAACTTTCAACCCCAGGCAGTTTCTCGGCCATGTGATTATAAATTCCGACTATCATTGTAAACTGCTTCCGTAATGCGATGACTTCACCTATCAAGTCATCCAGTGATTGATTACGTGTAAGCATGGTTATCGGCTTATTCAACAAGACATATCGAATATATTCGCTACGGTCGGAGATTGTACTATTCTTCCTTCGCTTTTCGAGCGAAAGGAATTCATCCGTCGTCATTCGAAAATGTATACTCCGTTTTTTTGAACAATGGTTTCCCATATCGCCTCCCTTATAAAAATTCAGTCCCGATGTCAAGTTCAGAACGTTGCGATAATGCTGATTGTGTCATCCAGACCCGGTTGTAAATAAACGTTATTTGATTTTGTGTTTCAACGACTTGCGTCGTGAAGCTGTCTTGTGGCAGAGCCAGTCGTTCAAGTCTTCATATTTGCTGTATAAACCGCTTTCATCGCGATATTTTTCCCCTAATGCGAGGGCACGCTTCGTTAATGCGAGTCCAGTGTTATCGCGATCCAGCCACAAACGGACCAGCTGATGCCGCTCAAGAAATGCTTCCGCTTTGTCAAATAAACCGGCGCCATTTAGGATTACAAAGTCCCTTTTGATGCCCGCTTCCTTTTGGTAAGTCGTTTTGAAAGAAAGAAAGTCCATGAAACCTTCAAAGACGTTCACCTCGGCCGCGTTGTTATTAACCGTGGTTATCGCTTTTGAACCTATGCAGTATTTACCTAATGAATTCCGTACTTCGTAACCTCCCAAATCATTTTTGAAGCCGATGCCATAGAACGAATGGCCATTGAGCTGATAGGACAGTTCGCAACAATGCTGTTTGGCAACAGACAGCGGGATCATGCGCCCATGCAGGTAATCCTGCAGACGGTATGTATAAAGCGGTCGTTCGCTGACGGTTATAACGTGACCTGTTTTTATATCGCCGGAATACTCACTATCGGTAACAACACGTTCATGAAGTGACGGTCCCGCGCTAAACTTCTCCATCAACTCACCGAGGGAACAATTGAAATACATTAAGCCGAAGTCAATCATATTTCCTCCTTTGTAACAGCCAAAATCAAACCATACGTTTTTAACGCGGTTGACTTTAAAGCTGGCTTTTCGCTCATCCCGAAACGGCGACAGATACCAGTACTCGGTGTTATTTTTACGTACTTCCTTCGGCTGGTAGCCCAGCGTGGCCAGATATTCGACTATATCCAGATTTCTGATGGAATCCAGACGGATATTATAATCAAGCATGTGCATATCAATCTCCCGGTCAAATCATAAACAAATTATCTGCGCGCCACGCATCTTATCACCGGGTTTGAAGCTGTGAAACGTATTATACACGCTCGTCCCGCTTACATGGTTGCCCGAACGCCGGCCTTGACGTTATTAACTCTTACTGTTCAGCAAAAACACCTTACTTGGTTTATTCCGGTTAAACGAGGGCTCATAGTGAATATAACCAAACGCATGCAGATCCTTTAGTTTCGCATGGTAAGTTGCCTGCGCGGAGATTTTGGCAATCTGCATGATCTCGCGGCTGTAGGCAGATAAAGGATCAATAAAGCCGTGTTGGCTCCAGGCGTGAAGCAGCGCCGCATAGACGCCGATATGTACGGCGTTTATGCGGGCGTCCTTTTCAATAGCCAGAAAAAATTCAGAAAGCAGCTTTATTGAATCCATTTTATTTAAATCACGACACTTTTCTGTAATGCCGGGGTTTTTCTGCAGGCTTAGCGGCACTTTCTTCAGGCAGTTTGCGCGACTGTTTTTTATTTTCATTTGCCGCGTGTTTTTCACCTTTAACTTTTTCAGCCAGGTGATGGATTTCCCGCACCTGCTTGAGCTCCACGCGCTGCATATTACCATCGTAAATATTGATGGTGTGATCTTTTGGATTCGCCGCAATTAAAAACTTTTGCTCCGATCCGTTATCATCTGCCGTTACACGATGGAGATTGCCTTTTTTCAGCGATTCGATGACCCGGGACTTATCGTACTCATCGGCAAGTTCCTTAAATTTAAAAGGTTTCAACACTTTTTCGACGTCATACCCATAGTTGTCAAAAAAAAGCCGTGTTTCAAAATTGCCCTTGGCGTCTGTCTGCTTAAAGTTAAGTTCCTTCCACGCCATGTATTTTTCGCCGGTGGGCTCCAGCCTTTGCTCGCCCCCTTCGCGGATCATTCTCATTTTTGACAGCTCTTTATATACTGCCCGGCCTGACAACAGGTTATAGGCCTCTTTGGCGGTCGTATTATTTTCACGACCGACATAAAAGGTTTGTTTTACCGTATCATTTTCCCCGCCACGCTTTACAGCCATATCATAGCTGTTAAAAAAATACAAATCGCTTTCTTTGGATCGCGTGAAATTAAGCGTTGCCGTCGCTTCATCTTCACCATAAACTGACCGGTGCTCAATAACAAATTCCGGCTCCTGCTTGCTTATTTTTTCGCTGATCTCTTGGTTCAGGCTTTCACCGAAGCCTAAAAACTTTACCTGGTTTTGCAGGTAATTTTCATTTTTCTCATTCATGTCCATTTTATTAATTATTTAATTATAACTGTTCTGCTTTCATGAGTGCGGAATTACTGACCGTCAGGTCCAGGTGTCTCCCTCCATTTTTCTCCGTCACTTCTATCCCGAGGAACTTTTGCTCAGGAATGGTAAACGTAGATAAAACGAATACCAGGACCCTGCGGGTTTGTCCGCTAACCGCACTGGTGTTGCCATAGGTATAGAGCGGCACAAGTTCCAGTTCCTGTGCTGCGGTCCTTTTCATCTTCTTCTGATCCCGAATAAAAAACCGGAACTGATCGATCCCGTAGGCGATTGGCGTGCTGTTCTCCAGAACCATCCGGAAGCAAAACAAACTATCGTGAATAAAAATGCCCGATACCTTGATACCCACGCCAGAGCGGCGGTCGCTCGAAAAAATGTGTACTTTTTTTTCAGCGGCTGCTTCGCGTACCAGGGCCCTGAGGTCCTCATCATTAGTCGTTCCGGAAGAAAATTCGACTGCATGTTCATATATGCCAGACGGGAAACGGAGGCTTAGAATAGACGGTACATCTGTATAGTTTACCAGGTAAGAATAGAGCCGGCCATCCTTCGTGATCACAGTGAGGTTGGTTTCTTCAAATCCGCGCTTTGCTGCTTTGATCTCCAATATATTCTCAACACCATGGGGCTTTTGAGCCAGCAGGTCCTTGCTGCCCAGGTCCACGCTTTGGATGGCGAAGGGAAAAATCAGATGGGTGGTTTTTGAATAAGTTACCTTCAGCCGGTATGGCTCAATGACAGTTACCCGGTTTAAAGGGTTGGTTTGCGCATGGCTGTGCATGCCGGCAAAGACGAGGATTATCCCGACTACTCCTTTTGCAACGAAATTTTTCATAACTTTTAATAATGAATTCTTTGATATGTTTTTACTGACTGATTATTTAACATGCCCTGGCGAGCTTTCAATGGCTTTTTCGTCTTTCAATAAAACCTGATAGCCGCCTTTAACGACCACCTTGATCAACTTTACTTTTCGGGTAAACAGCGTTTTTGCCGCCTCGAGGCCAGCGCCGGTGGCCTGTGCAGCGAACGACGGATCGAAGTTGGTTAAACCCAAATTTTGAACAGATGCGGCTGCAGACTCTTTTGCTACGTCCCGGCCGATAGCCCCCGGGATTTCGATGCCCTCCAGCCCGTCCATATCGTAGACGGCCAGGGCTACCGGGAAAAGAGCGCGCAGGTAACGAATGCCGGTAATTTTAATGTTCAGCCTTTCGCCGTTTAGCGCGGCAAGGCCGAACAGAAAATGATCTTTCGGTATCATTACGCCGTTGATAAAAACGGGCTCAGTTAGCCGCAGCCTGACGACGGAGCCGTTAACCACCGTCTGCGTCTCATCGATGACAGCAGCTATGGCGTTCCCGGTTTCAGGTGCTGCCGGCTCACCCAACGAATAAAATCCATTCATTTGGGCAGTATCGCTGTCCCCACGCGGTTTCGCTACGGCTCCCGTTAAAAGGGATACGGGGGTGACGGGTGCAGTAGTTCTCACCGAAAAGACACGGCCGCGTTGCGCTTCAGAATTTTCACGCAATTGCTCATTAACCCGGTCCGGGTGTTGAATGTCCAGGACTTTTTCCAACAACCCGTCCATTTGCTGCATTTCGCGGTCTTTTGAAGGTTGTTTGGCGGGTTGTTGACGGTCAGATTCCAATCCGTCACTTTTTTCCTTATTTATGACCTGAACAGACCTGTCCGGCTCCTGATTCGAAGCTGGGGGCTCCGGCTGGCTGACTGCCCGCTGTACCTCTGCAAGCTTGCGGTACACCCGGTTTTCGTTCGCGGACAAATTACTGCCGTCAGATATGGCCGGCCGGAACAGCGAACTATCTTTATATAAGCCAAAAAGAGAGCGCTGCCGGCCGCTTGCGGTATCGGTATGCTGCCGGTAATAAGGATCGCTTTTAATCTCCTGCTTCAGCTTGGCGGAATCTAAAGCAGCCTGGTCATAATAGCTCATTTTGTTAAGGGCTCGTTCATCCTTGATATGCGCATCAGGCAAGTGCACATTCATTCCTTTTTCCCGAGCACTCCTGAGCACACCCGTCCCGCGCCTACCGCCTCCGGCGGCCCAGAAAAACAATGTTAAAAACGGTAGTAACAATAGTGGCAGCACAAACAGGAATCTGCGCTGCCGGCTCATTTTGGGGGTTAGTGTTTGCTGTTCCATAAATATTGATGATTGTTGGTTGATTGATTTAAGCGTGATCCCTCCAGCACGATGGGCTTAGTGATCATCGCAGGCCGCAAAGCGTTTATCGGCGTCCTCCATTCCGCCAGGCAGATGGCGAAAAGCATTACCAGTAATAAAAGCCCGATGAGCATCTGACTGGCTGGTTTATTGGTTGATTTTTTCATGATTAATGATTTACACTGTTAAGATCTTTGTTCTCGGTGATCTCCCATCGTTCAATAAGAAAGCCGTGGGGATTATTGTCGCTTCTGGAAACATTCCGCAGATCCCCCCGGGTAACAAGGCTCCGTGTCAACGTGCTGGTTGTTCGGATGATGCTTTGCGTTGCAAAACAATGAAAACGGTAAGGGTAAGCGGAGAGATCGACTTGAATGCTGTCCACCTGAATCCGCTGGCTGATATTGCCGGCGATAATATTGGCGTAATAGCCGCTCTCTGAAAGATTATCAAATGCCGTCTTAGCGGAGGCATCCGCCAGATAAAGAGCCCTTGTCAGGTTTGACTGGATGACCTTATCATCAGGGTCGAGCGTAAAAAATAATTGGTGAAATGTCTTAATATGATCGCGCGCTTCAACGCCTATATTGTCTTTACGGTCGGCAGCCAGCGCCGCAAGCGCCTTTCCGTCTGAAAGGATATAAACCTTGCCCCGCAGAATTTCAGCCAGGGTAAAACTTTTATACAAGGCAAAGCAGGTGATTAAGCTGCAGGCAACGATAACGGCCATCGTAAAGTGTTTAACTTGCCGGAACGCTGTATCGATATTTTTCATTACTCTGAACATGGTGGTTGTTTTTAGTTTATTTGGATTTAGATGGTCCGTTACCGCCGGAAAGTTTGTCTTGCAAAAACGATTGATGACCCTGGTTAGCCATATTTCCGCCCGGATTAACAGCGGACGCAGTATTAGTTGTAAAGCTCCTCAGCACCGCGCCGCCCACGTAGGTGACGGCCACCGACGCCAATGCGCTGGTGCGGCTGAAAAGTGCGTGACCGCCTACGTTTACAATATAATTTGCGATGCCGGGCACCGTAAAATACCCAACGATACCGATCAGAAGAAAGATCAGATAGGCGGTATTCGTATCGCCAAAGCTCGGGCTGGCAGCTCCGCCGGCCTGGGCGAGCTCCAGCATATTTTCCTGTATCTTGGCGATGATCGCGCCGAAGATATTGGCGACGGGCAACCACATAAACACATTAATATACCGCGCGAGCCATTGTTTAAGCGTGTCCTGGAACCCGTCAAAAACGCTCAGGCCGAAACAAAGCGGCCCTAAAACTGCCAGGACGACCAGTTTAAAGGTGCGAATAGTGTCCAGGCAAAGGGCAGCAGCTTCAAAAAGCACATTTAGCAGTTCTGCTATTGCCTTTTTGATCATATTTTTAAAGCCCCATCCGGAAAATGAATCGGCTATAGGGTTGGTATTAGCGGACGTCGTACCTGGTGTATTATCCGGGTGGGCATACTGGTAGTATTTGTCGGGGTCGGCATTGCCTGGATTTACGTTGTTGTTCGTTTGCGCACGGCTGAGCAACCGCTGTATCGCCAGGTTGGAAGTGGTAACCATCTGATCGGTTGCCGTGACGGTTGGCTGTAAGATCCCGTTAATCAGGGCCAGTACCATTGGAAATACCATGATACAGAACCCGATGGCAAACGGACGCAGCAGCGGATAAAAGTCAATCGGCTCAGCTGCGGCCAGGTGCTTCCACACCCGGGCCGCGATATACCATAATGCCGCAAAGCCCGCAAGCGCTCTTGCTACACCGATCATCCCGCTGCACATCGGCATCATCTGGTTGTAAAGGTTGTTCAGCACACCCTGCAGGCTATGTAAGTCGGCTGCCACACCCTGCGCGTGGCAAAAACAGGGTAAAAGCAGGGTCGCGGCGGCAATTACAGCCGTCCTTTTTAAACAAATTTTTCCAGGTTTCTTCATCGTCAATTGTTTTAATCAAACATGGCAGTCCTTGCGTTTAGTTCGCGCCGTAAACCTTTTTAAGCGATTGTTTATCGCTGTCGTCGCGGGAACGAGCGGCCGCGACCTGGTATGCCTGATTATTAAAATTTCTTAAAAAATTTAGCTGTACGCGGCTTTGCGTATAGATACCATCAATAGCTGACAGGCGTTCCGCATCGCTCATGCGCAGCCTTCCGTCGGTTAGAAACAATGCCAAATCGCTCAAATTATTCAGGCTTTGGCTGACAAGGTTATTGTACACATCCAGCATGTAGCTGAGTTCATCGGGCGAAAAATGCTTATCGCTGCGAAATGTCTTATAAGCTGACTTAAACTCTCGCATTATGGAGGCCTGGTCCCTAACTATCGCTGCCGCCCGCGGGTACGTGCGAACCGCCGGGCTGACGATCAGCAGCCCGTCAAGAAAAGCCTCGTGAAGTTTGAAATTTCCTGCCGACACTGCGCTGACTGCATGATAGCTTTGGCTGATAAGTGCATAGCCCTGGTACATTTGCTTCAGGATATTTTTCAGACCAGCCAATTTGCGATAGTCTAGCGACAACTGCTGCAGGTCATCCGCGATGGTTTGAGCCTTCGCTTTACAAGGCAGTTGCTGTATCGCTATCAAAAAGGCCAGTACTCCGATTTTTCGTACTATTTTCATAGGTCAATCATTTAATATTTTTTAATATGTAACATGCGCCAGGCGCTGTTTAATTGAAGCCGTACAGCTTCTTCAAGCTTTCATCATCCGCTTTGGCGTTACGCCGCTCCTGGGCAAGACGCCTGCATTTTCGGGTGAACAGGCACGTGAACGTGTACTTCTCCTGCATGGACGCGTAAATACGGTTTGCCGCCGCAAGGCGCTGTTCATCTGTCATTTGACTTTTGTCCGGGGTAATCACAAGACGCAGTTCGGTTTCGTCGTTCTGGCACTTTTTTAGCATGTCCTCATAGACTGCGCGGACGTAGTCCTGCTCACCAGCGGTCAATGTTTGTTGGCGGGCCTGCCACCTGATTTCCTCAATAAACAACCGGGTGATCTCTTCGTGGAACGAATGAATTTCGTTTGTTTTTATATTCGGGGCCACCTCAGGGTTAACTTGATAAAGCGAATTGAAATAGGCCCTGTTGAGGCTAAAGGTGCCGTTCTTAAGTTCACGGGCGCTGTTCAACCCCGTTTTAGTGATGTTATATCCGCTGTGTATCAGATGCAGTCGCGCTTGCAAGTCCGCTATTTGCTCCAGCATTAGTTTTTGCTTGGAAGCTTGCTGGTTGAAAAAACCGGCCGTACTTTGCGCTTTTGTAACAACAAGGATGCCGGTGAAAAAAAGAAAAATCAGGTTACGTTTCATATCGCCAAAGCTTAGTTAATACCATAAAGTTGTCTTACCGCCCTGCGGTCTTGCTCATCCTGCGCCCTTTCCATGCTAAGACGTACATTGCTGTTATTGAATTCACGCAGGTCATTGAGGTTTTTTTGCATATCCGTACTGGCGCGATGAATCATTCGAAGCCGTTCAAAGTCGGTCATCTGCGTACCTGCACTTTTAACCGCGAGCAGGACTTCGTCAAGATTGCGGATACTTGCCTGCAAAATCCCGTCATAGATCCCTAACATATTTTTGATCTCATTCGCAGAAAAATGCTTGTCCTGTTGAAATAGCTGGCGCGCGCTTTTATATTCATTTACCAATTGTACCTGTTGCGCAATGACGCGCCTGACTTCATCATAACCGGAGATCGCGACTTTTACCATTGCCAATTCGTGGTAATAATCCTCGTACAGTTTTCGTTCCTTGCCCAGCCATTGGCCAATATCGGTGAGACTGTTCAAATGCAGGTTATTCTCCAGCCCGGTCTCAGTATTTTGCAACAGGATGGTTTGGTTCTGCAACTGCTGTACCTTTAAGTCAAGCGCTATAATGACTTTTTTAATCACACCGGATATCAGGGTTACGACCGGTACCTGAGCGCTCGCTGTTTGAATGCCCAGCACCATTCCTGTAAGAATGATTACACGCATTAATATATTTTTCATAGTTTATTGTCTTTTATCGTATACTTTTCGTTAATCATTGCTTCCACGCCCTTCTGAAAACTTCCATACTGTTCGGCCAGCCGCATCACCTTCACCCTTTCCGAACCTTCGGTGGTATAGGTATAATATTCTTCCGGGCATAGCTCATTTTTAAAGACTTTCATCACCTGTCCGCCGATATCGATAAAGACTTCCCGGTTATCCTTATTGACCGAAAGCAGGATGGTCTTTCCTTTTTCAGACATTCCCAATGCATCCTGAAGCTTTTCAATTTTGCCCTGGAATTTCCGCATATCCATCAAAATTTTGATATCGGCATTGTTGATAATGGCATCCTTAATGATCGGCGAGCTGATCAGGTCGTCAAGTTCCTGGGTAATTACGATCGGTATTCCGTTAAACTTGCGGATCGTTTTGAATGCATATTTCAGAAATTCCGCCATGCCCGACTTCGCAATTGCCTTCCAGGCCTCGTCGATAATCAGAACCTTTCGTTTGCCAGGCAGCTTGCGCATTTTGGAAATAAAAAGCTCCATAATAATCAACGTGACGATGGGAAATAGAATCGGGTGATCTTTAATCTCATCCAGCTCGAATACAATAAATGGTTGGTTTAGCAGGTCAAGATTTTCACGCGCGTTAAGGAGATAGTCAAACTCCCCGCCCCGGTAATACGGCCGCAGGACATACAGGAAATTATCGACATCAAAATCGCGGTCCCTAACCTGGTGGTCCTTTAATACACCGATGTAATCTTTTTTTAGGTACTCATAAAATGTATCAAAACACGGAAAGACTCCGATTGCGTTTTTTAGCTGCTGATAGTACCCCTGCAGCGCATTGGACAGCGCCACGTATTCACTCCTGTTAAAGCTTTCATTTTCCTGTTTCCAAAGCGCGACGAGAAGCGCTTTCAAACTCTCTTTTTTTTCTGTGTCGAGTCCGGTGCCGGGGCTGAGATAAAAGGGATTAAATCGAATGGGGTTCGATTCCTCATACGTGAAATAATAACCCCCGGTTAGTTCGCATAAACCCCTATAGCTGCCGCCGATATCGACGGTAACGCAATGCGCACCCTGATCGAAAAGCGTTCGCAGAATATGATTCGAGGTCATACTCTTACCGCCGCCGGAAGTGCCGCAAATCAAAGTCCCCATATTTGACGTGATACCATCCCCGCGGGGGGCATCATAAAGGTCTACAAAAACAGGCCGTCCGCTTACCCGGTCACAGAACCTGATCCCCTGATCCGGCGCCGCGCTTTTGTAATTGCTTTCCAGGTTCAAAAAGCAGCACGCCTGTTCAGTGAACGTATCGAAGGTATCGTTAACGGGAAAATTAGCCTCGTTTCCCGGCATCCCAGCCCACCAAATCTGCGCCGCCCCCACGGTTTCCGGCTTCGCAGCCGCATCCATGCCCGCCAGCGCCGACGATACACGGTTCCGCATATCCTTGATTTCATCCGGATTATCCGACCAGCACATCACATTAAAATGCGCTTTTACGGGCGATCTCTGTTCGCCGATAGCCTCATTCAAGAAGCTGTTCGTAGCATCGAGTGAAATAGCATTTTCCCTCGAATAAGCGGCAAGCGAATGGAGTCGCAGCCGTTTTTTTTCCAATTCCTTCAGAGCGGCGTGTTCGTCTCCGATGAAGATATATTGGTTATAAATATGATTGCAGGGCAGCAGCAATCCCAATGAGGCGGCAAAGCTGACCGGAAATTTGGTTTTGTCGGTGGAATAGGTGTCATGGTTGATCCTTGCCCCACAAAGCGCAGGCAGGTCAGCAGCATCTCCGAGTGTATAAATAACGACCTGGTCTGTTCCGATCATTATCTCATCTTTAAGAGATATATCTTTGTATAACAGTTGGTTTGCGGTGTCCGGCAAGTAGCAATAACGTTCGATCAATCCCGGTTTCCGGAGCGAGCTTTGCAATTCATCCGCCCCTAGGCGCTTAAGTCTGATCAGCCGGCTGTCGTCGATCAGCTGTTTGAACTGCGAGCTAACCGCTGAGAACTCATGTAGTACGGAAGGCTTCAGCGTTTCTTCCGGTACAATCGCCGGGCGCAGCAGGTTGGAGAAAAGGGAAGTACTCCACTTCCTGCCGCTGACTTTTTTGGTCAGTAAAATGTAGCAATCATGGTCAGTAAACGGACGGCCGTCGAAATACCGGTCACTGCTTTCATTCAGGAAACTATTATTTTCATGCCTTACCGAATGGTAGTTTTGTGTAATAAACCAATCCTGCTTGTGCAGCACAGTGCCGTCAGGCAGCGTTCTTACCGCTTTGATCCAAGCCTGGTGGAGGGTTTCATATTCGTCATCGGATAAGGTAAATATCTCGGGCAGTGTAGCTTGAAAGACAATGGTGATGTCTCCATGCTTAGACAGGATACAATCGTGCTCGACACCCATAATCGGCAAGATATCTTTCAGTTGTTTTTCCATCTTTATGATCCTATAATTTATGACCCCGCGATTTTCGCAAGCTGCGCAGCTGATCGATACGCTGCTGCTGCATGTTTTTATTATTCATTTGCACCTGGGCCATGACCCAGGTTTCACTTAGTGGCGTAATTTTCCCGGTCAGATTTTTTATAATCGGAAAGCGCCGCAGCAAAACCTTTTCATCAATGCCGTATTCACGTGCACAACCCACGGGATCCAATCGCAGCTCATTCGGAATTTCGGCCAGGACCACCCCCGAGGGCAGGGCTGTCATTTTCGGATCGAGGATAACTGCCCGTAACGTAGCCAGGTCAAGGAAAAAATGGTATCGTTCGCCATCCGGCGATAACTCCAGCTCTTTAAGGTTGATGAAGTTGGTAACATCGCTCGCGGGATGAATTTCATGCCGGCGTACATTAATAATAAACTCTGTGTCACCCAGGGAAATACGGGGTAGTTGCCCTTGCAACCGCCGGACAAACAGTTCCTGGTCTACCATGACTTCGAAATCGGTTTTACCGCCTAGGTGGCTGACGGGTAATCCATATTTTGCCGACATGCCTTCGGGGTCAAGCTGCACCAGGGGAGGCACCCGCACCTCGTTGAACGTTTCGTCATTATAAGGGACGCGTGGCACGTTCTTTATAATGGGGTCATATAAAAACTCATAATATGCGCCTTTATCAAGCATATCGTTTATAAACGATATTTCATTAGCCAGGTTATTCGTCTGCCTTAAGACTTGCTGGTCGATATCGACATGGAATGTCGTTCCCTGGATCGTGAAAACAGGTATTAATCGTTCGGTCTTTGCTTGTTCAGCGATTCTGAGGTCCTCGTTCATTTGCTGTCCCTCCTTAACTCGCAGAATGGCTTACGGCTATTTGATTTGATGACGCGGGGAATGCGCCTTTTGGCGAACATTTTCATCAGGCCGTGCTCGCCGTATTTGTGGCTTAAGCTGAAGATTTGAGATGTGCCGGCGGTACCGGTTAAACCGATCGTGACGATACAGACGTAAGCGTTTGTTCCGGTAATATAGAGAATTGCGAAAATGATCATCAGCAATACGATCATGCCGCCGAAATACCAGATATACTGTGCCTTCAGCCCGCGAAACTCGATGCTTTTGTTAATCCCCTTATTGATCCTATAAATGCTATTTGACATATTACTGATTTTAGTCCCCTTTTTTTTGGCCCGAAGGCGCTGTCTCATTTCACCAAGTTGGATCTCAAAGAACTGATCTTATCGACGTCACACGCCAAAAAACGATTTGATAATGGTGGCCACGACCACTAAAAATATACAGCTGCCAAACCAGGCAGCAGCGACTTTGCTGGTGTCCTGGTCACCGGCGTTCCATTTCGAATATACCTTCACTGCACCGATCAGACCCAGAATGGCTCCAATAGCATACATCAGATTGGTGCCCGAATCGAAATAGCTTCTGACCTGGGTATTAGCCTGGTTAATGCCAGCGTTGCCATCCTGTGCAATCGAATAAAGCGGAGCCAGGAGTGCTGTGCTTAGTGCAGCTACAACCCTACCGCCGGTTCTGATAAAATAATTCGTTTTCATAGTAGCGTAATTAATCGGTCCAAGAATTATTGATGTTTTTCATCATTCTTTTCCGGTCGGCCTGGTCGGCGCCGGAAACTAGCGGCTGGTCGGATCCATTTCAACTGGGGTCTTTTCCTCACTACTTGGGTTCCGCCAGCCGCAGTCTCTTATTCATCTATGTCATTCCACCAACCGCTGACCTGTTCTTGCGTCAGGGTTCCTGGGGTATTCATTTTTGCATATTCGGTTACGATGAGCTCATTAATAGCGTCACGGTACGGAGACGTTTTGAAACTTTCATAATCAGTAAAAATTGACTTGATTTGCCCGGCTAATTTCAGAGCATCATCCGGACCGGCCTCGCTCCGTCGGATGACGTTTTTGAGCCTGAAGATCATGTCATCGAGTGCTTCGTGGCTATCACCCGAGCCTTCAGCGTAGGTATATTCTTCGCCTGAGACACCTGAACCAGGTGGATAACTGACCTCCAGATCGTTCCGCGCGTCTACGAGTGCTGTTGCGTAGAATACCTCCCTCCCGTCGCCCGTCTCTTCATGTAAAATGTGATTTCGTATAAAGAGGCCTGCTTGATGATGATAAAAGGCAAAAGCCAGGCAGGCGTAATAAACAATGATCAGTGTAAAAATGGCTTCGAAGTAAATTTGCCAGGAAATTTGATGCAGCATAACGATTACTTTTAATGTTGTGTTGTGCTCAGCGCTAAAAGCGCAAGCACAACACAAAACTGCTGCATTTAAGGATCGGCGAAAAGCACAAGTTTCGGTTGTGCCCTAGTTGTGTCCCTGTTCCCCACTGATAATCAGCGAGAAAAGTATGTATCAGAAATACTAATAAAAGTATGTCGGCGGAGCCCACCATTGTGTTCAGGTCGGACTCGTAACATTTAAAGGCTCACCCCTTAAGAGATATATCCTCATACTCACTCATTATATTAGATAAGGTGCAACAAAATGCACTTTTAGCGGTAGCTTTTATTTATTATTAAACATAAACTAACAAAAAGAGCAATAAAATACACTTTTTGTTGCTTTTCAATATGCTTCAAGTATATTTGCACTAATTAGAGTAATGTAATGCACTTCAAAGAACTTATAAAAATGATTAAGGCGCGACGGGAATCACTCCACGTGACACAGGAAACGCTGGCGCAATTATCAGGAGTAGGGTTACGAACAGTTAAACAATTCGAAAGCGGCAAGGGAAACCCGACTTTGATCACCCTGCAAAAGCTCGGTGATGCATTAGGCTTGGAAGTAACCATGAAAGTAAAGACCAAATCCGGTAATGAATGAGAGCAGCGAAGATATTATTTAAAGATGAAGAGGCAGGAACATTAACGCAGCATGACGATGGATCGTTCTCCTTTGCTTACGACGCCTCCTGGGTAGGGAATGACCATAAAGCGGCGATCAGCCTTACTTTACCCAAAAGGCACGAAGCATATCATTCCGAATTTCTATTCCCCTTCTTTTATAATATGCTGCCTGAAGGATCGAACAAGCAGGTGGTCTGTAATCTTAACCGCCTCGACCGGGATGACTATTTTGGGTTGTTAGTAACCGTTGCAAAAAATGATACCATTGGGGCGGTAACCGTGCAAAAATTGAAGACCGATGAGCTTACCTGAAATCAAATATTGTCCCGGAACATTAGCGCCACGCTACCATACCTATAGCCGTACCTGTCTCGTGCGTGTCTTCAACGGCAAAAATGTAAGCCATATTCTGCCTTATGAGTCACCTGCTTCAAACCCTGAAACAGATGAGTTATTTGAAGAAAACCAGAAACGAATGTCCATATCTGGTGTGCAGGAAAAATTCTCGGTCTTGCTCGACAAGAACAAAGTAAGGCTGATTAATGAAGGTGAGCGCGGAAGGTATATACTCAAGCCGATCCCGAATGCCGGTAAGAAACCGGATCAGATGCCCGCAAACGAGCACTTAACGATGCAGATCGCCCGCCAGGTATACGGCATTGAAACAGCCGAGAATGCGATGATCTTTTTTACCAACGGCGCACCTGCGTATATTACTAAGCGGTTTGACGTTAAGCCAGATGGCAGCAAGTTAGCCCAGGATGATTTCGCTTCGCTTGCGGGCAGAACACCTCAAACGCACGGTGAACATTATAAATACGAAGGAAATTACCTGGAGCTATTCCGAC
Organism: Sphingobacteriales bacterium; assembly: GCA_044448765.1. Taxonomy (GTDB): domain Bacteria; phylum Bacteroidota; class Bacteroidia; order Sphingobacteriales; family Sphingobacteriaceae; genus Mucilaginibacter. Next base: position 19,172 of record JBIOHG010000046.1, on the reverse strand, counting down.
TGATGGAAAAGTTCGTGCCCGCCTATAAGCTCGAAGCGCCAAAACTGCTGAAAGTGTTAATTTTCAATTATCTGTTCTCGAATGGCGATGCGCACTTTAAGAATTTTTCATTGTTGGAAACGCCTCTGGGCGATTATCGGCTTAGCCCCGCTTATGACCTATTGAATAGTCGCGTACATATAAACGACCGGGACTTTGCTCTTAATGACGGTCTGTTGCCCAAAAATACAGCGCAAGGTAAATTAGGCCTGCAATTTGGCGTGTTGGCTGAACAAGCTGGTATCTCAGAAAAAGTATTTGTTGAAATGATGGGCCTCATGCTTTCGCAATCTGAAGCGGTCGAACGTTTCACACTTTCGTGTTTCCTGGACGAAACGACCCAGCGGACCTATTGGCAGTCCTATCAGGCGCGGCTTAAGCAGTTGCAGAAAAAATAAGGAAAGGCTGGCAGGTTATTCAACTAGTTTGCGGCAATTAGGTGTCAATATATTTTATAAGAGATGAAATGAAAGTAAGGTGACTTTTACGGCGATAAATTCAACAACGTGACCGTGGATGCGGGGTGCAGTGCCACGCGCGGAGACGTTTGCAAGTGCGGTGGTGCTCAATCAACATTTAAAAATCCAAAAGGTCCTTCAAAGTGATTCCCAGGCCCTTGGCGAGTTCTAATAAAGTCAGGAACGTCATATTTATTTCGCCCTTTTCGTAGCGCTTGATATCACTATATTCAATATCGCAGTTATGTGCCATTTTACGAAATGACAGGTTTTTACTTTTACGTAAGGCCTCAAGGTGCTTCCCAAATTTCGTTAATTGCGGGTTAGGATTTCCAGTCATTGTCACAGTAAAAACTGTGCGGAAAATGCCTCTTAAAAAATATAAAAGTGTTGTGTTTTAGCACAACACTCTGTATATTTGTACAACAGCGGAGTTATCTGATAAGACGGGTATTCTTAAATTGAAAACAGAAGAAAAAATTTTCGCGGCTGCACTGATCTTGGTGTGGTTATTAATTTACGCAGCGGAGCGTTTCGGAATTATAAAATAAGTGATTGGTCCGATGGCCGATCCAATCCGGCTAATCTCTAAAATCTAATAATTCTTTAGGCTCGACCCCAAGACCTTTGGCAAGTTCAATTATTGTGGATAATCTTATATCAAATTTACCATTCTCAATTTTGGAAATATTACTTTCATTTAAATCACATCTGTAATCTAACTCAATTAGACTATATCCCTTTCCTTCACGAATCCTTTTCAAATGTTTTCCAAATTTTTCTTTGAGAGCCGTATGGTCTTTAATGCTCATGAATTTTATTTGTCATTAAAGTGAATGCTTTTTAATAAAATAAACACGGTTAAATATTACCGTAAGTAAAAAAAATATTTTATATTTGATGTATGAAATATTTAATAGTGAACTGATTTCAAATTGCGTTAAATTGCGATCTTCGATCATATTGAAGCATTCGCTAAAAATCTCGCCTTAGAAAACTGGTAATTTTAAAGGGAGCGAGAGGTAGGTGAAATGCTCACGTCATAGGCGTGGGCTCACTTATCCGTTCCCAGGTATACCAGTACCTCTAAGGCGATAAGTTGGGTTCCACGCCTTATTTTTTGGCTGACCCGCTTATCAGTGTACTACGATGGAAGCGGTATTCGAACATACAAATTTTAATGAAGAATTACCTTTTAAAGAGGTGATGAGCAATTTCTTTGGGGTCAACACCCCTGAGTCCGTGAAAGCGCTTTTCTTTAAAATGTTCCAATGCTGGGTGACAAAAGATTGCACCCTCAAAGCAGAAATCTCCGACGAAGAAATTGCCCTGTTCTTCGATCAGTTAACTGACCTGGTGGCCGCAGCTTATACCGTGCACCAGGCGAACAGGGCGTCCGGACCCGGGCAGAGGGAGAATGGTCATGAGTAATTACCCTGTCCAGTCCTGGCTGCTGCTGATCTCACCGCCTGAGTGATGGAATCCCTTAATGCGCCGCAGCGCGCACCCTTGTAATTATTTCTATTTAGTCACTAAAATCTTATTAAATGAAGCTAAAAAATAGCTTCCGGGGAAGCTTTTTGCGTTTCCGGAAGGAAAATTCACCCAATTACCAGCCACCGATCGACCGCCGGAATTACTATGCATTCGGCCTGCTGCTGCTCTGGCTGATCGTCTACCTGCTCACTTCAAAGGCACATGCCCAGACGGTTCAACCCCTTAAAGTGGGCGACAGGATACCGGATATAACCGTCCACAACATCATCAATTACCGCGCAAAGTCGCTTAAACTTTCAGACTTTAAAGGGAAACTGATCATCCTGGACTTTTGGGGATCCTGGTGCTCTTCATGTCTAAAACGGTTTCCCTTATCTGACAGCCTGCAACGGGAGTTTAATAACAACCTGCAGTTCCTGCTCGTGAATTCTGCGCGGACGAACGATCGTGAACCCCAAATCAGGAACATCCTGAAGAAATTCAGTTCGCCGGGTTCAGAGTTCGGTCTTCCCTGCGCGATCTACGACACGCAGCTGGACCGGCTTTTCCCGCATATCTCGTTTCCCCATTACGTATGGATCGACGGGAACGGGATGGTTATTTCTATCAACGGCAGCGATGAGCTTTCGCGGGAGAACATCGTAAATTATTTTAAATTCCATAAAACGCCGGAATACCAGAAAACAGATTTCGACCATGACCGCCCCCTGTATACCGTGAAGGAACTGCCGCTGGATCACCTGGAACAATACAGCATTTTTTTAAAGGGCAATATTGAGGGTATCGGCAATGGCGGAATGCGTGAAATTAACGGCGTTCCGCGGGGGATCATCCTGCACAATCGCAGCCTGCTGCAAATGTACCGTACGATACTGCCCCGGCTGCGGCCGGGACTGGACGAAACGCGTATCATCCTGGAGGTCAGTGACTCCTCGAAACTCTCGTATATGGCTACAAAGCTTACGCCTCATGACTGGAAACGTTATAATCTGTATAGTTATGAAATCGTGGTACCCGCCGCCCGGGTGACGCATTTGTATGACGATGTCCTGGTTGATCTCAACCGTTATAGCGCGTTTAATGCTACGATAGAAAAGCGCCGCATGTTTTGCTGGATCCTTGAGAAGATGGCAGGCCAGGACACACTAAATAGCAAAGGCGGCGGCTTTCTCAACGCGCTGGATGATCCAGCGCACCCGCAGCTAATTAACGGTTCGGTAACGATCCTGTGTAATTACCTGAAGAAGCTCGGCGGCAAAGCTATCATTCTTGACCGGACACGGTATACCGCCAATATCGACTTGCGTTTTAGCGGGCCCGTACGTGATATGGAATCGATCCGTCAGCAACTGAAGCGGTACGGCCTGGTCCTTTATTCAGGTTACCAGGACATTGATATGCTGGTCATTAAGGACAAATAGCCGGCGAATACCTAAACATTCTTAAACGATTATACTCATGAAACAAAAAATACGATTAATCATGCTATTGTGCGCTGCTCATCTTTCTCTCTTTGCACAGCAAAATATCCATGGAAAAATAACCAATGAAACCGGAGAGGCCATACGGGGAGCAACGATAAAACTGGCACGAAACGGAAATCTTACGACGAGCGCAATTGACGGCACGTTCACTATCTCGGTCAGCGTAATTCCCGACACGCTGTTGATCAGCTATATCGGCTACAACACACAAAGACTTTTTGTGCAGAACCTGGCCCGGTGGCAAAACACGCAGGTACAACTTGAACCTGCAATTAAAGGCCTGCGCGAAGTTACGGTATCCACGGGCTATCAGACATTGCCGAAAGAGCGTGCGACGGGGTCATTTACCTACCTAAGCAATGAAAAACTAAACGAACAGGTGAGCACGGATATTATTTCGAGGCTTGAACCCGTCACCAGCGGGTTGTTCTTTAACCGGACGACCGCTGCTGCCCCGCAAATCCAGATCCGCGGACTGAGCACGATCAACGGCCCCGCGGCGCCGCTGATCGTAGTTGATAATTTCCCGTATGACGGCGATATAAACAATATCAACCCCAACGACGTGGAGAGCATAACCGTTCTTAAGGACGCGGCCGCCGCATCGATATGGGGAACCCGCGCCGGCAATGGTGTGATCGTGATCACGACAAAAAAGGCCAGATATAACCAGCCCCTGTCCATCGAGTTTAATGCAAGCCTGACAGCCGGCCAAAAGCCGGACCTTGGCTATATCCGGCAAATGTCTTCAAACGACTACATCAACGTTGAGCAAATGCTTTTTTCGAACGGGTTTTATGATAGCCGGATCGCTGACCCTTCGCACCCGGCTCTTACACCCGTCGTTGAAATACTGTCCGCGGCGCGGAGCGGCACCATAAGCCAATCGGATGCGGCCGCCAAAATCAATGCTATGCGCGGTTTGGATGTGCGCAATGATTTTAATAAATATTTCTACCAGCGCAGCTATAACCAGCAATACGCGATAAGCCTCAAAAGCGGCTCCGACAGCCAGTCATGGCTGTTCTCCGGCGGATACGATCAGGACCTAAGCGACCTGGCTGCAGGCTATAGCCGCGTAAACGCACATTTCCAGGACGCTTTTAAGCCGTTGAAGAACCTGCAAGTCGTCACGGGCATCTACTACACGCAAAGCCTGGCGACCGCAGGTAAACCCGGTTACGGGGATATCACCACCAATAATGGTTATCTCTATCCTTATGCGCAATTTGCTGACGCCGGTGGCAGAGCGCTGCCTTTGGCTAAAGATTACAGTCTTTCGTATTTAGCCGGCCTCCCTGCGGGCCTGGAGGACTGGAAGTATTATCCGCTGACTGATTATCATCAAAACACGAACAGAACAGACGTGCAGGATGTTACCGGCAACGTCAACGCCGCTTACCAACTGTTCAGTTTCCTGAATGTCAGCGCGCAATACCGGTATGAACGGCAAACCAGCCACACGGACTACTTACAGGACGCGGGCAGTTATTTTGCGCGCAACCTCGTTAATTCGTTTACGCAAATCGGGCCGTCCGGGAATCTGATCAATATCATTCCGCCGGGCGCCATCGACAACCTGTCCGGCCAGATGATTGAATCCCAAAACATACGCGGGCAACTTAACGTCAATAAAAGCTGGGGTAAAAGCGAAATTACCGGGATTGCCGGTTCCGAAATCCGCCAAATTCATACGACGGGCAGTTCCTACAGCCTTTATGGCTACGACCCGAACACACTCACCTTCGGCAATATAGATTTGACCAATACGTATCCCGATTATGTATCTGGTACGCCGCAGTTTATTCCGGATACAAAAAACCTGCAAGATCTCACTAATCGTTTCGTTTCGGTTTTTACAAACGTGGCCTATAGTTATGATCGGAAATATACGCTTTCAGCCAGCGCCCGCCGCGATGCGTCGAATCTTTTCGGGGTCAATACCAATAACAAATGGAATCCGCTGGCCTCGGCAGGCCTGGCCTGGGATCTTTCAAAAGAAGGATTCTATAAGGTGGCCTTCCTCCCCTATCTGAAATTAAGGGCGACGTATGGGGTTAGCGGTAACGTTGACTTGTCGCGAACAGCGGTGACAACTATTTCGTATTCGGGCAATTCTCCGTATACCCAAACGCCGATCGCCACCTACAATACATTTGCCAACCCCGACCTGAAATGGGAAACTTCGGCCATGTTAAACGTTGCCGCCGATTTCAGCAGCATAAATAACCGCATTTCAGGATCCATAGAATACTACCGCAAAAAGGGGAAAGATTTGTTCGGCTTATCGCCGCTGGACTACACAACCGGCATCGGCTACACAATTATTAAAAACGTGGCGGCTATGGAAGGAGACGGCATGGACGTAACCCTAAATTCTGTAAACACGACCGGGAAACTGAAATGGACCACCAATATAATTTTCAGCTATTATGCAGATAAAATAACGGCCTACTTCCAGCCGGCACTTGCAGGCAACTTGTATGTCGGTGCTTTTCCGAGGATCTCAGGGATTGTGGGTAAACCCGTTTATGCCGTCCTGTCGTTCCGGTCCGCCGGGCTGGACCCCGCCAACGGCAACCCGCGCGGATATGCAGGCGGACAGGTCAGCGAGGATTATAACGCGCTGTATACGAACGCAAAATTATCCGACCTTAAATACAGCGGTTCCGCATTGCCCACGAAATTCGGTTCGGTAGGCAATACTTTGACGTACCATGATTTTGCGGTAAGCGCCGTCATCACCTATAAGCTGGGTTATTACTTTAAAAAGACGTCCGTGGATTATGGTAACCTTTTTAACAATGGCGGCGGCAATTCGGATTTCGCGCTCCGGTGGCAAAAGCCGGGCGACGAGACCCACACCTCAGTTCCCTCGATGATCTACCCTGACAATGTCGCAAGGGACGGCTTTTATGCCGGGTCGGAGACGCTGGTAGATAAAGGGGACCATGTCCGTTTGCAATATATCACCGCGAGCTATAACCTGACGAGGGCGAAGATTCCCAGGCTGCCGTTTAAGCTCATTCAGATTTATACAAATGCCAGCAATTTGGGAATCATCTGGCGCGCTAATAAGGACCATATCGATCCCGATTACTACTATGGTTACAATTCGCTCAGGCCACCGTTGACCATCTCCCTGGGTGTTAAAACCTCCTTTTAATGTTTAACTGCTTAATTAAAAAATTATGAAAAGAATCAATTTAATCGCCGCTGCCGTTATGCTGGTGAGCCTCGCAGCTTCCAGCTGTAAAAAGTTCCTGGCAGCAAAGCCGGACGCGAAACTGGATGTACCCTCGACGCTGGCTGATTTCCAGGCGCTGTTGGATTATTATCCCGCCATCAGCAACAACGACCCTTCCTCGGGCGAAATTTCCGCAGACGACTATTACCTGTTTACCGCCGATTACCTTGCGCTTGCGCAGGACAATTTCCGCAACATGTATACCTGGCAGAAAGATAATTTATTTGTGCCGGGAGGTAATGAATGGTTCAATGCCTATCGCCCGGCTTTTACATCCAATACCATATTGGAAGGACTATCCGCCATCGTGCGGACCGCGGCAAACCAAAGTGAATATGACAATGTAAAAGGCGAAGCCCTGTACGTCAGGGCGAAGGCGTTTTTGAAAGTGGCCTGGCAGTGGGCACCGGCCTACGACGCCGCCGCGGGGGCCAAACCCGGCATTCCTGTCCGGCTGACGTCCGATTTCAACCAGCGGTCCGTAAGGGCTGGCTTACAAGAAACTTTCAATCAAATTATCAGCGACTTTGCCACCGCCGCCCGGCTGCTGCCGGTGACCCCACTACAGGTACTCCGCCCTTCAAGGCCAGCCGCTTATGCGATGCTTGCAAGAACCTATTTATACATGGGTGATTATATTCATGCCGGCTTGTATGCCGATTCTTGTCTGCGCTTATACAGCACGTTGCTGGACTACAACACGCTGAATGCGGCAGCCGCGTATCCGATCCGTAAATTTAATGCGGAGGTTATCCAGGAAAGTCTGATGATCACCTCACCGCCGATCAGTAACACAAAGGCGAGAGTGGACACCCTCCTGTATCGTTCTTACGCCGCTAATGATTTAAGAAAGACGGTCTTTTTTAAAGCGGGCACGAATGCTTCGCACGTGTTTAGAGGTAGCTATGAAGGTGCGCCAACGTTGTTCGGAGGTGTTGCGACCGATGAAGTATATCTGATCAGAGCCGAATGTTTCGCCAGGTCCGGCCAAACTGCGCTGGCCATGGCTGATCTGAATACGTTATTGTCAAAACGTTACAAGACAGGAACGTTCACCCCGTTTATAGCAGCGGCCGGCGCGGACGCCTTAGCACTCATATTGACCGAAAGACGAAAGGAATTATTGTTCCGGGGCCTGCGCTGGCCGGATCTCAAGCGGCAGAACGCTGCGGGTGCGAATATCAACCTGACGCGAATCGTCAACGGAAAAACCTACACCTTACCGGCAAATGATCCGCACTATGCGCTGCCTATTCCCGATGATATCATTCAGCTTACCGGTATGCAGCAGAACCCGAGATAAAAACCCGGGGTAAAACAGGTACAGTGCCCGGCGGGCATTGTACCTGTTTCGGCTTTTCTGGTTTATTTTGCCAGATACAGTCCAGCAAAAATTTTCTTTGCTGACTTGGAACCAAAGGACTTTTATGAATGATCTGTAGTAAAAAACGCGACGCGGTTTCCCTGCTTTTAGTCGAATCAGAACGACTGGCCGCGAAAGCGGGGGAATGTGTTCCGTGCGATATGTGTTCCGTTTATCTGTGTTAGCGTAAATGGCCTTTAAGTTAAACCACCCAAGCCTTATCATTTTATACCTTGGCATTTGAAAGTAAAACCGACGCTCACAATGGCGATCTATCGTTAAAGGAGATAATGGCAGAAAATCGGGATGATTTAGCTAGTCAACGCTCAAGTGGTATTGGCTCACCAAGTATATGTTTGCGTACCCTGCCTTAATTCACCCTGATCAAATAAAAAGCCGGTATTAGGGTTCAAGTTTGGATGTCTGACAATTTACGGCTTGCCTAAGTACCGGAGGATGGACTTGAAATGCAATTGTCCAACTTTTGGCTCCATAAAAGCATCGCATGACCTAAGATATTGTTCTAGTTTATTGATGTCTTCACCAAAAACCGTTGAGCTAAATTCATAAAGCCTGGTCAGCATTCTGATAAATGCCCCGCCTTGCCCTTGTCTTGTGAGCAGTCGTAGCGCGCCCATGTAGTCTTCTCTAAAAACAGTTGGCACGATGATCTTTGATAGGTTACTTGAAGAAAGCTCTGCATTCATCATAATCCTTGCAACTCTTCCGTTCCCGTCAAGAAACGGGTGTACTTCGCTTATTAAAAACATGATGTATGCTGACCTGGCAAAGGGGTCGTTCAAGAGTCGATACCATTCGAATCCTTTTTTTAATGTTCCTGTTACAAGATCAAAATCGACAAATTCAGTATTTCCGGCTCTGTTGTTTTTATCCTTAAAATAACCCGGTGTTTTGTCAGCACGTGCCGACATCAGTATTTTATGCCGGTATCTTAAAATCTCCAGTAGTTCGTCTGCTGTATTTGGACAAACGGCCATTTCCTTTTTATTGGAAACCAGCTTGTAAGTACCCAGGACATCATGCGAATCTTCATTTCTGGCCGGAATTGGTGTTTCTGTTAAAATAATTTGCTTAGCTTCAGCTAGTTCAAAAATCGTCCCTTCAATGTAATTAGAGAAATAACTTTCGAAAAACGCAAAATTCTGATAACTTTTGTGACTTTGATTTTTATCAGCGTACTGTCGAAATTGTACTCCCGCCAATGATTCATATAGCTTTTCAAACAGTCTGATTCGGACGGGGTCAAATGGCTCGCCCAATGCACGTGCTTTTGCGACACTTGAAGAGAGGATTTTGCTTGACTTGGTGGCCAGCAGGGCGCTGATTAAAGTATTCAAAAGATCGAATTGCCTTTCCATTTCCAATTGCCCGGCGACCGATCGCGCTGTTTCCCGAAGCGCGTTTAGTCCTTGTTCACCTCTTGTGCGTACCACCGTTTCCAATCTTTCTTCCAATTCTTGCCGGCCCAATGTTTTCGAAAGCTCACCATTGTTTCTGGAAGGTTGGAGATTTTCGAGGTAGGCCCTGGATTCCTGTGATATATACAGCTCACCAAAAAAACTTTTGTCACCGCCGATTTGCCCTCGCCCTTTTTGAAAATGGATCGTTAGGCCGGGAAGTTCAATATTCTTGGTATAGGTGTAAGTAACATAGATATGGCCTGCCGGCGTTGGCCGGCATTCAAGTGCACTACGGTGACTTAATTGCGCGCCGGGATATTGTTCAGCAATTATTCTGAACCAATTTCTTTTGATGATACTTGCGGCGAACTCGGTTAAATTTGTCGTATATAATCTTGGGGCAATTTTTTTTGCAATTCCCCTTTTTACGTATGCTGAAATTTCTTTCGACAATTTTTTATCGGAACTGCCAAAGAGAATTTCCTGCAGGTGAATAAGATTTTTTTCCATTTAAATTGTTATCCAGTTTAAATATACGAATATTTTCTATTAAAACCGTCTGAATAGAGATTATTTTCAAACAATAAAGGAAAATCTGCAATTACATAGATGCAATGGATCATTTGATATTAAGCATAACTTCTGTTATACTCAATAAATAACAGTATATTTTCTGTTGAAAGAATACAAACTAATATCAGTTAAGCCTGCGTTACTTAATAGATCGCGATTCGTCTTACTTATACCAGGATGTTTCTTTGGAGGTGCCGGAATATCTTCGTGGCTTTTACTGACTGCGTGGCAGTCAAACGATTGATACATTTTGGGTTATTTGGTTTCAAAACCCGTTTTAATCAGATACGACAAAGTAATGTAAGACAAAGTAATGGTGTCTGTTGTTGTGCCTTAGATTGACCTACAGGCGACATTGTTTCAAAATGCCTGTATCAGGTAAGGGGTCGAAATCCAGACTAACAAACATAGCCCTCGTCGAAATTGACAAGGGCTATATATCATACTGAAGATGGCCTGTCAGTCAGGCCCTGATCAATCTCTGGTATCGATCGCGTTGTCCACCACACTCTGATTGGTCTGGGTATTTAGCCAGGTTTGCAGGTCACCGGTCACATTGATGATGCAGGGCAGAACGTTCGCCTCATCGCAGGACGGCGCGGTCGAATAAGTGGAATAGTTCGAAGCGGATAAGTCCTGCGAAAGCTGGTTACCATTAAATTTATAGTTGGTGCCGGTTTGGGCTTTCGCTTTTCTGACCGGCGTAAACGCGCTTTGTGAAAAAGCAACTACGGACCCCACCATAAAAGCAATAACAGCGAAATTCAATTTAAAACGTTTCATAAGATGAATGCTTTGTTAGATCAAAAAACATCCGAAAAACTTTAAGTTTAAAAATGAGTGTGCCTACTTTGATTTGCAGGTTTTCGGCTTCTCCTGACATGCGGAATGACCTCCCTCTTTCCGGCATACTTTTCGGGGGTTAACTACTTTGTCACAACCTCCTTTCTTCTGGTGATCCATAGAGCCGACACGTTAATCGCAAAAAAGGCAAGGTTAAACCAAAAATGAGCCTTCCACCCGATATGGGTGAGGACGCCGCCGCAGGAACAGGGCCGATGGACGAAAAAGCCAGCGGCGGCAAGGCCGACGTATCCGGTAAAAAGCGCCAAAAGAAAAAGCGATCCAACCAGGCCCTTTTTTACCGTTGATTCAAAGACAAGGAAAACCGCGACCGCCAGCTCCACAGGCGGCAACGCGTAAACCAACAAAGCCCGCATAAATGGATAGAAAGGCTGCATATTCATCTGCGTCCGGAATACCGAAAAAGACAATAGCTTGCTAAGCGCCGCATAGACCCATAAGAGGATCAATAAGAACCGGGCTGTGGCTAGAACATATTTTTCGGTGTGCTTCTCCTTAACCATAGCTCAAAGCTAGCGGTGCAACAAGGACAGAAAATGTCACTGTTTTTCTTTGAGATAATATTTTTTTTGGAGGCGATCGTATTGAATGTCATTTCCGCGGTCGCGTAAATGACTGAGCATCCGTTTGACGGTACGCGTGCTGCAGTCAAACCGCTTCGCCGTTTCCGTTAAGGAACGGAAACGGTTTTTTTGGATCATTTCTAAAGTATAAGCCAGCCTTTTCTCGTACGCCCGATAATCCATGATTCGCCATCTTGAGTTAACGGTATGAAATTGGCGTATTTAAGGATGTGCTCCTACAACCCAGACTTGTAAATTATATGGTTTGTCTGTTTGATATGTCACTATGGAAGCCATATCCAGGTGGCGTAGCCGCCATTTTTCTTTTGATTGCAGATAACCAAAATTTTTTCAACTTATAGAGTGTTTTAGAAATATAAAGCGGATTGATACCGGTTCCGTATTTTGGTTTTGGCATCAATTCAAAAGGAGAGATTTTCAGGATTTCTGCGATCTCGTAAATCCGGCGCAGACTCAACTCGGTTTCATTACGCTCGATCTTGGAATAAGCAGCCTGGGATATTTCCAGAAGAAACCCCATATACTCCTGGCTATACCCTTTCATCAGGCGCTGAATCCTGATCTTATCGCCGATATTATCCATCACTATAAAAAGTTTTGATTTGTCCTATAAGCAAAGGTAATAAATTACAAGTTAAGGTTTTAGTGTAAGCCGCGGCGTCCCAGGAATTTTATCCCAATTCTCAATAGTGGGAGGAAATCTTAATTAAATGCAATGGAATACTTAAGTGACGCCGAAGCAGAGGACCTTAAAGGTGGGGTTAGCCAATGTGCGTACAACATTGGAATATCCGCCTCATTAGGGGGACTTTTTGGCGGCGCCGGTGCCGTAATCGGCGCGGTTGCCGCCGCCACCGGACCATCTTGTCTGGGTTGGTGGTGAAAAACATTGCCGGGTGTGATCCCGGCAATGTTTGTTATAACACGCCCGGAAACAAAATAAATGTCGCTGCAATTCCGCCAATCGCTCCCCAGAAATGGAGCTCATGATTAAATAACCGATTCTTTCGCTGTTGCTGGTACCAAATTAAGATCACAATAAAAATAATTGCTGTCCAGGTGTTTTTTACCCCGCCTATTACGGGCAAATAGAAAGCAATATAATTTGGTTTGAGAATCATAAAACTCATCATACAACCCATTAGACTGCCCGATGCACCCGCACCAGAATAATCGAACTGCTTGCGGTGCCGGAGCGTGGTGACCACTACCCCTGAAAATAAACTGCATGCATAGATAAAAAGGAACTGCCAGCTTCCATGGGCGGAACCAATTTTCAGATGTTCTTCCAGACTCCCACAAATTAAGTAAAGCATCAGTTCATTTAACAGCAAATGCATGAAATCGACATGCACGAGATCTGATGTGAACAGACGATAATATTCCTTTTGCCGGACAATACTGTACGGGTGGAGGATCAGCTTCGAAAAGAAAACCTTATGATAAAACCCGGCGCAGCTGCATATCAGGATCGCCGTCATGATCGCGAAAGTTGCCGGTGTCCCTTTGAAAAAAAGAATTTCGTTCATATAAAATATTTCGTTTTGTGCAACTACTCTGGTTAATATTTTACAATTGAGGGTACTTGTGAATGGCCCTTTTAGCCAAGAAATTTATCTTAAATTTTAGACAATGAAAAAGATAATTAATTTAAATGTAATTGGCTCGCTGTTATTATTGTGGAGTTTCACTGTCATACTAATCTATTCGACCAATCACCTCATACTTAACGTCGCGTTTTATAACCGCAGCGGTGACCCGCTTTCAGGTTTTTCGGAAGGTGAGCAGGAGATCTACGGGGCGATACAGAAATGGATTTATATTTCAGCCACCGCCTATTTGCTTGTAAAACTTATCATCGTTAGCCTTATCCTCTATGTCGGGTTATTCTTAGCCGGCCATACCGTCTCTTTTAGCCGTATCTTCAAGGTAACTATATATGCAGAATATATATTTATCCTGGCTGCTATTCTGAAGATGGCGTGGTTTCAGCATGTATATCCGCACGGAAACCTAGCCAACTGGCACCAAACTTATGTGTTATCAGCACTATCGTTAGTCGGCACTGCTCCGCCGGATTGGTATTACGCTTTACAAACACTAAATGTTTTCGAAGTCGTCTACTGGTTCCTGCTTGCTCTGGGCATATCGCGACTTGTTCCATTAGGGTTCGACCGTTCGTTGAGACTCGTGGTTATGTCATACCTACCGCTGCTGTTTATCTGGGTTGCAACGATTACATTTTGCACGCTCGTTATGTTCCCCGTAACCGGCTAGTTCCCGATTATCATTCAATAACATCTATTAATAATTAAGCTATGAAAATTCCTGTATCTATACGGAGAACTTTTGTTAAACAACTAGGACCCAGCGATTGCGGCCTGGCGTGTTTGCAAACCATACTAAATCTCATCGGCAGGGAAAGCGATGCCAATGCATTGTACAAACAGTCGCTGCTATGTGATAAGGATCTTTCGTTGTCAGACCTCAAAAAAATAGCGGCTGGGATGCAACTGCGTACATCGTGCGTAAAAATGCAAATAAGCACGCTGCAAACGATGAAATACCCCTGCATTCTGCATATGAAAAATGATGCAGGCGGTTATCATTTCCAGGTTTGCTACGGCATCAAACGAACGCGGCGCGGGTATCATTATTTGATGGCAGACCCTGCCCGGCAAGTCCACTGGCTTGCGGAACAGGTTTTAAACGTCCAATGGCAAAGCAAGGCTGCGCTGCATTTTGAAGATATCCCCGGCTGCCCCGTTTGCCACCTAAATTCGTCATGGAAAATCCTTTACGATATGCGGCTTTTTCCGAAAACGCTTGGCGTAACTATCCCCTTGCTCAATATCTGTTCAGCGGGTCTCGGACTGGCATTGTCATGGGCTCTTCAACGAGGCATCAATGGATCCTTCAGCGGCAGGGCCGGACTTACGACTGCCGTTGTGGTGCTGTTATTTGTTATTGCATTATTTAAAGGCTTGTTTTTGTACGTCAAACAAGCTATACTGATCGCCGTTAACAGATCTGTATACGAAACACTGGCATCCAGACTCGTCCATAGCGTCGTGCTGAACCGGTCATTGGCACAAGGTAAGCTGACCGGTGAATCCATAAAAAGAATAATCATGCAAATTCATAAAATTCAGCAAGCGGTTTTCCTATTGATGTCGGGATTACTCTCGGACGGTGCGTTGATCATCTTGCTGCTGTGCGGTCTACTTTATTTTTCCCCGGCCGCCGGACTAATAAGTGTGTCTTATTTAATTATTATGACCATCATCACCGTGAATCACTTACCCCATCTTTTTTTTTCACACGCCCATTTAAATGAGCTGGCTGTCTGCACCGAAAGCGTAATGATTGAAACCATGCGCGCATCGCTGGTCCCCGGGCCGGAGGATAATAGCCTAAGTTATTTTCATCGATGTTCGCTCAGTTTTACCACCTACCAGGAATGCCTGCGGTCCGCGGCAACAGCGTTAAACAACAGAAATTTGTTACTTGACTGCCTCGGCTGGGTCAATGTCATAAGTACTTTATCACTTTGCCTTGCAGAAGCCGGCAAGGCAACGATGGCATACAGCACACTTCTCATTTTAACTTTTCTGAGTTACATTATTACTGCTTTGATGCCAAAACTTTGCCAGGTACTTTACTTCGTCTGCGAAGGAGCGGAAGCTTCGCGCCAATTTAACAGAATCATTTTAGGGTTGTCCCGGTAATACAATTGACACCGACATCGCGTGTGTAGCATACGCTAATATTGTCGGTGTTTGCACGCTCAGTTAATGTGTTTTACTTACCGGACAATCTCTGATAATGAACCGGGATATGACCTGCGGCTTAACTTACCCTTTCGAATGGCTCGATGAGACCATTGAGATTACGTTGAATCCAAAGAAAAACAGCGTAACTGAATTGGCCCCTGATGAACTGCGGCTGATCAATGAGCGTTTTGACATTGAAACAAGGCAAATCATAGCCAGGTTGAAAGAAGAAACGTTTCTTTTGAGGACTGCTGAACAGATTGGCGTCGTCGCCGGTCAATATATGCAGGCCACGCATATCTTAGTTGTTCAAGCCCGCATAAATATGGCAAGCTACGGCGACGACTCTCTACTGTTGCAAACCGGCCAGTATATGATCAGCAGCCTGACAGAAATGAGCGAACTTTTGTTAAAGCGGTATTCAGCGTATTTACCTAAACAGCAGGCTGTTCATTTGTCCGAGGACTTGTCCGGTGAATCTTTTAAAGTTCTCTGCAAGCTTTCCGCAGATCAACTCGCTATTCTGATTAAGGCTTTGGATGATGCGCATGTCATAGTTGCGAAATCTGCCAGCATGATCTTTAGGTCTGTTGTCCCGTTTCTATCCACTGAAAGAAAAGAACATCTTTCGTGGGCAAGCCTGCGCAGCAGCTCGTATCGCGCGGAAGCCACTGATAAGGCTGCGGCCATCGATGCTTTGGAAAGGATGATTAAAAAAATAAAGGAATATTAACGATTTGCACCGTAAGATAATGGCAGAGCAACTTTTTGGCAGGTCCCAAACATTAAAAACGAGTGAGACCTAACCGGTTCATGATGGATTACAGTATAATTTGTATGTTTTTGCATATAATTAATAAATTATTTAGGGTTATATATGTAATTACATATAAAATTGTCGCTATATCTGCCCCTGCAGGATGCCGCTGCTGTCCCTAACAGGCCGCTGATCTTCA
Organism: Sphingobacteriales bacterium; assembly: GCA_044448765.1. Lineage (GTDB taxonomy): Bacteria > Bacteroidota > Bacteroidia > Sphingobacteriales > Sphingobacteriaceae > Mucilaginibacter. The sequence continues at coordinate 2,913 of JBIOHG010000046.1, read as the reverse complement.
CCCGAAATAAAACAATTAAGCAGGTGCTGAGAATAAAGCGTTAACTATTAAATTGAATAACACTTACCTGAAATCCTCATCAAAATTTAGCGTGGATCTCTGAAACAAAACGACGTGCGTAATTTCGCCTTGCTTGCGGATATCTCGTAGCTAAACATTTCGTTAACGAGTGCCATTGCTTTTTCGAAATTCGAAAACATACCGAAAAGAATAAAACGAACACTAAAAGGAAGGGGGAGCATGTCGACGGGTGAGAATGAACAGGCGATGCGAAAGATACTGGACATGACAAGGGTGATCAGTGTAGCCATTTTAAGCCTGCACTTTTATTTCGAATGTTATCGTGCATTCCAACAATGGCATCTTTCAACCCCGCTTCTGGATAACGCGATGGTGTTTGTTATCCGTACAGGGCTGCTCAGCAGCTTTATAAAGCCGAAGCTTATCAGCCTGGGCTTTCTTGCGGTCGCATTATTCGGGGTCCAAGGTAAGAAAGATGAAAAATTAAATTCAAGGACCGCTGTTTCATATCTCCTGGCAGGGTTATTTATGTTTCTTACAAGTTACTTCACGCTTCTGCTTCCTGTTAAAATAACCTGGCTGGCGCTGGCCTATATGATGGTCACATCTACAGGGTACCTGCTCATACTTTCCGGGGGAACGATGCTATCGCGCATTATACGGGACAAATTATCGAACGATATATTCAACCGGGAGAATGAAACGTTTCCTCAGGAAGAGCGCTTCATCAAAAACGAGTATTCGGTGAACCTGCCAGCCAGGTACTGGTTGAAAACCAGCTGCAGACAAAGCTGGATCAATATTATTAACCCTTTTAGGGGCTTGTTGGTGTTAGGGTCGCCGGGCTCAGGTAAATCCTATTTTGTGATCAGGCATGTCATCACCCAGCATATTCAGAAGGGCTTTTCGATGTTCGTCTATGACTTTAAGTTTGATGATCTTTCCCGGATTGTTTACAACACCTGGCTGAACAATAAAGGGGCCTACGAAATAACCCCGGAATTTTACGTGATCAACTTTGATGACCTGGGGCGCACCCACAGATGCAACCCGCTGGACCCATCATCGATGGTGGATATCACGGATGCGGCCGAGTCGGCGCGAACGATTCTGATGGGCCTTAACCGAGAATGGATCAAGCGTCAGGGGGATTTCTTTGTCGAATCCCCGATTAATTTTTTGACGGCAATCATTTGGTATTTGTGCCGGTATAAAGGCGGAGAATACTGCACATTGCCACATGTTATCGAGCTCATGCAATTGGAGTACGACCAGCTTTTTACGATATTAAGAACTGAAAAAGAAATCGATGTACTTATTAATCCCTTTGTTAACGCATATCTCCACGACGCGATGGAACAATTGGAGGGACAGATCGCCTCGGCGAAAGTAGCGATGGCGCGGCTGTCATCGCCGCAACTGTATTATGTACTATCCGGCAACGACTTTACGCTCGATATCAACGACCCGGAAAAACCGAAGATCGTCTGCGCGGGAAATAACCCTCAAAAAATACAAATTTACGGCGCCGTCTTATCTTTATATGTCAACCGTCTTGTCAAGCTGGTCAATAAAAAGGGCAAAATCAAAAGTAGTCTGATCTTTGATGAATTTCCAACTATATACCTTAACAATATGGATAGTCTCATTGCGACGGCAAGGAGCAATAAGGTCGCCACTTGTCTCGGGATCCAGGATGTCAGCCAGCTTCGTAAGGATTACGGAAAAGAACAGGCTGACGTTATTATGAACATTACCGGCAATATAATAAGCGGTCAAGTGACCGGTGATACGGCTAAGCAGCTGTCAGAGCGTTTTGGTAAGATCATGCAGGATAGGGAAAGCTTGTCGATCAACCGCCAGGATACATCGGTCAGCCGGTCGAAGCAATTGGAGGCCGCAATACCCGCTTCAAGGATATCGGCTTTAAGTTCCGGGGAATTCGTCGGAATGATCGCAGACAACCCCGATGAAAAGATAGTATTGAAGACCTTTCATTGCGAGATTCTCAATGATCACGCCGCACTAAAAAAGGAAGAGGATAGCTACAGAGAAATCCCTGTAAAACGCACAATCGACGGCGCGGTTGTACTTCGAAACTACACCCAAATCCGGCAGGATGTACAAGACATTTATCACGCCGAGATGGAAAGGCTATTAAGCGACCCGGCGATGACGCACCTTGTGATAAGAAAGGGATAGCGCTGACCGCTTATCGGTCTCCACCGGCCGCAGCTCCAGCTGTTCGAACCCGTACCACAGGGCATCTTTGCAGTGAATAACTTCCCTTGTGACATTGTCTTCAATCCGCTTATCCGCGACAGATGCTTTAAATAGCTCATCCTTTGTAGTGATGATATTTTACATAGCCGAGCATGCCTGGGCTTCCTGCAAATTGATCGTATCGAAAAATAAAATGGGATTAGGTAAATTGGTAATCGCTTTTCCGAAATGTACCTTCATTGATTTGTCAAATATATACAACAACTAATGAGCGTTCGAAGTTCGCGTGAGTATTAACGGATTAATGACGGACCAATTTTATGTTTTAACTGCTCACGAAGGCTCATCTCCAAAAAATAAAGCTTTTAACTCGGTAGCATCATCAGGTTTCATTTTCCCACCAAGTATCAATCGCAATTGCCTGCGGCGCAGCGCCCCGTCAAATAAAACTTTCTCTTCTGATGATTCCGGAACCAGTTCGGGAACCGGTATAGTTCGGCCGTTTTGGTCCAGCGCGACAAACGTATAATACGCTTCATTACTTTTTACTTTTGAACCGGATGGAATATTTTCCGCCCACACGTCCAGCCTCACCTCTACCGAAGTGGAAAAAGCTCTCGAGACCCTGGCTTCAATGGTTACCACGTCACCCAGTTTGATGGAATATTT
>JBIOHG010000045.1:0-37193 GCA_044448765.1 Sphingobacteriales bacterium | reverse complement strand
GATTCATGCAATAATTCTTTTGAGCCAAAAATGGCAAGCATCTTAATTGGGGATCAACACGAAATTTTCGGTTAAATTGCTGAAAAGATCAAGCTCATTTAGTGCGGTGACCTTATTTAGCTGAGGCGCTGCAAGGCAGGTGTAATTGATTGATTGGAAAAAGTCGAAGAAATCCTTGTTGACAAGGCCAAAGGCTTTTATATTGATATAATTCCATTCTAACAATATCGAAGGCCTGCACGTTTTAATGCACTCCATGCCACCCTTTAATGCCAGCAGGTCGCCACCTTCTATATCGATCTTGATAAAGCTTACCTCCGGTTTATTTCTCTGGTTCCAAATAGTGTCAATTGTTGTGCAATCAATTTCGACCGATCGTGTAAATGCAATTCTTTTGGTATCCAGCATGCTGTCATAAGCCCCGTCGGCTTCATCCGCAAGGTTGAATGTTATAACTTTTTCGGAATCAGACACAGCCTTATCTATAATTACCCAGCGGTCAGCGTATGCACTTGCAGTTTGTGTTTTCTTTAAATAGGGTAATGTATTTGGGGAGGCCTCTACGGATATTACTTTAATGTCGTTATGCCCTTCCAGGAATGGGATGGCCATAATACCAATATTTGCCCCAATATCAAAAACTTCGGTATTGGGTTTAATTAGCGAGTTAATTATCCTGAGATTATCGCTTTCGTAAATACCTTCAGTAACCGCTCTTTGAAATATGACACTGTTTTTCGGGAAGAAAACGTTTTGGCCATAATATACAAAGCGGCCCTTTATATTCCAGAGCCGTTTGAATATTTTAAGCTTTATTTCCTTTTTTATAGTGTCAGAGATCATGTTTTATTCGTTTTAATGTATTTGCTCAAACCATAATAGCTTCTGTAGGGGGCATGTACCAATAAGTTAACAATAAAGCCCGCAATAGCAGCGCTAAATCCCGATCCTTTTAACTTCAGCATCAAATTTTGCGATTTATAAGGATATGAATCCAGGAAACTGCCGCCAAAATGCAAAACTATTGGCGAGTATTGGGCAGGGTACCAGGCCCGGTGTTTACGGAATGGAGGCGGCGGGTTGCGCATGGATAGTGCGCCTTTCAAAACATTTATTTTCCGGGGCCTTTGATCAGTGTAAAGGTCGGTCATAAAACGTCCATTATCGCCCATTGGCTTTTGATTGTAAAGCATCATGGCGATGGACAATGGTCCCTCCTCATTTATCCATTTCCCGTTAATACGATGAAAACCGTAATCATCATATTTTTCCGCTATTTCCCTTGCCTTATCAAAAATACTTTTTGCCAATGCCGACCGTTTGATATAATATAAGCCCCCGTTAAACCTTATCACCTCGTCAAACCCCCAGGTATCTTTTATCACTTTGGCCTGTACGGGGCCGCACCAGTGTACAGCCGGTACAATATTACCTGCAACGCTTACATCCGTATCTTTACAGGCGTCAAATATCTTATTCAGGTCACCGAAGCAGATACAATCCGAATCTATAAACAACGTATGTTCGGTTTGTACATACTCATCTATGTATAATTTCATGCCGATGCCGAGCGGTACATGTTCCGGTTTGGCCGGGATGATAAATATTTTGCACTTTAATTCCTCCGGGATAGGAAAATCCAGGTTCGAAACAATAAATAATGGAAGATCATTATGCAGCAATACCGACTGTGCACAGTTCATCGCAAACTGCACATAAGTCATTTTGTTGGTGGCAAAAGTGATTACCGAGTACTTTTCAGAAAGGCTTTCTTTATTTGACTGCTTCGACATATAAACTTTCTGGCTTCCTCACTAATTGGTCAATTTCCAATTTTGTATCGTGCGATCTCATGTATTCCATTTTGGAAACTTTACTAAAGCCGGCCTCATTCATAACCAACTTCATAGTTTCAAAATCCCAGGCAAATTTATGCTCGCCTCCCTGCCTGAAGACCTCGTTCACCAGTTGCATTTTGGTTTGATATTGAATGCCCATTAACCCGTCCAGAAGGTTATCATCCAACGGGCGCGTTTTTTTTAATTCGTCCCAACCTTCGCTGCAATAACCCCGCAGGTATCTTTCAGCATCCGGAACAATGATACGTAGTGTGCCCCCAGGCTGAAGACTGCGGTAACATGCCGCTAAAAAATAAGGCACTTCCTTAAAATAATCTATATGCTCAAAAAAGTGTTCGCAAAATATGCCTTTCACAGTGCCGTCAGCAAACGGTAGGTCTTTTCTGCAATCAAAAGTGTGTGTTACGTTATGATACAGGCTAAAATCTATATTGATCCAATCTCCCGCTAAACCTGCGTCGCCGCAGCCAATGTTAGCATAAATATTAGTTTTGCCTGCTAACTGTGCCCGGGTTTTACCTTCATTTTGTTTCAGCCGTTTTGCATAAAGCGCCTGCCCTATGGCCAAGTTGGTTTTAGGTATGATGGGGAATACTTTGTAAATGCGCTGTTTTATTGACATGATGAATGATTAAAGCCCTAAGGTGATCTTAAGCCTGAATAATAGACTTTGGGTTAAATATTTAAGATAAGAATGGTGCTGCCATTTGTAACTGTAATAGATACGGGGTGCCTGCGTTAGCTCTCGATATTCTTTGCTGTCCACAGACTTTAACGATTCACTCCCCAGGTGTGTAACTTTCGAAGCAGGTACCAGGCAGTTTTTGATGCCGTATTTTTCGATCGTGTTGCAATAGTCAGCATCGCAGTACCAGAATAGCAGTTTTTCATCAAATATGCCGATGGTGGCAAATATCTCGCGCTTCATAAAAATGCACCAGCCTCCCAAAACGCCAAAATAACCTTCCATTACGGCTCCATCTTCATCATAACCCTGGCCTTTGTGATAAGTAGTGCAATAAGGACTTGCGCTTAATAATGCCGGATCCTTATCCATGGCTTTTAATATGGCGCTTGCCCACCCTTTATGAAAGACCAGGTCGTTGTTGCAAAGACATACATATTCACTATCAGTAGCTTTTATACCGATGTTCATGTATTTGTTATAACCGAAATCCGTGTCGGGATAGATCGTTTTGGTGCCGGGATATTGATAGGGGATTAGATTTTTGTTCGATTCAATGATCAGTACATTAAACTCAATTTCTTGCGGATATTCAGAATGCAGTAGGGTATCAATTGTTTGAAGCGTCAGTCCTTGCAGTTTTTCATCTTTGGCGAAACTTAAAATTATGATGTCGATTTTAGCAGGCATTATATCGCGGCAACAATTACAAATTGGGGATACTTCATATCTTCCTGGCTTTTGAATAGCAGGAAGTTCAGGATATTTAAAAAGGTAAAATTGGTATTTTTATTGATGCCCTGAGCCCTTACAATGCGGTAGCCGCTATCTTCAAACATACGCTGCATGCTTTTAAGCGTGAAAAAGCGCATGTGTGTTTTATCCATTACCCCCGAGTTTTCGTATTTAAAATCCTTATATCGCAGCAAGGCTAATACAACCGGGTACCAGCGTACATTGGGTATCGAAGCAATAATAAAACCATCCTTGTTGAGCAGTTCCCGGCAATTATTTAATGCTTCTTCGGGGTCTGCCAAATGCTCCAGTACATCATTAAAAAATATGGCGTCGAATTTCTGCCCCTGCAGTTCGGGCATGTCCTTTGCAAATAGGCCGTTAATTACGTTATCCAGTTTTTTGGCAGCCTCTTGTGCGGCATCTTTGTTAGGCTCAATACCCCAAACCTTGCACGACCGTTGCCCTTTAAGCGTTAAACCAAATGCGCCGTTACCGCAGCCAACATCCAAAACCAAGCGGATATTAACCGGAACAAAAGGCAATATTTCGGGCCGGCTGTGGAAGTAGTAGTTATCTTTTTTGTCTTCGTAAAGTTGTTCGTAGTTCATTAATTAAGCGATGCTAAAATCATAGTCAATTTCGGCTTTCCCTCTTACGGACAGGGGATAAGGCAGGTTATCATCAGCCAGCGTTTTTTGTAAAACCTGGAAGCGCAGCAGGTCAAAAAAGTCTTTGTATAACAAGTTGGATTGAATATGGATACCCATTTTATAAACCCCCGGAAGAAGCGGCAAATTTTTGAAAGTGCCTTTTATTTCGATAATTTCATTGTTATCTGATAGCTGGTACAGTTCTTTGCAACGCAAATCAAAAAAGGCAACTTTTTGCTCCAGGTCATCATAAATGAATATGGCGGCAGCACTAAAATGATTGATATGGCTGCTTTTAAATCTTAATATAAATTCAAGGTCCTGGTGCGATGCTACGGTTGCTTTGTCGACCTCGAACGATTCCAAAGTCACATCCGGGCTAAGTTCGAGGCCTTTGATGCTCGTTATCAACCCCTCTTCTTTTGAGCTGCGCAGATATTTGTTAACGGCCTCATCCACTTCTCCATTAAACAGGATGCTGCCATTATTCAATACCATGCCCTTGTTGCAAAGCGTCCGCACCGAATCCATGTTATGGCTTACAAAAAGGATAGTGCGCCCCTCGCCTTTGCTCACATCGCCCATTTTGCCAATGCATTTTTTCTGGAATTCCGCATCACCAACCGCCAGCACCTCATCAACAATTAATATTTCCGATTCAAGGTGCGCCGCTACGGCAAAAGCGAGACGGACATACATGCCGGACGAATAGCGTTTCACCGGCGTATCGATGTAGCGCTCAACACCGGCAAAATCTATGATCTCATCAAACTTACGCTTGATCTCGGCTTTACGCATGCCTAATATCGCCCCGTTGAGGAAAACATTTTCGCGGCCCGTCAACTCGGGATGGAAGCCTGTACCCACCTCCAGCAAACTGGCGATACGCCCCTTTATTTTAATTGAACCTGTAGTAGGGGAGGTTACCCTGCTCAATACTTTCAACAAGGTACTTTTCCCGGCACCGTTGCGGCCAATAACACCTACAGCATCACCCTGTTCAATATCGAAATTCAGATCGCTCAGGCTCCAAACAATATCGCTTTCGCCTTTTTGGGTACGATCGTTTACTTCACCAATTTTCAGGAAAGGATCTTCTTTGCCACGTATGCGTGCAAAAAGCCGCTCCAGGTCGCGCGACACGGTGCCCGTACCGAAGTCTCCCAACTGGTATGCTTTTGAAAGATGTTCAACTTTTATAATAGTGCTCATTATACGGTATCCACAAAGTTTTTTTCAACCCTGTTAAATATTACTATCCCTGTTAAAAGTATGATAGCGGTAATACCTACGCTATAGCTGAGCAAACCCCAGTCAAATACCCCATTGCTGAAAAATCCGTATCGGAAAGTTTCAATGATCGGTGTTACGGGATTGTATTTAACCAGCCAGCTATATTGGGGATATTTGTTAACTACAGTGGATAAAGGATAGATCACTGTTGTTCCATACATCAGCAATGGTACACCAAAGCTTACCACAAAGGCCAGGTCGCGGTATTTGGTGGTAACTGCTGATACCATCATACCTAAACCCAGGCCCAATGCTGCAATCAGCACAACAAGCAACGGAAAAAGCAGGATATAAATGGTAGGATGGATCATTTGCCCCTTAACCGTTGCATAATAAATAATGACCGCTACAAACAGGATAAATTGCACGGCAAACCGTATCAGGTTAGAGCAAACGATGCTGAGCGGCATGATCAAACGCGGAAAATACACCTTACCCATCATGGCCGAATTATCTTTAAATACCGTGGAAGTTTTGGTGAGGCAATCTGCAAAATAGTTCCATATAATGGTTCCTGCCAGGTAAAACAGGGGGGCGGGTACGTCATCGGTTGATATTTTGGCCAGGTTGCTAAACACAAGGGTGTAAATAGCCACGGTAATTGCCGGTTGTATAAAGAACCAAACCGGGCCCAATATGGTCTGCTTGTAAAAGGAAACAAAATCGCGTCGTACTAATAAAAAAAGCAGGTCTCGATAATGCCAGGTATCTTTCAATTGCAGATTAAATAAGCTGCTTTTAGGGGTTATTTCAATGTCCCAGTCTTGTTCAGGCTGCAAGTTCATCGTTAATTAAAAGTAACAGGTTTTTGCGGTAGTCCAATTCATTAAAATAGTTTAGGCATTGGCTCTGCAGGCTTTCCCTGGTTGCCATTGTAGGCGGGTTATTAAGGTAAGTCTCAATAGTTTTTTCAAGTTCGTCCAGGTCATTAACATTTATAGCGGTGCCTAACTCACCATTTTTTATGGCGTCAACACTACCGTCTGCATTGCCGCAAATAACTGGCAGGCCGCATGCCAGGGCCTCAATAAATACAATTCCAAAACCTTCTTTTTTACTTGGCAATACAAACAGGTCGGCTAAAAGGAAATAATCAGCCAGTTCGGTCTCATTCAAAAAGCCGGTTAAGATCACATTATCCTCCACAAGGCAGGTTTTAATGAGTTCTTTGATGCGTGTTTCTTCAGTCGAGTCACACTGGCCCGAAAGTATATATTTTATTCCCGGAAAGTGTTCCTTTAACCGGCCTATCGCCTTTATCACCTGCTCATAGCCTTTATATTGCTCGGACGAGGCCAGGCGGGTGAGTGTAAAAATGACCTGGTTTTCAGAGGTAAGGCTGTACCTGTTAATCAAATATTCAGGCTTTTCAAATTCTTCTGGATGCTTGATAAAAGGATCTACGGCATTATTTAATACGATACATTTTTCTGGTAGAAGATCGTGCCACTTTATCATTTGCTCCCGGGTAAAGCTACTTACACATATTATTTTATTACAGAAGCGTTTAACAAATGTACGTTTGATGAAATTTAAAGGCCGCCACACTTCTATTCCATGCGCTACAAGCCATACCTGGCATTTGGGGTTTAATATCTTAATAATGATACCGATCAGCGCCAGGTTAACGTGGCTAAGTATAACAATATCCGAACGGGTGGCCGTGCCCAGTGTTTTAAGCGCCAGTTTAGCCTTGCTTCGACCAAAACCGACAAAATTTTCGGGCGCCAGGTACTGTCCCATCAGGTCGTACCTTGAGTCGTAAAGCGACCAAAGTTTAAAGTCCCATTTTTGTTGTTTGGAGATGTGAAATAGGGAATGTGCGAGTGTGCGCGTCATTTTCTGAATGCCGCCGGTAGTGCTAAAGGTTTGTAACGTAAATAGAATTATCTTTTTACTCATGCATCCTCATAAGGTACAGCGCAAATACTTTCGACCAGTGCATCGTATTGCCTTTAAAGGCTTTTACTATGCTTTGCGCTTTCTTTCCTTTGTACAAGCTTTCGTTATTTATTTCAACGTGCTCCCTCATCCACCTTTGCAGGGGGAAGGTAAAACCCATTTTCGACCGGTCCCAGATAGCCCTCGGCAGGATATCTGTAAAACTATCGATCAATAACTTTTTTGGTTGATGCTCGTCAAACCTCACCGCAGGGGAAATATTTCCGGCTAAACGTTTGAAATCTTCATCCAGAAATGGCACGCGTACTTCCAGTCCGTGGCTCATGCCCATCACATCCGTATCACGCAACAATTGGTTTTGCATATACAGGTTTATTTCAAACCATGCCGCATCTACCTCGTTGTAATTGCTAATATAAGGCAACTGTTTATTATTGAACAAAATATCTTCAACTTTATTCAGATCGATCTCCAATATCTTAGCGATGTCGGCGGGGGTGTAGTGCCCTCTTAACAGAAGATAATCAGCCAGTGGATGATTGTAGGATAAAAATGATATTTTTTTGTAGCGGTCTGATGTAAAATATTTTGCGGCAGCAAATGATATGGGTGGAAACCTGCGCAGGGTTTTAAGGTATTTGATCCTGTTAAAAGATGGGTAGCCGCCAAATAATTCATCAGCGCCCACGCCTGATAATACTGCTTTCAAACCATCTTCATGTGCGTACTTGCTGATAAACCAGGTATTGATGCCGTCGGTGGTTGGCATGTCCATATCCTCAATTATTTGAGGCAAAAACTCTTCAAAATCCTGCTTACGTACCAGGTGGGCAAATTTTTCGCCCTCTATCTCTTTCAGTATCAGGGTTTGATACATGCGCTCATCGTATGCCTTTTCATTGAAATAGATCGAGATGGTTTTTAATTGCGCATGTTTTTGCTGGTTAGCCAGTAATGATATTAAGCTCGAATCGATGCCGCCGCTCAGGAAAACGCCGATAGGCGCATCGGCCATCAACTGGCGGTTAACTGCCGACGTTAGCGCACCACGGATCGCCTCCCTGGCCTCTTGCGGGTCGGTGATAAGCGAATCGGTATTGGCTACATGATACGAGTGTATCTCGTAAGTATTTGTTTTATGGTGCCAGCACAGGAACTCGCCTTTGGGCAGGCTATACACATTCTTAAGCGTTGTATAAGGTTCGGGGATGTGCCCATAAGCCAGGAAACGTACCTTCCAGGTATTATCAGGCCCGGTAGCCATGCCCGATCTTTTTAACGCCCTTACTTCTGAGGCAAAGCTTAACTGGCCATCTTGTGCGCAATAATAAAGTGGTTTTACACCTGAGCTGTCACGAACCAGGTAGGTAAGTTCTCTTTCCGTATCGTAAAGGCCAAAAGCAAATATGCCCCTCAGTTTTGAAAACGAGGCCATCCCCCAATGCAGGTAGGCCTGAATGATCACCTCGGTATCAGTATTCGAACTAAATTTGGCCCCAACAGTTAAAAGTTGATCCTTGAGTGTAAGATAATTATATATCTCGCCATTAAATGTTATCCATACCTTTTTTTGCACATCTGCCATGGGCTGATGCCCGTTTTGGCTAAGATCGATGATAGACAACCGGCGGTGTCCAAAAACCAGCGATGCATTTTCATTATCATAAATACCCTGGTCATCAGGGCCGCCATGTTCGAGCGCATGGCACATGATATTCACTTTTTCTCGAATTTCTTCAGTTTTTAACTGTCTGGAAATTATTCCTGCAATACGGCACATAGTAGGGGTATATTCACGGCTTCGCCCCGTAAGTCACACGGGCGAAGTATAACTTATTAATTTACAGCATTTTAAAATTCAAAATAAAATGCAGGGATTTAAATCATAATGGTATTAAAATAAGTCAAAAAATGCCATTCAACTGATATAAAACTTATTCACATAGTGGTACGGAATGTTAAAATCTGCCTATCAGCGAGGCTGCGGCATGTATAATGATGGAGCAGCCAAGGCTTTCGAGCCGCAATGCCAGCTGCTTTTGCGAACGGTAGGAGATGATCTCGCCCACCATTCCTTTCAGCGGACCGGCTTTGATGATGATCTTTTCGCCGGGAAGCAGGTTTTCTTCGGTTATTTCCAGCTCCACGGCGCTGGCCATCAGCAATTTAAGATCATCAACCTGGCGCTCGGGCATCGAAGCGATCTTGCCGCCGAAATAGATAAAGCGTGCAATGCCTTTGGTCATCAGCACTTCTGTCTGCTCGTGTTCGGTTATGTGGACAAATAAATAGGATTTGATAAACGGTTCGTCTACCCATTTTTTCCTGTCGCTCCAAAGCTTGAGTTGCCGCCTGATGGGCAGGTATGTTTCAATACCCTTATTTGCCAATGCCTGGCAGGCCTTTTTCTCAGCTCGGGGATGGGTATAAACCGGGTACCATTTATGTGCAGCTGCTTTTATCGTTTTACTCATTTATTAAACCAGCGCCGGTAATCCCACCACTTGTACACTTTTTTATCTACATAATAGTCCGACCCTTCGTAGCCGCTGTAGTCCGAATAATAATAATAATGCCCGCCGGTATATTCATTTGTAAACTTGGTAGTATAATATCGCGAATGCAGCAGATCCTCGGCAAAAGCATTTAATATGATCACCGTATTATCCAGGTGATATTCATTCGCAATGCGTTGAGGGACTGTAGCAGCATAAAATTTTGATTTACCTGAACGGATAACAAAGATATTGATGTCGCTCATGCGGATAAGCGGTATCGAATCCGAAACCAGGCCCACCGGCGCAGTGTCAATCATAATGATATCATAGCGGGTTTTAAGATCCTCTAACAATATCAGCATCCGTTTACTGTGCAGCAGTTCTGATGGGTTTGGCGGTACCGGGCCTGATATCATCAGGTCGAGATTTGGCATGTCGGTTTTCCTGATCACGTCGTCTACGTCGCATTGGTTAGCCAGGTAGTTACTTAGCCCCTTATCATTCGGCACATGAAAAGTTTTGTGCAATCGCGAACGGCGCAAGTCGGCAGCTATCAGGATGATCTTTTTATCGATCAGTGACAGGGTGCTCGACAGGTTAACCGCGATGAATGATTTCCCTTCGCCGGCTACTTCAGAAGTGATGCAAATTATCTTGCTCAACTTTTCTGACGCTATAAAATTTAAGTTTGTACGTACCGACCGTACGGATTCGGCGAAGACGGATTTAGGTCGGCTTACAGCCAATACCTGGGTGTTATCCTCGTCTATTTCATCGGGGAATTTCCTTATAACACCTAAAATAGGTATGGTAGTAAGGCTCTCTACCGTTTCCTTATCATAAATGTAAGGGTTAAGTATCCTGATGAGGATAATGGCGCCTAACCCTAAAGTGAAGCCAATGATGAGGGCTGTACGGTGTATGGTATGCTCATCCGGCGAAACGGGACTAAAATTAGCCTGGGCCGACTCAATAATAGTGGCCCCCGGTAATATGGCCGAACGGCTTATCTGGGCATCCAGTCTTTTCTCTGACAGGAATGAATAAACTTTATCATTGACCTCGAAATCGCGCTGCAAACCTATCAGGTCGCGTTCTGCCGCAGGTAAAGTGGATATCTTTTGATTTACTTTATCTACCTGGCTATCGAGATAAGTGATGGTTTTATTAATGCGGTTGCTGGTAGCTTCGATATTATTAAGGGCAGCATTTTTTATCTGCAATATCTGCTGGTTTAAGCCCTTTATAGCGTCCGAATTGCTGTTGTAGGTTTTTAATAAAGTGCTTTTCTCAACCAGCAAACTATTCAATTGCACTATTAGCCCGGCAAGCAATGGGTCAATTACCCCTTCCAGGTTCAGGTTCAGGTTAACGTTATCCTTTTCCTGCGCTATCTGGTCTTTAAGCTGGTCAATGGCCAGCAATTGTACTTTTAAGATAGACCGTTGAGACTCAAAGTCTTTTAAAGAGCCCATTTCAAGTTCGGTGGACGAACTAACGCTCATGATCTTTGCACCCTGCTTGAACTTTTCGATGGACTTTTCCGAACCTTTCACTTCATTGGAAAGCGATTCAAGCTGGTCGTCGATAAACTTGATCATCAGCGTTGCCGAAAGCGTTTTCTGGCTCTTATCGTAATTCAAGTACTCCCGCATGATGGCATTCAGCGCATCTGCGGCAAACTGGGGGTTCGAATCAGTTTCCTGCAGCGATATGATATTCGAATTTTTTACCATTTCGCTGGTATGCAGGCCTCCCTTTATGCGCCCCACAAAATCATCCGGCACATTGAATTTGAACATGTAAATGGTGTTCTTCGGAATTTCGCCCGGACTTTTTATGCTGAAAGAGGTATTTGCTATGGTAACAGGATCGTCGTATGTACAAACCTTATGATTTGGTTTGCCGTTTATTTTATAGCTCAGATCGAAACTGTTACCATTAAGGGGTTTAAAAGTAACCAGGTCGCGAAAGAAGTTTGTGCTGTCAAATTTCAGCAATTGAACATCAAGCAGTTTTTGCGGATAAACATCGCTGGTTCGCACCCTGCCCGATATATAAAAGCTTACCCGGTAATCAAGGTCCTTGATGGCATTCAATATCAGCGTGCGGCTTTGCAGTACAAATATTTCGCTCTGGATCTTTGAGGGGCCCCTATCGTTGTTGTTTATTACACCCACCAGGTCCGAGAATTCGGATTTTTTTTCTTCTATTTTTAAGGTAGATGATGTTGCATAAGTTTTTGGGGTTACCCACAAATAGGCGTATGATATAAGCAGGCAGATGATCACTGTGGCAGCTATCCAATACCAGCGGCTAAGGAGTATTTTGCCAATTTTGTAATAATCAATTTCCTGGTTAGGTAGTTTTCTTGCAATTTTTTCCGTCTCTTGCATTTAACGATGAATAAGCGTGTAAATGATAAGCGCTGTATTAAGTAATATCAATCCCGGCTGTATAGTATTGGTTATATTCTGCAGCTGATCGTTTTTGATCGCACGTTTGTTTTGTCCGATATATATAATATCATTATTCTGCAGTATCATTCTCGGGTCGGCCAGTGTTTGTATTTTGCTCAGGTCAATTTCTGCAACCAGCGGGTTTTTGGGGTCACCACGGATAATTTTAACTGTTTTTTCATTTGCCTTTTCGGTAAGGCCGCCGGCTTGTCCCAACAGTTCTACCAAATTGGTTTTGTCCTTCACCAGGGGATAGTTTCCGGGTACACGTATCTCACCCAGTATGGTTACTTTGAGGTTTGTGATTTTAAGGTCGATTATCGGGTTTACCAATACATTTTTGCGGTAAAGCCCCTCAACCTTTTTTGCGGCCTCGGTGCGTGTAAGGCCGGCCACCTCGATATGCCCTATAAGCGGTAAAGCCACGGTTCCGTCATCTTCAACCTGGTAAGTTTGCCCTTCGCCTGCAGTAATGGTCCCGCTGGTACTGCCGCCGCCACCTGCCGCAGCGGATGGGGCCTCATCCACAATATACCGGCTACTTTGCAAATTCCTGATCTGTAAAATATCCTGCGACTTGATAAGATAATCGCTTGTGCCTTCGCCGGTACCTGCCTGGTTATAGCGGACGCTGTCGGCTTTACTTGCAGGTAGTTTGAAAAGTACTTGTTGCTGTTTATACGAACAGGAAGGGAAAGTAAATACTGCAAAAAGTAACAAGGTAATTATTAGGGCGGTATAAAATCGCATATACAATCGGACTGCATATTTGTTTATATTACGCAGCAGTTTCAAAATTACATATTTTGTACGTATTAAAAATGTATTTTCCCTGAAATGCAAAATTTAAAAATTTCTATTGTTACTGTGGTATATAATGCCCAAAATACCATAGACCGTTGCCTTGAGTCGGTAGCGAGGCAGAAATTCAACAACATACAGCATATCGTTATCGATGGCGGCTCAACCGATGGAACGCTCCAGAACATTGAAAAATATCGCGATAAATTAAGCCTGGTTATCTCAGAGCCTGATAGTGGTATCTATGACGCTATGAATAAAGGCATTGGTTTAGCTGATGGCGATATAATTGGCACACTTAATGCGGATGATTACTTAGCCGATGATGATATTTTGAACGATGTTGCAAACTCATTTATGCAACAAAATGTACATATATTATATGGCAACCTGGACTTTATCGACCCTAACGGGAAAATAGTCCGTAAATGGCGCTCAGGAGAGTATAAAAGCGGGAAATTTAACTGGGGATGGATGCCCCCGCACCCTACCTTCTACTGTAAGAGAGACTTATTTAAAAAGCTGGGCGGGTACAAGCTGGACTATGGCAGCGCTGCCGACTATGAGCTCATGCTAAGGTTTATACATGCTAACAAAACAAACGCGTTTTACCTGGATAAGGTATTGATAAAGATGTTTATTGGAGGCGTAAGTAACAAAAGTTTAACAAATCGCGTAAAAGCATTGCTTAATGATTTAAAAGCAATGAGGAATAACGACATATTATTCCCATTTGTAACTGTGATATTTAAGCCATTACGCAAAATAATGCAATTTTTTTAACGATTATGAAAAAATCTTATTATTTTAGCCACCTGATTATCGGTATAATGACCCCAAAATTATAGCGCATGACAGAACTTTTACATTCAAACCATTTAATGTATTACGCAGTCATAGTGCTCTCTTCAGTACTCATCACGCTGCTCGCTATCCCTTCTATTCTCCATGTTGCCCGCGCTCGTCACCTGTACGATGATCTCGGACATTTCAGAAAACAGCATGACCATGGTATCCCGAGGTTAGGCGGAATAGCCATTTTTGTTAGCTTTACCATTACCTCGCTTCTTTTCAGTATGACTGACAGGTCGCTTCCCATAAATTACTTACTTACCGCTTGCCTTATCCTGTTTGCCATGGGTTTAAAGGATGACCTTTCGGGAGTAAACTCACGCACGAAATTTTTTATACAGTTTATAGTAGCGTCCATCCTGGTATTATTGGGTAATATCCGCCTAACCAGCATGTACGGCGTATTTGGCATCCACGATCTGCCTTATTGGCCAAGTGTTGCTTTATCTGTTTTGACTATTATATTGGTGGTTAATGCATTTAACCTGATAGATGGTATCGACGGCCTTGCCGCTACTACCGGTATTGTAGTAAACGGTTGTTTTGCCGCCTTGTTTATCTATATGCAACAATACGATCTTGCCGCCGTTTCGCTGGCAATGGTGGGCGCTATATTTGGTTTCCTCAAGTACAATCTTACGCCGGCCAAAATCTTTATGGGCGATAC
The DNA here is from genome assembly GCA_044448765.1 of Sphingobacteriales bacterium. GTDB lineage: Bacteria > Bacteroidota > Bacteroidia > Sphingobacteriales > Sphingobacteriaceae > Mucilaginibacter. The sequence goes on along the minus strand of JBIOHG010000045.1, from coordinate 22,789 downwards.
GGGCTCGCTCCTCATCGGGCTGATCTCTGTGGTGATGGCCGTAAAATTCATCGAATTAAACAAGTTTACAACTATTAAAAGCCCCGAGGTTTTCTCGGCGCCGGCGCTTGCAGTAGCCATCCTGATAGGTCCGATATTCGATACTTTACGTGTATTTATCATGCGTGTAGCAAGCGGTGTTTCGCCTTTTACTGCTGACCGTAACCATATCCATCACCGCATGTTAAGGCTGGGCTTTACCCACCTGCAAACCACTTTAATATTAGCCGGTTTAAATGTGGCCTGTATTGCTTTGGTTTTACTTTTCAAAGATTACGGCAATTCCATACTGCTCGGATTGATACTGTTTGTTTGTTTGTTGTTTAACTGGACCATCACTTTTTTCCTTCGCTCAAAAGAACGCGAGAACCTGGCATTGCGCAACCTGTTTATATAAATGGCGTTAAGCCGGATATAAAAAGTTTATTAGCCGTCATAATTTGTTCGCGGCCCTTGGCGTGGTACCCATCCCTTTTTATTTTGTGTAACTTTGCACCGTAAACCAGGTGTGATGAAAATTGCGATCAACGGATTCGGGCGTATAGGCAGGGTATTTTTAAGGAACATTATTTCCAATCCTGATGTGCAGGTTGTGGCCATTAACGACCTTTCCGATACCGGAACATTAGCCCATTTATTCAAGTACGACTCAGTACACGGCGCTTTTAAAGGCACTATAGATTTTGATGCTAACAACCTGTATGTAAATGGCAAGCAGGTAAAAGTATTAACTGAAAAAGACCCCGCACAACTTCCCTGGAAAGAATTAGATATTGACCTGGTAATTGAATCGACAGGAAAATTTACCTCACGCGCAGGTGCCGGGAAGCATCTCACCGCAGGCGCAAAGCAAGTCATAATTTCGGCCCCATCGGCTGATAAAAATGTTCCCTCTATTGTTATGGGTGTTAACGATGTGGAGATCGACCTGCACGCGCCCATCATATCCAACGCATCATGCACTACCAACAACGTAGCTGTAATGGTGAAGATACTTGACGAAAACTGGGGTATTATTGACGGCTACATCACCACGGTACATTCTATGACGGGTGACCAAAACCTGCACGACGCGCCGCATAAGGATTTGCGCAGGGCAAGGGCCGCATCGGCATCCATTATACCAACTACAACAGGCGCTGCGAAAGCGATCACCCATATTTTCCCTCATTTGGAAGGTCAATTAGGCGGGGCAGGGATTCGTGTGCCGGTGCTTAATGGCTCGCTTACGGATTTTACCTGCAGCCTGCAAAAACCGGCTAATGTTGAAGCAATAAACGCCGCGTTTAAAAAAGCAGCCGGTGGCGCAATGAAAAACATCCTTGAATATACGGAGGACCCTATTGTATCAACCGATATCCTGGGCAACCCGCATAGCTGCATTTTCGATTCAAAGCTTACTTCCGTTGTCGGTGGTTTGGTTAAGGTCGTTGGCTGGTACGATAATGAAATGGGCTACTCCAGCCGCCTGGCCGACCTGGTAGCTAAAATAAGCGTTGCAAAGCATGACCAGGTTTATTCCGGCTGATGATACTTTAGCCCTCCGTAATGAAATATTGCGCGAAGGCAAGCTAACTTTGGATCAATGCCGTTTCCCCGGCGATGATGCCGAAGGCGCTTTTCACTTAGGTTATTTCGATAAGGAAAAGCTGGTTTGCGTAGCCAGTTTCCAACCAAAGGAATACGAAAAATTTCCCGGCAAGGGCTATCAGCTCCGCGGCATGGCTACAATTGAGGATCATCGCGGCAAAGGCATTGGCAACCAACTGGTTAATTTTGCCATCGTTTACCTGCGTGGGCAAAAAGCCAACTATATATGGTGCAACGCACGCAAAGGGGCTTTAAAATTTTATATCAACCTTGGCTTCGAGGTCATATCCGATGAATTTGAAGTAGCAGGCATCGGCCCGCACCGCGTTCTCTATTTAAAAATACAGTAAAACAATCACCCATCTTTCGGACTTTCTGACTTATGCGGACTTCCGGACACTCTTTTTCATTTTTGCGTTCTGATTTCAAAATTAAATGCTGAATTTGGCTGCCCGTAAAACAATCTCCGCTAAACATATATGAAAACAGTAGATCAGATCAAATTTTTGGGAAAGAAGGCCCTTATCCGGGTCGATTTTAATGTCCCGCTTGATAAAGATTTTAATATAACCGACGATAACCGCATGACGGCCGCTTTGCCCACCATCAAAAAAATATTGAATGATGGCGGCGCAGTGATACTGATGTCGCACCTGGGCAGGCCAAAAGATGGTCCCGAAGATAAATTCTCATTAAGGCACTTGGTGCCGCATCTGTCTGATCTTTTAGGTCAGCATGTTGAGTTTGCCAATGACTGCATTGGGCAGGAAGCCGTAGATAAAGCAAAGGCGTTGGCCCCCGGCCAGGTTTTATTACTGGAGAACCTTCGTTTTTATAAACAAGAAGAAAAAGGCGATAAAGACTTTGCCGAAAAATTGGCTGCTTTAGGCGATATCTATGTAAACGATGCTTTTGGTACGGCACACAGGGCACACGCCTCTACCGCTGTTATCGCGCAATTTTTCCCTGATGCCAAATGTTTTGGTTACCTGATGGCTGCCGAGTTGAACAATGCTGAAAAGGTATTGAATAATGCCGAAAGGCCGTTTACTGCCATCATGGGTGGGGCTAAGGTGTCGGATAAGATCGAACTGATAGAGCAGCTGATGGGTAAGGTGGATAACCTGATCATTGGCGGTGGTATGGCTTATACTTTTGCCAAAGCGCAGGGTGGTAAGATCGGCAAATCATTGGTGGAAGAAGATAAACTCGTCCTGGCCAGGGAGCTGATCAAAAAAGCAAAAGAACAAGGCATTAACCTGTTACTGCCGACGGATTCTATCATTGCCGATAACTTCTCCAATGATGCGAATACTGACACGGCTCAAAACGACAATATAAAAGATGGCTGGATGGGATTGGATATCGGTCCCGATTCTATTACTGTATTTAGCAAGGTAGTAGAAGATTCCAAAACCATTTTATGGAACGGCCCTATGGGTGTTTTTGAAATGGAGAAATTTGAACAGGGAACTAAAGCCATTGCCGATGCGGTGGTTAAAGCAACCGAAAATGGGGCCTTCTCATTGATCGGCGGCGGTGATTCTGCGGCTGCGGTTGCTAAATTTGGGCTGACTGAAGACGTAAGCTATGTATCCACCGGCGGCGGCGCTTTGCTGGAATATATGGAAGGTAAGGTGTTGCCCGGAGTAGCGGCAATAAATGATTAAGCAAATAAGTAACAAGTTTGTGACGCCCCAATTTGTTGGGGCGTTTTTGTTTTATTGCCTACTTTTACTTTTTAACTCTCTATAATGAAACGGACTCTACTCTTAGCTTTTGGTTTTATTCTTTTAGCTTTCTGCTCCTACGCGCAGCCCAATAACCCCGATGCTGACTACGTAAAAGCGAACTACCAGAAATACGAATATCAGATACCCATGCGCGATGGCGTAAAGCTGTTCACCTCGGTATATGTGCCAAAGGATCAATCGAAAAAATATCCCATTATGATGGACCGTACGCCATATAGTGTTGGCCCTTACGGTGCAGATGCTTATAAAGGCTCGCTTGGCCCGTCGCCGCTGTTTTTGCATGATGGTTACATTTTTGTTTACCAGGATGTACGCGGGCGTTTTATGAGCGAGGGTATTTTTGAAGAAATGACGCCCGAAAAAGAATCGCACAAAACAAAAAAGGATGTGGACGAAGGCACCGATACTTATGATACCATCGACTGGCTCATCAAAAACATACCCAACAATAATGGTAAGGTAGGGGTGTGGGGCATATCCTATCCCGGCTATTTTACTACAACATCATTGTTGAGCCGCCATCCTGCTTTGGCTGCTGCATCTCCGCAGGCGCCCATGTCAGATCTGTGGCGCGATGATGGTTTCCATAACGGCGCTTTCCAACTGGTGGGTAACTTTGGCTTTTACCCCGGCTTTACCAATCGCCAGGATGACAAGCCTACCCAGCGCAGGGGCAGCCGTTTAACCTATGGCACAGCGGATGGCTACGAGTTTTACCTGAACATGGGTTCAATAAGAAACACCAACATTAAGTATTATAAGGATACGATACGCCTGTGGAACGAAATGATGGACCACCCGGATTATGACGAGCACTGGGTTGCCAGGAACGTATTGCCGCACTTGCATGATATTAAAACACCAACCCTCGTAACAGGCGGCTGGTACGATGCTGAGGACCTGTATGGCGCCATGAATACCTATAAGACATTGGTTAAAGATAACCCGAATACGCCTATTTATTTTGCTGTTGGACCATGGGTGCATGGCGGCTGGTCGCGCGGGCCGGGCGACCATTTAGGCGATGTAGATTTTGGCGGACCTACCGGGCCGTTCTACCGCGAAAAGATAGAGTTTGCATTTTTTAGTCATTACCTAAAAGGTACGGATATGGACCTGCAGCCTATCAACGCATTTGAGACGGGTAGCAATCAATGGAAAACCTATAAAACCTGGCCGCCAAAAGAGGTAGAGGATAAAAACCTTTACTTTTTGCCGGGAGGAAAACTGTCATTTGACGCACCTGCTGATGCAACAGACTCATATGACGAATTCACCTCCGACCCTAGCAAACCTGTACCATTTTATGGCGACATTACGTTGGATATGCAGCGTGAATATATGACTGGTGACCAGCGTTTTGCATCCCGCCGCCCGGATGTGTTAACCTACCAAACCGATGTGCTGGATAAAGATGTTACCCTTGCCGGGAACATTTGGGCCAACCTAAAAGTGGCCATTACCGGTACGGATGCGGATTTTATAGTTAAGGTGGTTGACGTTTACCCCGATTCGACCAAAAACAACCAGTTTACGGCCAAAGGCGTGTACATGTCCAACTACCAGCAAATGGTACGCAGCGAACAAATGCGCGGCAAATACCGCAACAACATCAGCAAACCGGAGCCATTCGTGCCTGGCCAGGTAACGCCGGTTAACTGGGAGTTGCAGGATATACTTCACACCTTTAAAAAGGGTCACCGCATTATGGTGCAGGTGCAAAGCACCATGTTCCCGTTGATTGACCGTAACACGCAGCAGTTTGAGGATATTATGAAAGCGAAGGACACGGACTTTAAAAAGGAACAGCATAGGGTTTATACATCCAAAGATCACCCGAGTTATTTGAAGGTGAGGGTGATGGAATAGTATGAAAAGATATTTTACAGTATTTGCTTGTGTTTTTATCGCATTAAATGCAAGTAGTCAAACGGTTGTAAAAAATAGTGTCGAATATACTTCTGTCGAGCTAAAGGCAGAGGATAAAACGTTTTTGGTATTAAAAGACACCGCCCAAAAACATTTACAAGAGTTTATCGATGGAATTAATAAACATGGCAATGATGTCAACAATTACAGGTTTGCGGTAAAGTCTGATTTTGTCCAGGACGGGCATCATGAGCATATGTGGTCAATGATACGGACTTATAAAAATGGTGTCTTCAAAGGAATTTTTATTGATTCGGCCTTCATCGTAAAAAATATTAAGATGGGTGATAAAGTGACAATAAATCGTAGTAAAATAGAAGATTGGTCAATAGAAAATATTCCAACCGGCAAAATAATGGGGCAGTTTTCTATAAAATATTTAGAAAGCAAAAAGAAATAGCAAAGATCAAATTGCTTTGCTCAAAAAAATAGCGATGATTTCAAACCCATCGCTATTTTTGTTTATAAATCCATTGCCATGAGACTAATTCTGTTTACCGTCTTTTGCCTGTTTTCAGCAACCGCCTTTTCGCAATCCAAACAACCCTATATTCTCGAACACGAAAAGGATATTGCCAAAAACGAAACCGGCACGCATAACGGTGGCGGAAACACCATTGGGTATAGCTTTTTCTCCAAAGCGGATGGTTTGAAGATGACTTTTCGCAAACGCGTATTGCACCCCGGCTCAGCTATTGGCTATCACCTGCAAAAGGAGGACGAGATATATTACATCATCAGCGGCGCGGGCGAAATGCAGATGAATGGCAAAACCTTTCCGGTAAAGGCCGGCGACGCCATATTGACCCGCCCCGGTAGTTTGCACGGTTTAAAACAAACGGGTAAGAGCGACCTGGTGATCATTATAACTTATTAGGTATGAACGAACTTGACTTGTTTTATCTGAAATTAGAAGAGCCGCATAAAAGCAGCCTGCCGGCGCTGCGTCAATATATTCTTGATTCCAATCCGAATATAACTGAAGGCTGGAAATTCAACATGCCGTCCCTTTTATATAAAGGGAAGAGGTTTTGTTATTTCAGGCTTGATCAGAAAACGGGCGAGTATTACATGGGGTTTAATGACGGTAAATGGATCGATCACCCCGCGTTGGAGTTTGAGAAACGATCACGGATCAAAATATTTCCTATTGATACTGGCCTACAGCTACCCAATGAAACAATCGATTTGATCATCAAAGCTGCAATAGCCCTATACGATTAAATATGCTTCGCGACATTGATAACTATTATTTGGAAAAAGAAGAGCCGGTGAAAAGCTACCTGTTGTTCTTAAGGCAGCATATCCTAAATTTCGACAGCAACATCACCGAGGCATGGAAATACCGGATGCCTTTCTTTTGTTATAAGGGTAAGATGTTCTGTTATTTATGGGTTCATAAAAAGAATGGCTTGCCTTACATCGGCATTGTTGAAGGTGGCAAAATTGATCACCCGGCGTTGATTAAAGAAGACCGCGCCCGGATGAAAATTCTGTTTATCGACCCGGCTCAAGATCTGCCCATGGACACAATCAATTTGATCCTAAAAACGGCGCTTAGTTTCTATTAATAACAGACTTACGAAGTTTTAGAAACTTCGTAAGTCTCACTACTCAAGCACCACCGTCTTATTTTTATAAATAAATACCCTGTCGTCAAAAACCAGGCGTAGGGCTTTGGCCAGTACTGCTGTTTCGATCTCTTTGCCCGCGCGCATCATATCTGCGGCAGTATGTGAGTGGTCGGCGGAGATGATCTGTTGGGCAATGATAGGGCCCTCATCCAGTTCATCAGTCACGAAATGTGCCGTGGCGCCTATCAGCTTTACGCCGCGTTCGTAAGCCTGACGATAGGGATTTGCTCCTGCAAAAGCAGGTAAAAAAGAATGGTGTATATTGACGATTTTACCCGGGAAACGCCCTGCAAAATCATTGGATAGAACCCGCATAAACTTAGCTAACACGACGTAATCGTGTTCATATTGGCTGATGATATCTAATACCTGTTTTTCTGAATCTGCCTTCGAATTTTCAAATGCTACATGGTGAAAAGGAACGTCAAGACGCTTACAAATATCTTCGAGCGTAGTGTGATTGCCGATAACGCACTGTACGGAAGCGCCCAGTGTTTTAAAGTGGTTGCGGATCAGTATATCGGCCAGGCAATGGTATTCTTTGGTCACCATGACGACCACTTTCTTCTCCGGGTTTGGATTAACTTTTACAATTGACTCTTTCGGCAACAGGCCATACAATTGCTTTTCGAGCTGTACGCCGTCAGTTTGCTTGTCGACTTCCAACCGCATAAAAAACAGGGTTTCGCCCTTGTCCACGTGCTCATGCATGGATACAATATTGAAATTCTCCTCAGCAAGCAGGCCAGATATTTTTGCAACCAAACCAACCTGGTCGGGGCATTGGATCACAATTACCATAGTCTCAAATAAAGCAAAATTATTGCAATTGGCTGTATAAAGTATTTAAGGAGTTTTAATTAGCCAAAACGCCGGTCGCGCTCCAAAACATAAGGTAGCCGCCCTTTGATTTTTTAACCTTTATGGATGTCAATGTTTGGCCGGGGTCAACGTCCAACTTGAGCAGGTGAATACTATGGTGATCTTTCTCGGTCATAACATTCTTTTTGCCCCATTTAGCCAGATCAGCCGCAATAAAACTGAGGTTGGTATATTTCTCAGAGGCATTATTATAATAATCGGGCAGTTCGTAATTTTGGGTTGCAGTTTTATTCGTGTACACCAAGTCAAACTCCAACGCTGACGGTCCTTCAGAACTCGTCAAACCCAAATAGATCGCCGAATAATGCCCTTTTGGAACGCGGATGGTAAACTCGCCTTCGCCTGAGACAAACCTTGCCTGGTTGTGAATGCTATCTGCATTATCGTAATGAAGCACAATTTCGGGATGCTGCGCGTTTGCCGCGAAAACGGGGTTATCCGGTAAGGCATGGGCATCTTTGTCGCCATTAAATTCCGCTGCCGACTGGGTCAAATATCCGTCGCCATCACCACCGCCGTCGATGCCTTTTGTCCAGCTAATGAGTTTGTTAGAGGTTAAGGTGGTTATAGGCCGTGCGTTAAGCAGGCTTGATATATCTATCTGTATGACCTTGCTTTTTTGGATGAAGCAACAGCAGGTTATTGCAATGAAGGAAAGCAGTAAGATCCTCGTTTTCATGTGGAGATAAACTTACGAAGTTTAACAAACTTCGTAAGTTTCCAACGTCATATTAGTTAGTTCCGGTTGTTGGCTTAGTTGCTACCGGCTCATTTTTCCGGAAACGGGTTTTGATAATTGCTAAAGCATTATCATCCAAATTGGAGGTCGATTTTAATACATTCACGAAAAAATCCACTTCTTTTTCACTTGCCGGGCAGCCCACGTTATCAGTAGGTGCTGTTGACGGTGTGCCGTCGGGTTTCATTAAACAGTCGGCCAGTTTATTGCCTTTAGCATCCAAAATAAACCAAAACGGCAGGCCTTCGCCAACATTGAGGCTTTTCATGACCGCTTCGTTACCTGGATTTTCAAGCGCCTTTTTCTCGGGCTGTTCCTGTACATCCAAGTATGCAACTACGTAGTTATCGCTAAAATATTTGCTGTCGATAGGGTCATTAATAGACGCCTCCATTTTTTTGCACCAGCCGCACCATGAGGCATGAAAGATAAGGATCACTTTTTTGTTTTCTTTAGCCGCCTGTGCATAGGTATTTTTCAAAACAGTTTCGGCCGGCTGCGGTGTGGATTGCGCCAAAGTTGAGTAGCTCAAAACAAATGCAAGGATGATGGTGAGATATGTTTTCATGATGGCTAAGTGATTAATTATAAGTAAAATTACGATATAAAAATTGATTTTCAAGCTTTATTTGAGACGATAAACCATGGTCGTACACAAAGCATTAAATTCAGCATAGTGGGAGAAAAATGCCATAAATAGTTGTTGAAAACTTTTTGGTGGGAAAAAAGGGGAAATAGTGGGAAAAATGGAAAAAGTAATTTACTTTTACTCTGCGATAATTGCATTGAGTAGAGTATGTCCCATTTTTTAGGTGAGTTTGAATGTAAGCTGGATGCCAAAAGCAGGATGATGATCCCCTCTGCGCTCAAAAAACAGCTCCCTGAAGCTGATAAAGAGGGCCTTGTGATCAATCGTGGTTTTGAAAAGCACCTGGTTATTTACACCCGGAAAGAGTGGAACAAGATCGTTGATGACCTGAGTAAACTTAACTCTTACGAAAAACGCACCCGCGAATTCATCCGATACTTTACCCGCGGCGCTTCTGAATTGTCGCTTGATGGATCGGGCAGGGTGTTGTTACCAAAAAACTTACTGGAATATGCCGGCATCGGTACCGATGTGGTATTGGCTTGCCAATTCAATAAAATTGAAGTTTGGGCGCAGGATGCTTACGATGCGCAAATGGATAACGAGCCCGAAAACTTCGCCAAGCTGGCCGAGGACGTGATGGGCGGCACCGGAAGGAGGGTTACGGATGGAGAATAATTACCATACCCCCGTAATGCTGCAGGAATGTATTGATGGATTGAATATCCGCCCGGATGGCACTTATGTGGACGTGACTTTTGGCGGCGGCGGTCATTCAAAAGCTATTATAGGCAAATTGGGTAAAAACGGCCGTTTGCTGGGTTTTGACCAGGATGCCGATGCGCAGCAAAATATCATTGATGATGATCGCTTTGAATTTATAGATCAGAATTTCAGGTACCTCAAAAACTTTTGCCGTTTGCATAATGCCATCCCGGTAAACGGCATACTGGCCGATTTGGGTGTTTCATCATACCAGTTCGACCAGGCAGAGCGTGGTTTTTCTATCCGCTTTGATGCGGAATTGGATATGCGTATGAATCAATCTGGTTCCTTAAGCGCCAAAGAAGTTGTAAATACTTACAGCGAGGCTGACCTGCACCGCATATTCGGCATTTATGGTGAGATACAGAATGCCAAATCACTTGCTAAGACCATTGTGACCGCGAGGCTGAATGCACCTATCAATACGGTCGTTGATCTGAAAAATGCAATCGTCAATCTGATCCCACGGGGAAAAGAGAATAAATACCTGGCGCAGGTTTTCCAGGCCTTGCGCATTGAGGTGAACCAGGAGCTGGAATCACTGAAAGATTTTTTGATCCAATCTGCCGAGGTGTTGGTATCAGGCGGTCGGTTGGTAGTAATGTCCTACCATTCACTGGAAGACAGGCTGGTAAAGAACTTCATCGCCAAAGGAAAATTCAGCGGCGAGGTGGAAAAGGATTTTTATGGTAATGATCAAAAGCCTTTTGACGCAGTGAGTCGCGGTGCGATAACAGCATCGGAAGATGAGATAAAAAATAACAACAGGGCACGCAGTGCCAAATTAAGAATAGCTGTAAAAAAATGACCAATCGTTTACGTGCAGAAATTCAGGAAGAAGAAGCTGAGAAGGAGCTGATCGTAGAGGAAAAAGAGCCTGTAAAGGAAATTTCCGAGAACGCGCTTTGGCAGCTTTTTAAGAAAAACTTCAATTCGGAGAAGGCCACCAGCGCCTTGCCGTTTGTGCTTTTCATGGCGCTGTTGGGCATGATATACATCGGCAATATGCACCTGGCCGAAAAAACGATACGCGATATTGATAAAGTTGGTAAAGAAGCGAAGGAGTTTAGCTGGGATTATAAAACGTTAAAAGCAGACCTGGCTTACAGAAGCACGCTGTCGGAGGTTGCAAAGCGTGCCGATACATTAGGGATCAAAGAATCTATAGAACCACCGCAAAAGCTGAAGGATGAGGAGGCAAAAAAATGAGCATTAGGACCAACATACTCCTGCGGGTGTACCTGGCGTTCGGGCTGATCCTCTTATTTGCCGGGGCTGTTGTGGTGCAGCTTTGCCGGGTACAGTTTGTGCAGGGTACTAAGTGGAAGGCGATGTCAAAAGCCATGTCTACCGAGTACCAGAATGTTGAGGCTGCCCGTGGTAATATTTTCGCCACTGATGGCAGTATGCTGGCTACATCGGTTCCAGAATATGAGTTGCACATGGATATGCTGGCCGGCGGTATTGCAGATGATAAAGTGTTTTATGAAAAGGTTGACTCGCTTGCCGCGAGCCTTTCGCAATTGTTTGGCGATAAATCGGCACGCGAATATTCACGAATATTGCGCGATGCCCGCCGGGATAGCGACCGTTACCAATTAATAAGGCGTAAAGTAAGCTACCAGGACTTACAGCGCGTGCGCAAGTTCCCCATTTTTAATATGGGTAAAAATAAAGGCGGCCTGGTGGCTGTTCAGCAAAACAAACGCATACTGCCTTTTCGTGACCTGGCAGCACGTACCATCGGCTATAAAAACGATAATGCCGTTGATGCGAACGGGAAATCAAAACCTGTTACTGTTGGACTTGAGGGCGCTTTTGCTGATTATATCGACGGTGAGAACGGTAAGCGCCTGATGCAGCGCATTGCAGGCGGCGTTTGGATGCCTGTACATAATGGTGAGGAAGAAATTGACCCTAAAGATGGTGCGGATATAATTTCGACCATTGACGTAAACCTGCAGGATGTGGCGCAATCGGCACTGAAAAAGGAAATGCTCATCAGCCAGGCCGATCATGGCTGCGTTGTGCTGATGGAAGTTTCTACCGGGCAGATCAGGGCTATTGCCAATTTTACCCGCACAAAGGATGGCGATTATATCGAAAAGCTCAATTATGCCATAAGCGATGACGCCGAGCCGGGTTCCACATTCAAACTGGCTACTTACATGACATTGCTGGAGCAGCACAAGATAGATACCAATACGCTTATCAATGTGGATGGCGGTAAAATGCACATCATTCCGGGTAATGAAAAATATACTGTTACCGATGCCGAACTGGATAGGTTCCATGTGATCTCCGCTAAGGTGGCATTCGAGGAATCGTCCAACGTGGCGGCAGCAAAATTTGTGTATGATCATTTTAAGGATGATCCAAGCGATTTTACTGACGCGTTGTATAGCTATCACCTGAATGATAAACTTGACCTGCAAATTCCGGGTGAAGGTTCGCCCTTGATCAAAACGCCAAAGTCAAAATCGTGGAGCAAATTAACACTACCGCAGATGGCGTATGGGTACGAAGAAAAATTATCGCCGTTGCAGATGCTCACCTTTTATAATGCGGTTGCCAATAACGGTAAAATGATAGCCCCAATTTTTGTGAAAGAAATACGCCGCTTAAACAATACAGTAGAGCAGTTCCAGGCGCGGGTGATCAATGATAAGATATGCTCGGACGAAACGCTTGGCAAAGTTAAAGGATTATTGGAAGGGGTGGTTCAGGAAGGAACGGGCAAAACCTATATCAAAAACCCATTATATACTGTGGCCGGTAAAACCGGTACAGCCCAGATCGCCAACGGTAAACATGGCTATGGCGAGCAGAAAAAACACCAGGCATCTTTCTGCGGGTATTTCCCGGCGGATCATCCTAAATATTCAATGATCGTAGTGGTTAGTGACCCTAAAGGTGAATACCTGGCAGCAAAAATTGCCGGCCCCGTTTTCAGGGCCATTGCCGACAGGGTTTATGCCAGTGACCTGGAAATGAACCAGAGTGCACCTATTCATTATGTTGGTAATACCAGCATGCCTAAAACAAAAACAGGTAACCGCAAAGCCGTGCAGGAAGTGTTTAGCAAATTGAATATAAAGCCGTTGTATGCGTCGGCTAACGGCGCTGAAATGGGTGTTGATACCAGTGGTGGTTTGCCCTCGCGCGAAACTATTTATCACAAAGGCGCAGTACCGGATGTTATGGGTATGGGGCTAAGCGACGCCCTTTACGTATTGGGCAATGCAGGTTATAAAGTAGCTGTGCATGGCAGCGGTGCGGTAACAAAACAATCAGTTACAGGGGGCAGCGTAATTCCCCGGGGATCAAAAATAACTATAGAACTGCAATGAGGTATTTAAGCGATATTTTAGATGGGCTGGCATTTACCGAACTCCACGGAAGTGCCGATATGGAGATCTGCGCCATCACTTTTGATTCGCGTAATGTGGTTCCCGGCTGCATGTTTGTGGCGGTAAGGGGTACACAGGTTGACGGTCATGATTATATAGACCAGGCGATAAGCAACGGCGCGGTTGCCATTGTTTGCGAGGACCTGCCGGCACACGTAACCGGCGAGGTAGACTTTTTTATGGTGGCCAATACCTCCGCCGCGTTGGGGTTGCTTGCCGCCAATTTTTACCATAATCCATCAGACAAATTAAAGCTGGTTGGTGTTACCGGCACGAATGGTAAAACTACTATAGCCACCTTATTATATAAGCTGTTTAGAGACCTGGGTTACAAATGCGGTTTGCTTTCTACCGTCGAAAATCAAATAAACGGCGAAGTGGTAACTGCTACCCATACCACGCCCGATCAGGTAGAACTAAATATGTTGTTGGCCGAAATGGTTGAAAAAAGCTGCGATTACTGCTTTATGGAGGTAAGCTCGCATGCTATCGTTCAGCACCGTATCGAAGGTTTGAAGTTTACCGGTGGTATATTCTCAAACCTGACGCACGATCACCTGGATTATCACAAAACATTCGATAGCTACCTGAAAGCCAAGAAAACCTTTTTTGATGGTTTGCCGAAGGATGCTTTTGCACTTACCAATATCGACGACAAAAACGGCATGGTGATGCTGCAAAATACCTGGGCGCACAAAAAGACCTATGGCTTAAAAAACATGGCTGATTACAAGGCTAAGATCGTAGAGAACCAGTTCGTGGGCCTGCTGCTGAACATTGACAACGAAGAAGTTTGGTTTAAGCTGGTAGGAACATTTAATGCCTATAACCTGATGGCAGTATATGCCGCCGCTATGCTGCTGGAGCAGGATAAAGCAAAAGTATTAACCAGCCTGAGCAAGCTCACAGGTGCGCGCGGCAGGTTTGACTATGTGATCGGTCCGAATAGCATCATCGGCATTGTCGATTACGCGCACTCTCCCGATGCGGTGCAAAATATACTGAGCACAGTGCATGATGTACGCAAAGGCAAAGAAAAAGTAATTACGGTATTAGGCTGCGGCGGCGACAGGGATAAAACCAAGCGCCCGATAATGGCGAGAGTGGCCTGCGAGTGGAGCGACAAAGTAATTTTTACTTCGGATAACCCGCGGTCGGAAGACCCGGCGCAGATAATAAAAGATATGGAAGAAGGCGTTGACCCTGCTTTCAAAAGACATACCATGAGCATTGTGGACAGGCGCGAAGCTATTAAAGTAGCCGTTAACCTCGCGCAGCCGGGAGACATCGTGGTGATCGCAGGAAAGGGTCACGAAAAATACCAGGAAATAAAAGGAGTGAGAAATCATTTTGATGATAAGGAAGAGTTGTTGGCGGTTTTTAAACAAATGGAGTAGCGGATGTGCAGATTTCAAATGTGCAAATGTGCAAATTATATAGATGTGCGGATATGCAGATTACAGATGTGCAGATTTCAAATGTGCAGATTATAAATGTGCAAATGATATAGATGTGCGGGTATGCAGATTATAAATGTGCAAATAATATAGATGTGCGGATATGCAGATTACAGATGTGCAAATGATTATGGTTTGATTGCAGATGTATATATAAAGAAATGAGTGATAAGCCGAATTTGATAGTTGATTTAACATTTAGTTTTTCCTTGAAGATAATTGTCTTCACTGAAGTACTTGAATCAAAAAGAAAATTCAACATGGCTAATCAGCTTTTCAAAAGCGGCACTTCAATAGGAGCTAACGTACGAGAGGCACAAGGCGCTGAAAGCAAAGATGATTTTAGACACAAGTGTAAGATCGCTTACAAAGAAGCGGAGGAAACAGAATACTGGTTGAAATTATGTCGGGAAGCAGAAAATTATCCTTTTGAACAGGGTATGCTGGATGATGCACAGTCAATCATAAAAATATTAGGAAAGATAATTTCATCAACAAAAAAAAAACAAAGATTACGCATCTGCACATCTGCACATTTGAAATCTGCACATAAATAGTAAGCGATGTTATATTACTTATTCAGCTATTTAGAAAAGAACTACAGTATACCCGGTGCCGGCGTGTTCCAGTATATCACGTTCCGCATGGCTATGGCGGTTATCACTTCGCTTATCGTCACCACGGTTTATGGCCGCCGGCTTATCGATTATTTGCGTTTTAAACAGGTAGGTGAAACCGTTCGCAACCTGGGTTTGGAAGGTCAGATGCAAAAGGCCGGTACGCCAACAATGGGTGGTATCATCATTATCCTGGGTATAGTGATACCAACTTTGTTGTTTGCCAAAGTGGGTAACGTTTATGTTATCCTCATGCTGATCACGACGGTCTGGCTCGGTGCTATCGGTTTCCTCGATGATTACATCAAAGTATTTAAAAAGAATAAGGAAGGCTTAGCGGGCAAGTTTAAGATCATCGGGCAGGTAGGTTTGGCGCTCATTGTAGGGTTTACCATGTATAGCAGTCCGAGCATCGTGATCAGCCAGGAAGTGAAGCCGCCGATCAAGATAGATGCCCCGGTGGAGTTTCACATGCAGGGTAACAAGCCGATTTACACACAAAATATAAGGTCGACCAAAACGACCATACCATTCTATAAGAACAATGAGTACGATTATTCTAAAGTACTGACAGTTTTCGGTAAAGAGTTCGAAAAATATGGCCTGGTAGTGTTCACGTTCTTCGTGATCATTATTATCACATTCATATCCAATGGCGCAAACATAACGGATGGTATCGACGGCCTGGCGACGGGCACTTCAGCCATAATAGGGGTTACGCTGGCTATCTTGGCCTACGTGTCAAGTAACTCCATCATAGCCTACTACCTCAACATTATGTATATCCCCAACTCGGGCGAAATGGTGGTATTTGCGGGTGCATTTGTTGGGGCCTGCGTAGGCTTTTTATGGTACAATTCGTACCCGGCACAGGTATTTATGGGCGATACCGGCAGTTTGGCCATAGGCGGGATTATCGCTGTGTTCGCCATCATGATACGCAAAGAACTATTGCTGCCTGTGCTTTGCGGTGTATTTGTGGTTGAAAATGTGTCGGTGATCATGCAGGTGGGGTGGTTTAAGTTTACTAAAAAGAGAACCGGCGAAGGCAAACGCATTTTTTTAATGGCGCCGCTGCATCACCATTATCAGAAAAAGGGTTTCCACGAATCAAAGATCGTAACGCGGTTTTGGATCATCGGGATAGCCCTGGCGATACTAACGTTTATAACATTGAAATTAAGGTAGAGCCAAGAATCAAGAGGCAAGAAACAAGAAAATAAGATCATCGGTGAAATCAGAAATAGAATCGGTGTAATCATATAAATAGAATCGGTGAAATCAGGAATGAAATCTGTGGAATCAAAAAAACTAGTTGTACTTGGCGCCGGCGAAAGCGGTGCGGGGGCGGCATACCTTGCTCAGCAGCAGGGCTATGAGGTTTTTGTTTCGGATTTTGGTGCCATAGCCGACAATTATAAAAATCAATTACAGGATTGGAACATCCGCTTTGAGGAGAATCAGCATACAGAGGCGGAGATTTTAAAAGCAACGGAAGTAGTAAAAAGCCCTGGTATTCCCGAAAAAGCGCCGATCATAAAAAAATTGAAGGAAAGAGGTATCCCGGTGATATCGGAAATCGAATTTGCAGGCAGGTATACGGATGCTAATATCATCGGCATTACTGGTTCGAACGGTAAAACTACCACCACAGCCTTAACCTATCACATCCTTAAAGATGCGGGATTGAATGTGGGTTTGGCAGGCAACATCGGCAAAAGCTTTGCTTACCAGGTGGCGACCGAAAAGTTCGACCATTATGTATTGGAGCTAAGCAGTTTTATGCTGGATGATATGTTCAAATTCAAAGTAAATATCGCGGTGCTGCTGAATATCACGCCCGATCACTTGGACAGGTACGAATACAAGATGGAAAATTATGTAGCGTCGAAATTTCGTGTTACACAGAACCAAACGGCGGCGGACTATTTCATTTATTGCGAAGACGACCCGCAAACCATGCAGCACATGGTCGGAACAACGATAGAAGCGCAGCAATTGCCTTTCTCAATTAAAAAAAAACTTACAACGGGAGCATATCTCGACCAGGACAACCTAATTATAAACTTAACTAAAGAACATTTTCAAATGTCGATCAACGATTTGGCCCTGCAGGGCAAGCACAACATTTACAACTCAATGGCTTCGGG
This sequence comes from Sphingobacteriales bacterium, assembly GCA_044448765.1. GTDB lineage: Bacteria > Bacteroidota > Bacteroidia > Sphingobacteriales > Sphingobacteriaceae > Mucilaginibacter. Next base: position 5,234 of record JBIOHG010000045.1, on the reverse strand, counting down.
CATCGTAGCCAAAGTGCTTGAATTACGAAACGAAACTATCCGCGAAAGCATGGGCAGTTTCAGGAACATAGAGCACCGGTTGGAGTTTGTTGCCAAAATATCGGGTATTACCTTCATCAACGATTCAAAAGCCACCAACGTGAATTCAACCTGGTACGCTTTGGAAAGCGTGAGTTATCCGGTTGTGCTCATTTTAGGCGGCGTTGACAAGGGCAACGATTACAATATGCTGAAGGACCTGGTAAAGCATAAAGTAAAAGCCATTGTGTGCTTAGGCAAGGATAACCGCCGCATACACGATGCATTTGAAGATGATGTTGATATTATAGTAAATACCTTTTCGGCACAGGAAGCAGCGCAGGTTGCTTATCACCTGGCCAAAAAAGGCGATACGGTATTGCTTTCACCGGCATGCGCAAGTTTCGATCTGTTCAAAAATTACGAGGATAGGGGCAGGCAGTTTAAACAGGCGGTGAAGGAATTGTAGATGTGCGAATGTGCAGATTTCAAATGTGCAGATGAATTGATAAATGACCAATGCCAAATGACCAAAGAATCGGTGAAATCATAAAATAATCGGTGAAATCAGGAAAGATGAACAGGATATTAGACAATACAAAAGGTGACCGCTGGATATGGCTTATCGTCATATTGCTTTCGGCTATTTCCTTGCTGGCGGTATACAGCTCAACTGGTACGCTGGCTTTTAAGCGCGGAGTGGGTGTGGAGTCTATCCTGATGAAGCACCTCGCCATGGTAATTGGCGGTATTGTGCTGATGTACCTGTCGCATAAGGTTGACTACCGCTATTATGCCGGTATTTCTAAGCTGTTGATGGTAATCACTATTCCACTGTTGCTTTATACACTGCTCTTTGGTTCGCATATTAACAACGCCAGCCGCTGGATAGCGATACCGGGAACTGGCTTCAGTTTCCAGACATCCGATTTAGCCAAGCTGGCTTTGATCACTTATTTAGCACGTACCTTATCGCGCAAGCAGGAAAATATCAAGAATGTAAAAGAGTCGTTCATCCCAATTATGGGGGCGGTTTGTTTGGTGTTTATATTGATCGCGTTAGCAAACCTTTCAACAGCTTTAATGCTGTTTGGTGTAAGTATTTTACTGCTCATCATCGGGCGTATCAGTATCAAGCAAATTGCTATAACCTGTTTGGCGGGAAGCATATTATTTGCAGGTGTTATCTTTTTGGGGCCAAGGCGGGCGGTGTACAAATCGCGTATGAGAACGTTTTTAAATCATGACAAGGTAAGCACCGATAAATCGTTCCAGTCCGACCATGCCAAGATAGCTATCGCTACCGGCGGTATTTTGGGCAAAGGCCCAGGTAACAGCATTGAGCGTAATTACCTGCCGGAGTCGTATTCGGATGAGATATATGCAATAATCGTGGAGGAGTATGGTCTGTTAGGCGGATTTGTGTTGATCGGCTTGTATCTATTCTTATTATACCGGTGCATCAAAATAGTAACCAAAGCGCCAAAAGCCTTTGGGGCTTTACTTGCGGCAGGATTGAGTTTTAGCTTGACGATACAGGCCTTCGCTAACATGGCGGTAGCGGTTGGATTAGGTCCGGTAACGGGTGTGCCTTTACCGCTGGTGAGTATGGGCGGTACCTCGATATTGTTTACAAGCATCGCTTTTGGTATCATCCTCGCGGTGAGCCGGGATATTGAAGAGCCTAAAAAAGTAGTGGTAGGTGAAATTAGGGAAGTAGAAATGGCGGTGTAGGTGTGCGGATGTGCAGATTACAGATGTGCGAATGAATGGTGAGATGTTATAAAGTTTGACAGGTTGTAAAGTTAAAAACCCCAGTGACGAGTGACCGATGGCAAATGACAAAAGGAATCAGTGAAATCATATTATAATCGGTGGAATCAGGTAAAAACAAAAGAATAATCATCAGCGGCGGCGGTACCGGCGGACATATTTTCCCGGCAATAGCCATCGCAAATGCGTTGAAAAAACTGGACCCATCCACAGAGATATTGTTTGTTGGGGCAGAAGGCCGGATGGAGATGGAAAGGGTGCCGGCGGCGGGCTATAAAATTATTGGATTAAATATAAGGGGCATACAGCGCAAGTCGATATTAAAGAACCTCGCCTTGCCATTTAAGTTGATAGGCAGTATAATGAAATCCATGAAGATCATAAAGGATTTTAAGCCGGATGCGGTAGTTGGCGTGGGGGGATATGCCTCTGGCCCTTTGCTGTATGCGGCTTCGTTAAAAAAGATCCCCTACCTGATACAGGAGCAAAACTCATACGCCGGGGTAACCAATAAAAGATTAGGAAAACGGGCGCGTAAAATATGCGTGGCTTTTGACGATATGGAGCAGTTTTTTCCAAAGGACCGCATCGTTAAAACGGGTAACCCGGTACGCAGGGCATCGGTGGATATTGGCGGCAAGCGTGAGCAGGCTTTAGCCGAATTTAAGCTTTCGCCTGATAAGAAAACCATTTTGGTGGTAGGGGGCAGTTTGGGCGCACGTACTTTGAACGATACGATGTTGAATGACCTGGAACGGATCACCGCCGCAGATGTGCAATTAATATGGCAAACAGGGAAACATTACTATAAAGACATTAAGCGCTTAATGGGAGATGATATTCACCCGAATGTTCGTATGGTGGAGTTTTTTGACCGCATGGACCTGGCTTATGCGGCTGCCGATATCATCATATCGCGTGCCGGCGCCGGAACCATTGCAGAGTTGTGCATTGTAGGTAAACCGGTTATCCTGGTGCCCTCGCCAAATGTGGCTGAGGATCACCAAACCAAAAATGCAAAAAACCTGGTGCAAGACAATGCCGCTGAATATATAGCGGACAGGAAAGCGGGAAGAAAATTGACAACCGCTGCACTGGAGCTTTTGAAAGATGAAAAAAGACAGAAAATGTTAAGTGAAGGCATCAGCAAGCTGGCTTTGCCGGATGCGGATAATGTGATAGCGGGAGAAGTTTTTAAAATAGCTATAGAAAACAGTCACTAAGGCATTAGGTCATTGAGTCATTTTATAAATAGGCCAATGACTTAATGGCCCAATGACAAAATGACAAACAAATCGGTGAAATCAAAATAACAATCGGTGTAATCACAAAAAAATGACACTAGAAAACATCAAAAGGGTTTATTTAATTGGCATAGGGGGCATCGGCATGAGCGGCCTTGCCCGTTATTTTGCCCATTTGGGATGTATAGTTTGCGGTTATGATAAAACACCTACTGACCTCACCAACGATCTTCACAACGAAGGTATACGGATAATATTTGATGACCGCACGGACTGGATACCGATGAGTTTCCAAACTGCGGATGCATGCACTTTAATCATTTATACCCCTGCCATTCCGGGGGAATCGGCCATTTATAATTTTTTCAAGAACAGGGGTTTTGAGCTGTTCAAACGCTCGCAGGTATTGGGTATCATCAGCAAAAGCATGTTTACCATTGCCGTTGCTGGTACCCATGGCAAAACCACTACCTCGTGCATGATAGCGCATATCCTGAAAGATTCGGGTAAAGATTGCTCGGCTTTCCTGGGCGGCATATCAACCAATTACAATACGAATGTGCTATTTGGCAATAACAATATTGTGGTGGTTGAAGCGGATGAATATGATCGTTCGTTCCTCACTTTGCATCCCGATATTGCCGTCATCACTTCTATGGATGCCGACCATTTGGATATTTATGGCAGCCACGATCAGTTGACAGAGTCCTTCCGCCAATTTTCGGGTCAGCTCAAAGAAAATGGCGTACTTATCGTACACGAAGACCTGCCTTTAACCAGTGGGATAACCTATAGTGCCCAGGGGCCTGCTGACGTAAAAGGTCAGGACATTCGTATTAAAGATGGCGATTTCTATTTTGACTTTAAAAATAATGCCATCGCTATAAAAGACATTAAACTCGGCATAGCCGGTTTGCACAATATCGAGAACGCTACGGCTGCAATTGAGGTTGCACTGAAGCTGGATATTGACCCTGAATTGATCAAAAATGCACTGGCATCATTCAAAGGCGTTAAGCGTCGCTTTGAATACATAGTAAGAAATAGAGAACACATTTATATAGACGATTACGCACATCACCCCGAGGAATTAAGGGCGGCTATTACATCGGTGAAAAAATTGTATCCCAACAAAAAACTCACAACAATTTTTCAGCCGCATTTATTCACCCGCACACGCGATTTTGCCGATGGCTTTGCCGAGGTTTTGGATATGAGCGACGAACTTATTATGCTGGACATTTATCCCGCAAGGGAACTGCCTATTGAGGGCGTTACTGCGGATATGATTCTGGACAGGATGAAATTGTGGAATAAACGGAAATGTGGAAAACAAGAAACCGTTGACCTTGTGCATATTGAAAAACCTGAGCTACTTTTAACGGTAGGTGCGGGTGATATAGACCAATTGGTTCAACCCTTAAAAAACGCTTTGGAAAATGTTTAAGAAACGCATCTGGAAGCACATTTTGATCGGTACTACCTGGACTATTTGCCTGGGTGGCCTGGTTGCGCTGATGAGTTTTATCGAGATAAAAAAGGCGGGTGTTTTTTGCAAAGAAGTGAAGATATACATTCCTGGTAATCAGTATTTTATTGATAGGGAAGAGGTAGATAATATACTGAAGACCCATAAACACCAGTTAGTGGGCCGCAATATGGAAAGCATTAACCTGCACCTGCTGGAGCAAAAACTGAGAGCTAACCCTTTCATCGAATCGGCCAAAGTTTATGCCGATATGGATGGGATATTGCGGGTTGAGATAAGTCAAAGGCAGCCGGTGCTTCGGGTATTGAACCAGTTTGACCAGGATTTTTATATCGACCAAAATGGGTTGAAAATACCCATGTCGTCCAACTTCACCGCGAAGGTGATCGCGGCAAATGGCTATATCGAGGAAGTTTTTGGTAATAAGGTAGATACGCTGCATACCAAAATGGCTAAAGAGATACTGAAGACGGCGAATTTTATCAACAGGGATTCGCTTTGGAGCGCACAGATAGCGCAGATATACGTGAACCAGGACCACCAGCTTGAATTGGTGCCGAGGGTAGGTAATAACCGGATATTGCTGGGTAATGCCGACTCGCTGGAATCAAAATTTGCTAACCTGCTAACCTTTTACAAAAAAGCGATGCCGCAGGTGGGCTGGAACCGGTATAAAACGCTCAATATTAAGTATGCCAACCAGGTGGTTG
>JBIOHG010000044.1:0-37717 GCA_044448765.1 Sphingobacteriales bacterium | reverse complement strand
CCATTATTTCATATTGATCAGGGGTCAATACTTTTTTCCATTCGGCATTCGTTTTTTTCTTCGATTGTGCGCTGCCGGTTTGTACGCCAACGATCATGATGGCGCAAATTGCTGTTATTAATAAAATTGTCTTCTTCATACCCAAATTTACGTAGCAAAATTGGCAATGGTTTGCTATGCTATTGTATTATTGTTTGGCTTTTGGGAGTAACACCGTATTTACTATAAAAAGCATCCCGTTGTCTTGCCGTATGTTTAATCGGGTAATAACGGTTTGTTCGCCATTTTCATCAGTCAAAACAATATTCCGATTTTCATTAATCTGTGCAATTAATAGTTCTCCTGAAAGTGATGTAAAAGTTGCTTGCCCGTTTCCAGCCTTAATCTGCCTTTCGATATCTCTTGAAGTAATATTCCCTGAAACAGCATGATGGTTAAGCAAGTTAATAAGGTCGGTTTTATGGGCGGGTAGGAGTAAGGTATCAAGTATGCCTGGTGCCAACTTCGCAAAGGCACCATTAGTTGGTGCGAAAAACGTAACTATGCCGGTTTTAAAACTATCTGTAAGTCCCGCTGCTTTTATTAAATTCACTAAAATTGTAAATTGAGGTGACAATGAAATGTTTTCAATAAGATTGTTTCCAGAATACATCATGATCCCGTCAATATTCCTCATAGCTACTGTTGGATCAGCAGTCTTTATATAATTGGATTTAACAGTATCTGTTTTTTGCGCAAATGCAAATGATACATTTAGGAATATAAGTATTATGCAAGTTAATTTCTTCATCACAATTACCATCCCGGTGTAAAGCCTAAACCAAATACCGGCTTACCAATATCGGTACGATTGATCGGCCAGGCCAGGTACGGCTCCAGTATAAAGTATCCAAAAATATTTACCCGCAGCGAAACGCCGGTGCTAAACGACGGTACTTTTGAATAAACGTTATATGTTATAGGATGTCCATTACCATCAAGCAGAGGGCTACCGGTTTCATCTACTACGGGTAGGGTTCTCAGAATAGTAGGATTGGTTTTGAATTCTATCTTATCGCCGGCGCTCCAGGCCAAACCGGCGTCACAGAAGAAGTTTAACTCGCTGAAAAAAAACTTTGATTTAATAGCTGATAGTTTTTCGGGACCGGTAAAAGGCAACCGCACCTCAAAATTTGCAACGGCTATGCGGTCGCCCGATAAGTTATCAATCGTATAGTTATTTGTCGGTGTTTTGTTGTTTGCGCTGTAAAATGTCTGCGACTCATATCCGCGTATATAAAAAGGATAACCCAGATACAAGGGGTAAAGCCCATCAGTGCCGCCAAATCGTCCATAGCCAAACAATCTGCCCGCTATGGTCACGGGCGCTAACCGTATATATTTCCTCAGGTCGATGGTAGGTGCAAAAAAGTGATAAGTGCCAAAATCATATTCAGCCTGTAAACGATAACGGAAACCATTCAATGGCGAAGCCACGCCAAAGTATGAGTTGTCGCCAACCAAAGCAGTGTTTACGTTATATATGGTGAAAGGTGCCAAATGCGCGCCGCCGTTTGTCGGGTCAGCATTGTAGGCAACATTCGGAACATGCTGATGATTGCTGTTGAGGTAATTTCCCAGCGTATCATAAAAAGTGCTGTAACGGTCGACGCGGTAATAATAGTGCGATAAACCCGTACCAAACTCAATACGCGATACCTTTGAAAAAGGATAAGATGTAAAAAGATTTACCTGGTCCTCAAAAATGCGAATAATGTCGTACCGCTCCTGATACGCAGGTATGGTGGTGCTGCTATTGATCTGGTAAGTAGTAGGCACAATATTGTAATTGGCAAACTGGTAGGGTATGTGTGATACGCCCACACCAAAGTTCCAGCGACCCTGCTGATTGATATAGATAAACTGGCCTCCAAAATCGTATATCTGCCCGTTCACATCCAAACCGCCATAGATCAGGTTATGACCCAAAATGTCACTAAACACACCCTGCACACCGCTTGAAATGCCCGCACCAAACTGGCTTATGGATGCACCGACACCACTGCTTGCCAGGTAATCCAATTTAAATTGTGGCCGATAAGGCACTAATTTTATAGAGTCTGTCGGAATCCTTTTGTAAGCCAGGAAATTATTCAGGTTCGAATTGATCAGGTCAACCCCAACCGAACGGAAGGGCGGCAGCATGGCAGCATCATAATTTGTTGATTGTGCATTAACCACCTTCGGCGTAAAATCCGATGCCTTTGCATTGTACAGGAAATATTTTTGTGCGAAATAGTAAGAGTAAACAATATCATCATTATCAGAAATGCTTATCGCCGGAGAATATTCTGTAATACCGCAAATACCAGTAAACAAGTCTGTCATTTGCTCTACTTTACCATCGGCTAAAGTATAGCGGTACATGTTACGGAAGCCATCCCTGTTCGACAGGAAATAAACCTGTTTGCCGTCAGCGGAATACTGCGGATCGAGATTATTCGCACCATCAAAAACCGGGATATCGGTTACTTTTCCGCTGGCAAGGTCTAATTCGGCCAGGTTAAAGGTGATGGTTTGTGATAATGATTTATCATAAGTGGTGCGGTCGCTGGTAAATATGACCTTTTTACCATCCCGTGAAAAGCAGGGCTGGTAATCCGAATATTTATCGTTGGTAAGTTGCGTTACCTTCTTGGTGTTAAAACTGTACATGTACAAATCGCCCTGGCCTTCGGATAATCCCTGGAAAACAATGTTGTTGCCATCCGGTGACCAACTCAGGTTACTGAACTGCTCGGCCTTTTCCATCGAGATATTATGTAAAACACGACCGTCGGGAACACTTACTACCAGCATCCGGTTACGCCCATGGCTGAAGACGCTAAAAGCAAACTTTTTACTATCCGGCGACCATGCGCCGGCCGATTCAATAAAATTGAACTCATCAATCCTCGTATTAGATACCTTGCTGGTCAGTTTCTGTAATACCTTCCCCGTTTTGGCATCCGCGAGATAAAGGTCAATAGTAAATAAACCCTTTTCCGAAAGGAAGGCCAGGTATTTGCCATCCGGGCTTATGGCGGGCGCCACGTTCAATTCGCCCGAGTTTTTATTATCTATGATCCTTTTGCCGACAGGCTTCTGCACGGTATCTTTCAACATAGGCTTATAGGTCGACTCAATAGCGCTTTTCCATAGGTTCGACAATGTTTTATCGTCATAGCCGAAAGTTCGCCTGATGCCGTACTCCAACCCAAACCGTGCGGTGTTTTTAAAGAAGGGCACGACGACCGTATCGCCATAAGTTGAGCCTACAAACGACCAAAAAGCCTCGCCATAGCGATAAGGAAAATATTTATTCGTTTCCGTCAGGTCGCGTATGGTGGGAATATTTTTATTGAGATAAGCATCGCGCATCCACATCGCCGTAAAGGCATCCTTTTTACCCAGCGAAAGGTATTCGGCCATGCCTTCTATCATCCACAGCGGCATATTACCCAGATTTTCGTAATTGCTTGAATCGTGCCCCAATAGCATGTGATACTGGAAAGCGTGCACCAATTCGTGCCCTATAACGTGCCTTGTGGTTTGGTTGGTTTCCATTATTGGCATTACCACCCGGTTCTTTAAACCCTCAGTAACACCGCCCGTACCCACGCCAATTTCACCATCTATTGCGGTAGTTTGCTGGAAGTCCGGATGGTCGGCATATAATATAATTGGATTGGGCTTTTTGAAAGTATCCCTGAAAACCTGCTGATGAATGGTGTACCACAACTCGCTTTCCTGTGCAAAACGCTTTATGAGGCTGTCGTTTTTGAAGTAATAATAAATATCAAAATGCGGGGTATGGTAAACCTTAAATTTGAGGTTTTTATAGCGTACCTTATTTTGCCCGAAATATTGCGCATTCGCATTAAGACTTAGCAATAAACTACCAACAAGGCATAATAAAATAACATAATATCTATTGATCCGGATAAAACAGGGGTAAAGTTTATTCATAATATTCGGCAGGTATAAGGCTAAACTTTGAACTACACGTTTAGTGTTACAATATAACAGTTCAAACCCAAAGTTATTATTTGTCCTAAAAATTTAACATTTCAAATACATCAATACGGCCATTTTATCATTTAGGTGGCTTGTTGTCGGGATTATTTTCCTCCGTCTTAGCCGGCGTGGTAGCAGTAGTGTCCATAGGCTTAAACAGGCTGTCATCAGCCATAGTGCCGGTGTCTATCCTTGGCGACGGGCAATCATACTGTTTGGTAATTTTGCTCCAGGGTTTCGGGAAATTACCATAGGTATAGCCGCTTTTCGGATCTGCATAAACCTTTTGCATAAATGCGCCAAAGATCGGCAGCGCTGTATGCGAGCCTTCGCCTGTTTCGGCACTGGTAAAATGCACACTTCTATCATCGCAGCCAACCCAAATACCAGTTACAAGGTCCTTAGTTATACCCATGTACCAGCCATCGACAAATTTAGACGAGGTACCCGTTTTACCGCCTATCTGGTTCTGTTTTTTCCAAAGGCCCTGGTACTCCCATAGTGCTTGAGAGGTGCCACCCGGCTCATCCATACCACCCCTAAACATGTAAAGCATTAACCAGGCCGTTTCGTCGCTTAATACCTTTTCTTCTTTAAGTTTAAATTCAGCTACTACGTCCCCATCCTGGTCCAAAATTTTGCTTACCAATATCGGGTCGATTTTCTGCCCACGGTTTAGGAAGGTGCTGTATGCCCTTGCCATTTCATAAACGGAAACATCGTTAGTACCCAGGCAAACAGAAGGAACAGACTTTAAATGGCTCTCTATCCCACATTTGTGAGCATAATCAACAACCTTATCCCAACCTACTTTTTCAGTTAGCTGTGCTGTTATGGAGTTAACCGATTTGCCCATCGCCCAGCGTAATGACATATCCATATAAGTGAAATGGAAGTCGGCATTTTGCGGTGCCCATACATCTGGCTTGCCATTATCTACAAAATTGATAGAAACCGGCTTGTCAGTAAATTTGTCGCATGGCGTAAAGCCATTATCCAGCGCAGTTACATAAGCAAACGGTTTAAAGGTAGAACCCGCCTGGCGTTTGGCCTGGTTAACGTGGTCGTAATGGAAATACCGATGATCGATGCCCCCAACCCATACTTTTATCTTACCCGTTGACGGTTCAATGGTCATCATACCCGTGTTGAGTATTTTGGCGTAATATTTTATGGAATCGACGGTTGAAAAAGTAGTATCCTTATCTCCATCCCACGAGAATACGCGCATCTTCTTTTTCTTTTCAAAATATTGCTTCAATACCGTGGTATCCCCGTGGTATTTCCTGTCGAGCAATTTATAGATAGGCAGGCGCTGCTCATTTTTTAATACGAAGTCGGTTATCACATTCCCGCTCAGATCTCTCCACGGAACTTTATTACCCCACAGGTTATTAAAGCGTTTTTGAAGCATTCGCATTTTTTCCGACACTGCTTCCTCGGCATATTGCTGCAAATGGGAATCGATAGTCGTATAGATTTTCAGCCCGTCCGAATAAAGGTCATACTTATTTTGTTTACACCATTTATTCAGCCATTTTTCAACTGCATCACGCAAATAAGAGTCGCCTTGTGACTCATCATCCACATAGCTAAGGTCCAGGTTAAGCGGCTGGGCAATATCTTTATCGTATTCTTCTTTGCTGATTTTATCGTTCTTCTGCATTTGGCTTAGAACAATATTGCGGCGTTCAAGGCTCTTATCCGGGTTCCTTATTGGATTATAAGTTGAAGTGGCTTTAAGCATACCTATCAGCAAAGCGGCATCATCCGCAGTTACAGCGTCCGGATTTTTGTTGAAATACTTTAATGATGCCGCTTTTATACCGAAAGTGTTATTACCAAATGGTACCGTGTTAAAGTATAATGTGAGTATTTCCTGTTTGCTGTAAACGTGCTCTATTTCATAAGCGGTGAGCCATTCCTTGCATTTAAATACGATGGTCCGTATAAAAGGTACGTGCCTGGCAATACCCTGCGATTTCTTTTTACGGGTTTCGAACAGGTTTTTAGCTAATTGCTGTGTAATAGTACTGCCGCCGCGCCGCTCGCCTTTGGCAGTTGATAATAAGCTGGTGAAAAAAGAATAAAAATCAACACCGCCGTGCTGGTAAAAACGTACATCCTCGGTAGCAACAAGTGCATTCACTAAACTAGGCGAGATGCCTTTAAATTCGACAGGTGAGCGGTTTTCCTTGTAATAACGGCCTATCAGCTTACCATCAGCATAATACACTTCGGAAGCTACGGACATGGTTGGACTTTTGATATCATCCATCGTCGGCGAGTAGCCGAAAAGCCACAGGAAATTTAATTCGATAGCACAGAAGAAGATGATGATGGAATAAAAGAAGATGATAATATAGCGGAGAAACCTGTTTTTTATTTCTTTAAACATTGGGTAAAGATGTAAATAATGCCGCTAAATGGTTAGCGCAGACGGCAAATATAATCAACGGAACAATAATCATTAAATTTTAAGTTGATATGGCTTGCAATAAAAAAAGGTGCCCTGGTTTACAGAGCGCCTTTCTTACTAATGTTTTAACGTCTTTAAATATTAGGAAACATGGTTTGAGCCATATCGCCAATAATCGGCATCGGTTTCTTTTGCCCATTAATAGCACCTATAAGACCCATTATCCACAAAACGAGCGAGGCGATTCCGCCCAGCCACATTACAATTCCAAAAAAACCTGCCAAAAATAGCGAGATAAACAATGACAGGATGATAAGTATATAAACCACAATATAGAATGCAGTAATTACAATATAAAGCAGTAAAGTTTGCCTTAGCTGATAACTGCCAAGATCGGTCTTTTTTTCGTTGTGCATAGCAAAATATGCTATTAGCCATCCGAGGGGACCAATGTAACTGACAATACCTACATTTTTCCCATTGTCAGTAGTCGTGATGTTGTTTTCTGGTTCCATGATAATTTAGTTATTTAGGTTAATTAGTAAGGTAAATATAGCTAATTATCAGAAAGATACAAGTCTTATTCAATGGTTATTTCATCAACAAATATGTAGGAGGGCTGGCCTTTGCTTTCGTGCCAGTCGGGCAGGGGGCCGTACTGTTTTGCTATGATTTTGATGTACCTGGTTTTTAAGTTAAGCCCGGCTTTAAATTCCTGTGTTTGTACGTTGAGATCTTTAATATCCACTTTTGTACTAACGGTAATTGCCAACTTGTAATTTGTGCCGTCATCAGATACCCAGTATTCCACCAGTTTCGGGAACACGATCCACGATTTGCTATCCTGCAAAGTACCGAGGCTGATAGAGGTTATAGGTTTTGCCTGTCCCATGTCTACTACTGCTTCCAGGTCGTTTCCCTGATAGCCCTGCCAGTGGCCCAGCCGCCAATTTGGTGTGCCGTGTAAGCCGTCGATCAGGCTTTCATCGCCTTCAGCCGGATAGTTAGGCAGGTATTTGCTGAGTGAGGTCAGCTTAATATCATCCCTTATTTTGGTAAATGAGCCTGCGTCCACAAAACTCGATTTACCATTTTTTACCGCAATTGCTTTTACTGTTGTATTGGCCGATATGGTTATCGGTTTATCATAAAGTGTGGAGGATATTGTTGGTGCCGAACCATCCAGCGTGTAATATATTTTGGCATCAGCATCGTAGGATTTTATTGTGACATCAAATGGTTTCTTAAAGCTTGGCGTAGATGGCAGAAAATAAGGATTGGATACGATAAGACTGTCGGTGATCTTAGATACCGGTTTTTCCAGATCTTGCACAAACAATTTATTGGCAAGGCTGCCGGTATATACTTCCCATTCGCCACCATGTTCAATGTCCGCGGCGTCGATATAAAGCTTGTCGTATGTTTTTTTGTTCAGCGTCATCCCCTGTAAGTAAATGTTCTGAAAACTGGTGCCGGCGCCCGTATTGATTATAGTAAACTTTTTGCCATTTTCTAAATTGATCACTGCCTTATCAAATTGAGGCAAGCCGATTTGGTAACGGGTTTGGCCCGGCGAAATAGTGTAAATACCCAGCGAACTCATCACATACCAGGCCGACATTTGCCCGCAATCCTCATTACCCGATAAACCATCAGGCAGGGCACTATATTCTTCTTTCAATATCTTATGAATGTAAAATTGTGTTTTATCGGGCGAGTTGGTGAAATTGTACAAGTATGCGATATGATGGCTTGGCTCATTGCCATGTGCATATTGGCCTATTAGTCCGGTCACATCAGCCTGTTCGCGACCGCTTAGTTTGGCATTGGTAGTGAATAATTCATCCAGTTTAGCTTCAAACTTATCTTTGCCACCCATGCGTGCTACAAGTCCCTCAACATCCTGCGGAACCAGGAATGAATACTGCCAGGCATTGCCTTCAGTGTAGTTGTTATTAATATCCGTCGCGTCGAATGGTGCGTACCAGCCACCGTTAACGCGGCCCTGCATAAAATTGTTCTGATCGTTGTAAACATTCTTCCAGTATTGTGCCCGTTTAATAAAATCGGCATAATCCTGCGGTTTATTCATCATTTTAGCCATCTGGGCAATGCACCAGTCGTCATAAGCATATTCCAATGTTTTTGAAACCGATTCATGTTCATCATCTGCCAATACAGCGCCATTTTTACGGTAACTATCCAACCCAAACTGATCGCGGTTTACAGCAGCCTTCATCGCGATAAGCGCTTCTTCGGCGTTAAAATCGCGGATGCCTTTGGCATAGGCGTCTACAGTTACAGGAATGGAATGGTTACCCACCATACAATACGTTTCGCTTGAACCCAGCGGCCATATAGGTAGCAAACCGCCCTGCTCGTACATCGCTAAAAAGCTTTTGATAAAATCCGACGTACGTTTGCGGTCGATGATCGTAAACAAAGGGTCTTCCGCGCGGAAGGTATCCCACAGGGAGAATACTGTATAATAATCAAAACCGACCGCTGTATGCACTTTTTGATCGAGCCCACGGTATTGCCCGTCAACATCGCTGTAAACATTCGGCGCCAGCATACAATGATATAAGGCAGTATAAAAAATGGTTTGTTTTATTTTGGACCAGTCATTAACCTTAGGCTGCTTTTGCTGCTGCGGACGGTTGTAGCCGTACGGATTGTAACCGCCATTTTGATACTGCATGTTTTTGGCATCTTGCGAAATGGCCGGCGCACCTCCTTCAACCTGTATCTTATTTAACTCAGTGTTCCAATTCGCCCGTGCTTCTTTTTGCACTCTTCTAAAGTCGAAATCAGGCACTTCGGCATCCAGGTTTTTCAATGCGCCATCTGCACTTACCGATGATATACCTACTTTTGATATCACCTCTCCGGGATCGTCAAACTGGATAAACATCTTTACATTCTTCCCCTGTACTTTATTTTGGCCCTGTTGTACCTGGTCGTTCAGCGCTATGCCGAAGTTTTTGAAAGACTTTGAAAACTTAGCATAAAAGTAAACATACTGATCCTGCGCCCATGACCTTGAACGGCGGAAACCACGTATCTCGTGGTCATTTACGACTTCGATCCATGAATCGAGCACCTCATCGCGGTGTTGCAAATCGATTATAATATTAGCCTCGTGCGTGCCGGGGTATTCGTAACGGTGAACGCCCACGCGTTTGGTCGCGGTAAGTTCTACGCCGATGTTATATTTATCCAGTTTGGTTTTATAATAGCCCGGCGATGCGCTTTCGTTCTTCTTTTTAAAGCCCGACATGTAATCGGTATTCTTAAACTTCGGCTCGCCGGTTGTCGGCATAAACAATACATCGCAATAATCTGCTATACCGGTTCCGCTTAAATGGGTGTGCGAAAAGCCATAAACCACCGTATCCGTAAAGTAGTAACCCGAACAGCCGTCCCAACCGGTAAGCCTGGTATCCGGGCTTAACTGCACCATCCCGAAAGGGGCTACCGCACCGGGATAAGTATGTCCATGGCCGCCTGTGCCGATAAAAATATTGACCAATTTGGCGTAGTCATTTTTCTTTTGGGCTGATACGGACAGCGAAAAATTTACAATAAGGAAAAAGGCCAGAAGGAAGGTACGATATGAAAACTTCATTGTCGGAAATAATATGAGATGATAATACGCAGGCGCAAATTAAAGCAGATTAACTCTAAAATTAAACAAATATAAGCAAGCGCTTAGTCTATGATCTTAAAATTGTCCTCATCCTTCAGGAAAGGTAGGGTGCGGCGCGTTTTTTCAACTTCATCACCTATGATAGAAAAGGTGTATACATCTTCTTCATCACGTTTGTAGTAAACTACGTTCCCGTTCGGACTAATGCAGGTCGAGTCGCCTGAATGATAAACTTCGTTGCCATCGTGGCCGACACGGTTCAGCCCGATCACATAAGCCTGGTTCTCAACGGCGCGGGCGGGTATCAAAGTACGCCAATGCAAAGCGCGGCGCTCGGGCCAGTTGGCTACTACTATAAGCAGATCATACGCCGCATTTACATTTCGCATCCAAACCGGGAAGCGCAAGTCGTAGCAGATCATCGGGCAGATTTTCCAGCCTTTTAGTTCGACGATTAGTTTCTTTTTGCCGGCGGTGTAAGTATGATGTTCTTTGGCAAGGGTAAACAGGTGCCTTTTGTCGTAATAATTATAGGAGCCATCGGCACTCATCCAAATCAGCCGATTATAAAATTTACCACCTTCGGTTATAATGAGGCTGCCGGTAACCACACAGTCGTACTGTTTGGCAATTTTATGCATCCAAAGCATGGTTTTGCCGTTCATCGGCTCGGCTAAGGGCTCAGCGTTCATCGTAAAGCCGGTATTGAACATTTCGGGCAGAATGATCAGGTCAGTTTTTTCGCGTATACCCCCGCTCAATCGCAAACCGATATTCTGCAGGTTTTTATCAATGTTTTCCCAAAATAAATATCCCTGGAAGAGGCTAATTTTAAGGTTATCCATATCGTATTGGGGCTTGACTAATGGTTAAAAAACTTTCACAAGTTACACTTTTATTAATCTTTCAACGGCTTTATCCAAAGTTTCTTGCCTTTTGGCAAAACAAAAACGTAACACATGGTAATCAGTACCCTTTCCATAAAACGCCGAAACGGGTATAACTGTCACTCCAAAATCCTTCGTCAAACGCATGGCTAAATCGGTGTCTTTTTCATCGGTGATCTTACCGTACCGCACTGACTGAAAGTACGATCCGGAGCACGGTAATATTTCAAAACGGGTGCCCTCTAATCCTTTGCGGAAGTAATCACGCTTTTGCTGAAAAAACTCCCGCAGGCCGAGATAATGATCTTCATTCTTCAAATATTCAGCAATGGCAACCTGCATGGGCGCATTCACACAAAACACCAAAAACTGGTGCACTTTTCTAAACTCAAGCATCATGTGAGCAGGTGCCATGCAATACCCCACTTTCCACCCGGTAGCATGAAACGGTTTGCCAAATGAAGCTACAATAAAACTCCGCTGGCGCAATTCTGCGTACCTGGCCATGCTGTGGTGCTCTTGTTCATCATATATCAGGTGTTCATAAACCTCGTCGCTTAAAATAAAAATATCACGGTTTTTGATGATAGCGCTTAACGCTTCAATATCTTCCTTATGTAAAATGGTCGCGGTGGGGTTATGCGGCGAGTTGAGGATGATCATTTTTGTACGGTTATTGATCAGCCTTTTTACCATATCCCATTTAAGGCGATAATCCGGTGGTTCCAGCTCTAATGATTTTACGACACCGCCTGCAACTAAAATAGCGGGAGCGTAACAATCAAAGGCTGGCTCGAATATGATGACCTCATCATTCGGATTGATCACGGTCGCTATAGCTGTAAAAATAGCCTGTGTACCGCCCGCAGTAATAGTAATTTCGTTATCAGGATTGTAATACGCCCCGTATAATTTTTCGGTTTTGCGGCTGATCTCTTCGCGCAAGGGCATGTAACCAGCCATTGGCGCGTATTGGTTATAACCATCTGTCATGGCCTTATTTACCAATCCGATCAGTTCGGGCGATGTATCATAATCAGGAAAGCCCTGCGAAAGGTTTATAGCGCCAACTTCGGCGGCCAGGGCAGACATTACGGTGAAAATGGTAGTGCCAGCGTTTGGTAATTTTGAATTTATAGCGATCATGCAGAGGCTAAATTAATTAAATTACCATAAAAATATCATGTTTCCCGTTTGTGCTTTCACCTTTGCACCGCTTTACTTAATTTAGTCGGATGAAGCTTCTCAAATATCTGCCCGTCTTGCTTTTTATCATCTTGTTTATTTCCTGCCAATCGCACAAAAGCAATGTACCCGTTGTGGGATTTGTAGATGCCTTTGAGGATGTAACCGTAGGGCAGGCACGGGCAGGTTTTACCGACGCTTTGAAAAAAGAGGGTTTTAGCGATGACCAGAAAACAGTAAAGATCGAATATCGTAACGCACAGAATGACCAGCCGACATTGTCATTGATCGTCAATCAATTTATATCGGAGAAGGTCGACCTGCTGGCTACCTGTACTACCCTATCTACAGTAACCGCTATTCAAAAAACCAAAACCATACCGGTTTTTGCGATGGTATCGCCCACACCTGCACGAATGAGTGTGGTAAGCTCCACGGGTGCCAATCCGCCAAATTTGTTCGGCGTGGTGGAAGATTTGAATTATATCGATACGTCATTTAATATTATCACCAAATTACTGAAGCCGAAGGGCGCAAAATTGGTTATTTGTATGATCTATAATCAATCGGAACCACAATCAGCATATGCGGATAACCGCCTCAAAGAACTTGCGGCTAAGTCCAATGTTAGCCTGGAAGTATTGCCGCACAATAATTCGGCCGATGCGCAATTGGTTACCAAATCCTTATTATCAAAAAATATCGATGCCTTTTTTGCACTGCCGGATAATAGCGTGTTCGCTTCTTTTGAGACTATCGTCAAAAATTGCGACCAGGCCGATGTCCCCGTTTTCACTAGTGAAGCAGGTTTGGTAAAGCTGGGTGCGGTAGCAGCCTATGGCGCCGATATGTACCAATGGGGCTACCAGGCGGGGGAGCAGGCGGCGCAATTTTTAAAAACGCATAAAACTGATGGCTTGAAACCCGAAATGGTAAAAATTCGCCGCAGGGTATATAATCCGGCGGCGGCCAAAAAGTATCATATCACCATCCCATCGGACTTTGAAGCTGTGAAATAATGGATCTTTACCTCGGTGCATTAATACAGGGACTTTGCTTTTCGGCCATTGCTTTAGGGATATTCATCTCGATGAAGATATTCAACATCCCGGATATTACCACCGATGGAAGCTACACTTTGGGCGGTGCTGTCACAGCTAAATTATTGGTATTACATCAGCCTGTCTTCGTGGTTTTGCCTGTAGTAATTGCAGCGGGAGCTTTGGCCGGAACTTTTACGGGATTAATTCATACCAAACTCAAAATTAATGCCTTATTAGCCGGTATCCTGGTCATGATGTCACTTTATGCCATTAACCTGGAGATAATGGGCCGCTCCAACATTCCACTTGGAAATTTCCCCTCGATATACAATATCCTTAATATTTCTTCAAACCCTAATTATAATACCTTCTGGATAGTTTTGGTGTTCGCGATCTTAACAACGCTCGTGATAGGCTACTTGCTGAAAACCGATTTCGGCATAGCCATGCGTGCTACCGGTAATAGCGAAACGATGGTACGTGCCTTGGGCGTAAATACTGACCGTATGAAGATCATTGGCCTGGCAATGGCTAATGCTTTAACGGCGCTTAGCGGATATTTAATAACGGAATATCAGAATTATTCCGATATCAATATGGGCATTGGTATGGTGATCGTAGGGTTGGGCTCGGTTATCATAGCCGAAACATTTATCAATTGGTTCAATATCACTTCGGTATGGATAAGTTTGACCTTAGTATTGTCAGGGGCGATCATATTTCAATTTGTTTTGGCTTTCACACTAAGTGCCGGCCTGGACCCGATTTTGCTCAAACTGGTTACCGCCGTATTCGTATTGCTTATCGTTAGCCTGCCGCGTTTATCAGCCTCATTCAAAAGTTCATCATGATAAGCGTTCAAAAGGTACATAAGGTATTTAATAAAGGTAAAGCTAACCAGGTAGACGCTATCCGGGGAGTAGACCTTGAAATCGCTGAAAAGGAGTTTTTGGTGATCGTGGGTTCAAACGGTTCAGGTAAAACAACTTTACTGAATTTGGTTGCAGGCGCCATCCTGCCATCTTCAGGCGCTATCCATATCGAGGGACATAATGTTACCAAACTGGCCGATTATAACCGCAGCGAATGGATAGCCCGGGTATTTCAAAATCCCTTGAGCGGCACAGCGCCCGACCTGAGTATTTTAGATAATTTCCGTTTGGCGGCGATACGCACCAAATCCAAAGGATTATCCATCGGTATTAATGAGGGCTTTGAAAACCTGGTGAAGGATAAAATAAGTACGCTGGGTATGGGCCTTGAAAACAAAATTGAGCAGCCGATGGGTACCTTATCCGGCGGGCAAAGGCAGGCATTAACCTTGTTAATGAGTGTGATGGATACTTGCAAAGTGCTGCTTTTGGACGAACCAACAGCGGCACTCGATCCAAAATCAGCTGATGTGGTTATGAAAACAGCTGATAAATTGATAACCGATTTTGGATTGACAGCGATACTTGTTACCCATAACCTGAAGGAAGCTTATATTTATGGCAATCGTATTATCCAGATGGCGGAGGGGAAAGTAATTAAGGATATGAATAAAGAAAAAAAGTCGATCCTAAAACAAAATGACCTGTATGATTGGTTTGGTTAATTGACAGAATTATAAAATATTACTATGAAAAAATTTGAGCCCATTTTAGATGCCTACCAATTAGCCGAAGGTTCCATAATAAAAGAAAAAGACCAGGATGAGATTTTTGAACTCGGCGAATATGATGCTGATAAAAAAGGCTATACGGTTTTCCCTTTTGAGGACGGGATTCGCTTTGAAGATTTTACGATGGTAATATCCGAAGAAGAGCTGATGGATAATTATCTAATAGAAAGCAAAAAAGGCGACGATGAAGATGATTCGGAAGGGCCTATGCTTTCGGATAGTTTATAATTGTCTGAACCAGAATTTTCAGAATTATTAAATTTTCAGAATTCTGTCCATTCTTAAATTCTGTAAATTCTGATTCAGACAAATTTATTTCTTATACGTGATCTTATAAATACTTCCCTTACTATCGTCGCTCACATACAACGAACCATCTGGTCCCTGGGCCAAACCGCAGGGGCGGTGCAACGCATTTCCTTTAGCTTTATCAGCTGCGGTTCCAGCAAAACCATCAGCAAAAACTTCCCATTTGCCGGAAGGCTTGCCATCTTTAAACGGTTGAAAAACCACGAAAAAACCAGCCTGTGGCTCAGGTGCACGATTCCATGAACCATGGAATGCTATGAACGCGCCATTTTTATATTTTGCCGGAAATTGGTTGCCGGTATAAATTAACAAACCATTAGGCGCAAGGTGGCCGGGATAAGAAGCCACGGGATTGATTGCATTTCCGGTATAAACCTTTTTGCCATCGCCGCCATATTCTGGCATCAGCATTTTTTTGTGTGTTTGCCAGTCGTAATACAGGTAGGGCCAGCCTGCATCGTCGCCCTTTTTAATGGCATACATGCATTCGGCAGGTAACTCAGCATTTTGTTTTACGGTAAAATATTGTGGGAACAGGTCGCTGAGTTGGTCGCGACCGTGCTGCATTACGTAAAGCTGGTTATCCTGCTGATTCCAGGTTATTCCAACTACATTCCTTAACCCTGTAGCGTAACGAACCCCATCGCGATAATGCTGGTTAGGTTTGCTTACGCCGAATTGCCAAATACCACCCGCTGAATCCAGTATAGGGCAGCCCTTTTGGCCTGGTGAGCCTTTGGTGCGGTCCTTTACCTGGCAGGCGTTAGAATACGCCCCAACAACCACGTAGAGGTGGCCCGCATTATCTAAAGTTATGGCCTTGGCTTCATGCTCACCACGGCTAAGTAAACCGGTTACAATTTTTTCAGGTTTGGCAGGGTCGATAACTTCGTTTTGTGCATTCAGTTTAAAACGGAATACTTCTTCGTCCGAAGAAGTATACAGGTAACCATTTTTAACAGCAATGCCCGTTCCGCCGAAATTCCCAAACCTGGTTTTTACTTCGGCTTTGTCGCCATTTTGGTGAAGCAATAGAATGCCTTTACCATTTTCCAGCCCCTTAAGCTTTACATAAATCTCGTTCTGTGGCGTAACGGCGATGTGCCTTGTGCCGCCCAGGTTATCGGCTATGATATTGGCGCTAAAGCCAGCCGGTAGTGTAAGGCCGGCATTATTTGCCGGAGCATTATAGTGTTTCTTTAAATCATTCTTAAGTGCGGCAAGCGATATAAGGCCACCAATTGCCAGTATAGGCAATAAAATGGTTCCCATTGTTTTTCTTTTCATAATGGTGTGAGTTTGAACCCAAATTTAGTTGATTATATATTTAATACCGAAATCAGTTTTGTATCAATGCAATGACAAGTTCTATGATGACAAATTTTCCGCACAAAGGTTTCAGGTCAACTTAAAATCCCCACCGTCCTGTAATTTCATTTAATATTCATCTTCAAAAATATAATATTCTGATATTGCAAGTCAATTCAATATTTAATTCTGTATAATAGAATTAGTAAAATGTATTGTGTCGTAATATTAAACCTTTTCAATTAGTTATGGTCATAACTGTATAAATATTAAATAACACGAAACCTACGACGGGCAATAAAAAACAAAACAAATGCCGGGATAGTTTCAAAATAAATTACGACCATGAAACCATTACGAGAAACAGCTAAAAAACAAAACAAAAACTCGTAATAGCTTCATTACAACTAAAAAACAAATTACTACAATGAAAAAGTTATTTTTAATGTCAGCAATAGCAATGAGCAGTTTATTTTATAACACTGCAAATGCGCAAATGAGGGTAAGTTTAGGTTTGCATTTTGGTTCACCCCGGGTATATGTACCGCAAAGGGTTGTAGTAGCCGAACAAACTCCAATGGTTTATCACGAACCCGTTAATTATGATGGTAACGAAGATTACTATTACTTGCCGGATGTTGACGCTTACTATAGCGTAACCGACCAATGTTACTTTTATAACGATGGCGGTAACTGGGTATCAGCCGCATATTTGCCAGGTGCTTATCGCGATTACGACTGGAGAAGCGTTCGCCACTTCGAAGTACGTGCAACACGTCCGTTTATGCACGATGATTATTACCGTAACAGGTATAACGGTGTGGCCCTTAACGGTCAATGGAACAGGGGATATGGTCGCGGTTATAACAATGACAACCATGTAAATCATGACCAATATAGAAACGACCAGTTCAGGAATGACGATCATAGAAATAATGAAGTAGCGCATAACGAATACCGTCAGCCTAACCGCGACGAGCAGCGCCCTTCACCAAGAAACTTTCCGGCCCGTGAAAGAGATAGCAGGGGTAACGACAGGCACGGAAGGTGATAAAATCCCCAATATATAGTGCAAAAACCACCTTGCTCCGGCAGGTGGTTTTTTTGCTAGTACCCCCGTTTCCCTTGCGCTAATGTTGTTTAGCCCTGCTTTACCTGTTCAAGCAATTCATCAACCCAGCCAGAAAAATAAGGTTCTGTGCCGTCGATCCTTATCCAATGCCCGTCCTTGTCTTTTGCGATGACGAGGTGTAAGGTACCATCTATTGATTTAAATTCATATGCTGTGCCATAACCTGCACAAATTATCGGGCTAACTATTCCTTCAACAGGATTGTCGGAGCCAGTTAAAAAAGCTTCAAATTGATCTTCCATAGTTCTCAAATTTACTTTTTACAACGTTTGCAGTGGGTATGTGTTTTATATTTTTACCCTGGAGTGAACCTTGACAAGAATAGCTAATTTTATAGCGTGGAAAATGTAACGCCCGATTCGACGGTTTTAATTGATATCGTAAAAACTCCAATTTATTTTGGTAAATATAAAGGGACATTGATATGCGACCTGCCCGTTTATTATTTGGAATGGCTGAAAAATAGAGGAGGCTTCCCGCCGGGCAGGCTTGGGATGCTGCTATCGACAACTTACGAGATCAAAATAAATGGTCTGACTAAAATATTGACGCTGGTAAAAGAATCGCAACAAAAACGATGAGGTATATTACCCGTAAATGACAATTTAAAGCAACTGCCCATGTTAGATTTGCGTAAGTCTGTAAAACCAAAATTCGATAGATCAATATGAAAAAGATAACCATATACCTTGCGACGATACTGTTTTATTGCAGCTGCGCTAACGCCCAGCAGAATGAATACGCAAGTCTGCCCAAACCCCAGCCCGGTGAGCAGGTAGCTACCTTCGGCGGCGGGTGCTTCTGGAGTATGAGCGAAGCTATGTCCGAACTGAAAGGCGTAGATAAGGTTGTCTCAGGATATGCCGGCGGCTCTAGCGTACGCCCAAGTTATGAAGAAGTGGGCACACAGAATACGGGCCATGCCGAATGCACACAGATATACTATGATCCTAAATTGATCAGTTTTCAAACTATTGCTCATGCCTTCTTTTTTGCGCATGACCCTACCGAATTAAACCGCCAGGGGCCGGATGAAGGCACAGATTATCGTTCTGTTGCTTTTTACCGTACAACGGAAGAAAAGGCAATTATAGAAAACGAAATAAAACAGATAAATGCAAGTAAGCATTATCCTGAGAAGATAGTAACTGAACTGCAAAAATTTAAGGTGTTTTATCCTGCCGAAAAATATCACCAAGGCTATTACCGCTTGCATTTGGGTGAAAACCCATACCTAACCGGAGTTTCACAACCAAAGGTAGAGAAATTCAGAAAAGTAATGAAAGCGGAGTTGAAACCCGAATTTCAAAAATAAAAAAATGCCCGGTGTCAGCCGGGCATTTTTGTTATTAGAGTTTGCTGAACCAGCCCTTTTTCCAGAAGACAATTACCTGTATAACTGCCAAAACAAACATTCCGCCTAAAGCATAATAATAGCCGTGAGGTGAATAAAGCTCCGGCAGGTTGTCGGGCATAACTTTATTCGTAACCGGATCTACACGGGCGAAATTCATCCCGTAAACTCCGGCGATAAATGTCAACGGAATAAATATAACCGATATGATGGTGAGCACTTTCATGATCTCGTTCATCCGGTTACTAACCATGGACAGATACAGATCGATAATGCTCGAAGTTATTTCCTTATAATTTTCCACCAGGTCCATTATTTGTATGCAATGATCATAAGCATCGCGCAGGAATATCTTAACATCAGCGGAGATCAGCGGGCTTTCGGTACGTATCATCTCATTGATCTTATCCCTTTCAGGCCAGGTGGCCCGGCGAATGATAATGAGGATACGTTTTATGGCCTGTGCATTATACATCACACTCTTATCGGCGTTCTTATATAAATGATCCTCAACATCATCCAGCATGTCGCCGATTTGCGCCATCAGCACAAAATAATTGTCCAATATTGTATCTGTAAGCGCATAACACATGTATCCGGGCCCTGCAGTGCGAATGGAGCCTTTTGCCGCTTTTAATCGTGTTTTTACCGCATCGAAATATTCTTCATGGGTTTCTTCAAAACTGATGATGATGTTTTTCTTAATCAATGCCGAAAACTGGCAATTAACCAGTTCGTTATCCTTATTGAAATGGATAATGCGGCTAACAGCAAATACATAATCCTCATACTCATCAAATTTTGGCCGCTGGTGTGTATTGACAATATCTTCAAGTACCAGCGAATTAATTTCAAGATGAACACCAATCTGCTCGATCAGGTTTGCATCTCCTAATCCTTTCACCTGTATCCAATGCGTATGGTTTTTGCATTTTTCAAACTGCTCCAGTATCACCTCAATGCTTTTGCCTTCTGAGCTTACCAGTTCGTCCTCATTGTAACTGTAAACCATTACTTCCGGTTTCAATGCATCACTTGCAATATTTATCGATCCCGGACTGGAGCCGACCTCAACATTGTGGCTGCGCGTTTTATAACGTATTCGTTTTACCTGGTTATTCATTATAAATAGTTAATGGCTTGCGGCCCCTGGTTAAATAACAAGTCGACAATGCTCAGATTCTTTAAAAATCCCTGGCGTTCTTCAAATAGCTGGTAATAGGTTTTTGGGGGAAAGCCGGTATCTTTTTTAGGATGAATGCTGTGTCTTAAGTCTTTTAAATGCATATAGTCTGCTTCGTAGCTATGTGTGTAGTTGATCGTTGCTTTTATCTTCAATAGCTTCAGTAAAATTTGGAGTAGCTTTTCATTGTAATCAAATAAGTACGGTTCCTTCATTTCATAAAATACAGCAAAATCATCTTCATAATATTCAAAATAAGCCGACCGGCGATAACACGCTTGCAGGCTCATCCAGTGCAGGCGCTGCCAATTAAAATCATAACTTATCTTCACATCTTTTACAGGTGTGTGCATCTTTGAGCCTTTTACCACAGGCACAACCAATGTTAACAAGCCATCAGGCGAACATATATTAGCCCTGTTGCGATAGGTTTGCTTGGGGAAATGCTCGTGCTTTTCTATCACAAAATCAGGGTTATAGATATTCAACTCGGTAAAGTATTCAACCGGGGGCAGATAAAATAGGGGCAGCACAGCGCCTTTTTCAATCATATATTCTATGTTTGTGGTCAAAATTCGGATAAAATAATGATAAATAAAGGTTTCTCGTATGTAGGGCTATTCTTTTTATACCTGCTGTCGTTGTTACCTTTCTGGATATTATACCTCATTTCAGATTTTATTTTCGTTCTGCTTTATTATGTTTTCGGTTATCGCCGCAAGGTGGTTGAAGAAAACCTGCGCAATTCATTTCCCGAAAAAACAGCGGAAGAACGGCTGACCATCGAGCGAAAATATTACCGTCACCTGTGTGATTTGATCGTGGAAACGATAAAAATGTTTACGATATCTAAAAAACAGCTTGAACGCCGGATTACAGGAAAAAATACCGGGGTAGCAGAAGAGGCACTTAATAATGGCCGCAATGTAATGGGTGCGGTCGGTCATTACGGTAATTGGGAGATAGCAAATTTGCGGGCCAGTTATGAGACTGATTATCCTAAAATTGTGGTTTATAAATCGCTCACAAATAAAGTTTTTGATGAGGCCTTCCGCAAAATGCGTTCACGCTTTGGCGCCACGCTGGTTGATATGCCAAACGCCACCCGCGCTATGATGGAATACCGGCATAAGCCGGCCATGAATATACTGGTAAGTGATCAGACACCCGTTAAAGGTGATATGAATTATTTTACCGATTTTCTGAATCAGCCAACCGCTGTTTTCCTGGGTATCGAAAAGATGGCCAAACTGCTTAACAGCGTGGTGATATTCTGTGATATCCGCAAGATAAAAAGAGGCCATTATGAATGTACATTTGTGCCCTTGATAAATGAACCTAAATCCACCGCCCAGTATGAGATCACTGAGGCGCATGTAAGATATTTGGAGAAGGTGATAAGAGAACAGCCTGAATATTGGTTATGGTCGCACAAGAGATGGAAATTTAAGCCGGAGAATACGAATCAATGACAAACACGCCCAAAGTTGCTGTAGTAATATTGAATTGGAACGGCATTAAGCATCTTGGTGAATTCCTTCCATCAGTACTGGCATCTACCTGGCCGGCACTGGATATCATTGTAGGCGATAATGGCTCGACGGATGGTTCGGTTGAGTTTCTACAGCAAAATTTCCCCTCGGTACAAATCATCCAAAATGACCAAAACTACGGCTTTACAGGTGGCTATAACCGTGTGCTGGAAAAAGTTGACGCTGACTATTTTATCCTCCTGAATTCGGACGTTGAGGTGCATGACGGTTGGATAGAGCCCGTGATAACATTAATGGAAAGCGATCCGCTGATAGCTGCCGCAGCTCCCAAGATAAAATCGTTTGCAAAAAAGCAGGATTACGAGCATGCAGGTGCAGCGGGTGGTTTCATTGATGTATTTGGATACCCTTTTTGTCGCGGGCGCATGTTTTATGAGATCGAAGAAGACAAGGGCCAATACGAGCAGTCGGGCGAAGTATTTTGGGCATCGGGTGCGGCCATGTTTGTTAAAAAGCAATATTGGGTTGAGGCAGGTGGTTTTGACGACCGTTTTTTTGCACACATGGAAGAAATTGACCTGTGCTGGCGCTTAAAAAATATGGGCTACAAAGTTATGTATTGTGCCGAATCGGAAGTTTACCATGTTGGTGGAGGAACACTGAATACCGAAAATCCTTTTAAGACCTTCCTCAATTTCAGGAACAACATGTTATTACTGAAAAATAACCTTTCAACACTGCGGGCCATATTCATTATTTCGATCCGTTTTTGGATGGACCTGCTGGCTATAGCGAGATTCTTGAATGAAGGTAAACGCAAGGACGCCTGGGCAATAAGCCGGGCACATCAGAACTTCGTCGTGCATGTGTTTAAAGGCGGCGGCCCTAAAACAAACAAACGGAGCAACCTGCATACCCTAAAAGGCATGTACCGTCGAAGCATTGTGTGGGACTTTTTTATGAGAAAGAAAAAGTTGTTCGCAGCACTTGATCCTAAAGAGTTTTACTGAAGATTAACTTTTGGGTAACTGTATTCCTTCCTTAATAAAACTCTCATAAACATCACCCAACACGCGGCTTCTCAATTCAAAGAAATCGGCGATATCTGCCGCCCAAAAAAATACTTTAAAATTTACGGCTTTGTCGGTAATATCATTTAAAAACACCGCCGGCTCAGGAGCCGTCATAATATCATTCCGGTTGCACAGTATATCTTTGAGTAGTTTCGTCACTTTTTCAACATCTGTGCCATAGGCCACGTTCACTAAAATTTCAACCTGGCGGTTGGTATTGCTTAGAGTCCAGTTTACAACATTTTGCGAAATGAGGTCGCCATTAGGTATAATTACTTCCGAACCATTGCCTGTGGATAGCTTGCTCGACCGGATACCAATCTCTTTTACCGTTCCGGTTCTGTTATTCACCTCGATTATGTCCCCGATCTGGATAGGTTTTTCGAAGGCGAGTATCATACCCGAAACCAGGTTATTGGTAATATTTTGCAAGCCAAAGCCGATACCAACGCCAAATGCGCTGAAAATGATGGTTAGCTTGTCCAATGGGAAACCGGATGCAGCTACCGCCAGCATAAACCCTACCGAAAATACACCGATCCTGATCAAAAGGGTAGAGGCACGGTTCTTCTTTTTTAATGCGGATATATCATTGGTATGCTGTGCCGAAATGTCATAAAAGTAACTGATAATTTTTGATAGTAATGACGATAACCATATAACGATAAAGAAAAGAACAAAACCGCCATAAGTAAATGTGGATCCCCCTATGGTGCGCTGTTGGGTAAGCGCATCAACCAGGTTATCATGAACCCAATCGTCAATATTTAAATTTTGAAGCAGGAAGAATATCCACAGCAGGCTCGCAAAAATTATCAACACACTCCTGAACTTCTTTTGAAGCGTGTTATAATCAACATGGCTTATAAAGCTGCTTTCGGCCTTTTGGGTATGCAGTTGCAAAAACAATACCTGGATGATTATCCTGATAATGAAGTATAAGCTCATGGTTAACCATAAATTGAATACGGTTGTGATACCCACTATTTTCGCAAGGCTAAACCTGCCGGTGATATTCAATACCAGCGAAATCAGCTGCAATAAAATAAATACCACCAGTACGATATGGGTGTAACGCAGGTGCCCCTCGGGTTCTTTTTTTGATTTGATAAAGAACAGGACAGCAATAATTATGGATATAATGCTCAATAACAGTATAATGTACCTGTCGGCATTAGTGATCTGCACCAGTAAATTGCTCAGGCTATATACCACAGTCAGGCAGAATAATTGAAACAGGAAATGAAACAGGGACAACGGGAAATATTTGCGTACCAGGCTAAGTACCAGTATAATAGTTATAATGAACGCACATTCCAAAATAAATACAGGCGGATGATTGTAAAAGTAGGGGGCAAAGGTAGTAACGATCAAAAACGCCGAGATCAGTGGGCTCTTGTAAACAAATTTGGTATGGTCGACAATAACCTCCTTGTGTTCAAGGTGCTTTATGGTTTTTAAGCGGTTATATAATATCCAGCCCACAATTACCAACAGAAATGCCAATGCTATTAAATGCACAGTGGTTTTGCTTTTGAAGAAATAAGAAACCTGTATAGTATTTAATTTAATTGTGCCATTCAGTGCAGAATCAAGAGGATTATATTGATTATTCCTTATCCATACGTAATCAAATTCGCCTGACATCGCCCTGATTGCGAACTTTTTTATTTTGGAATCTATCTGGTCGGTACCATCAACAACACTGGTATTTAGGGTGGCGATCTTATTTTGAAGCAGGTTTAGTTTGAAAAGGTCGCTGCGATTAGCAGAGTCGGTTTTGCGCCACAGCTGTCCTAGTTCGGCGCGTCTATCAAAAAAAGCCTCCCTCAAGGCACTGTCTGAGGGTACAGCATTACGTAGCAGTGAATCGGAATGAAATCGAAGCAGATCGTGTTGGTTTTGAACCAGTTTTGTATTCACGTCATCAAGGTCGCCCTCCCAGCCCTCAAGCAGGTCCTGTAAACGATCCAGATTATCCCTTAGCACAAACAAATAGCGTAATGTACTCGACTTCTTCGTGTTGATTAATATTTTGATCCGGCCTGCTCTTTTTATCACCGACGGGATTTGCTGGCTCACGTCTGCGGTGTCTAATCCTTCGGCCAGGCTATTATTGATTTGGTTGAACGTAGTCGTATACTGCGAAATTTTTTGTACAAGGTTATTGATAGAGGTATCGCTTTTATCCAGCGCCTGGAACAGCGAATCGCGCGAATGCATTGATTTCCGGACGGTTTCCCTTAATGTTTTTGGTTTTTTCTTTTTAGCAACTATTCCCTGTGCAAAGCTGTTACCGGCTAAAAAAATAAAGAGAAACAATAAGGCTAATGAAGCTATTTTGAATATTTTACGCATAGCAAATCACTTTTAGGCAATAGGTTATTAATAGATTAAAAACGGGTGAATAAATATACTTAACTATTTACCAAATTCTCAATAGCCAAACGGTATGAATCTAAACCGAACCCCGCAATTACCCCTTTACAGCTTGCCGCTAAAAGCGACTTATGCCTGAATTCCTCGCGTTTATAAACGTTGGATATGTGTACCTCTATCACGGCTGTTTTAATGCCGGCAATAGCATCGGCGATAGCTACCGAAGTATGCGTATAGGCGCCGGCATTCATCACAATACCATCGCAGCTAAAACCAACTTCGTGCAGTTTGTTAATAATTTCGCCCTCCACATTACTTTGGTAATAATTTATGGTGATGTTTGCGTAACGTTTGCGGAGGTCTTCAAGGTAAGCTTCAAAACTGGTGTCGCCGTAGACGGATTTCTCGCGAACGCCGAGTAAATTGAGATTGGGGCCGTTGATAATTTGTATATTCATTACCTCAAACTTAACCATAAAACATTAAAACCAAAATCAATTGGACTGGAGATCGGCGATAAAGGGTTTTCAAACTTACCTCAAACTCGAAAAGGGGCTTTCCGGCAACTCGGTAGAAGCTTACACCCGGGATATTGAAAAGCTGCAGCAATACGCCGAAAGCCTGCCCGCTCCACTAAAACCGGATGCTTTTAGGCTGAACGATCTGCGCAATTTTATTATGTGGGTGAATGAGCTGGGTATGCTGCCATCATCGCAGGCAAGGGTATTATCGGGCGTAAAATCCTTTTATAAATACCTGTTGATAGAGGATATTATTAAAAATGACCCTGCTGAGTTGCTGGAATCTCCAAAAAAGCAACGGAAATTACCTACCGTTCTTAGTATTCAGGACATTGAAAGTCTCTTGGCTGCGATAGACCTTTCCAAACCTGAAGGACAGCGTAATAAAGCTATTGTAGAAGTGCTTTATAGTTGCGGTTTGCGGGTGTCTGAGTTGACGGAACTGAAGCTGTCCAATTTATACCTCAATATCGAATTTGTAAAAGTATTAGGCAAAGGCAGCAAGGAACGATTGGTGCCGATAGGTGGTGAAGCAATTAAAGCCCTTAAACTCTGGATAGAAAATATGCGGGTACATATCCCCATTAAAAAGGGCGAGGAAGACATGGTTTTTCTTAATCGCAGGGGGACTCGATTGAGCCGGGTTTATGTTTTTATCCTGATCAAACAATTAGCTGAAATGGCGGGAATCAAAAAGGTTATTAGTCCGCACACCCTGCGGCATTCATTTGCCACGCACCTGGTGGAGGGTGGTGCCGACCTGCGCGCCGTGCAGGAAATGCTGGGTCATGAGAGTATTACGACTACCGAAATTTATACCCATTTAGACAGGGAGTATTTGAAGGAAGTTATTACTTCTTTTCACCTGCGTAATTAAGTTGGCAGTTGGCAGGTTAACTAATGCCAGATGGCTTTAATCATCCTGTCCTTACCGCTCATATCTTTTCTTAACTCGATGTTAGTGAATGATTTATTATTCAATAACTCAATTGTTTGTTCACCATAACTTTCATTGATCTCGAAGAACAGTAGGCCACCTTTTTCAAGCTGGGTCGATGCAAAATCAGCAATAGCTTTATAGAATATTAATGGATCATCCTCGGGCGCGAACAGCGCGGTGTGCGGCTCAAAATCCGTTACGTTGGTGTGCATTTGGGTTTTATCCTGCATAGTGACGTATGGAGGATTACTTACTATAATTTCGAATTTCGGAAGTTCGATTTCGGAGTTAAGATTTAAAATATCAGCACTGATAAAGTTGATCTCAACATGATTCAATTCAGCATTTTCTTGCGCGGTTTTTAATGCCTCTGACGAAATGTCTATAGCTGAGACGTTATAGTCCGGCAGGTTCTTTTTCAGGCTGATGGCAATGCACCCGCTACCAGTTCCGATATCCAATATATTGCCAACCGCAAACTTCGAACTGCCAACTGAAGAAAGTATCCATTCAACCAACTCCTCCGTTTCCGGTCGTGGGATCAATACTGACGGATTCACTTTAAATGTTAACCCGTAGAACTCGCTATGCCCTAAAATATACTGGATAGGCTCACCGGTTTTAAGTCGTGTGAGAATTTGATGTATAGCTTTGGAATATTCCGGCGGCAATTCCAACTCAGGAAAAGCTTTGATCTTCGCGGAAGAAGTACCTGTAATTTCTTCAATGGCAATCATGCAAAGCGAATCAATTTCTTTTGTATCATACACGTTCGCCAGCTCTTTGCGGAACCATGCTGAAACGTCTTTAACGGTTTCCATCCAACAAAGAAACATAAAAGCTACTTTTGTACAATGACCCTTGATGAAAAATACATGCAGCGCTGCCTCGAGCTTGCCGCTTTCGGGCTGGGCAATGTAAGCCCAAACCCGATGGTAGGGGCGGTTATTGTTCATGAGGGTGTAATCATCGGCGAGGGGTATCATCAACAATATGGGCAGGCTCACGCCGAGGTAAATGCGGTGAACCACGTATTATCAACTTATGCAGACGCGGAAGAACTGCTAAAAAACTCAACCATTTACGTTTCCTTAGAACCCTGTGCACATTACGGCAAGACGCCGCCCTGTGCCGATCTGATCGTCAAACATCAAATCCCACGCGTTGTGGTGGGTTGCCGGGACCCTTTCGAACAGGTAAATGGTAAAGGCATCGAAAAGCTGCAAGAAGCGGGTATTGAGGTTGTAACGGGTGTACTGGAAAAGGAATGCAAATGGCTTAACCGGCGATTTTTTACACGTGTGCGGGAGAAGAGGCCTTACATTATACTCAAATGGGCGCAAACGAGCGATGGATTTTTTGCTCCTGCAGATGGCAGCCAGTTTTGGATAACAGGACAGGAGTCGCGCACGTTGGTGCATAAATGGCGCAGCGAAGAAGATGCTGTGTTGGTTGGTAAGAACACCGTTTTAGCTGATAATCCGCAATTAAACGTTCGCCAATGGACAGGACGTTCACCAAAAAGAGTGGTTATAGACCGCAGGCTCGAATTAAAACGAGACCTTAACATTTATAACCAAAGTACCGAAACGCTTGTATTCAACGAAGTCAAAACAGACATCGATGGTAAAATTAAGTATATTGCACTGGAAGACTTTGACCGTTTTGTGCCGCAATACATTTTATTCCAGCTTTATTTACAGGATATACAATCCTTAATTATCGAAGGCGGAGCGAATACGCTCAATAGTTTTATCGAAGCCGGATTATGGGACGAAGCGCGGATATTTACCGGGAATGCGGTTTTGGGAGAAGGTATCAACGTGCCTTTAATTACAGGCGTTGAAAGCGAGGAAACAATGTCTGGCGACGACAGGTTACAAATTTTATACCATAAGCCTAATAGTTAATGTTTTACATTTTTCTAAGTATTTGCTTCAGTGTTACGGTTTCGGTGCTGCTTAAGCTCGCTAAACGGTACCAGATAGACGTTTACCAGGCCATCACCTGGAACTATTCGGCTGCAATACTGCTAACCTGGATATTTTTCAGGCCGCACCTAACCAATTTGCAGAATGCCCCCGTTTTAACCTACGTGTCGCTTGGTATTTTATTGCCGCTTCTTTTCATTATCATAGCCACATCTATAAAGTTGACTGGTATCGTTCGCACCGATGTAGCCCAGCGTTTATCGTTATTTATACCTGTATTGGCTGCTTTTTTAATATTCGGCGAAAAGATCAGTACGGTTAAGATTGTCGGCCTGTCTATTGGTTTTGCCGCACTAATCTGCCTTATTCCCTGGAAACAAAAACGCGCTGTGCGGCGCAGATCAACCTTCTCCTGGTTTTACCTGCTGGTAATTTTTGTGGGAATGGGAGTGATCGACGTGTTATTAAAGCAGGTAGCCAAAACAAAGGACGTGCCTTTTACCACCTCGCTTTTTATTGTTTTCATACTGGCATTTTTGGTTTCCATTCTTGGGATGATATACCTTATTGTGAATAAAAAAATGCGTTTCTCGTGGCCGCATATCCTCATTGGCTGGATACTGGGCGTAGCTAATTTTGGTAATATCCTGTTTTTTATCAAAGCGCACCAGGCGCTGTCCGCAAGACCTGCATCCGTGTTTTCGACGATGGACATCGGGGTGATCGTTGTTGGTTCACTCATTGGCCTGGCCATATTCAGGGAAAGATTGAGCTGGCTTAACCTGGGCGGCATTGTGTTGGGCATCATCGCTATAGTTATCAATTCGTTTCCCGGCTTTTTCCAGCATATCGGCACTGTTATTTTCTAATGCTTTTTGAAGATACTTACATAACAATAGAAAATCCGGGCGAAGGTATATTTCGCGACCGGGGCAGTAAATTCCTGGGCTATGCTTATCCCATCACATCTGATCAAGACATAAAAGAAATAGTAGCCAGACTCAAACAGGAGCACCCCAAAGCTAATCACTGTTGCTGGGCCGTGCGGTGGAGCATTGACCGCTCTATATTTCGGATCAATGATGATGGCGAACCATCGGGAACGGCGGGCAGACCGATATTGAACACATTGTTATCGCGCAATCTAACGAATGTTGCCATAGTTGTTATTCGTTATTTTGGCGGAACATTACTTGGTGTTCCGGGGTTGATCAATGCATATAAAACAACGGCTGAGCTCGCTCTGAATGAGGCCAATGTCATCCAAAAAACGGTGAATGACGTTTATAGCATTTCATTCGATTACCTCCAAATGAATGAGGTAATGCGAATTGTTAAGGATGACAATCTTGAGATCATGAAACAGCAATTTGATAATAGTTGTGAATTGAGCGTATCTATCCGTAAAATGCAGGTTAATAAAACGCTTGCCCGCCTGCAAAAATTAACGTCTGTAAAAGTAAAATACGATTACTCTGTGTAATCCTGGCAAAGCTTATTTTGTTCCTTTTTTATACTCCTTTTGCGGCATATTTATGTACTTTAGTCGCACATGCAATCTTTTGAGATCAACAGGGAAGACCTTGAGCGCATCAAAACAGCGCTCGAAAGTGATACGGCTGAATTAGAGAAGGTTCTGGCCGAATATCACGCCTCTGAGATAGCTATATTGTTTGAACAGCTCCCGCTCGAAGCCCGCGAAAAGATCATCAATACCCTGCCGTCCGACGTTGCATCCGAAGTAATATCGGAAATGAACGAGGAACAGGACCCTGCAGAGCTGCTGGTTAACCTGCATCCTGAGAAACGTTCGGAGATAGTTGGGGAGCTTGACTATGATGATGCATCCGATCTGATATCCCAATTGGATGAGGACGAACAGCAGGAGATATTAGAAGACATAGACCAGGAAGACGCCACGAATATTCGTGCGCTGATGAGCTACGCCGAAGATACAGCAGGTGGTTTGATGAATTCTGAGGTCATCAAGATCAACATCAAACTCTCAAAAAAAGAGGCGCTTGAAGAGATCATTCATCAGTCGGAGGAGATGGAAGAGTTTTACACCATTTATGCGGTTGATGATGCGGATATATTGCAGGGAATATTGTCTTTAAAATCTGTTATTAAGGCCCACGCCAATGCGCGGGTACATGAGATGGTAAACCGCGACTTTGTATTTGTAAAAGCCGATTTGGACCAGGAAGAAGTTGCCAAACTGATATCGCAATATAACCTGACAACCATACCCGTGGTTGACGATCACATGAAGCTACTGGGGCGCATTACAGTTGATGATATCATCGACGTAATGGAGGCGGAAAGTACCGAGGATATATTAAAAATATCAGGTGTATCCGAAGACGAGGAATTGAGTGGTAACTGGATCGATGCCGTGAAGAGCCGTCTACCCTGGTTAATAATCAATTTGGGTACTGCTTATTTGGCCGCGTCGATTATCCGGCAATTTGACGATACTATAGGAAAACTGACCATCATTTCGGCTTATATGACGATTATTGCCGGCATGGGGGGAAATGCTGCCACGCAGGCACTCGCTGTTACGGTGCGTCGTATTTCCCTAAGCGACCTTACTGACCGGCAGGCCTATAATACTGTTATTAAGGAAGTTTTGGTGGGCCTGGTAAATGGCGCCGCCAACGGGATCATTGTATTTGCTATAGCGCTGATCTATGATTCCAGCTTAAAACTCGGATTAGTATTGTTACTGGCAATGACAGGTAACCTTGTTATCGCAGGACTTACCGGTGCATCAATACCGCTAATTTTGAAAAGAGTGGGTATCGACCCGGCGGTGGCATCGTCTATCATCATCACCACATTTACCGACTGCGCCGGGTTTTTATTACCGCTATGGCTGGCTACTGAGATCATTTTAAAACACCCTCATTAACCTCATTTAATACTTTTATAATACATTTGACGACTGAAACGAAATTCTATGCCCGAAATAAGAAACAACTGGACCAAAGAAGAAATTACCGCTATATACCATAAACCGCTTTTAGACCTGATCTATGAAGCGGCTACAATTCACCGCGAGAATAAAGATTATTCGGAAGTACAGATAAGCTCACTAATTTCCATCAAAACGGGCGGTTGCCCGGAAGATTGTGCTTATTGCCCGCAAGCGGCCCGTTATAATACCGGGGTTGATGTACATGCCATTATGCCTAAAGATGAAGTTATCGCTGCGGCCGAAAAGGCAAAGGCGGGAGGCGCTTCAAGGCTTTGCATGGGGGCAGCCTGGCGCGAGGTACGGGATAATAAGGATTTCGATAAGGTGATTGATATGGTAAAGGCTGTGAACGAGCTGGATATGGAAGTATGCTGTACCTTAGGCATGCTCAGCGAAAGCCAGGCGCAACGCTTGGCTGATGCAGGGCTTTATGCCTATAATCATAACCTGGATACCTCGGAAGAGGACTATAAAAGAATTATTACTACACGCACCTACGATGAGCGCCTAAAAACATTGGAGCATGTGCGCAAGGCTAAAATAACGGTTTGCAGCGGTGGTATCATCGGTTTGGGTGAAACGGTGGAGGATCGTATATCCATGCTTAAAACACTTTCTAACCTGCCTAAGCACCCTGAATCGGTGCCTATCAATGCCCTGGTTCCGGTTAAAGGAACGCCACTGGGCGACCAGCCACGCGTGTCGGTTTGGGATATGGTACGCATGATAGCTACAACACGTATTATTATGCCGAAGACTGTTGTACGTTTATCAGCAGGTCGTACCGAAATGACGGTAGTGGAGCAAGCTTTTTGCTTTATGGCGGGTGCCAATTCGATATTTGCGGGCGAAAAACTTTTGACGACACCAAATCCATCATTTGATACCGATATGGCTATGTTTGAGTTGCTGGGTTTGAAACCGAGGGCGGCATTTAAGAATGGAAGACCGGGGAAGATCGTGGAAGAGGCTGTAGAGGCTCAATAATCATCACCTGTCATTGCGAGGAGGAACGACGAAGCAAACTCGTCACCAGTGCATAACCGCCAGTCATAACGACGAGGTTGCCGCGCTACGCTCGCAATGACAAATGATTAAACCTTAGCACCCAAAATCCACCGCCAGGCCCAACGGGTAGCGCGGTTAAAACCTTTCCAGCCGGCCACGAATTCTGTGATGTCTTCCAGGCAGGTTTCGGCGAATTTCTGCTTGAAGTTTCTGGATGCGATTTTAAATACCTTGTCAGGATTTTCGAGGCCGATGCGCTCAAATATTTCCTTCTTCACGTACATGGTTCGCACAAAAAGGATATTGAAAAGTATTACATAGCTGTATAATGTGCGCTTGACATACCCTGCCTTTGCAGCGTAAGATTGCAAAAGATTTTTGGTGAACAGGATATGTCGGGCTTCTTCGATATTATGCAGATCGAACATTTTTTTGAGAACAGGGTACATTTGAGGCGATTTACGTGCAAAATTGCCATATACATCGGTCACCAATTCAACTGATACGCTGCCCATAAATAAATAATCGGCAGGCAGGTATTTATTGCTGAATTCGCCAAAGAATTTGTGCAGGGCCGACTGAGGGATAGGTTCACCGCCTAATTTGGTAATAGCTTGTCCGAACATCTCCTGGTGTCTGAATTCTTCTATCAATTCCCTTAATAGAAAACGGTGCTGCACATCAGCCAAGGGCAAGGTGAGAATATGTCGCGTCATAAACAGGCAAAACAGGCATTCGCCCCAGGCATAGGACGCGACTACCTGGACCAGTTCGTGCCGGCCAAGCTCCAGTTTTTGAGTGGGAGTGAGGGTATCATATATTTCAAGTCCATGTAGTGAAGTTAAAAATTCAGGTAAAAAAATATCATCAGGCATCGGTTCCAGTTGCCAGGGTATATACGTTTCCGGCATCAGCGGGCGCTCTCTGCTGATCTTTATCAAACGTTCAATTTCGGCAACTTCCATAAACCGGCTAATATCATTTAAAAGTCATAACGCAATATCGCAAAACTACCTGACAAATTATGTCGTTATTAGGTTGTGATAAGGTTTAGGTTGGCTCCGATCTGATAAATCGGAGCTTTGGCCCCTCGCCGCCTGGCAGGG
This sequence comes from Sphingobacteriales bacterium, assembly GCA_044448765.1. GTDB lineage: Bacteria > Bacteroidota > Bacteroidia > Sphingobacteriales > Sphingobacteriaceae > Mucilaginibacter. The sequence goes on along the minus strand of JBIOHG010000044.1, from coordinate 4,119 downwards.
GCCTTTTTTATTCAATAACGGGAATAAGCAAGGGATGGTTGCTTAATTAAGCATGTATTTAACAAACCTGTATACAGGGTAGATGATCATCGGAGCTGCGATAATATCTACGGTATAATGCACGTGCTGCACCAATAGCAGGCAGGCCACAATGATAGTAGCGCAAAGCGCCAGTACTTTATCCCTTTTTCGTTCCAGGCATAAATACTCCATGAACAGGATAGAGGTGTGCCCCGAGAAAAACAAATCCTTAGTAATAGTGCTCCGGCCATAAAAAATACCTGTAAGCGGGTCTGTCAATATGATCAGTCCCTTTGGCGGATCAAGCGGAATTAAACTGATGGCCAGCACACGAAGTATAGTGATAAATATAAATGTCCACACATAGTTGATATAGATGGTTGGCTTCTCCATCGCCCGCCATAGCGAGTAAGCCCCCATTCCCCATATCACGCTAAAAATAGTCCAGGAAACATTATGCGGCGGAATAGCAGCCAACACCCAATCATTAATGACCGGGCCGCTTCTTTTCTGGATCATATTGAAAAATGCCGGAAGCATGCACGAGATAACAACCACCAGTATTGAACCGACGATGATCTGTGTACGCTGCAACGATGAGCTCCAGGTTTGTTTCCAGTTGTTTCTTAATGCTAAAGCTATTGATCGGGGCACTTTATGGTTCTGTAATTACGGGGTGCAAAAATAACAATATAAATTAAATGTTAAGTTTTCCTTAAACTTAAATTAATATCGTCGTTTTATTATGAGACTCCAATAACGTTTGGATTGTTACAAGCGTCTTGTTTGTTAGAACGGATCGGCGCATACCGGGTTTTAGATTTTTTGCAACGCGAGTGAAAATTTTATTATTGATAATCAATACTTTATAAAAAATACTAATAGATTAGTTGTAATACTAATTGATTAGTATTAAATTCGTTTATAATTTATTACATCATGCAAAAACTGGCTAAAAGAGAAGAACAAATTATGCAGGCTTTCTGGGTACTGGAGAAAGCGTTTATTAAAGAAATAATCCCCGAATTGCCTGATCCAAAGCCGCACTATAACTCGGTAGCGACCATGGTGAAGATACTTGAAGACAAGGGTTTCCTGGCACATGAGGCCATCGGTAACATTTTCAGGTATTATCCTGTCATTTCTAAAGACGATTACCAGAAGCATGCCATGAAAGATATTGTGAGCCAGTATTTTAACGACTCGTACCCAAGTATGCTGGCTTTTTTCGCCAAGGAGCAAAAAATTTCCGAATCAGAATTAAACGAAATAATAGACATCATTAAATCATCAAACAAATGATACCCTATATCCTGCATGTAGCCCTGCTTATTTCAATATGCCTTTTATTCTACAAGATATTTTTGCAGCGCGAGACCTTTTATCACCTCAACCGTGTGGTATTGCTCATTTGCCTGGGCTTGTCTTTTGCATTGCCGTTGATCACCATTCCTGAGGCATGGACATTAAGAACTGCGCCCGAGCAGGTAGCTGCTCAAGCCCATGAGACGGTAACTCCCGGCCTGGACGCACAAATAAAAGCACAGATACTACAGCAGCAGCAACAATTGGTTCAGCAGCAGGCAAAACAGCAAGTCATTGCTAAAACTAAACAGCAGCCAGCAAAACAAGCACCAGTTGTACAAGAGCCTGCAAAAGTGCAACCTGTTGCCGTGGCTCCCGTCGGCACTCCGGCTACACCAATATGGCCGATAGTATTTAAATGGATGTTTTACCTGTATTGGGCCGGCGTAGCTGCTTTCGGTTTGAATCTGTTGCTGCAGGTGGTGGTATTGCTCATCAGGTCATATAGTAATCCCGTTATTAAGGATGGCAAGTTCCGCATTATTGAAGTTACAGGCGATAAAGCCCCCTGTTCATTCGGTAATAACATCTTCATTAATCCCGAAAAATACGATTGGGACACCTATAATCAAATTTTGATGCACGAAAAAGTGCATATACAGCAGGGGCACAGCCTGGATATTTTATTAGCCGAATTGGTGCTGGTGTTCCAGTGGTTTAATCCATTTGCCTGGCTTTATCGCGGCGAACTGGAAAACAATCTTGAATTTTTGACCGACGAAGCTGTACTGGGCCATAACCCGGTAGAAAAAGAAAGCTACCAGATGAGTTTGTTAAAAGTATCGGTGCCGCACCTGGCGCTAAGTGTTACCACGAATTATAATCAATCATTACTTAAAAAGCGAATTGTTATGATGAACGCAAAAAAATCGAACATTCATACCATGTGGAAATATTTCATATTGGTGCCTATAATGGGTGCATTAGCATGCGGACTTAACCAGGTTGCGTTTAGCCAGTCGGCGCAAACTAAATCAAAGGCGGTACATACAAAGTCTTCCCAACATAATAATTGGGGTGACCAAGATCGCACCCAGGGGTCATGGTTTGCTACCATCAAAGGCGAAAAAGTACGTATGGAATTCAGGAGCAACGACGATGATCATAACTGGTCTGACAACGACAGCTTCCTGTTGAGCGAATTTTCGAATTTACCAAAAGACACAAAAGGCGACTTTACGATCAAACGCGACGCGGGTACGATATTGTTTACCGGTAAATTTGAAGGCGATGAAGGATTCGGTCACTATAAATTTACTGCCGATAAAGATTTTACCAATTACCTAAGAAACGCCGGGATTGACGAAGTGGAAGACAATGATGACTTTACTTTCTTCGTACTGAATATGAAAAGAGGCTATGTTGAAATGCTGAAAGCCAACGGTTATGGCCATTTATCCAAAAACGACCTTATATCGATGGTTGCGTTAAAAGTGGATGAGCCGTATATCAAGTTCTGGAAAGAAATGGGTTACGAACACTTGAGTTCGAACGAATTAGTGTCTGGCAAGGCGTTGGGTGTTACCCGCGAATATGTAGACGAGATTCGCAAAGCAGGCTATACGCACCTTGATTTTAATCAATTGATCAGTTTTAAAGCGCAGGGTATTGATGGCAAATACATCGCCAGCCTGAAGAAAGCGAATCTCAACACCGGTAATAGTGAAAAGCCCGAACAACCTGAAAGGCCCGAGGCGCTTCCACGTGCCGAAGATCTGTCATCGTTTAAGGCGATGAATATCGATTCTACATACATCAGGGGACTGAGAAACGCAGGTTATAACAATATTCCGATGAGTGAACTAACCAGCATGAAAGCAGTAGGTGTCACCCCTGAATATATCAAGCAATTGAGTGATATAGGTTACAAAAACCTGTCAGCAAACGAGCTTACATCGTTCAAATCGCTGGGTGTTACCCCCGAATATGTTAAAACGATTACCGGTATGGGTTACCCTAACTTGTCGGCAAATGAGATCGAGTCATTCAAAGCACAAGGTATCACGCCTGAGTATGTAAGATCGGTTGCTGAAATGGGTTATAAAGATCTTTCAGCAAATGAGTTATCATCCTTCAAGGCCTTGGGCGTTACCGGCGAATTTATCAAAAGCTTTAATGACATCGGTTACAAAAACATACCGGTAAATGACCTTACTTCGCTAAAGGCACTTGGTATCAGGCCATCTTTTGTGAAAGGTTTTGAGGAAATGGGCTACAAGAATATATCGCTTAATCAGCTCTCGTCGCTTAAAGCTTTAAATATTAACGCAGACTATATCAGGAGTTTTGAGGCAGTTGGTTATAAACAGCTACCCATCAATGAATTAAGTTCGTTAAAGTCACTTGGCGTAACGCCGGCATTTATCCAGGGCTTTAAAGATTTGGGTTACACGGTTTCGCCTAACGAGGCTACATCACTAAAGGCAACCGGTGTAACACCGGCATATGTTAAGGATATGAAAGCCAAAGGTTTTGTATCTAAAGATCTAAACAAATACATCAACCTGAAAAGCGCTTTCAATTGATCAATTTCTCATCAACAAACTTGCGAAGTCTTTAAGACTTCGCAAGTTTTAACCTGTTCGTTATGATAGTTTTCATTATCGTTATAATATTGGTATGCGCTACCGTTATCATGATGAGCATGAAGCGTTATCCCTGAGAATTCAATAATCCATTTCGCGGCAATCAAACCCCGCGTTTTGCAGAAGCGATTCGACGTAACGGGTATTT
>JBIOHG010000043.1:0-37861 GCA_044448765.1 Sphingobacteriales bacterium | reverse complement strand
CTGTATTAGTTTATGGGCACTATGATGTGCAGCCGCCTGATCCACTTGAATTATGGAAAACCCCGCCATTTGAGCCAACGGTACGCGACGGCAAGATATACGCACGCGGTGCCTGTGATGATAAGGGCCAGTTTTATATGCATGTTAAAGCGTTCGAATTGATGATGCAAACCAGCTCGCTGCCGTGCAACATCAAGTTTATGATAGAGGGTGAAGAAGAAGTTGGCTCGTCCAACCTCAGCATCTTTGTAAAAGCGAATAAACAAAGGCTTAAAGCCGACGTGGTGCTGATATCAGACACCTCGATGATCAGCATGGAAAACCCATCGCTGGAAACAGGATTACGGGGCCTCTCCTACCTCGAAGTTGAAGTTACCGGCCCAAACCGAGACCTGCATTCAGGAGTATACGGCGGCGCTGTGGCTAATCCGGCTACTATTTTAGCAAAAATGATAGCATCGTTGCATGACGAGAATAATCATATAACCATTCCCGGATTTTATGACGATGTAGTAGCTTTAACAGCCGATGAGCGTAAGGCGTTGAATGATGCACCCTACGATGAGGCTGAATATAAAAAAGACCTGGGTGTAGATGAACTGTGGGGCGAAAAAGGGTACACTACTTTTGAACGCACCGGGACCAGGCCAACCCTCGAAGTGAATGGCATCTGGGGCGGCTATATTGGCGAAGGCGCAAAAACGGTGTTACCGTCAAAAGCCAGTGCTAAAATATCCATGCGCCTGGTTCCTAATCAGCACTCAGATCAAATAACTCAGCTATTTACCGATCATTTCAAAAAAATTGCTCCGGCGAGTGTAAAGGTGAAAGTAACACCGCACCATGGCGGCGAACCGGTGGTTACCCCTACCGATAGCATAGCCTATAAGGCCGCACAGAAAGCCATCACGGAATCATTCGGCAAAGCGCCGATACCTACACGTGGCGGTGGAAGTATCCCGATAGTAGCCCTTTTTGAAGCTGAATTAGGTATTAAAACGGTGCTGATGGGTTTTGGCCTGGATAGTGATGCGCTGCACTCGCCCAATGAAAAATACGATATTTATAACTATTACAAAGGAATTGAAACGTTGCCTTTGTTCCATAAGTATTTTGCGGAATTAAGTAAGTAGTTCATAGATGATGGTTCATGGCAAAACGCGGAATAGCTATGAACCATTAGTCGACAATAAATTTCTCGCAACCGGCTAAAAAAACCTCATCTGCATCAGCCCCAATGCCCGGAATATTATTAATATTTAAATAATATCCGTCATAAGTAACACCGCCTATGCAAGGGTCAGCAAGATGGCCCAGCATGCAGGTGTCCATATCGTAAAACTTTATATTGGGGCTGGCATAAACAAAATGCAGCTTGGCACTGAGGGCGATACGGCTTTCGAGCATACCGCCCATCATACAGGCGATACCTTTTTCGGCTGCCACATTATGTATCTTTTTGGCTTCAAAAACACCGCCTGATTTGGAGAATTTGATATTAATATAATCGCATGAGCCGCTATTAATTTGTTTACGGGCATCGTGATGACTAAATACGCTTTCATCAGCCATAATTTTTACCGGCGATAACTTCATCAATTCCGGCAAGCGGTCATCATACCAGGTGCGCATAGGTTGCTCGCAAAATTCAATATCATATTCGCTGATACCCTGCAATGCAAATACCGCATCGTCAAAACTCCAACCCTGGTTAGCATCAACACGTATTTTCATTTCGCTTCCAACGGCGGCTCGGATTTGATTTATTCGCTCTACGTCACTCTTGGCATCTTTACCCAACTTAACCTTTAGTATCGATGCTCCATTCAACTTAAAATCTGCCGCCTTTTTCGCCATTTCTTCCGGCGTACCTATGCCGATGGTTATATCTGTTTCAACCTGTCGCCTGCTTCCGCCTAAGTATTGATATAAAGGCAAACCGGCATTTTTAGCAGCTATATCATACAAAGCCATATCGAAAGCGCTTTTGATGGTGCTGTTCCCGGCGGTAAAAGCGTGCAATTGCTGTAATCGTGCCTCAATATCCAATGCATCCTGACCTCTCCATAACCGGGCAAATTCGCGTGCCATTACCAGGCAGGTATCTTGCGTTTCGCCAACGATCATCGGGAAAGCAGAGCATTCTCCTACCCCGTAAAAACCGGCATCCGTATAAACCCGGATGAAAACATTTTGCGCGTGGTCCATCGTCCCGGTAGCAATAGTAAATGGCTCCATTGGTATGCTGAAGCGGTAAATTTCAGTATGGGTTATTTTCAAAGTCGCTATGTTTGGAAGGTTGTAAAGTTAAGATTCAATGGCATTGAATTGCAAAATCTTATTTATAACTTCAAAGTATGAACGTACAGGAACAGATCGAAGATTATATTGCCAGCCAGCCTGAACCCAAACGCAGCGAGATGCAGGAATTGCACACACATATACTCCAAACATTGCCCGAATGTAAACAATGGTTCGACGATGGCAAAAACGATGAGGGTAAAGTCGTTAGCAACCCCAATATAGGTTATGGATCTTACACCATAAAATATGCCGATGGAAAAACCAGGGAGTTTTTCCAGATCGGCATGAGCGCTAACACAAGCGGGATATCTGTCTACATTCTTGGGATACCGGATAAGACCTACTTAGCCGAAACCTATGGAAAAACCCTGGGCAAGGCCAGCGTGACCGGGTATTGTGTTAAGTTTAAGCGCCTGAAAGATATTAATATGGATGTACTTGAAACGGCAATACGGGATGGAGTTGAACAGACAAGTGAAAAATAAACTCAAACTGAGACGATATCGACTGATCAATAATCAGCAACTTGTTTATATATTTAAGCCACTGAACAAGTGGCTTAAATATTGCCCATAAATTTATGAAGAACTATTATTATTTATTTTGGAGCGATGCTATACAACGTTTTATTAAGCATCACCCTAAAGAAAAAGGTCGGGAAAAGAAACCTTTACTTATAACTTCTTGGGTATTTACACTAGTGGTGCTTAGCACGATGCTTTGGCTGAAATATTTCCATATTTATCAAAGTAAAATTGGAATATTTGGAATTTTTACGACAGTTGAACAAAACATATCATTCATTTTAGATATGGGCCTGGTATTCCTCTTAATTTATATCATAAACTATCTTTTAATATTTTGGCAGAATAGATATGTTTTGTTCATTGACAGGTATCCTTTGGGACGGTTTAACTACAGCTTGTTTGTTACAATAGCTATGTTGGGATATTTTTTATTCACTATTTTCTTATATGGATATTTAAGTGGTCAGATGTAGATGCAACTACCGAATTAAAACAAATTCAAACTGAGACACTACCCAAATTTGCATCTAACAACTTTTCCACTATCTTTGCATTACTTCAATAACAATTCAACTTCAGCCGCTTTGGGCTTTTTGTCATCCAAAGACCTGCGCTGATTTTAGCGAATAAATAACATTTTAAACATTCATCTTTATGGGAATTGAACCCTCAAATCCATTTGATTATAACTCAACGCGCAATAAGCTGATCCTTTCGGAATACGGGCGCAATGTGCAGAACATGGTAAAATACATCGTCGAACTGCCGACGAAGGAAGAACGCAACCGCTATGCCCAGGTGGTAATAGACCTGATGGGGTTTTTGAACCCGCACCTGCGCGATGTAGCCGATTTTAAGCATAAGCTTTGGGATCACCTGCACATTATCTCCGACTTCAAAATTGACGTGGATTCGCCATATCCGAAACCCGAAATTGAGGCTATCCATATGAAGCCGGAGCCGTTGAAATATCCCAATCAGCGTATTAAATACAAACACTACGGTAAAACCATTGAACTGATGATGGATAAAGCCAAAAGCATTGAAGAACCCGATCGCAAGCAGCATATGGTACAGGCCATAGCCAATTTCATGAAAATGGCTTATGTGCAGTGGAACAAAGATTCCGTAGCTGACGAAACCATTTTGGCCGATCTGCGCGCCATGTCACAAGGCCAGTTGAAGCTGGAAGACAATGTGAACCTGGCGCGTGTTGAATTCCGGAGCCCGCCTCAAAACACTAACAGGGGGCGCACCAACAACAACCAGAATAATCGTGGTGGCGGTGGTGGCCGCAGCAACAATAACAACCCGCGTAACAATAACAACCAGAATAATCGCAATCGTAATTCTGGCGGCGGCGGAAGAAAGTACTAATTTTAGCTTATAGTTCATTGTTGATGGTTCATGGCTAATCGAGGATTATTTCCAATCTTTGCGGAACCAGAACCAACCCTGTTAGGCTTGTTGGCTATGGACTATCAACCATCAACTATGAACCAGTATGACTAACGCATTTGAAATTATAGGCGGCAAACCGCTAAAAGGCGAAATCATCCCACAGGGTGCTAAAAACGAAGCTTTACAGGTACTTTCAGCCGTGCTGTTAACCGGCGAAAAAGTAACCATCAGCAATATCCCGGATATAAAAGATGTAAACAAGCTGATCGAGTTGCTGGGCGATATGGGCGTTGTAGTTGAGCAATTGGCACCTGATACCTATAGTTTTGAAGCTAAAGATATTGACCTTGATTTTTTCAAGTCTGATGCCTTTAAAACAAAAGGCGGCGGCCTGCGTGGCTCCATCATGATCGTTGGGCCTTTGCTGGCGCGTTTCGGCAATGCATCTATCCCAAAACCAGGCGGTGATAAAATAGGCCGGCGCAGGCTGGATACCCATTTTTTAGGGTTCGAAAAATTAGGCGCAAAATTTAATTATGATCCTAATAGCGGCTTTTTTAATGTAGATGCATCCGACCTGAGAGGCACTTACATTTTATTGGATGAGGCCTCGGTAACTGGCACAGCTAACGTAGTAATGGCGGCCGTGCTATCCAAAGGTATTACCACCATTTATAACGCGGCATGCGAACCCTACCTGCAGCAATTATGCAAAATGCTTAACCGCATGGGCGCCAAAATAAGCGGCATAGGATCCAATTTGCTGACCATAGAGGGTGTTACCGAACTGCAGGGCACCGAACATCGCCTGCTGCCGGATATGATCGAGATAGGTTCATTTATAGGTTTGGCTGCCATGACAGGCTCCGAGATCACGATAAAGGATGTGCATTATGACGAGTTAGGTATTATCCCGGATACATTCAGGCGTTTAGGCATCAAATTGGAGCGCAGGGGCGATGATATTTATATCCCGGCACAAAGTCATTATGAGATAGAAACGTTTATTGACGGCTCTATTATGACCATTGCCGATGCTCCCTGGCCGGGCTTTACCCCCGACCTGCTAAGCATCGTACTTGTAGTTGCCATACAGGCCAAAGGTTCGGTACTGATCCATCAGAAAATGTTTGAAAGTCGTTTATTCTTTGTTGACAAATTGCTGGATATGGGCGCACAAATTATCCTTTGCGATCCGCACCGCGCAACGGTTATCGGCTTGGATAAACAGGTACAACTTAGGGGTATTTCGATGACCTCACCGGATATACGCGCGGGAGTGTCGTTATTGATCGCGGCATTATCGGCACAAGGCAAATCGACTATTTACAATATCGAGCAGATAGAACGTGGTTACCAGCATATTGATGACCGCTTACGGGCGCTGGGGGCGGATATAAAAAGAGTTTAATGTGAGTCAGGAAGTCCGAAAGAAGGATTGTGCGGACTTTTTGCTTTCGGTTGAAATTCATATTTTTATGAAAATCCTTTCACGTGCCCGGCAGTCAAAATAATACTCAAAGCTATTCTGGCTTCATCTTCATTTTTGTAGCCGTCAGGGTCGTTCTCAACCTGCTGGCCATATCGCATTTCGGTTTCCAGCGGGATGAACTATTGCACCTGGCCCTGGGTGATCATCTTGACTGGGGTTTTAAGGAAGTTCCGCCATTTATTGCTGTTCTTGCCAAAATAAGCACAACATTTTCCGGAAACTCCGTTTTTGCAACGAGGATATTCAGCACCATCTTCAGCGGTTTGCTCGTTTGGTTTACCGGACAGATAGTGGTTGAATTAGGCGGGAAAAAATTCGCTATCGCGCTGGCCTGCCTGGCGCTGATATTATCGCCGGGCTTTGCGGCGAGCGGTTATCTTTTCCAGCCGGTTATTTTCGACCAGGTTTGGTGGGTGCTGACCGCATACCTGGTAATCAAATACATCAATACAGAATCGTCAAAATACATCTATCTGCTTGGCATTGTAATAGGCATAGGACTATTGACAAAATATACCATGGCCTTTTTCGCTATAGCCATTATTCTAGGGTTGTTACTTACCAAACAAAGGAAGATGTTGTGGAACAGGCATGTTTTATTTGCTGCACTTCTCGCGTTGCTGATCTTCCTCCCCAATATCATCTGGCAATTCAGGCATCATCTGCCACTGATTACCCACATGAAAACGCTGCGCAGTACCCAGCTCGAGTACATCAAACCGTCCGATTTTATTGCACAGCAATTATCCGTCAACGGTATTGCAATTTTTGTGTGGCTGCCAGGGCTTATCGGGCTGCTGTTTATGCCTTCATTAAGCCGGTTCAGATTTCTTGCATTTGCTTATATCGCAGTGTTTATCTTCCTGCTCTGGATGAATGGTAAGGTCTATTACATTTTCGGAGCCTACCCGATGCTCTTTGCTGCCGGCGGATATTGCTTCGAACATTGGCTGAAACCGAAATATGTGATATGGCGAACGGTTGTACTGCTTTTAGCTTTGGTGAACATCATTTTACTTCCGCTAACATTGCCCGTGCTTCCGTTAGACCAAACGCTTAAAGCTTTCAAATCACTGCATATAGCCCCTAAATGGGAAGACCAAAAGGAGCACCCTCTATCGCAGGACTACGGCGATATGTTCGGTTGGGATGAGCTGGGGCAAAAGGTTGCCTGGGCGTATAGCGGGCTTACTGCCGACCAGCAAAAGCACACGCAGATATATGCGGATAATTACGGAGAAGCCGGCGCTATTTATCATTATGGAAAGCAATACCATTTGCCCGAAGTTGCCAGTCTGAACAGCAGCTTTACCCTATGGGCGCCGGATAGCCTGAATGCCCATTATATCATTTACGTTGACGACCGCAGCGGCTACAATGTTGAAAAAAGGCTGGCACCCTATGTTGAAAAGTATATAAAGCTGGGCGAGGTGACATCGACCTATGCGCGTGAGAAAGGCACGGCCATATTCCTGGTCATCAATCCTAAACCGGGATTGAATGAAATTTACCAAAAAGAACTGGCCAAAAAACGGCTGGAATAATTTGATGTGCGGATGTGCAAATTTCAGATGTGCAGATGCGTTTACACAAACAATTAATTATTATTGACGTGTTAGATTAAACGTTTATTATTTATGCGCGGATTAAAAACTGTACTCTTTCTTTTTATCTCTAACACCTTTATGACTTTTGCCTGGTACGGGCACCTGAAATTCAAGGAATTTTCGTGGGGCAAAAACCTGGGGCTGTTTTCTATAATCCTCATCAGCTGGGGACTGGCATTTTTTGAATATGTATTCCAGGTACCGGCCAACCGCGCAGGCTCAAGTGAAACAGGTGGCCCGTTCAGCCTGGTTCAGTTGAAAACCATACAGGAGGCGGTTACTTTGACGGTATTCATCATATTCTCCACCATCTTCTTCAGCAACGAAAAACTGCAATGGAACCACTTCCTGGGTTTTGGGCTGATCGTACTGGCTGTGTTTGTGATATTTAAGAAATGGTGAAAATCACTCTGAAAGTGTATAATTAGTTTCTTTCCGAGAGGTGACTATGCCACCCATATTTTCAGACAACAAACAATCGTAATAAACCCATCGCCCCTTTTCAACTGAAAACTTTGCTTTACCCAGATATCTGCAAACCTGATCTGTTTTCAAAGGTTCATTGCCAAAAGGGGCTTTGGTAATACCTATTACATATTCCTCAATATCATATTTCACTGTCACGATGTGCTGGCCATCTTTATATTCAATGCGGGTAACTGTTACTCTGTTACTTCTTGACGAACTATCGCAAATAAAATTTGGTGTTTCCGAGATGAGATGTACATCCGGCGACCAAAAATCGCCGACATGAACCGGTTTTTCTGGCAAACTGAAGAACAGGCCTAATAGGTTGCGCTGCTCATTATCTACGTAAAAACTATTCAGACTGCCATTTTCATTTATCGCGCCTCTTAACATCACCCCCCTGCTCAACATAAACATCGCTGACTTAAAAAAACTCTTCATCGAAGAATCAGGCATTTTCGCTGTAGTATTGTGTTTGACTGCCGACTTACCATGTTTTATTGCCGAAGTATCGAACATTTTTTTTAGTGATGCGAATGTCATGTCCGAACTATCTGATCCCTTCATATCCATTTCGATCTTAATTGCTGAACCTTGTCTCGTCATCGTCGTTATATAGCCGGGATTAATATCCATTTGCTTCCGCATTTGCTTTATCCAGCTATCCTGAAATTTAAAGGCGCTATCATGTTTCGCCATTGGGAAGTTCTTAAAAGCGCTATTAAAAAAATTATTTTCCCCTGAAGAGGTATCTAGAACAACTCTCATTTCCGTGTTGTAGGTAATGACCTCTCCGGGCTTTAACTTCCATTTGAGGAAAACAGCAGTATCGGTACGCTGGCAAAAAGCAGATAAGCTTAAAACAGAAAGAATACAGGCGAATAGAGACTTTACGATTGTCATTGGTTCAGGATTATAGCTAAAGATACAACAATAAAAATCAAAAGGTGCCATTTCCCAAACAGCACCTTTCAGCTTTTACCTTTCGCCTCCTCTACCCAGAGATCGCATTAATTATATCATACTGCGTAATGATCTCAATATTGCCCTGATCTTCCACCAAAACTGCAATATTATCCCTGTTGATCATAGATGATATCCTATCAATAGAAGTATTCAGATCCACAAACGGGAAAGGCGCTGTCGTAATTGATTTGATCGGCTGAGATTTGAGCGATGGGTTTTCCAATAGTGCGTCGAGTATGTCGCTTTCGGTAATTTTGCCTATCACCATACCTTTTTGTGTAACCGGTATCTGGGAGATATTTAGCGATTTGATGACATTGATAGCTTCCAATACCGACTTTTCACAATCGATGGTGATGATCTCCTGGCGTTCTTTTTTGCGGATGATGTCGCGGGCGGTTAATTTTTCGTCCTTCAAAAACCCGCGTTCGCGCAGCCAGTCTTCGTTGTACATTTTGCCCATATAGCGGGAGCCGTGGTCGGGGAAAATGATCACGATCACATCATCCTTTTTAAACGTATTCTTCATTTGTAATACGCCGGCAACTGCCGAACCGGTTGAGTTGCCAGCAAAAATGCCTTCTTTCAGCGCCACTTCGCGCGTCATCAAAGCAGCATCCTTATCGCTTACTTTTTCGAAATGATCTATGAGGCTGAAATCGACGTTCTTGGGTAAGAAATCCTCGCCGATACCTTCGGTGATGTAGGGATAGATTTCATCCTTGTCAAAAACGCCGGTTTCCTTATATTTCTTGAATACCGAGCCATAGGTATCAATGCCGATTACTTTTATATCAGGGTTCTTTTCCTTCAAATATTTAGCTATTCCTGATATAGTTCCGCCTGTACCTACACCTGCAACCAGGTGGGTGATTTTACCCTCGGTCTGCTCCCATATCTCGGGGCCGGTCGACTCATAGTGCGCTACGGTATTAGACAGGTTATCATATTGATTTGGCTTCCACGAATTAGGCACCTCACGCTCTAAACGTGATGACACAGAGTAATACGAACGGGGGTCTTCAGGGTCAACATTGGTAGGGCAAACAATTACCTCGGCACCAAAAGCACGCAAAGCATCAAATTTTTCCTTCGACTGTTTATCCGTGCTGGTGAAAATACATTTATAGCCTTTGATAACCGCTGCAATAGCCAAACCCATACCTGTATTGCCTGAGGTGCCTTCTATAATAGTGCCGCCGGGTTTCAGTACACCGCTCTTTTCAGCATCTTCGATCATTTTAAGCGCCATGCGGTCCTTAATAGAGTTACCGGGATTGGTGGTTTCTATTTTAGCCAGCACAGTTGCAGGAATGTCTTTAGTTATTTTATTCAGCTTCACCATTGGGGTGTTGCCGATGGTTTCGAGGATGTTGTTATACCACATGGGGCAAAGTTAGGGATTTAGTTGCAGAGGTTGTATTGGTTGAAGTAGTTAAGATTGGTTGTAAAGATTAAACCATTTTAACCAATACAACATCTACAACCAGTACAATCAAAATTAAAACTGCAAATGCTTAACCGTTAAACCGTTATTTATCAATTGTTTCAAAGATTCAATACCTACCCGCAAATGTGTTTCAACGTATTGTTCTGTTACCGCTGAGTCACTTTCGGCGGTTTTTACGCCTTCGGGTATCATCGGCTGATCGGACACCAGCAGCAAAGCACCGGTTGGTATTTTATTGGCAAAGCCAGTAGTAAAAATGGTTGCTGTTTCCATATCGACGGCCATTGCACGTAGCGTCTTGAGGTATCGTTTAAACTCCTTGTCATGCTCCCAAACACGGCGGTTTGTAGTGTAACAGGTACCTGTCCAGTAATCACGTCCAAAGTCGCGAATGGTAGTCGATATTGCCTTTTGCAGCGCGAATGATGGCAACGCGGGTACTTCCTTTGGCATATAATCATTGGATGTGCCCTCGCCTCTTATGGCAGCTATTGGCAATATTAAATCGCCTACATTATTTTTCTTTTTCAGGCCGCCGCACTTGCCTAAAAATATAACTGCTTTAGGTTTGATTGCCGTTAGCAGGTCCATAATAGTAGCGGCTACGGAGCTACCCATGCCAAAATTAATGATGGTAATACCGTTGGAAGTTACCGTTTGCATCGGCTTATCCAAACCTAAAATTGGTGCATTTTCATTCCAATCGGAAAATAGCTGGAGGTATTTAGAAAAATTGGTAAGGATGATGTATTCTCCAAACTCAGTCAAAGGCCTGCCGGTGTAACGCGGCAGCCAGTTCATCACTATGGCTTCTTTGGTTTTCAGGCCCGATTTTATAGGGCTGTCAATGCCCGATGTTCCTGGCGTTTCATCGGCATCCTTTTTTATATCTTTTTCTTCGTTCATAGGAGCCTCTCCCAATCCTCTCCTAAAGGCGAGGACTTTTAATTATGTTAGATGTTATCCCCTTTCAGGGGGTTAGGGGGTTTATACGACAAACCCCGGTGTTACACCAGGGCTTGCGTTACAAATATAAATGTTTTAAAATATCCTTTTTGTTAGGCTACCTTTAATTTTTTAAGGTCTGATTTTTCAAACTTATCCAAAGCGTAGTCTAGATTAACAGTCAGTCGCTTCACATCTTTTTTGGACGGGAATTCAAACATGGCGTCGATCATAATTGCTTCGCAAATGGAACGTAATCCACGCGCACCCAGTTTAAATTCCATTGCTTTATCAACGATAAAACTAAGTACATCCTCATCAAACTCCAATTTTACGCCCTCGTATTCGAACAGCTTTTTATACTGCTTTAACAGCGAGTTTTTTGGCTCCGTCAATATATTATGCAGGGCATTCCTGTCAAGCGGGTTCAAATAAGTCAGCACCGGCAAACGGCCGATCAATTCGGGAATTAAGCCGAACGACTTTAAATCCTGTGGTGTAATGTATTTGTACAGGTTTTTCACATCCACATCGCCATCGCCGTTTTTAAACCTATAGCCAACAGTTTGTGTACGCAGCCTGTTTGCGATCTTTTTCTCGATACCGTCAAAAGCGCCACCACATATAAACAAGATGTTATTGGTATTAACGGTGATCATCTTCTGATCCGGGTGCTTGCGGCCACCCTGCGGCGGTACATTCACCATGGTACCTTCCAGTATTTTCAGTAAAGCCTGTTGTACACCCTCGCCCGATACATCGCGGGTAATAGAAGCATTATCGCTCTTGCGTGCAATTTTATCTACCTCATCAATGTAGACGATGCCTTTTTCGGCAGCAGCCACATCATAATCGGCAGCCTGTAGTAAGCGGGTCAGTATACTTTCAACATCCTCGCCCACGTAACCTGCCTCGGTCAATACTGTTGCATCACAGATACAGAAAGGAACATTCAACGTTTTAGCCAGCGTTTTAGCCAACAGGGTTTTGCCCGTGCCGGTTTCGCCCACCATAATGATGTTTGATTTTTCGATCTCAACCTCATCCTTTTCAATACGCTGGTTAAGCCTTTTGTAATGATTATAAACCGCTACAGAAAGTATCTTTTTGGCATCATCCTGACCAATAACATATTGATCAAGATGGCTTTTTATTTCAGCAGGTTTTAATAACGATGGTGAAGAAGATGCTGTTTTAACCTTTCGCACTTTCAATTCCTCCGCCAGTATTTCATTGGCCTGGTTCACACATTTATCACAAATATGTGCATCCAGCCCCGCAATGAGCATGAGCGAATCCTGCTTACCGGCGCCACAAAACGAGCATCTTATTTCTTTACTATTCTTATTCATCTCTTGCTAATACAATCAAATATACTCAATTCGCCGCATAATTCCAACGGTCAGCGGCATGTATTTAGTATTAATACGTTGTAAATGATACCGTTGTTTTTATTTCTTGCTATTGCCGCGTAAAATTTCATCAACCATACCAAATTCAACGGCTTCATTAGATGTCATCCAGTAATCACGGTCCGAAGCCTTATCAACTTTTTCAAATGATGCACCGCTGTGATCGGCAATGATCTGGTAAAGCTCTTTTTTCAGCTTCGTGATCTCGTGGTATGATATCTCGATATCCGATTGCTGACCCTGCGCACCGCCCGATGGCTGGTGTATCATCACCCTTGAATGCGGTAGAGCAGCCCTTTTACCCTTAGTACCGGCGCACAATAATACAGCGGCCATTGATGCGGCCATACCGGTACAAATAGTAGCTACATCATTCGACACCAATTGCATTGTATCGTAAATACCCAAACCGGCATAAACCGAACCACCCGGCGAATTAATATAGATCTGAACATCGCGCTTGGCATCGGCTGACTGCAAAAACAGTAATTGTGCCTGTATAACGTTAGCGTTTTGATCGTAGATCGGGTCGCCCAGGAAAATAATACGGTCCATCATCAGGCGCGAGAATACGTCCAGTTGAGAAACATTTAGCTGGCGCTCTTCGATGATGTAAGGCGTAAAACTGGTTGGTGCGATACCCATCGGCATATTCGCCCTTTGCACGTTATTAATATATTGATCTACATGCAAACCGTTGATACGGTGATGTTTTACGGCATATTTTCTAAATTCTTCTTTATTGATATTGTCCATGGTTTTTTGGGTTGGCGCATGGCGCGGGGCGTTTTGAGGCACCACGTCATGCAATTATTAATGATTATTATTAATTTTCTTTATTAAGATATTTCTGAAAAGACTTTATTTTCCGGGCTAATTTATTTAATTCTTCCAGAAAATTATTCAGATGTTCGTCAGAAATATATTTTCTTCGGTGAAGGACTATTAAAATATTAGCATTCTCGAATGTCGAGCGATGGGCATAGTCCAAAAATCTTGAGAACTCTTTATCAGAGCTTGCACCACTGCCTTCAGGGATATTATTTGAAACACTAAGAGCAGCTCCGTTAAGCTGCTCTGCGAATCTGAATTTCTTTTTGGCCTCAAAAATTTCGGCAATATCGCATAACTGATCGCCTACATTAATCGCTAATTGCCAAATCTCTAAGCTTTGAAATCTAAATTGAAACATTCCGCAAAATAGCTATTTGCTTCAATTTAAAAAACGCCTTGCGCCAAGCGCCCTTCGCTTACTTCTCAACCATTTCAGCAAATTCTTTCGCCGAAACTTCTTTCTTATCTAAAGTTACAATGCTTTTCAGATAGTCTAACACCCTAACGGCTTTCACTTCTTCAAATATCTTGTTGGCCTCGTCTTTATTCTGCAAGTACTGAACCGTGTACTGGGCCAATTGCTCCTCACTAAGCGGTTGAGGACTGTACATCCTGAACTGGGCATCCAAACGTTGTTTTGCTGCCGCGAAAACTTCCTCGTATTTAATTTCGATCTTATTGTCCTTCATGATCTTATTTTCCAACAGGGTCCATTTCAGGTTTTGAGCGAAATCATTATAACCGCCAACCAATTCTTCTTCAGAAAGCTTCTCGTTGGTAGCTTTCAGCCAGCGTTTCAAAAACTCATCAGGAAGATCGAATTTTGCCTTATCGATACTTAATTTGTACAAGTCGTTTTGCAGTTTGCGTTCCGAATCCTGCTCGTACATAGCCTCAAGCTCTTTTGTGATCTCGGCCCTGAACTCGTCTTCAGTAGTTACTTTACCTTCACCAAATAATTTGTCAAAGAACTCCTGGTTCAAATCGCTTTCTTCCAAACGGTTTACATTTTTAACCGACAGGCGGAAATTCGATTTTACTTCAGCTGCTGTATCCTCATCCACCTTTAATATCGCAGCAATGCGTGTTGCATCATTGTGATAAGCTTTCTGAATATCCAGTGTTACTTCATCCTCTTTTTTAAGGCCGATAAGTGATTTTTTGATCTTCTCATCCTGCACCTGGTCCAAACGAACTGAAGTAGTATTGCTTATTCCGTCATCAAAAACAGAACCATCCGGAGAAAGCTGTACCAATTCGGCATAAAGTACATCACCGTCTGCCGATACGTCAGGATTTGTCATTTTGCCATAGCTTTTGCGGATGTTGGCGATCCGTGCGGCCAAAGTATCTTTGTCTGCTTTGATCACGTACTGGGTTACTTTATCTTTCGATGAAAAGTCGATATCAAATGCAGGCGCTAAGCCAACTTCGTAGTTAAACTCAAAATCGTCAGCAAAATCCCAGTTGTATTCTTTGCTGTCGTCCATCTTTGGCAATGGCTGACCCAATACTTCCAACTGCTGCTCACTGATGTAATTATTCAGCGAATCTGAAAGCATGTTGTTCACTTCGTCAACCAAAATGCTTTTACCATACATCTTTTTGATATGCGCCGGCGGCACCATACCCGGACGGAAGCCTGGTATCTTAGCTTTTTTAGCGTGGTCCTTTATAGCTTTATCAACGCGTGGCTGATAATCTTCTGGTTTAATGTTGATGGTAACAATTGCGTTTAGGCTGTCGATCTTTTCCTGTGAAATATTCATCTTTTTAACGGCGTATTTTGTCTTAAATTCCTGTGTCAGTCATGCAATTAACAAAATGCATGCCCTTTGTTTTGGGAGTGCAAAGGTATTAATATTTTTGAAAATTTAAGACAGAATATATAGGAACGCCTTATCAAAGAAGTGGCGGCTAAGCGCGGGTCCCGCCTCGGGGCGGGTGCAGGGTGGGGTTTCGACGCTATGCAGATTATTAGGTCTTATCGGGACTTGGGTTAAATTCTAAAACCGGGCTATTGAAAAACATCCTGACCCCTTCCTCCTCCTTCCCCGAGGAAGGAATCGCACGGTCCCAATGCTTTCTTATTTTCCGCAATTCCAGTATTTTAATTTGAAACAGCAGCTGCACTATTTACCGTAAACTTAACAACCGTATTTTTAACCGGCTTTACCGTACGCAAGTAGGTATATATCGCTTCGAGGTCCGTCTTACTCATTCCTCCATAATTCCACCAGGGCATCATCGTTTGAAACTCACCGTTCTTCACTTTCCAGGGTTTGCGAATGCTATCTGCATATAGTGTAAAACGGCTGACGAACATACTTTTTGTCCACGAGCCAATGCCAGTAGCCTTATCGGGGGTAATGTTGGCCGAGCGCACATGTGTAAATGCTGAAACCGGAAAATCATAGCCTCCGGCAAAATCCATTCCTTTTTTCACCGTGTGGCAGAAAGCACAATCAGCCAGTGCAACAAGATAGGCGCCATATTTGACGGTATCATGCATATCAGGTGGTCCGCTTAGAGAAGCCTTTTTTGGATAGATGTTTACCAAAAAATTCTGTGGGAAATCAAGCTTTCTTGCCGGGTAAGCCCGTTCAATGGGTTTTAGGGTACGCAGGTAGGCTATAATGGCATACACATCTTCCGGGCTCATGTTAGAAAAATTTTGCCAGGGCATAAGCGGATATATTACCGTTCCGTCTTTCCGCACACCCGTAGTAATGGCCCTGAATAGTTCGCCATCTGTCCAATTCTTCAGATTGAAGGGCGTGATATTGGGAACATACACCAGACCAGGATAACCAATGCTTTTATCATAGACGTCTCCGCCCGAACCTAAAGAGTCGGGCATATCCGGGAAGGCAAACAGGTTGCCTGCATGTGCCGAGTGACAGCCCATGCAATTCATTACACTATTGGCCAGGTATTTACCGCGTTCGACCCTTTTTGGCGTCAGCTCAACCTTGATATTTCCGGGACTACCAACATCCGGCAGCGAGGTTTTTAAATAAATCCCGGCGATTATGGTTGGGATAAGGATTACCAATATTATAGCTGATATCCATTTAAGCGATCTCTTCATTAACTTATTTAAGTTATATGTTTGACGTTTTTCGTTCTGCGAAGAAGCAATCGCCGACTACGCGTAGCTGCCATACCGGAAGATTGCTTCCTCGTACTCCTTGCGATGATATTCAGAAGAACCCTATCAATTGCCCGCAACTTGCGGCAGTTTATTAAGCGTAAACTTAACCACCGAATTCTTCACAGGTTTCACCGTGCGCAAATAAGCATATATCGCGCTAAGGTCCTGGTCGGTCATGCCCGCGTAAACATACCAGGGCATTATGGTCTGGAAATCGGTCGGGCCAACTTTGGCTGCCTTTGAAGGGTCCTTGAATGCACTGAACCTTGATAGAAACTGGGCTTTTGACCAACTTCCGATGCCAGTTGTTTTATCCGGGGTGATATTGGCTGTACGTACCGTCCTGTCATTTGGCATTCCAAAGGCCCTGCCCCCGGCAAATTCCATACCGGCTATCAGCTCACCTTTGTTGTCCTGTGTATGACAAAACTTGCAGGCGGCTATTTGCACCAGGTAAGCGCCATATTTTACAGTGTCCTTAGGATCAGGCCGGGTACCGAACGTCGCCTTCTCCGGCATCGTATGAACAATAATATTCAGCGGGAAATCGAGCTTTGCTTTGGGATAACTGGCATCAATAGGTTTCAGCGTACGGACATAAGCGATAATATCATAGGCGTCCTCACGGTCCATTTTAGAAAAATAGGGCCACGGCATCATCGGAAATATGGCCGAACCGTCCTTTTTTACACCGGTAGTAAAAGTACGCAGCAATTCGCCATCGGTCCAGTCCTTTAGTTTTGCGGGTGTAATATTAGGCACAACCACATGCCCGGGAAACCCTACCGCATGGTCGAAAACCTCGCCGCCAGCTCCCAGCCTGGTGGTGTCTATCGGTCCGGCATAACGGTTCCAAATACGCGGCGAATGGCAATCAGTACAAGGTACCACGTGCTGCACAAGGTATTTTCCGCGTTCGATCCTTTGGGGAGTAAGCTCAACTTTGATATCTTCTGCCTTGCCGACATTGGGCAACGCCAGTACGATATATGACACAACGACAACAACAACTAAAACAAGGACGAGAACAAGATAGGCGGTCCATTTGAGGAATTTTTTCATGATAAGTAAGGATTGATGCGGCTAATATATAACTAACCCCTTAAATATCAAAATACGCTCCTCAATTGACTTTAGTTATGGTGGCCGCGCCGGTTTTGTCGCTGTTAACATGACTGGGATTGCCCCGGTATTGTATCTCGGATGCGCCGGTAGTATTCACATCCAGGGAATTGAGCACATTTATTTCGCAATGACTGGCACCTGTAGTGTGTATATCATAGGCCCCAACCACAAAATCGAGCGCGTATATTTTACCGCTGCCCATCAGGTCGACTTTGTTTGAAGTGGCTTGCCCCTTTAGCGTAATTTCGCTGGAACCGCTGCTTTCAGTAATTACGTTAGCGGCTGTCAGGTCGAGATCCGTTTTGCCTGAGCCGCTTAGTTTTATCTTGAGGTCTTTAGTATTCAATTTGCCATCCGAACTAAAAACAACCGAACCTGAACCCCTTAGCTCCTCAAGGTTACCTACACCAACGTTGACGATTATTTCGCCGCTTGAGCAAAAATTCTTCCTGGAGTTGTGAATATGCAGTTCGCCGCCGTCCGATTCTGCATGAATATATTGCATCAGGTTATCGTCAGCCTCAATGCTTACTTTGTAACTACTGTCCTGCTTAAGCACCACTTTATAACCACCGTCGACATAAATATGGGTGAATTTATTTACCGTAAGGTTTTGGGTGATGTGATGGCCCGAACCCTTAACACAATGAAAACGGCACGATGGCAGCAAAGCCATCGAAATAAGGGTAATTAATAATGTGGCTGTTAAGTGGAACTTCTTCATAGTGTGGTTTTTTGTGTGGTTTGACAACTCATTCAGGATTTTGGTTACATCAAATATAAGTTAAAGAGTCAAGAACCAAGAGACAAGAATCAAGAGTTAGTTTAAGACCATGAAAAAGCCGCTCTAAAACTGGCGGCTTCCTGGCTCTTGAATCTTGCTTCCTGGCTCTTGATTAAAGGCCCGCAAACTGGTCTTTGTTTTTATCGGCAACTGCCAGGCCGTCAACTGTGCGGGTGATGCGTTCGGCTACAAACTCGGTGCTGTTTACGGTAGCGCTGTGGTTATATTTTAAATTGCATTGGGTAACGGTACCGCTCAGATCAGCTTTGGCGCGATCATTTACGGTAATATTTACTCCGAAACCGTCAAAGTTCAATTTAGCATAAGCATTGTTGTTCAAGGTAACGTTTAATTCTATCGGCGAGATCTTTCCAAATGACCTTACTTCGGCATTGTCATTTACAGTGATGGAACGCAGGTCAGAAGCCTTAACCCAAACAACCAACTTCTGATCGGCGTAGGATGATATTTTCAACACGCCGTTCTGGCTTTGTACCAGGGCGCTTTGTTCGTAATATTTATTGTAAACTTTTACCTGGTCGGCGTCATTGTCCGAGATATACAGTTCTACGTTTCCGTAAACTTCTATTTTGCTGATGTGGCTCACATTGGTCAATACAGTGCTTACTTCGGTAGTTTTAGCAGCTTCCCGATTGCTATCGGGATTACCGGCTGCCAGGGTTGTATTTCCTATTCCCAATACTATTGCTGCAATAGCGACGAAGGATAATACTTGAGTTTTCATGATATTGAGTGTTTAATTTTTCTTGTTTCTAAATACACCCATAAGACGCCCTCATTTTATATCCGTTACAGCAAAAAGGCCCCTATTCCGTGTAGAAAGGGGTTTTTTCGGTAAAGCGGGGTTTTTGGTCGGTGAATGGGCATGGCGCGGGGCGGTTGGCGGTTGGCGGTAATGAACGTGCGCCGTGGACTCACCCGACGTATCCGCTAGCCAGCGGATCGTCTGCCCTCTCTTTCGCTGTGCGATAAAGAGGGCGAAGATGGGGTGAAAAAAACCTTTTGGGTTAATTTCCCTTTATGTACTTTAGCGTATAAAGTCGAAAGTCCTAAGTCAAACAAGCGCCATGGACTATTCACTATTGGCCAATGCCTAATGACACAATGACTAATGCCAAATGATCAATGCCTAATGCCCAAATAAATACAGAAGAAAAGCAACTCAAATCCGAGTTGGACATCGAACGTAAGGCGCTCGACCATATCAGCTCGGGCATTACCGGAGCGTTGGGCAGCATGTGGTTTTTGGTGGCTTATATAGTGGCTTTTACCGTTTGGATATGCTGGAACGTGGGCCTGCTGCGCGGCTTAAAACCCTTCGACCCATTCCCATTTCCCATACTGGAGATGGTCGTGTCGCTGTTCGCCATCATCCTTTCGCTCACGGTGCTCATCAACCAGAACCGGCAGGGGCGCATTGAAAAAATAAGGCAGCAGGTGGAGTTCGAGGTAAACGTGCGCGCCGAAAACGAGATCACCAAAGTGCTCACCATGCTGCACGAAATTCAACAGAAAATGGGTCTTGCCAATAAGGTGGACCCGGAACTGGAAGATATGAAGGAACCCATCGATATCAAACAGCTGCACCAAACGCTGGATGAATTGGAGAATAGCAAGCCGGAGAAGTAATAAACTATGTTATTGCTGTAAGGGTTAGGTAATTCGATGACAAAATAGGCATTTAATTTTTGTTGTTTAGGGTGATCATAAAAAGAAAATAGATGGCGGTTGAGACGAACCCGCATTCGATTGAAAGGGTTTATTCCTTGTTCCGTTGGCAGTTGGCAGTTTTCAGTTAGCACAAAAAGACAGGCTGCCCGCTGCAAACTTGGAACCGGCAGTTAACACCAAAAAATTCCCGCCCCAACTTTCGCCGGGGCGGGAACCTACTGTAAACCTAAACTATATGATGGAACTTATTAAAAAGTGCTAATTATAACTGAGCCATTTCCGCGTTCACTGCGCCGGTTTTGTTAACCGTACTGTGCACGGCCACAAAGTTGAATTTGTTAACGCTGGTGGCCACACCGTGGTTAAGCGTAAACTGGTCGGCCCTGCCGCTCAGGTCGGCTTTGGCATGATCGGCAACCGTAACGTTCGCGCTATAAGCATCCAGGTTCAAATCGGCCGATGCGTTGTTATGCAGCGATACGTTCAGCTCAATGGCCGACAGTTTGCCGTACGATTTTACTTCGGCATTGTCATAAGCGGTGATGGCGCGCAGGTCGGCAGCTTTAACCCAAACCACTAATTTCTGGTCGGCGTATGAGGTGATGCGCAGTATACCGTTGTGGCTTTGTACCAGGGCGCTTTGCTCGTAGTATTTGTTATAAACCTTCACCTGGTCGGCGTCACCGTCCGAGATGAACACTTCCACGTTTCCGCGAACTTCTATTTTGTTAATGGCGCTTACGTTGTTCAGCACGGTGCTTACTTCGTTGCTTTTTGCGGCTTCCCGATTGCTATCGGGATTGCCGGCGGCGTATGTAGTATTACCAAGGCCCAGGGCCAGGGTTGCTATTGTTGCGAGTGTTAATATTGTAGTTTTCATCGTGTTAATTTGTTTTTTAGTGGTGATGAAGCTATCACAAACAGGTATTTGTTTTTTTATAGTTTGTGATGGTTTCATTTTATTATTTATTGAGTGTCAATATTTTAATTTCTTTTGTTTTTAAATACATCCATAAGACGTAAGCCGCAAAAAAACGTTACATGCAAAACCCGGTTATTAGATGTATGGCAGTTTTATGTCGGCAAACGGGCAGATTTGGTCGGTGAAAGTTTTCAGAAAAATAACCCGGATGTCATTTCGAATGAGCGTAGCGAGGAGAACTATTCTCTTGAGCAGGTTGTGTTATGACTGTGTGAGCGAAAAAATCATGCACACCTGACATAGTTCGCCGTGCATGATGTTTAAGATCTCTCTCCGCTAGCCAGCGGAGAGAGATGACAGGGTTGTATTATTTGGGCGTTTCCCGCTGATAGAAGCGGGCCACGCTGTACGTTCATACGCCTGCAGGCCTTGCTCACGGGCCTGTATCCACTGCCATCGTTAACGCAAGGATTGTCTGAACTATTGTGTCGTCCTGAAAACAGTTTACATTTGGTAAGTGAGTAGGGATTACGTGGATATTGAGAGCAGGTAGTTTAGAGTTGACAGACTATGGCCCCACCGCGTCATTGCCTTTAGGTTAGCAACAATAATAACCTAGTAATCTTTTGTTGTTGCTAATCTAAAGGCCATGACGGTCTTTTTTAAAAAATAACGCACAAAAAAGCCCGCCCCGGAAACCGGGAACGGGCAGTTATCAATCAATCAACTCTCTGTTATTATTTTATTGTTTTACTGCACTATAAAAGGCTGTAGTACCGGTATTATCTGCCGGATTTAACCAGAATGTAATTGTGTACGTCCCAGCAACCGCATTTCCAATATTCACTCCACTAGAAGACGTTAGCGACTTACCATCTGGCGTAGCTATAGTTCCATAGGCGGTTCCCCACGCATGGTCCTTTCTGATCTTATAGCCATCGTTTGGTGGTGCTTGTACCGATAATTGCGTTATGGCAACCCAAGTACCGCTCCCATCATTGATATATTTCATGTCTATATCTGTACCCCAACCCTGCGCAGCATCGCCAATAACGCTGTAGTAATCAGTTGCTGCAAACGAAATTGTGTTGTTATTGGCGTTAAATGTTACGATATACTGCCCGCCGGTTTTAGGTGCAGATAAGTTATTGGGACCATTTTGTGCTACAGTACTCGTCGGACCAGCGTTAGGGTCCTGAGTACTTGCATACTTATTATCATAATTCTTACTTTGAGGTAATATCAGGAATTCATTTGCATTAGCGGGGAAATTTATGATACCTGTATATATACCGTTACCTGTCGCCGATATTAAGCTATCAGTGCCTTTAGCGGGCAAAGATGGCCATCCATCAAATGCACCGACTACATATAACCATGATGTCAAATTAAACGGTTTAACTGTCAGGCTAAGCACATTGGAGTAAATTGGCTTGGCGCCTGCTCCTATGCTGTTCTCCACACGCACGGATACCTGTGAGGTTGTGCCCGCAGGTAAATTCAGCTTTAACAATAATGCATTAAAATCACTGGTTGAATAACCAACGGTAGTTGCATTGGTTCCCAATGTTACAGACTTTGGATTGGCCCAATTATCGCCTGCCGGATCAATTTGCAGGGTATTGGTCACCGCTGCGCTGAAACCATAAGCAGGCTTGGTGATCGTAAAGCTGATAATTTTGGTCGTATCATCCAGCTTGGTCTTGTCCAATACCGGGGTAGTAGTGTTGGCCGTAAGCGCACCGGGCGTTCCGCCGTTGGTCTTTACGATCAGGTCGCTCTTTTTGCACGACGCAAGCAGCAGCAGCGAAGCGCCGCCAAGAGCTAAGAATTTTGTTAACACTTTTTTCATCTCTTTTCTTTTTTAATTAACACTCTTAAATCATTTAAGGGTCAGCTATATTTTTTTGGTTTAATAACCAGGATTTTGTTTTAGATTTGGGTTCACAGCACGGTCGGCATCAGGAATAGGGTATAAGTTGTGGAAATCAGCCACGCTGGCTCCGCCCTTCACACCACCTTTAAACGGCCAAACATAAGTACCGGTCGTAAATAATCCATAACGTATGAGGTCAGTACGCCTGAACCCTTCCCAGTATAATTCGCGGGCCCTTTCGTCCAGTATAAATTGCAAAGTAAGCTGGCCTGCTGTGATATTGCCGCTTGCATTACCGTAAGCGCGGGCACGAATGAGATTAATATAACTTGTTGCTGTAGTAACATCACCGCCCGTACCGTTTCGTAATACAGCTTCGGCGTAGTTAAGGTATACCTCTGATAAGCGGAAGATCGGTTCATCCACATCCGAAAAGCTCGAACTTGAAGCGGCGCCACCATCTGAATTCACATTCCTCCATTTGCTAACGGCTATCCCATCATTAAAATTCGTAACATCGTTAATGACAAGGTTTTGCCCGGCAGTCCAAAATTCAGCACGTGTATCCGGGTTGCCGTTTGTTGGAAAAGCGTTTGAGGTGTTAGCCGGGAATAAATTAACGAGACTGCTTGTGGTCCTGACGCCAAACCAACCTCCGCTTATGCCGAAGTCAGCAGCTGCAGGCATTGAGCCTCCTATAGGCGCATGAGTCATGAAAGTAGTGCCACCATAACCCTGCGTTTTTGCGCCGTCATAATTAATAGTAAAAATAAATTCACTGGTGTTTTTGTAATTATCCGCCAGCATCAGGTTATCATAATTAGGGATAAGTGAATACCCGGCAGCAATAACCTTACTGGCATAGGTGATAGCATCGGTACTCCTGTCGGTGCCGGTGTACACTTTTGCATTTAAATAAATGCGTGACAGCAATGCCCAGTCAGCGGCCTGGTCAGCACGGCCGTACTCATTCTGTTTTGGCGCCACTAATAATGGGTCAATGGCTTTTAACTCACTTTCGATATACGCGAATAAAGCAGTACGCGAAGTTTGCGGGGGGATAATGGAACCAACGGCGTTTGCATCCGTTACAAACGGCGGATCTCCAAAAAGGTCCATTAATACCGAATACTGATAAGCGCGCAAGAAGCGTGCCTCGGCCCTGTAATGGCGGATATTGGTTGCATCCTCGCCGCTAATACCGCGGGTAGATAATTCCGCATCGCTCGACTGGCGAATAAAGTCATTTGCCAGCGTGATCTGGTATAAACTACGATAGTATAAACCTTCAATAATTACGTTGGATGATGACCAATTCATGGCATGCAGATCGGGTACGCCGGGGTCTCCCCAGGCAATTACAGCCTCATCAGTTGGTAATTCCTGTAAGTACCAAAGGAGACGGAAGAAGTCGGATGTGCCTTCGTCAATACCCTGGACATCGCCATTTCCCGCGCCTCCGGCATTACCTGTGAGCGCAAAACTCCCATAAACTTTGGCCAGTGCAAGCTTATAGCCTGCAGGCGTACTGTACACCTGGGCAGATGTTACAGCATCATTAGGTGCGATGATCTTATTCTTGTCGCACGATATTAGCCCCAGGGAGAATATCCCGGTAACTAATAATACTTTAATCGATTTCCTTTTCATTTTTAATTTCTTTATGATCTATTATCTCAAACTCAGATTTAAACCTAATACGTATGTTCTCGGGCGGGGATAAAAATTGTTATCGAGCCCGCTTGATATTTCAGGGTCTACGCCTTTATAATCGGTTATTATAAAAGCGTTTTGGACATTTGCGCTTATCTTTAAATTGCCACCCTTGAATATTTCTCCAAGGCTGTAATCAAGGTGAATATTATCCATCCTGAAGAATGAGGCATTCTGGATATAATAATCTGACAACAGGTCATTACTGCCGTTACCTGTAAGTCCGCTTACGAGCACGTCTGACGAGCCGTTGTTAATAATGCCGAGGGGGTTGAGGAAATTACGCTGAATACCGGTAGAAGATGCCACATTGTTGTAAACGTAATTTCCCAGGCTTGCACGCGCAACAAAGCCAAGCGTCCATTTTTTATACTTGAAATCACTGCTTAAGCCTAAGTATTCCTGTGCATCGGGGGCGTGATCCTCGTATAGGTCTTTATTATTGATGATCCCGTCACCATTTCTGTCAACAAAAACTCCGTCGAGCGGTTTGCCATCATTTCCATATACCTGCTGGTAAACGTAAAAGGTATATTTTGAATAACCTACCTGGTTGATCTGGATCGTATTGCCCGTACCGCCCGATATACCCCCGGTTAACAAGCCGGGGAAATTAGGATTGGGAATTGAAGTCAGGTTGGTGATCTTATTCCTGTTTAGCGTAAAATTAAGACCGGCGGTCCATGCTATATCCTTAGTGTCGATGATCCTGCCATTGATACTAAACTCCAGGCCCTGGTCCTGCATGTCACCGATGTTTGCAGTGATTATATTGCCAAAATTTGTTCCTGCAGGCTGGTTTTCAGGTGCCAGCAAGTTTTTGGTTTTCCGGTAATAATACTCAATACTACCATAAATGCGGTCGTTAAAGAAACCATAGTCAAATCCGGCATTTGTAGTAGCAGTTTGTTCCCATGTACGTCCGGGGAAATAAGCTGACGGGCGGTATAACTGGTAAAAACTATTCCCGAATTGATACTGAGCAGTACTATTACTCAAGTTATAAGGAGACAGGTAATCATAGTTGCCAATACCATCCTGGTTACCGGTAACACCATACTCTAATCTTAATTTAAGGGTTGATATGGTGGTGCTGCTCTTCAGGAAGTCTTCATTGTTGATCTTCCATCCAAAGGCTACGGAAGGGAATGTACCTGTACGTATACCGGGGGCAAACCTTGTTGACACATCACTACGAATAGTACCGGTTAAGAAATATTTGTTGTCATAACTATAGTTTACCCTGCCATAAAGCGAGGTAAGCTGGCTTTCCTGGATGTCATAAGGGTAGTTTGAAATAGATTGAGGATTCTCAGTTCCATCGGCAAAATAACTCAGGAAATTGTAATTTGTGGATTTCAAATCCTGAAAAGAGTAACCGGCTATGGCATCAACGTGGCTTTTTATGCTTTTAATCTCTTTGCTATAGCTAAAAAAACCTTCGAATAAAGCGTTACCATTAGTTTGTTTGTACTGGCTTTTGTTACCGCTATAATAAGTACCTGTATTAGGATCCTTGTAGCTGTCAAAATTAGATGCGGCATAGCCCGGTATAAAATCGTTGCCCTTGCCTGTCGAACCATCATAGGATAAATTAATATTGGCATGCAAATCAGGAAAGAAATGCAGTTTATAATCCAACGCTAAACTAGTGATGGCCCTTTGCACTGTGCTTGTGTTGTTGTTCTCATTTAGCATGCCGACAGGATTTAAAGGAGCAAGTGCCTTAAGGCCGCTTACTGATTTTGCATCAAGCCATTCCCAATAACCGCCAAACGCAGAATTATTACCGGAGTAAACAGGCTCTGTCGGGTTGAAATCAACGGCATCACTAATTACGCCGCCTTCATTGGCAAACCTTTGTTTTACCTGTGAGCCTTTGAAATTGAAATTAATTTTCAGGTGGTCCGTAAATAAACTGGGACTCAAATTTACCGCAGCAGTGTACCTGTTTAACGAGGTCGTTTTCAAAATGCCATTTTGATTAGTGTAACCAAATGAAACGCGGTAAGGTAATTTATTTTTAAGTGTAGATCCGGACAGGCTTAAATTGCCATCTTCGCTTATCGCCGTTTGGTAAATTTGTTTTTGCCAATCGGTATTAGCGTTGCCCAACGAATCTCTGTATTTGCCCGATGCTGTGGTATCATTTGCTATTACATAAGCACGGAATTGCGCCGGCGTAAGTACAGGAGCTTCTTTTGGGAGCTTGGAAACCGAAGTTTGGAAGCTAAAATTGATAATAGGCTTACCTGTCTGGCCCTTTTTGGTCGTGATCAAAATTACACCGTTTGATGCTCTGTTACCATAAATGGCTGCCGCAGATGCATCCTTAAGTATCGTGAATGATTCGATATCATTCGGATTGATCATATTTAACGGATTCGCAGCGCCGGCTATGCCTCCATTGCTTAACGGCACCCCATCAATAACGATCAGTGGATCGTTACTTCCATTAACGGACGCACCACCGCGTATACGGATAGTACTTCCTGCGCCCGGTGCTCCACTATTAGATATAATAGATACGCCAGCCACTTTACCCTGGATCAATTGCTCAGGCGTGGTAACCGCACCCTGGTTAAAGTCTTTTGCTGACACAACTGCAACCGAACCGGTAACATCCTTGCTTTTTACTGTACCATAGCCAATAACTACCACCTCATTTAAATTTTTACTATCAGGCTTTAGCGAGAAATCTACAGTAAGTACGGAAGTACCTACCGTTATGGTTTGCTTGGTTGACACATAACCGATAAATTTTGCGGTTAAGGTATAGTTGCCGGGATTTACACCTGTAATGGTGTAAACGCCATTTGCATCAGTAGTGGCGCCAAGTGTGGTTCCATCTATGATGACTGATACACCAGGCATGGATTGATTGGTCTCATCAATCACTTTACCTTTGATACTTCCTTTTTGTGCAAATGCCATTACAGACATCATTAGAAATGCACAAAGAAGCATGTACTTTTTTGAGTAATTTTTTCTCATACTTTTTTTGTGTGTTGAATAAAAAATGGCGTTTAGCGCCTGTTGTAAATTGGTTTGTTAACTTTGCTTTAACAGCATGTGACTAATTTACACTAAGAAGTAATAAATCCAAATTTTATATAAAAGATAATTTTCAATGAATTAAGTAAGTTATTTTTAACTTTAAAGAAATATTTAGTGAAATGTTTTTGATTGAAAAAAAGTCAATTTTTGTGGCAAATTTTAGCAATAGTGTTGGTTTTGACTCAAATCAAAGTGTCAAAATTACACATTTAACAATTTTACTTTAATGAAACCGTTTCCGGGAACGTTCCCGGAGAAATAACTGTAAAACAGACACTTTAAAATGAAAAAAATAATAATTTTCTGCGCGTTTTTGCTTTTTTGCCAAACTTTTTTGGCGTTTTCGCAGGTAAAAGTAACCTTCAAAATAACCTCCGTTCCGGCATCTAAAGACCTTAGTGTACACCTGTATGTGGCGGGCGATTTTAATGGCTGGAACCCGTCAGACAAAGCCTCAGAAATGATGCATGACAGCGGCGCGTATTATCACGTTGTGAAGACTTTAGCGCCCGGTACTTACAATTTTAAAGTTACCCGCAGCAGCTGGCAAACGGTAGAGTGTAGTGCAACAGGGAAAACTGTCGGGAATCGCAGCCTAAACATAAAACATGATACAACTGTTATGATACAAGTGGCAGCCTGGCAGGATAACTTTAAACCGGAGGAACGGAAGCACACGGCAAGCGCCAATGTGCATATTATCAGCGAAAAGTTTGATATGCCCCAGTTGGGCAGGCAGCGGCGCGTATGGGTATACCTGCCGGCAGATTATGCGTCGGGTAAAAAGTACCCGGTAATTTATATGCACGACGGGCAAAACCTGTTTGATGACTATACATCAGGTTACGGCGAATGGGGTGTGGATGAGATGATGGATAAATTGTCGCCCAGAGAGGAGAGTATTATTGTGGGTATCGATCATGGCGGTGAATACCGGATCACGGAATATGACCCTTATGATACTAAGTATGGCAAGGGCAGGGGCGATGATTATGTCGATTTTTTGGCAAAAACGCTGAAGCCATATATTGATGAGCACTATCATACCAAAACGGATGCACGCCATACAACCATTGCCGGCAGCTCGATGGGGGGATTGATATCCATGTATGCCATCCTTAAATACCCGGATGTGTTTGGAAATGCAGGCATATTTTCACCGGCATTTTGGATATCCCCCGAAATATATAAATATGCGCAGGAAAAGGACCTAAAGAAATACTCGAGGATCTATTTTGCCTGTGGCGATGCCGAAAGCGACACCATGGTAAGCGATATGGAGAAAATGATAGCCCTGGTGCGTGCTAAAGGGCTCGACACACAAAATACGCCGGAGTTTATAGCCAAAGGCGCTAAACACAATGAAAAGCAATGGAACGGCGAGTTCCCGGGATTTTATGAATGGCTAATCGCCAAGTCCGCAAGTCCGGAAGTCGGAAAGTCCGAAAGATAGACTGATGATTTTAATCTTTCGGACTTATGCGGACTTTCCGACTTT
Organism: Sphingobacteriales bacterium; assembly: GCA_044448765.1. GTDB lineage: Bacteria > Bacteroidota > Bacteroidia > Sphingobacteriales > Sphingobacteriaceae > Mucilaginibacter. The sequence continues at coordinate 8,634 of JBIOHG010000043.1, read as the reverse complement.
CTGACTAAACTAATCTCCATCCTGGCTGCCGTACAGGTAAGTTTCAATATTACCCACCGGCAGATTCAGCGTCTCGCCGCGATTCGTTTGCCACCAGAAACGCAGTCGCGGTTTTTCGCGGTTACCAATTTCGTTCATTGATTCGGCATCATACAAACGGCCGTTAACCATTACATATTTGATCTTCTGGCTGTTGCGGATATCTTCGAGGGGGTTATCATTCAACACAATAAGATCGGCGAGCTTACCGGTTTCCAGCGAACCTATTTCTTTATCCATTCCCAAATAGGATGCTCCATTGATGGTTGCACAACGGATGGCCTGTAAAGGCGTCATGCCGCCCTGTGCCAGCATCCACAGCTCCCAGTGAGCGCCGAGCCCCTGCAACTGGCCATGTGAGCCCAGGTTTACCTTGGTGCCACCATCGGCTATCTGCTTTACATAACGTGATACTTCTATGTGGCCATAATCACCATATTCCGAAGTAGTACGACGGCGCGAGCGGGCATCAACAATAGACTGCGGTGTAAAACTTAACAAATGCTCATTTTTCCAAACGTCGGTGCGGTCATACCAGTAATTTTCACCAAACTGGCCGCCGTAACAAACAATTAAAGTGGGGGTATAACCCGACTTACTAGCGTTCCATAATGACTTTACATCCTTATAAACCGGTACTACGGGTATATTATGCTCAATGCCTGTATGCCCGTCCAGTATCATGTTCATATTGGTAAAAAACGTAGAGCCGCCCTCCGGCACTACTTCCATCTGTAGCTCACGTGCGGCTTCAATGATCTGCTGACGCTGTTCACGGCGCGGCTGGTTATAGCTTTTAACCGAAAATGCACCGACGTCTTTAAGCCGCCGTATGTTGGATCTCGCATCGTCAAGGCTATTGATCACCGCTTTAAAATCGCCATCAGCACCATATAAAATGGTGCCTGTTGAGTATATACGCGGGCCAATCATCGTACCGGCTTTAACCATTTCGGCCTGGCTGAAAACCATTTCGGTATTGGTGGATGGGTCGTGCGAGGTGGTTACCCCAAATGCCAGGTTGGCATAGTAATTCCAGTCCTGCTGCGGCGAAATGCCATCAGGGCTGGGATGCAGGTGAGCATGTACATCTACAATGCCCGGCATAATGGTTTTGCCTGTAGCATCATACACTTTGGCATCGACAGGTATTTCTGTATTGGAGGTTTTGCCAATGGCAACTATTTTATTTTTTTCGATAACAATAGTCGCATTTTGAAGCACTTCATCGCCCTTCATGGTGATGATACGGGCGTTTTTGAAGGCGATCTTACCATCAGGAACATCCGTTTTTAATTTGAGATTGATATTAATGCCCGCCGTATCTATGATCGGTGTTTTATCTTTAGCGCCCTCCATATAAGGAAACGCGGTGCTGATATCCTTTTTGAAATATTTCGGCCCCAATGTCCACATCAGTTCCTTGCTGTCCTTGCTCCAGTGCAGGTAGGTCCCCGCATCGCGGGTCAGCTTACTTAACGGGATCGCTTTATTTGCAGCAGACAGATCCTGCGGGCTACCTGAACTTACCATTGGAGTGATGTAGCAATTGAACAACTCGGTAAAAGCCATCCATTTGCCATCAGGACTCGGGGCAAACTGCGTGGTATATTTTGAGGTATACAGTGTTCGCTGGTTGGCGCCGGTAGTGTCCATGACCCTGAACGTTTTGTTATCACCATCGGAGCTTTGATAGTATATTTTTGAATCGTCAGTCGAGAATTGCGGCCAGATGCCATTATCGATGATCATTTTGGGCTTACCGCCTGTGGATGACATGCTATAGATACCTGGGTCTTTTCCGAACGCATAACCTAAAACATCGTTGCCTTCGCCTTTGCGAAAGACTATCTTATCACCCTTATTTGAGAACTTTGGTGCATAGTAGAAACCCTTATCGACAGTAAGTCTTGTAACAATATGGGTTGTCAGGTCAATACGGTTTATAGAGCCCTTCAATTCGTCGGTCCAGTCCACATAAACCAATGATTTTCCATCCGGACTGAAATCAGGTTCATACTCCAGGTCGGTTAATGTGTCGATCCTGACCGGTATACTATCCGGCAGGGTTTTAATATAAATATGCCCTGCTGCATTAAAGGCGACTTTTTTTCCATCGGGCGAAGTAGTAAGCTGCCTGATCATTTTTACCGTAAACTCATCCTGGAAAACCTTTTGCGGGAAATGAAGCGCATCAGTAATAGTTTGCTGCGAAGTTACTTCGAACGGTATTTCTGTGGCATTGAGGGTAGTTATGTCAAGATCTCTTATTTTACCCTTCGCATAAAAAATAATATTCTTACTATCGGGCGTCCAATTGAAATTTGGATATACACCAAAAATGGCCCAGGTTTCCTGCTGATCTTTGGACAGGTCGTCATATACCGGCCATTCTTCACCCGTTGCCAGGTTTTGCAGATATAATACCGATTTAAGCCTTACCCGTTTTACAAAAGCCAGTAACTTGCCATCGGGCGATATTTGCGGACGACACGCCCCGCCTGCACCGCCGGCTACATCTTCAATTTTCCCGGTTTCGCGGTTCATACGGCGAATGGCATAAATACCCTGGTTTGGGTCCTTATTGTATTGAAAAGATGGGCCCTGTGTTACGTCCTCGCTCCAGTAAATATATTTGCCATCCGGCGATACAATAGGTTCACCCGCATCCTGCTGGTCGTTTTTGCGTTTGGTGAGTTGAATACCATCGCCGCCGTTGATATTGTAGAGCCACATTTCGCCCGCACCTAAGGAGCGTGTACCCGTAAAATGCTTGCGGGCTACAATATATTGGCCGTCGGGCGTCCAGTAAGGATTATTTAATAACCGGAAGTTTTCTTTGGTGATGGGATGCTTATTCGTACCGTCGCTGTTCATCACCCAAATGTTATCGCCGCCGTCCCTGTCGCTGGTGTAGGCTATTTGTTTACCGTCGGGGCTGTAACGCGGTTGTATTTCCCAGGCCTTGCCGCTGGCTAAGATCGTCGCTTTTCCGCCTTTAATGGGAATAGTAAAGATGTCGCCTAACAGATCAAAAACGATATTCTGACCATCCGGACTCACATCCAGATCCATCCAGGTACCTTCGTCGGTGGTGATGGTTACCTTTTTGGATGGGCCGGGAGGGGCGTCCACGTTCCATTTTTGTGCGTAAAGTATATTGGTGGATAGGGTAAGTGTGAGAACAACAAGAATATATTTCATAAGCATTAAAGTGTTAACGCCGCGAAGTTAGAAATATTGGCGGATATTGGATTTCGGGATTTCGGACGTTCGATTTCGGATTTACCTTTCCATCGCTTACCTTCAATTTTTTTTCGGATTAATTCCGAAATCGAAAATTCGAATTCCGAAATCAAAGCATGACTATCCAGGAAATATTAAAGCATTATTGGAACCACGATACCTTCCGGCCTTTGCAGGAGGAGATCGTCCAGTCGGTTTTACTGGGGCGTGATACTTTGGCGTTACTACCTACCGGCGGCGGAAAGTCCGTGTGCTTCCAGGTGCCGGCGCTGGCTAAGGAGGGGATATGCATCGTGGTTTCACCTTTGATCGCTTTGATGAAGGACCAGGTGGAGAATTTGAAGGCCAAAGGCATCGAAGCGGTTTCCATTGTTTCCGGAATGAGCAAGCGGGAGATCGATATTGCCCTGGATAACTGCGTTTACGGCGCGGTGAAGTTTTTATACCTGTCGCCCGAGCGTTTGCTGTCGGAATTAGTGCAGGAGCGTATCCGGTATATGAACGTAAACCTGATAGCCGTGGATGAGGCGCATTGCATATCGCAATGGGGGTATGATTTCCGTCCGCCATATTTGCATGTGGCCGATCTGCGCGACCTGCACCCCAATGTGCCTGTTCTGGCGCTTACCGCGACGGCTACCGCCGAAGTGCGCGAGGATATTCAACAGAAACTTCGGTTTAAAGCGCCCAATATATTCCTGCAAAGTTTTGCGCGGAAGAATATCAGCTACGTGGTGCAGCATGAAGAGAATAAATTCAAAAAGCTGCTGGATGTGGCGCACGGGGTAAAGGGCAGTGGTATTGTATATGTGCGTACCCGCAAGGAAACTGAGGAAATAGCCAAGTTTTATAACGAAAACAATTACCGCGCCGACCATTACCACGCCGGCCTGCCGATGGAGCAACGCTCGGCCAAACAGGAGAACTGGCAGAATAACCGCACACGTATTATTGTTGCGACGAATGCTTTCGGGATGGGAATTGATAAACCGGATGTGCGTTTTGTGATCCACAAGGACATGCCCGATAGCCTGGAGGCATATTACCAGGAGGCCGGCAGGGGCGGACGCGATGAGCATAGGGCTTACGCAGTATTATTATATAACCATGCCGACCGGCTGAAAAATGAGAAGAAGTTTTTATCGGCTTTCCCGACGATAGATGAGATCAAACAAGTTTACCATGCTTTGGGCAGCTATTTCCAGTTAGCTTACGGAACCGGCGAGGGTGTTAGTTTTGATTTGGATCTCGGTGATTTTTGCGCCCGCAATAAGCTGGACGCCACCAAAACCGTTAACGCGCTGAAATTTTTGGAGCAGGACGAATACCTTGCCTTTAACGAGAGCGTGTTTTTACCGTCGCGGTTTAGGTTTGAGGTGTTTAACGAGGAGTTGTATAATTTCCAGATCCAAAACTCCAACTGGGACCCATTTATTAAAACTTTGCTGCGGTCGTACGGCGGGGCGTTTGAGAACTATGTTCGCCTGCGCGAATTTGATTTGGGCCGCCGCAGTGGGCTGAGTGTGCAGCAGGTGATTGAGGGCCTTAAACAATTGCAGGCGCTTGGCATCCTCAACTATATGCAGCAAACCGACCTGCCGCAGGTAACTTACCTCCGTCCGCGGATGGATAATAAGCAGCTAATCATAAACAAACCTAATATAGAACAGCGTAAGGCTACTTACCGCAAAAAGATGGAAGCCGTATTTGCTTATGCCGAACACAAAAAATGCCGCAGCCGCATGTTGCTGGCTTATTTTGATGAGGACAACGCCCCAAAATGCGGCATCTGCGATGTGTGCCTGGAAGAGAAGCGGCAGAAAAGTCTGGCCGAAACCATGGATGATATTACCGCAGAGATCGTTCAGTTATTGAGTGCTGAGGATATGGAGACTATGGACCTGGTGACGCGGGTGAGGACTGGCTCTGAAAAAGACCGTATAGAAACCATCCGTTTGCTGCTGGATGCGGGGAAAATCAAGACAGATGGGGAGAAATACTATCTGTAGTTGTGATTACACTGATTTGGTTTTTGTGATTACACCGATGATTTTGTGATACCGATTGGTCCAATCCTATAATCTTTCTATCCTACGAATCATTGTCACGTCCTGAAATAGGTTTAGTGTATCTAATTTATCAAAGCGCATTTAAAGCTTATACAGACCGCCTTAACACTAAGTCCGATTTCATGAGCATGTAAGCTGATAAAACGGTATAAAATTGCTAAAAATGAAAATAAATGAAAAATTTAAGGCTTTTTCGTCGTTTTCGGCCATTTTATGTGCAGGTGCTTTTATTAATCAACCTACTGTAATCCAGTTGAGTAATTATTTCGCGTTCACGAAAAAGGCTAAGCTTATGTTATTTTGATGCTTAGTGTATGTTCAATTCATGTTCAAAATCAGCGCATTATACGATAATAATGCACGAGACAGGCGTGAACGTGAACACAAAGTGTGTTGTAGTGGATAGTTAATAAGCCTACCGGCTCTTTATATCTACGTAATCGCGGTTAGTTTTACCAACATATATCTGGCGCGGGCGGCCAATAGGCTCTTTGTGCTCCTTCATTTCCTTCCATTGGGCTATCCAGCCGGGCAGGCGGCCCAGGGCAAACAGCACGGTAAACATATCCGTTGGGAAGCCCAACGCCCGGTAGATGATACCAGAGTAAAAATCAACATTAGGGTATAATTTGCGTTCGATAAAGTAAGGGTCTTTTAGAGCTACTTCTTCCAGTTTTTTAGCGATATCGAGTACCTCATCGTCAATACCCAGTTTTTCCAGGATATCATCGCACGCTTTTTTAATGATACGGGCGCGCGGATCAAAATTCTTGTACACCCGGTGACCAAAACCCATCAGGCGGAAAGGGTCGTTCTTATCCTTGGCTTTCTTGATCCATTTATCGGTATCTCCTCCATCCTCTTTGATCTTTTCCAGCATTTCTATCACTTCCTGGTTAGCACCGCCGTGCAGCGGTCCCCACAACGCAGAAATTCCTGCTGATACGGAAGCATAGATATTTGATTGTGATGAGCCTACTATCCTTACCGTTGATGTAGAGCAATTCTGCTCGTGATCAGCATGCAGGATAAGCAATGTATTCATGGCGTTCACAACAACCGGATCGATGGTTATCTGTTCGGTACGTTGCCCGAAGGTCATGTGCAGGAAATTGGTTACATAGTCGTATTTATTTTGCGGGTAGATATAAGGATGCCCCAACGACTTTTTGTATATCCAGGATACGATAGTAGCCATTTTACCCAGCATTTTTATAATGCTCAGGTCAAGCTCCTCGTTCGTTTGGTTTGATTTTAATGATTCGGGATAGAATGCGGATAAAGAACAAACTAAAGAAGAAAGCATACCCATTGGATGGGATTTTGACGGAAAGCCGTCAAAAAATTTCTTCATATCCTCGTGCACCAGGGTATGCCTGCTAATGTGCAACTGAAAATCAGCTAATTGTTGTTCGGTTGGCAATTCGCCATAGATCAGCAAATAAGCAACCTCTATAAAACTTGATTTGCCTGCAAGTTGCTCTATCGGATACCCCCGGTATTTTAGTATACCCAGTTCCCCATCCAAAAAAGTAATAGCGCTTTGTGTTGCGCCGGTGTTTTTATAGCCAATATCAAGGGTGACATAGCTCGTCTGGTCGCGCAGTTTTGAAATATCAATGGCTTTTTCCTTCTCGGTACCCTCAATAACCGGTAGATCATAGGTTTTATCACCTAATTTTAATTGTGCTGCTTCCGACATAGACATTATATTTATCAACAGCAAATGTAATTAAATCCACGTATTATAAATTACCGCAAAGTTTACAATTTGTAAAAATGTGGTTGTGTTTGGAGTCGGAAAGTCCGCAAGTCGGAAAGTCCGCAAGAAAAGAGGATTTTTAACAAATATCTTTCGGACTTATACGGACTTTACTGACTTTCCGACTAATTAGAACGAATCGCCTCAACAGGATCCATCCGCGATGCTGAATAAGCCGGTATAATGCCAGAAATAACGCCTATTGTAACCGACGTGCTGATACCAATAATGATGTTTTTAATATCCAGTACGATCTTGAGGTCAAAGGCCCATGCCACCAAAAATGTGGATACATGCACAATGCCCAGCCCTATCAGGCCGCCCATAAGGCAAAGAATGATCGATTCGATCAAAAATTGCAATAATATGAAGTAATTTTTAGCTCCCAGCGATTTTTGTATACCGATAATATTGGTACGCTCCTTTACAGAAACAAACATGATATTGGCTATACCGAAACCGCCCACCAAAATCGAAAATCCGCCAATGATCCAGCCGGCTACCGTCAAAAAGCCGAACACTTTATCCAGCTGATCGGATATTAACGTAGCGCGGTTTAACGAAAAATTATCTTCCTGCCCGGGTTTTATACTGCGTATCGAGCGCATCAGCCCTTCAAGCTCACTTTCAACATCCAGGTCCGACAGGCCTGCTTTACCCCTTACTACTATGGTTGGCTGGTAGTTACCATTTTGTACATCAATAACATCGTGGGCAAAATTGATGGGCACCAAAACTGTTTTATCATCCGAATTGCCAAACATATCCTTACCCTCTTTGGCAAATACCCCTATTATGGTAACGTAGCGGCCCATCACTTTGATCTGTTTACCAATGGCCCCGCCCTGCGGAAAAAGGTTCTCATCAATATCATAACCAATAATAGCTACCGGGGCGCCGGTCCGCGAATCGATATCCGTAAAATACCTTCCGTCTTTCAGGTCAAACGCCCATACTTTATCGTGATCCTGCGATACGGCATTGACCTGTACACCCTCAGCAGTATTGGCGAGATATTTTATGGTGCGGCCACCAATATTTATTTCGTAGGAGATAGCTGAAGCGGTTTGACTGCGACGTTGTAATTCGTAAAAGTCCTTCAATTTTGGTTCAGGGCGCTGCAGGTATTTCCACCATGGGAAGTCTTCGCCACCTACCCAGGGCCATTTATTCACATAAACCGTATTGCCGCCAAGCTTATTTACGCTTTTTTGCAGGTTTGCGCGCAACGTATCCACTGCTGATAAAACCGCTATTACCGTAAAAATACCAATGGTTACGCCAAGCAGCGATAGCAGGGTACGTAGTTTATTCTGCCTTAAAGCATCAAATGCAAATACAAAACTCTCGCGGCAAAGCTTTAAAATGATCATATTGAACTGGATTATTCGCGTTATTGTCTGTTTTTTTAATAGTGCTCATGAGATCGCTTCGCTCAGTTTCACTGATGCCAAAATCGATTACACCGATTTATAAATCAAAACTGTAAAATTGATGTTATGGGTTAGACGTATTATT
>JBIOHG010000042.1:0-37967 GCA_044448765.1 Sphingobacteriales bacterium | reverse complement strand
CAGGCGGCGTTGATGTGATGTTTCCATTCTCATCAATATAAGCCATCATATCCTCCAGGCTTTTTCCCTTGCTGGCATTAGCCTTTCGTTCTTCGGCCTTTTCCTTTTTGTCTTTTGACTTTTTTAAGCGGGCCTTCTCTTTTTCCTTTTTACCGAATGTTTCTGTTGATCTTGCCAATTTAATTTATGCTTTTTTTACTTTTACGGCGCTCGGGCCTTTTTTACCTTCTTCTACATCGTAGTTAACTTCGTCACCTTCGCGGATCTGATCGATCAGTCCTGTAACGTGTACAAACACTTCTTTGCCACCATTGGTTGGTGTAATAAAGCCGAAGCCTTTTGATTCATTAAAAAATTTTACTGTTCCTGTTGCCATTGTATTATTGGTTAAGTCTGCAAGGTATGTTTAATTCTTCGGATAAATGAAAAGTTGCGAAGAGAAATTAAATCGCAGCCGAAAATTTGTACACCCGGAGTATTTATTTTGTTCTGCCGTTCACATCACCGGCTTATTTGCAATCCATTTTCGTAGCAGGTTTTCGTTTGCGGTCAAGCTGCCGATCATAAAGAATTTGTTGGAACTCAACGCTGGCGACTCATCTATTTTTTCTTTGATCACCCCTTGCTTTTTGAAGTAGTAAGAATGCATGAAATAGCAACCGGTAGTGGTTTTAATCACATAGCCGGTATGAAAATCAAGGCCAACAATAAAAACAGAGTTTACAGGCTGTTTAGCAAGGTAGCTGCTCAATTTATCGAGGCTATTAAACGAATGAATTCCCATGCAGAGCTTTTTGATCATGTCTCCCGAACGACATTCAGCCAGCCCAACCCGATCGATCTTAAAGCCGAGGTCGGTTAAAGTAGTGGTTACAAAATATCCGCAGGCAATGCTTCCTGTTTTTGGTTGCAATGTTTTTCCGTAAAAGTCCCAGGGTGTACCTTCCCAATAGTCAAAAATATCCCCGTCGACCAGCTTAAAAAGGTAATTTCTAATATCTTTTGTTGGATGGTTGATCAGCAGGTTTTTATTATCGTTTACGGTCTTTTTAAATTCGGAGTAATCGACTTTGCTCTTGACAGTTAATGTCGCGTTTTGATGATTGCCACGGACAAATGCCGTAACAATGATGGAGATATAGAGTAAAAATGATTGCGACAGGTTCATAAGCGCGACGTATCAGAACGTGCTTAATTAAGATGCGAAAATGTTTGGGATTTATTATCGAACCGCATTATGAATAGTCAACCTATTTCAGGACTATTCACCCAAAGATCGTTTTAAATATATCGCTAATTTAATCAATCCAACCTACTGTCAATTCCATGGCTGTCCTCTGCGGAAGTGCAAAAAACACTTATCAGGAACAAAACGCAGATTTATAAGTAGCTTTTCATTATTTCTGACCCTCTTTACTTTTAAAGTCCGTGATGGTCTTTCCATCATAACGATAAACCCCATGTCCAGATCCAAACCAAATACTTCCGTCGTTAGCTTCCAATATCCCAAAAAAATTCGTTCTTCCTTCTGACTTAATTTCTGTTACAGTGGGCACTTTATTGTACAAGGACTTTGCATCATAACGTGAAAGTGCCCAGACTTTCGGATTTAGCGGGCCGGTGGTCCAGATGTTTCCTTTTTTATCTTCGATTATTGCATAAGCCCCCCTCTGCGACACCTTAGTAAAGGTTCTGCCATCATAGCGCCAAAGACCATCAACATCACCGAACCAAATGCTTCCTTTTTTATCTTCGATGATTGACCAAACGTTCTTAAACGCTTTGCCATCTTTGTTTTTTAAAACGGTAAAAGTTTTTCCATCATAAAAACATACATCGCCCCTTGTGCCAAACCATAATCTCCCGGTTTTATCTTCCATAATAGTACTAATAACATTATTGGACAGTCCGTCTTTCGCTGTAAAATTTCGAAAGGATTTCCCATCGTAACGGCTTACTCCGCCTCCGGTGCCGAACCAAATAACGCCGGCTTTATCTTCATAAATTTTAAAGACAATATTACTGGCAAGTCCCTCCCTTGTAGTAAAATGTTGAAAGGTTTTACCATTGTAATTATAAACCCCTGAATCAGTAGAAGCGAACCAAAGGTTTCCTCGTCGATCTTCCAGTACATCCCAAAATATGTGCGAACCTATTTTACTAATCGTGAGATTAATAAACGATTTTCCATCGTAGCGAAAAACACCACCCCATGATGCAGCAATCAAAATGGCTCCGTTTCTACCTTGCTTTACATTCCGAACCATACTAATAGGCACCTTGGAGGCAGCCGCCTCTTTAAGTTGAGACTCGGAGACGCCATTGTGTTCTTTACTGAAATTATCTCGTGGTAAGTTTGTTTGGTTTTGTCCACAGGAGGTGCAAAAAAAAAGCATCCAGAACAGGGCATATACGTGTGCGTATTTCATAATTTATTGCTTAACAACCGCCTTTGTGAGGGGGACGTTCATAAAGTATTTTATTATCCCGTTCTACATGATCGCCCGATACGATTGGGTATGCATACTTGGGTGCGAGCGATACGTTATGGCTTCTTATCATTATTTTGTCGTTAACTTTCAGGCTATGCAATCGCTGAAATTCATTGTTAAAGCTTAAAAAATTATTGTCAGAATTTTCCGACCCAAAATCAAGAATATAGTCGTCACCATTGATCCTGACCATCACACCGAAACCTAATCGTGAGCCTGGCGGAAGAGAAAGAGAGGTTATAACAGCATCCATATTGGTAAAAGCACTTACTTGCTTCCTTATTTTATCAATACTGGCATACACTTGTTTACCTGCGGGAGACGCTTCCCATTTTTTGAACTTTATACCATCAGGGGTAGCTTCCCATTTTTTCAATGCAGCTTTACTTTCCGCAGCAGAGAGTGGCTTTGGGGTTGACTTTTTAGAAACTTCATTTTTAATTTCACGATTAGCAAATACCAGTCCGCTCGCCGCAAACAGTAGTACGATCAGCGCATAAATGACTTTTTTCATGTTTTTTCAAATTTGATTCAACGAAATTACTTTGATATTTTTCGGGTTGAAGAGTCCGGATTGTAAATAAAAATGTAAACTTTGTAAATAAAATCTTGACACTATGCGCGATAGCAGAAATCTCCTCTCCGGGAGACGGAAGTACCTGTGGGGGCTAACCCTGCTCCTGGTTATATCTGTAACCTGCGCGGCTTTCAGCATGACAGGTAATGACGACTTTAATATCGCCCGAAGGGAAATTTTGCTTCGCAGGATCGGGGATAAATTGCTTTTACAGTCGGGCGACAGTACATCGAGGGTACTGCCGGTAGAAAAGATAGCAGAAAACGAATACCGTATCAGTTTTGAGAATCCCCTCACTTTCCAACCGGATTCACTGGTGAGCACCACCACGCGTTTGTTAGCCCAGGACCCACTCACAAGTGACTATGTTGTCAATATTCTTAACGGTGGCAACGCCCGTGTGGCCTATGGATTTGCAATATCCGGAAATAAGAAAGATGATATTATAGCATGCAAAGGAAGAAAGCAACCGACAGCGTTTTATATGATCGATATTAAATTCAAATCGGCGGGAATAGTTACTGCAAAGAATGGCTATCTTTTAGGCGGTCTGACATTTCTGGCGTTTGTCGGCTTCATTTTTTTGAGACCGGTTAAGTCGCAGAAAGCCTCATCTAACGATCAGCGCACCCAGGTATTCACTTTTGGCTCGGTCTTGTTTAATGCGAGGGAACGGCATTTGATAATCAATAAAGAGACCATAGATCTGACCGGCACCGAAACGCGCCTGCTACTCATTTTCGCGTTATCTCCTAACCAGACTATAGAGAGAAGCCGGCTGCAAAAAGAGATATGGGAAGATGAAGGTGTTATTGTGGGGCGCAGCCTGGATATGTTCATATCAAAACTTAGAAAGAAACTGGAGCTTGATCCTAATATCAACATTGTTGTTGTACGCGGTAAGGGGTATAGGCTTGAGGTTAGCTCTTAAGAAGAATTCATATTGCTGAACTACAAAAACAACAAAAGCCAACCCGAAAGTTAGCTTTTGTACTCAGAGCGGGAATCGAACCCGCACTCCTTTAACGGGAACAGGATTTTAAGTCCTGCGTGTCTACCAGTTCCACCATCTGAGCGAGTGGGTAACCTTTAAAAACAAATCCCTTCTTTGGTGGAAGGGATTAGAGCGAAAGACGAGATTCGAACTCGCGACCCCGACCTTGGCAAGGTCGTGCTCTACCAACTGAGCTACTTTCGCATTCACAAACTACTATCTCGTTTGCGGAGTGCAAATATAGAGAGAAATGAATATTCTGCAAGCGGTAAATGGAAAATTTTTGAATTTGCATGTTAAGTCACTGATTTCGTTGGAATAAATTAGGCTATGATTCAGCCGCCAGCGCTCCAGCATACCGGTAAGTGTTATAAAACACACCTGATCCGCCGGCCTTACTATCAACCAGTTCAAGTTGCTGCGGATAAGCATTATCCGAAAAGAAACGTTTTCCCTTGCCAAGCAGGACAGGATAGACGATCAGTATGATCTCATCGGCCAGTCCGTTTTCGAGCAATATGGGCGTCAGAGTCGAACTTCCCCAAAGGAGCAGGTCAGAACCATCCGTTGCTTTGAGCGTGCGAATACCTTCCACGATGTTTGTGCCTAAATCTTTGGCCGGGCCCCATACAAGGCTTTCCGGCCTGTGGGTCGCAATATATTTTGTGGCAGAGTTGAAACTGCTTGCTATCGTTCCTTCGTGTTCATTTGGCCAATAGCCAGACCATATATCGTAAGTATGACGACCGAGCAGCAGATCAAACCTTCGGTCATGCGCTGCGACGATAGCCTTGCCAATGGTTTCATCCTTATACCGCATTGACCACCCGCCATGCGTAAAACCATGCTGATCATCTTCTGTCCGTCCGCCGGGTGATTGCACCACGCCATCCAGCGAGATATGCTCCATAATTGTGATCTTTCTCATTTTGCTGTTAGTTTAATTCTGAACAAAGTTAAAATGGATGAGTGTGATGCGTGAGTTGTAAAAACGACAATGCAACGGTATGTTTGCGACAAACTGTTGATTTATTCATCCCTCAAAACATCCCCGATCAGATCATTCTCAAAACCCCGGCTCAAAGCATATTGGTGCAATTTGTATTTCCGTTTATAGGATACTTTTTCGGTGACGGAAGCCTCTTTCTTCTGAATGATCTTACGCAGCATTTCGAGGTATTCGTCTTCATCAATGCTTTTCAAAGCTTTTTTTATTAATGGATCCGATACTTTTTTCAGCTTTAAACCCTGCTTTATTTTGACGCGCCCCCAGCCTTTTTGCCTGAATTTACCTGTTGTATAGGCGTTTGCAAAACGTTCTTCGTTTATAAAATTACTCTCAACAAGGCGCATGATCACATTTTCAACCCCCGTTGGATACATGCCCCATTCGTACAATTTATCGCGCACTTCCTGCTGCGATCGTTCCTGGTAGGCGCAGTAATGTTCGGCCTTGGCAAGCGCAACTTTTTCGTCGGTTATTTTTTGCGTTTTGGGTTGATCCATTAAAACCAAAATTGGGTAAAAATTCTTCTATTGGCAGAAATATAAGCAAATTCGTACCATGCTCAGCAACCACTACCAGATAACGGCCATAAAAGAAATAATAGGAGCGGAGGGAACTATCGTGAACGAAGATACGATCAGCACCTTATTAACCGACAGTCGCCGTATTACCAACGCGACAGAAGGGTTGTTCTTCGCGCTCAGTGGCCGACGAAACGGGCATGAGTTTGTGGCTGAAGCTTATGCCTCGGGGGTGCGCAATTTTGTGGTAACGCATCAAACGGAGATCAGGATGCCGGAAGCCAATTTTTTATTGGTCGAGAATGTCTTGGACGCTTTGCAAAAACTTGCTGCCTATCACCGCAGCCGTTTTAAGCTGGAAGTGATTGGCATTACCGGCAGTAACGGCAAAACTATCGTGAAAGAATGGCTATACCAGTTGCTATCCGCTGATAAAAACATCGTCCGTAATCCAAAAAGCTATAACTCGCAGATCGGTGTACCACTTTCAGTATGGCAGATAGATGAGAAAGATGAGCTTGGTATTTTTGAAGCCGGCATATCCACTATGAACGAAATGGGTAAACTGGAAGCTATCATCAAACCTACTATCGGTGTATTGACGCACATCGGTCCCGCGCACGACGAAGGATTTGAAAGCCGTGAACAAAAAATACAGGAAAAGCTCAGGCTTTTTAAGCATGCTAAATTATTGATCCATAATTATGATCAATTGATCGACTACAAAGAGGATATAAAAGTCAGGAGTCGTTTTACCTGGAGCACCAAATTTAACCAGGCCGACCTATATGTTTTTGCCGAGACGGTAATATCCCGCAATTACTATCTGCGCGCAATTTACAAAGGAAAGGAAATTGAGTGCCTGATACCTTTCATGGACGAAGCTTCTGTTGAAAATGCCATAGTTTGCTGGGCTACGATGCTGGCCATGGGTTATAGTGCGGTAGAGGCCGATAAAAGGATAGAGAAATTGAACCAGGTTAGCATGCGCCTGGAACTGAAAAATGGGATTAACGATTGCTCGGTTATCGACGATTCTTATAATTCGGATGTACAGTCACTCGAAATCGCGCTCAATTTTCTCGGCCAGCAAAATCAGCATCCGAAAAAAACGCTTATCCTTTCGGATATTTTCCAGTCCGGCTTGCAGCAGGATGTTTTATATAAGCAGGTTGACGCTTTAATTGGCGATAAAAAGGTAGATAAGTTTATCGGCGTTGGCGACTCGTTGGCCAAATATGGATTAGATTTCGATGTCTCCGAAAAGCATTTTTACAACGATACTAATGCCCTTTTAAAACACTTGAATGCGCTTAACTTTGATAATGAAACCATCCTGATCAAAGGTTCGCGAAGCTTTGAATTCGAGCGAATTAGCCAGGCGCTGACCTTAAAGGCGCACGAAACAGTGATGGAGATCAGTCTGAATGCTTTGTTGAATAACCTCAATTTCTATCGATTAAAGCTAAAGCCAGGCGTTAAGGTGATGGCAATGGTGAAAGCGTTCTCCTACGGTAGCGGAACGTTTGAGGTAGCTAATATGCTGCAGTATAATAAGGTTGATTACCTGGCCGTGGCTTATATAGATGAGGGCGTTGCTTTACGGCAAGCCGGCATCACCTTACCAATATTGGTTTTGAATCCTGAAGCGTCGGCGTTTGATAAACTGGTTGAGTATAAGCTCGAACCTGAAATATTCAGCTTTAATTTACTGGATGAGTTTGTAAAATACGCACAAACACACGGGTTGAACAATTACCCCGTGCATCTGAAGATCGACACAGGCATGCACCGTTTGGGTTTCGAAGATTTCGAAATAGAAATTTTGTGCGATCTGCTCGAGGTTAACCGTTATGTAAAAGTACAGTCTGTTTTTTCGCACCTGGTTGCAAGTGATGCCAGTGAGCATGATGAGTTTACCAAAAGCCAAATAAAGCGCTTTGAAAGCGCCTTTAAAAAGATTGAGAAATCTTTAGGCTATAAGGTAATAAAGCACATTTCTAACACTTCTGGCATAACGCGATGGCCACAGGCGCAGTATGATATGGTAAGGCTGGGTATAGGCTTATATGGTATTGATACGGCAATCCCGGATGGAACAAGTGGCTTGCAACCTGTTGCTGCGCTTAAAACCAGCGTATCGCAAGTACGAAAAGTTTTGGCAAATGACACTATCGGTTATAACCGCAACGGCAAGCTGACCCAAAATGGCCAGATAGCGGTGATCAGGATTGGCTATGCGGATGGCTATCTGCGCGCCTTTGGCAATGGTGTAGGTAAAATGCTGATCAAAGGAAAATTGGCGCCTACAGTAGGTAATATATCAATGGATATGTGTACGCTGGATGTGACAGGCATTGATGTTAGGGAAGGAGATGAGGTGATCGTATTTAATGAGGAGCTGAAAATTGAGGAACTGGCGAAGGAAATAGGCACTATACCCTATGAAATATTGACTAATGTTTCGCAACGGGTAAAAAGAGTGTACTTTTATGAATAAAATACACCTTTACCATGAAGCGACTTTTTACGATCCTTTTCACCTATTTTTTTAAAGGTATTATCGTCGTCGTGCCTATTGGCGCTGCCGTATTCCTGATGTATTGGGGCGTATATAAACTCGACAGCGCCCTTAACCTAAGTGGGTTTTTTATTACGGATACAAAAGGCAGACCACTTTACGTACCCGGGCTGGGCATCGTCACCGTATTTATCCTGATCCTTATTGTTGGTGTGTTGGTAACCAATGTGGTAACTGACCCGATAAAACGCTGGATGAACCGCTGGATAAACAAGTTGCCCGTTTTTAAATTTCTTTATTCATCTATAAAAGATTTGACCGAAGCTTTTGTAGGCGACGAAAAAAAATTCAGCGAACCGGTACTGGTCGAGATCAATGAATTTGGGGTTAAAAAAATTGGTTTCCTGGTTCAAAAGGACCTGGAAAAGATCGGCTTACCGGGCGATGTCGCCGTTTATTTCCCATGGTCGTACTCTTTTGCCGGGCAGGTGATCATCATTTCAGCCGAAAAAGTAAAGCCAATTGACAGGAGTGCCGCCGATATGATGAAATTTGTTATTTCAGGCGGGGTTAGCGGGCTCGACTGACATTCTTTTTAAAACTCCGTATCACCATTAAAATACTGATCAGCATTAATGCAGCAGCTAACAAATAAGGTGCTCCCGCGAAATAAACGTTTGATCCTTTTTTGGTGAAAAAGAAGAACACGTAACTAAACAACAGCGGTCCGATAATCAAACTTATGCTATTTAGGATAGCGAAAGCGCCTTGTAATTCGCCTTGCTCATTTTTTCCCACCTGGTCGGTCGCTAAACCCTGTAAGGCCGGTCCCGATACCCCTCCAAGGCAATAGGGTATCATACATAAGTAGAGCATCCAGCCTTTGCCGGCAATAGCTATAAGCGCCAAACCGATAGCATAGAATATCAAGCCCGCGACGATGTTTTTTTGGTTGCCAAATTTCGGTACAGTATAACGTATTAATCCGCCCTGGATAGCAAATAAAACAACTCCGATAAATAATCCTAAAGTTCCAACACTGGCCGGCGTCCAGTTAAACTTTTCATAAATAAAGGTCGACAATAAATACTCTACAGCTTTTTGGGCGATGTAAACAATTGCTGTGGCGCCTAATAAACTTGCAAGCACCGGTTGTTTTTTATATATTCTTACCAACGATAAAAGCGGGTTAGCGCGGCTCCATTCAAATTTTCTGCGGTGTTCTTTCGACAAAGATTCTGGCAATACAAAAAAACCATAAAGCGCGTTAGCAAAAGCAAATGCGCCTGCCGCCATAAATGGAAGCCTTATGTTAATGGCAAAAAGATAAGCACCCAAAGCGATCCCAAAAATTAACCCGATAGCTGACGCGGCACCAACCATGCCGAAATTAGCTGCCCTTTTATTGCCGGTACTTATGTCTGCAATGTAGGCTGTCGCTGTTGAAGTGCTCGCCCCACAAATCCCTGCAATGGTACGCCCTAAAAATAACCAGGCAATAGTTGGGGCGAAGGCCATCACCATATAATCCAAACCAAAGCCGAAAAGAGAAATGAGTAAAATTGGCCGGCGGCCATACCGGTCGCTCAGGTTACCCATTATACTGGCAAATATCAGCTGCATGGAAGCGTAAACAAAAGTGAGCCAGCCAATATATTCGGAAGCCTCATTCACGTTAATGTTGCCTAATATTTGGAGCAGCTTAGGAAGGACAGGAATTATAATGCCCAATCCAAGCACATCTATAAAAATAGTAACGAAGATAAAACCCAGTGCGGCGGATGTTTTTGGTTTAGGTGTTTTTTCCATATTCAGAAAATATTAAACACCGGTAACCTCAGGATGTTTAACAGTCGGTTTATTTTTCTTAAAGGATAACACGGCTAATATAGCACTTAAAAGCATCAAAAAGGCCCCGATGGCATATGGTGCACCCGGAAAAATGAAAGGAGCGCCCGGCCCGGTAAAATAATGGAAAGCCCAGGTCATTGATAACGGGCCAAAAACAGAACTTAAGCTCATAAGGCCGGTTAACCCTCCCTGTAGGTTTCCCTGTTCATTGGCGGGTACGTTGTTGCTCATATATCCCTGTAAAGCCGGGCCTGCTATACCACCCATACAATAAGGAACAAGAAAAGCAAACATCATCCAGCCTTTGGTAGCAAAAGCAAACAGGATAAGGCCTAAACTATACAAAACTAGTCCCATCCATATACTACGCTCATTGCCAAGCTTTGGGTTGATTAGCCGGATCAGTCCGCCTTGTACCACAGCAATTAGAAATCCTACAACACCTAATGAAATACCTACCAAAGTCTCGCTCCAGTTGAATTTATAGATCGTATAATAGGTCCACACGCTTTGTACAGCCTGTGCGGCAAAGTAAATAAGGAATAATGATGCTGCCAGGCCAACAACTGATTTATACTTCTTTAATTGAATTAATGACGTGAACGGGTTTATCTTTTTTAGCTCAAGTGGTCTCCGGTTTTCCGGGGCCAATGATTCGGGTAAAATAAAATAACCGTAAATGGCATTCAGGAAAGCTAAACCTGCGGCCGCCAGGAATGGGTAATGAACGTTGTATTTACCCAATATACCACCAATCACGGGGCCGATGATAAATCCAAGGCCGAAAGCTACGCCCACCAATCCAAAATTTGCAGCCCGTTTTTCGGGTGTGCTGATGTCGGCAATGTAGGCGTTTGCCGTAGTATAACTTGCCCCGGTAAAGCCCGCAATAATCCGTCCTATGAACAATAAGCCGATGGTAGGCGCGAAAGCCTGGAACAAATAGTCGATGCCGAAACCAACTAATGAACATAATAAAACGGGCCTGCGGCCATATTTGTCGCTCAGGTTGCCGATCAACGGCGAACAAATGAATTGCATAATAGCGTAAACCGCTGTTAACCATCCTCCATATATCGAAGCCTGGCTTACATTTCCATGGATCAGATGCTCAATTAATTTGGGAAACACGGGGATAATGATTGCAAGCCCCATCACATCGATAAGCAGCGTAGCGAAAATAAAACCTAAAGCAGCTTGCTTTTTGGGTCTATGCATGTCGCAAAATAAAAATTATAGTTTGAATATTTTTAATTTTAAATTACATGTCCCTATATTTTTACTATCTTGACTAAGAATATAGTTTTCAAGCACCCCTTATCCAATTAAACTAACAAATAACCGAACAAACAATAAACCTTTACTATTATGAAAAACCTGAAACTCTTATTTACATTACCGGGTATCCTGGCCATTCAAGTTGCATTCGCGCAAACTAATGTTCATCTTAAACTATCTGACCAGTATCCGGCAGCGGGAGAAAAGATCGTGTTGACCTATGACCCGACCGGAACGCCGCTTGACGGGAAAAAAGATATCAGTGTGGTAGCTATCTTCCTGGATAACAAAGACTATCCATCTGTGGATATTGATATGAAAACTGAAGGTAAATTATTAATGGGTGAGGCATCTATACCGGCTACAGCAAAAGCATTTATGATCAGGGTAAGTGCCGGTGACGATGTAGATGACAACGGTGAAAAAGGTTATGTGTATTTGCTGTATAAAGACAAACAGCCCGTGCCGGGAGCGTACGCGACACAAGCAAACTTTATGACAAATGGGATGGCCAACTACCTGGGAAAAATAAAGACTGATACTAGAGACGCCCTGGAACTTTATAAGAAGGAGTTCACCCTATATCCTGAAAGTGAAAAGGAGTATCAATCAAATTATTATCCGTTGATTGCCCGTAACTCTATTTATTCAACAGTGTTTAATGCAAAAGTAAGTGCTTTGGAGAAAAGCAGTAATGAGGATGATATGTTGTTGGCTGAAGACCTTTTGGAAGCATCACGGAATAATAAGGCGGCAGATTCATTACAGGCAGTGATAAGAGCAAAGTTTCCGGTAGGGACCTTTGCCAAAAACGAGATTGGCACAGCATTTTACAAGGAAAAAGATCCGGCAAAGAAGGATTCGATATACAAGATGCTGATCAAAAAATATCCAGCGATCACGAACGATGCAAAGCAGGTTGATCGCTTTAATTTATTGATGGCTGAAGCATATTTACAAAAAAAGGATATGGAAGGTTACAATAAATACGACAGCCGGTTAAAAAACAAAGCGTCGTTGCCGGGGTATCTAAACAATATAGCCTGGCAATGGGCCGAAACGGGAAAACACTTGCCGGAAGCTGAAAAATTGGCTAAAGAAGCGATAGACATTTTGGATGCTCAGATTGCACACCCGGTTGGGTCTGCATTTGCCTCGCCAAAAATGGAAAAGGGGTATGCCGAAGGAAGTTACAACGCAATCGCTGATACTTACGCCTACATTTTATGGAAAGAAAACAAATCAGCGGAAGCATTGCCTTATATGAAGACCGTTTACGACCGCACAAACAATGAGCTAAACTCGACCGAGCATTATGCTGAAATACTGGCAGGTACTGGACAATATACCAAAGCGATGGAAATTATCGACAAGGGCATAAAAGATGGGCAATCGTCCGCTGTGCTGGCAGATGAATTAAAAAAGGACTATATTAAAGTAAAAGGTAGTGATAATGGCTATAGCCAGTACCTGGCTTCATTAGAAAAAATAGCCAAAGCTAAGATAATGGCTGATTTGGCAAAGACCATGATAAATATGCCTGCACCTACGTTTGCGTTAAAGGATATCGATGGTAACACTGTTTCATTGGCCGATCTTAAAGGAAAGGTTGTTATTGTAGATTTTTGGGCCACCTGGTGCGGCCCTTGCAAGGCCTCGTTTCCAGGGATGCAGTTAGCAGTAAATAAATACAAGGATAACCCGAATGTGAAATTCCTATTTGTAGATTGCTGGGAAACAGTACAAAATTATGCCGATGGTGTTAAAAAATTTATCACTGATAATAAATACACTTTTCACGTATTGTTAGATGAGAAAGGTGATGATGGCAGGCAGGCAAAGGTTGTAACCAGTTATAAAGTGGACGGTATACCTACTAAGTTTATTATTGATAAGAGTGGAAACATACGCTTCAAATATGTGGGTTATTCGGGCAGCGCCGATAAGGTACTTGACGAAGTAAGCAATATGATAGAATTGACCGGCAATCCCGAAATGGCAAATACTGCAACTACACCGGCAACTAAGGGTAGATAAGCAAGTACATAAAAAGCGGCCTTTTGATAAGCAGGGCCGCTTTTATGCAATAGTTTAAAAATTCGGTTTCAATACATACTTATCATAGAAACGGAAGATGTGTTCGGTAGCTTCTTCAGCTGTATCAACCAGGCGGTAAAGGTTAAGGTCATCGGGGCTGATGGTATGCTCCTCGGTAAGCATTTTTTCTTCAACCCATTTAAAAAGGCCGCCCCAATATTCTGTTCCTACAAAAACGATGGGGAACCGTGCAATTTTACCGGTTTGTATCAGCGTTATCGCTTCGAATGACTCATCCATCGTACCAAAACCTCCTGGAAGAATAATAAATCCCTGGGAGTATTTCATGAACATTACTTTGCGGATGAAGAAGTAATCAAACTCCAGAAGCTTGTCCCGGTCAATGTATTTATTGTGAAATTGCTCAAAAGGCAGTTCGATATTTAAGCCTACAGATTTGCCGCCTGCTTCATAGGCACCTTTGTTGGCAGCCTCCATAATACCGGGCCCGCCGCCAGAAATTACGCCATAGCCACGTTCGGTAAGCAAGCGGCCGGCGTCTTCGGCCAGTTTATAATATTTGTTATCATTATGGGTACGTGCAGAACCAAATATGGAAACACAGGGCCCTATTTTAGCCAGTTTTTCAAAGCCATCTACAAATTCGGCCATGATCTTAAATATCTGCCAGGAGTCGGTAACCTTTATTTCCTGCCAGTTCTTATTTTCAAACGCTTGTCTTATTTTATCTTCACCTGTCATTTCTAATTATTGGATTATTGAATTATAGATTTACTGAATTGCGCTTTTGTCTTTTTAGAAGACGTAAGCAACAGTCCCACAAATGTAATTAATCCGTTTACAATGATAAGTTCGTTATCAAAAACATACCCGCCAAGCCATTGGGCCGAGTGTAGGCTCAGGAAGTAACAGATAACCGGCGAAATAACGCAGATAAAAGGCACCAGTTTATCGTTAACCTGCCGTTTGCCCCAAAACAAGCCGAAAGAATAAAGTCCCAGCAACGGCCCATAGGTGTAAGATGCTACTTTAAATATCGCGCTCACCACGGCGTCATTATTTATGGCGTTGAATATTACGATAGTCAGCAGCATCAGCCCTGAAAATGCGATATGCACATAATGACGGGTTTTTACCATTCCTGAGGTGTTTACGTTTTTGTTTTTGGTGAACCCCAGGAAATCAACACAAAAGGAGGTTGTTAAGGCAGTTAAGGCAGAATCCGTTGTTGCGAATGTCGCCGCAGTTAGCCCAAGCATAAATACCACAGCCGGGAATACGCCTAAATATTTAAGTGCGATGGTAGGGTAGAGGTAATCGGTTTTGGATACTGAAATGCCATATTTAGCTGCGTAGATATACAATAATGCGCCCACGCTCAGGAAAAAGATATTGATGATGACAAACACAGTAGTAAAGCTGAACATGTTCTTTTGAGCGTCTTTGATATTGCTCATGCTCAGGTTTTTTTGCATCAGGTCCTGGTCAAGGCCGGTCATGCCTACGGTGATGAATAACCCGCCTAAAAACTGTTTGCTGATATGGAAATGGCTGCCCAGGAAGTCATTAAAAAAGAAAATTTTGGAATAACTGCTGTTTTTGATGGCATCAGCAGCTTCAAATATATTCATGTGCAGGCTGCTGCAGATAAAATAGATAGACAGGAATACCGACGACACTAAAAAGAAGGTCTGTAAGCTGTCAGTGATGATAATAGTTTTCAACCCGCCCTTAAAGGTGTATGACCATATCAATACTAAACAGATCAAAACCGTAACAGCGAAAGGGATATGATAGTTATCAAAAATAAACTTCTGCAATACGATCACCACTAAATAAAGACGGAAAGCAGATCCGATAGTGCGACTGATCAAAAATATAGCGGCTGCTGTCTTATAGCTCCATGTACCTAAAGCATGTTCGATATAGCTGTAAATAGAAGTCAGTTTCATGCGGTAATAAAGCGGTAACAGCACCGTAGCGATGATGATAAACCCCGCTGCATTACCCAATACAAACTGGAAATATTCAAACTGGTCGCCGGTGGGTGCGCCCACTTTCCCCGGAACAGAAATAAAGGTCACACCACTTAACGCTGTGCCTATCATACCAAAAGCCACCAGGTACCATTTGGAATTGCGGTTGGCTACAAAGAAGGTATCGTTATCGGATGACTTGCGCGAGGTTAGCCACGAGATGATGAGCAGTACCAGAAAATAACCAATGATGAAAGTAAGTAATATTAACGGCGACATAAATTAAAAAGCTATGTCATAGCGAGCGATAGCGTGGCAACCTCGTCGCCATACATAATCGGCGAGCATAGCTACGGGGTTGCTTCGTCGTACCTCCTCGCAATGACATTATTTAAAAATTTCTTTTGGCAATTTATGTATAAAAAATAAAATCCCATTCCACAACTTTCGGTCTTATGCGGACTTTCCGACTTACGGACTAAATTGATTAAATTCGCAACATGAACTTTTCGTCAAAGTTGCTGGAGAATGCAGTGGCCGAGTTTGCTAAACTGCCGGGGGTAGGACAAAAGACTGCTTTACGATTAGTGCTGCATTTACTCAATCGGGATAAGGCTGATGTGGAACGTTTTAGTCACAGCATCAGCAAATTGCGGAACGAGATACAGTTCTGTCGCATTTGCCATAACATTTCAGACTTGCAAGTGTGTGAAATATGCTCGTCACACAAGCGCGATCATGCTATGATATGTGTAGTAGAAGATACACGTGATGTAATGGCTATACAGAATACCGACCAGTATAACGGTGTGTACCACGTACTTGGGGGATTAATATCCCCAATGGACGGGATTGGTCCCTCGGACCTCCAGGTAGATACCCTGGTAGAGCGCATACGGGAAAATGAGGTTAAAGAAGTGATTTTTGCTTTGAGCGCCACGATGGAGGGCGACACAACCCTGTTTTATTTGCACAAAAGATTAAAAGATTTCAACATAAGCATCTCAACTATAGCCCGTGGCATAGCTTTTGGTGGTGAATTGGAGTATGTGGATGAGGTTACATTAGGACGTTCTATTGTAACCCGTGTCCCTTACGAAAATTCACTGTCAAAGTAGCGGAATGAAACTTTCGGTAATCTTTATCAATCACAATTCAAAAAACGGGTTAAGATTAGCCCTGGGTACCTTGTTTAAAGGTCGCAGCGGTGTGGCATACGAGGTAATTGTGGTGGATAATGGCTCAACCGACCGTTCACTCGAAATGCTTTCCTTCGAATTTCCCAAAGTACGTATCATGGCCAGCCGAACAGCGCTTGGTTTGTCAGTAGCTTACAATAAGGCCATCCGTGCCGCTACAGGAGATTATGTTTTGCTTTTGAGCCCTTACGTGCTCACCGGTGCCGATAACCTGGAAAAACTGGTCGATTTTATGGATAGCCACCCTTTAGTTGGTGGTACAAGTGTGCGCATGATCGATTACAAGGGCGATTATCTGCCTGAATCCAAGCGCAGTTTAAGCAAAGGATGGATTTCAGTCCTCAAATTGGCCGGATTAGCTTCCTATTTCCCTAAATCAATTTCTTCATCAAACAAAAAAAATGATTGGGTGGAGGAATTCGAAACTTCGGAAGTGGACGTGTTGCACGAAGACTGTATGCTGTTGCGTAAATCAGCATTAGATAAAACCGGCCTGTTCGACGAGCGTTTTAGCCGCTACGGCTATAATATGGACCTGGCTTACCGTTTAAGGCAGCAGGGCTTTAAAACATATTATTATTCAAAAACATATATCATTCAGTTACCGGGCAAATTTGTAAGCAAATTTAGCTGGGATGGCATTAGGCATTTTTATGGTGCTATGTTTATCTTCGCAGCTAAATATTTGTTTAAGCTGCCTGTGATCAACCTAAAAGACATAGGCGAAATTTACCCTTCGTCGTATGAAATTGAATGAAAAAGTCGTCATAATCACCGGGGCATCGTCAGGGATAGGCAAGGCACTTGCAATTGAGTTTGCCCGTCGCGGAGCCAATCTTGTGGTAGCCGCCCGCCAGTACGTTGCCCTTTGCGAATTAACCGAAAGCCTGATCAGTCAATATGGTATCAAAGCGGTAGCCGTACAATGCGACGTTTCAGTTGAATCGGACTGCGAATTTCTCATCAAACAAACCATAACCACCTTTGGTAAAATCGATATCCTCATTAATAATGCAGGCATCAGTATGCGTGCCTTGTTTAACGATGTAGATGTTAAGGTGATGAAAACGGTGATGGACATTAACTTTTGGGGAACCGTTTATTGTACCAAGTTCGCGCTGCCGCATATCCTGGAAACTAAAGGCAGCGTTGTAGGGGTGTCCTCTATTGCAGGGTATAAGGGTCTGCCCGGCCGTGCGGGGTATTCTGCCTCTAAATTTGCTATGAACGGCTTTTTAGACGTATTGCGTATGGAAAATCTTAAAACAGGTGTACATGTAATGACGGCTTGCCCTGGCTTTACAGCATCCAACATACGTAACACAGCTTTGGATAAAAATGGCGTATCGCAGGGCGAAAGCACATTGGAAGAAGATAAAATGATGACCGCCGAAGAAGTAGCCCGAATCATTGCCGATGGCGTAGAAAACCGCAGCCGCACGCTGATCATGACCGGCCAGGGAAAATTGCTGGTACAATTAAGCAAATTCTTCCCTGCATGGCTGGATAAACTGGTCTATAAGAATTTTACTAAAGAGAAGAATGCGTTGATAAAGTAGCTATTCCTGGTTGTTAAAAATTAGGTATTCCAGCACATTGTTTTTGTCATCTTTTTTCGTACCTTCATTAGGAAGTAACCATCTTAAATAATCCGTATTCATAAAAGAACAATATAGCTTTATTACCGTTATTTTACTAAAGGAGGCTTATTATGAGCGTTGACGAAATAAAATGCCCGCATTGCAGCAAATGGTCCAACCGGATCGGTGCGATAGACGAACGTTGCCCTTATTGTGATCAACACTTTGAACCCGGGCGGTTCCGTTATGCAGAAGAGCAAAAGGTGATGGCCCAGAGGAGCAGGCAGGACGGTTTCATGGTTATCAAAAAAAACGATGACCCGATCGTAAAAATATTAAAGGAAATTGCCAACTGGGTACGCTGGACTACATTTTACGGTATATCTGTGATCTATATCATCATTGCATTCATCGTAATATTATATGGTTTGGTGATGATATAAAACAGAAAACTCTGCCAGCTACCAAATCGGTAATACTGCTTTATGCTTTGATAAAACCGTATAGTGGCTTTGTTTGTGACAATACTACTTGATCAAGTTTGTTGCCTCAAATAGACAGCTATGCCAATCCGAAATTTACCATTTCAGACAGCGTAGTAACCGTTCATTCAAATACTCACTGGTCAAATATCTTTTTACCGCGTACAATAACGATAGAAACGATCATAACCATTGGTACAAACGTAATAATTGCTCCAAAAATTGAATATGCGTTCATGCTGTTTTTCTTTACGATCAGTGTAGGTATCACTAATCAATAATAAATTTACGCATAAGTTAAACACACAGGTCACGTAGTTTTACGCATTTTTGTATGTTATAGCACGTAATACTACTGATTGTCAACGAAAAGCTGTTTTTAAGCCGGGATTCTGCCTATTTTATCCTAACCACACCATCCGCAACTTTCGGGAACCTCGTAAACATTTGATGATCATGACCCGGGACGATGTATTTAATATCAGATGCTAAAGTTTTCATCCTCGCCATAGCCTTTACATAGCCAGCAGGGTCCAATGTGCCGCCAACTGATGTAGGTACCATGTGGTCTAAGCTGTAATATATCCAGATATTGTCGGAAGCGAGAACTATGCGGTCAGTTCCCGTTTTAACTACCGCATATTGCGAGTTAAAGGTATGCCGTGAGCCGGTATAAACTGTTATTCCCGGCATTATTTCTTTATTATCGCCGTTCACCAGGGTTACTTTGCCGGCTATATTCAGTTCAACCATTTTAATTACATCTCTTGGGTTAAATCCATTATTGGTCGGATCCTTTTGCCAGCCGTCGCCAACAAAATAACCATAATCATCCTTCTGGATCCAGATATGGGCCTGGGGGAATAGGCTAATACCATCAATATGGTCCCAATGCGGGTGAGATAGGATGATATCCGTAACACTTTCGGGCTTTATACCGATTTTCAGCAGGGCCGAATCAGGACGTATATAATTTACCGGATTGAATTCTTTAGCATCAGCAATATCGCTCAAAAAACCGGCGTCAACCAAAATATTCTTCCCATTGCTGCCTTTGACCAGCCAAATCACGAAGTCAATGTGAACACTATCTGTTTTCGGTGCATTGAGCGACCAAACCTCGGTAGGCGTAGCATCTTTCATAGATGCAAATCGTAGGGCATAAATTTCGTAGGTCGGTGCCTGCGAAAAGGCTTTTATCACGCAGGCTAAAATAAGAGCTACTAAAAGTGTTGCTTTTTTCATGATGCTTTGAAGATAATTGCAATATACACACAGCATACGTATTTACCCTATTGCATCAATGGGTAAATCTACTCACCACATCTACGGGTATCACATTTTCAAGATCGGGTAAAAACCCCCGGCATTTCGCGTACGCTTACTGACGGCCGTTTTATGCTTTTGCGGCAATTTTGATTCCGATAACGAAAAACATTTACTACACAATTAAAACATTTGAATCATGAAAAAAACAAACTATTTATTGCTGCTTGCAATTGCTTTTATGATGATCGTGGCATCATCGTGCGGAAAAAGCGGTAATCCGGGGCCGCAGGGTCCAATCGGACCGACCGGGCCTACAGGTACAACAGGAACTGCCGGTATCGCCGGGTCAAATGGTACAAATGGCGCAACGGGTTCAACGGGCGCTACCGGTACGGCCAATGTTATTTATTCTGACTGGTATACACCTTCGTCCTACACCAAAGACACTATTTTCGGTACTTATCATTTTTATGCTAACAAAGCTGCATCGAAAATAACCCAGGCGATCCTTGACAATGGTTCAGTCCTGGTTTATGGCAAACTCGATGGTTATACGCCCGTAATATGGCCAACCAACCAGGTAAGCGAGTTGCCAATTGCCATCACCTATATGGATGGCGCGACGGCGAATATAGATACATGGTCGGCGCTGGTTACACCCGGCAATGTGCGGATAGATCTGGCAAGCAGCTTAAACGCATACGGCGGCATATCCAATGCTCACCAGTTCAGGTATGTTATCATACCTGGTGGTGTACATACCCTGGCGCATATCAATATTAAAAATTACTCGGAAGTTAAACAGGCGCTGCATCTGCCGGATTGAAGTACGATAAGTACGAATAGTAAAGAGCGGATACATCTTAAATATCCGCTCTTTTTCGTTTAAAAATCGGTCGAAAATGACAAACCTAACGCGCCGTTCTGCATGGCGGTTGGTACCAGTTGGGTATTCCGGAACCTGCTTTCCTTTTTAGGCGGCGGATTGCCTATACCTTTTTGTTCGGCTTTTTGATCCCCATGTGTAATCCAGTTACGTATGGATGGATAAACGAGGTAAGCTAACTTAGTCGAAAGTATACCAAAACCTGCACCCGCCACCACATCGCTGAACCAGTGGTCGCGGTTATACATCCGGAAAACACCCGTCGTGGTTCCAATGCCATAGGCTAAAACACCATACAAAGGCGATTTGGCATCATATTCCTGCGCCATAAATTCTGCACCCATAAATGCTAAACCAGTATGCCCTGAAGGAAAGGACAAATAATCGGCCCCGTTGGGTCGCAGGCGGTGACTGAATTTTTTAGTAAGGCCTTCGGTGATCACCAGTATGCCGCCCGAAAGGCCAAGCAATGCGGTACGGTCGATAAACCGGTTTTTGCCTTCAACCCCAGCGAGGTTTAAAGCATACACCATCAGGATAGGCGTTATCTGGAAATAGCTCTCGGCATGAGAACTGAAAGTCGAATCGCTTCTTCTTATCTGGCCTTTGATATAATAATCAACCCGGCGTATAGGATGAACAGGGAATGATAACGCGCCATAAGTAATAAAAGCAACCGGCGGCACTAATGACAGGGGGTTGGTGTGCAGTTTTTTTACGGTATCCGGCGCAGTTAAGATATCTTTTTTAACTGTGTCTGCCAGCTTCTTTTTTGCTGTATCAAGTTTCTTATTTTGTGCATTAGCCCCAATTGAGATAATAATACACAATAAAACAAATAAAATCTTTTTCAATGGTAGGAGTATTAGTATGTTCAAACAATCTTAAAGAGCTAACTCATTGACCTTTAAAATTGTTTGGTTAGCTAACAATAATTTAACGCTATGTACACAAATATTCTGGAAGGAATTTGAAGTTTCGACAAAAACCTTGCTGAAGTGCGTTAATGTTAGTCCGGTGATGGTCAAAACCCAGATCGAAAAAGGTTACACCCATACATCCTGGGCCTATTATTGTTTACTCTAATTAAGAGTTACTTAGAGCCTGTGTCTCTGCCAATTATAAAACTAACCGTTTCCATAAAGCGTAGTTAGTTTAACTCCTGATTAATCCACAATCATCTTAAATAAAATTTTTATGAAAACAGAAATTACCGAAAAAACCGGTGATTTAAATCTGGCCAGAAGGTCATTTTTAAAGTACGCCGGCGCCGGCGTAGCATCCGTAGGCCTGCTGGCAGTGGCATCGTGCAGCAAACTCAATGACAGTGTTAGCCCCAAAGGCTCTTCACATTTGACCGCAAACGGCAGTATTGACATTGGCAGCGGCGATCTTGGCATTTTAAATTATGCTTATGCCCTTGAGCAATTAGAAGCTGCGTTTTATACGCAAGTGGTGGCTACACCTTACCACGGCATCAGCGACCAGGAAAAAGAATGTTTTACTAAAATCAGGCAACACGAAGTGTGTCATCGCGAGTTTTTCAAAAAAGCATTAGGATCAAACGCAATTCCGGCACTAACGCCTGATTTCAGCAAGATCGATTTCACAAGTCGTACTGCCGTTATCGGTGCTGCGAAAGCATTTGAAGATCTGGGTGTACAAGCTTATGACGGTGCAGGTTATCTGATCCAGAATCCTGACTACCTTACAATTGCCGGTAAAATTGTATCGGTAGAGGCGAGACATGCCGCTTATATACGCAACCTGGTAAAATTTGGCGATTATGCAGGAAGCGATGTTGTTGACAGCAACGGGTTGAACAAATCATCAGCTATTGCCGACGTTTTGCCTATTGCCAATACCTACCTTACAACTAAGGTTAGTGCATCACATTATGGTTACACCGCTTAAAAACTCAAAATCATGAACTTATTTAACGTTATTGAAGAAATTGAAAAAATTGATCCTGAGTTTAACGAGCGTGTGAGCCCTCGTCGCGATGCGATCAAAAATATAACTAGCTTTGGCTCAAAAGTAGCCGTAGCTGCCCTTCCTTTTGCTTTAGGTAGCATTTTCAAAAAAGCTTATGCCGGTACTGCACCTTCAGCCTCTGTCACCGATGTGCTGAACTATGCTTTAACACTGGAATACCTGGAGTCCTATTTTTACAACCAGGGAACAGCCGCTTCCGGGCTGATACCGGCTGGCGATAAGTCCTATATAGCTGATATCACTGATGACGAAAATCATCACGTAACCTTCTTGCAGAGTGTTATTAAGCAATTAGGCGGTACGCCGGTTGATGCGCCCAAATTTGACTTGACGGCGGGTAATGGTAAAGGAAACGGTCCATTTAAAGACGTACTAAGTAATTACCAAACATTTTTGGCAGTGGCAGAAACATTTGAGGATACGGGGGTACGTGCCTACAAAGGGCAGGCGCCTAATTTATTAGGGAACCAGGTGGTGCTTACCGCAGCACTTTCTATCCATGCCGTTGAAGCGCGCCATGCTTCAGCGATCCGCTATTTGCGTACCATAAAATACAACGGCAATATTGCTGTTTGGATAAACAGTACAGCAGGTTTGGGTAATGATACCGGTATTGCCCTGGTGAATGGAAATTATGCCGGAGAAGATAATGTAATGCAAGGCGGTGTTGATGTTTCGCAATTAATGGATCCCGATGGTAAAGCCATCGGTCAGATCGACGCAGCAGCTGCATTTGACGAACCATTAAGCATGGACCAGGTGTTGGCACTGTTAGTGGGTACGTTTATTGTACAATAGTATTAATTTTGGAAATGAAAAAAGCCATCAGCTATTATAGCCGATGGCTTTTCTATTGGTGCATATTTTAAGCTAACAGAACTGCTTTTACAGTATCTAATATTTTAAATGAATCTGCCGATGTTGGCGCTTCGGCGTACACACGTAATACAGGTTCGGTGCCAGAAGGGCGTATCATTACCCAGCTTTCATCTTCAAAAAAGAATTTAAAGCCATCCATGTCTTCAGTTCTGCATACTTTCAGGTTACCAAAGCTGGTGTATTTGCCGGTTTTGCAATTGCTGATGATCTGTTGTTTCTTTTCTTCGGTAACATGCAGGTCATAACGCTCAACAGCAAATTTGCCTACAACATCATATATTTCCTGAACCAGTTCACTTAATGAACGGCCGGTTTTGGCTATGAATTCCCAAATAATAAGGCCTATCCAGATGCCATCGCGTTCAGGAATGTGTCCGGCAACTGCGATACCGCCTGATTCTTCGCCACCCACAAGGAACGGTTTGCCCGAATTAACGATCAGATCGCAAATGTATTTGAAGCCGATCTTGGTTACGGTATTCTTTAACCCATAAGCGTCGCAAAGCTTTTGTATTTTGCTGGTACAGCTAAAGGTTGAATAAACTTCGCCGGTTTGGCCTTTTACTTTATACATGTAGTGGATAAGCAATAATAAAATGTGGTGCGAGTCCACAAAGTTGCCGTTTTCGTCATATAAGCCGATACGGTCAGCATCGCCATCAGTAACCAAACCTGCAGCAATTTCGCCTTCTGATAGTTTGATGATATCTTCAAACTCCTTTAGGTTACGCTGGATCGGTTCGGGCGCCTGACCATTAAAACCGGGATTGTGATCGCTGTGTATACGGGTGATATCCGGAAATAGGTTTTCCATCACATTCATACCTGCACCATACATCGCATCATACGCCCATTCCTTGCCGCTGGTACGGATAAGCTCCAAATCGAAATTATTTTCAACATGGGCGATATACATGGCTTCCAGGTCGACAAACTCAACCAAACCGTCTTTTTGATAATCGACAACCGTTTTCAACTTAAGGTCTATCGTATCAGGTATTTGCGATTCTACTTTTTCAATATCATCCGGTGTAGCCGGACCACCATAGCTGGCTTTTATTTTATAGCCATTATATGACGGCGGGTTGTGGCTTGCCGTAATAATGATACCGGCAGAGGCGTTTTTCCTAACTGTACCCAGCGAGATCATAGGGGTGGAAACAAACGTATTTTCGGCGCGGAAAACTTTTACACCTTGTGATGCCAGTACACAAGTGGTTACGTCAGCAAACAAGGGGCCGGCAAATCGCGGGTCGCTGCCCACAACGGCTGAGGGTTCCTTAAATTCTTGTTTTAGCCATAATGCGGTTGCATAGGCTACCCGTTTTACATTTTCAACGGTGAAATCGTCGGCGATTATGGCACGCCAGCCATCGGTACCGAATTTTATTTTGTTCATTTTAGGTATATAGTGGTTAAAATCCTATTTTTAGCGCCTCAAAATCAATACAAGAATATCAATCATTTGTGGTAAACAGAAACAAAAAATGAAAGTTTTAAAATTTGGCGGAACATCGGTAGGAAGCCCTGAGCGGATGATGAAACTGCTGGATATTATTAATCCTGCCGAGAGGCAGATCGTGGTGTTGTCAGCAGTGTCGGGCACTACCAATAGTTTGGTCGAAATAGGGCAAGCTTACCTGGCCGGAGATAAAGCAAAGGCTGCTGAGTTAATTAAGTTATTAAAGGATAAATACGAAATATTTATAAAGGAACTCTTCGCCAAACCCGAATATCTGGAGCAAGGCAAGGAGGTAATAGATTATCATTTCGACTTGTTATCCAATTTATCGAATGATCTTTTCACCAATATCGAGGACAAAGTAATATTAGCACAGGGTGAGTTGCTATCTACTACTTTGTATCATGTTTACCTGAAAGAGATCGGTGTGCCATCAGTTTTACTGCCCGCGCTTGATTTTATGAAGATCGACGAGGATAATGAGCCGATTGTCGACTATATCACGGAACATATTGCACCATTGCTGGATAAATATCCTGATAATAAGCTTTTCATTACGCAAGGCTATATCTGCCGCAACTCTTTCGGTGAGATCGATAACCTGCGCCGCGGGGGCAGCGATTATACCGCATCCTTAATAGGGGCAGGTATCCGCAGTGAGGAAGTACAAATTTGGACCGATATTGATGGCATGCACAATAACGACCCGCGTATTGTAAAGGGAACCAAACCGATCGCGCAGCTTTCATTTGATGAAGCCGCTGAGTTAGCTTATTTTGGCGCGAAGATTTTGCACCCCCAAAGCGTATTTCCTGCCCAAAAATACAAGATACCGGTTCGGTTATTAAATACGATGGACCCTCAAGCCGCAGGCACTTTGATCACCAACAATAGCGAAAAAGATCAGATCAAATCAATTGCTGCTAAGGATGGTATCACGGCCATTAAAGTACAATCGAGCAGGATGTTATTGGCGCATGGTTTTTTGCGCCGGTTGTTCGAGGTGTTTGAAAGATATAGGACATCTATCGATATGGTAACCACATCAGAAGTTGCCGTGTCCTTAACCATTGATGATACCACTTACCTGAAGGATATCGAAAAGGAACTGCTTGGGTTCGGAACCGTAGATATCGACAAAGATCAAACCATTATTTGCGTGGTGGGTGATTTCGGTGCAGAAAAGCACGGTTATGCTGCGCGAGTACTGGAAGCTATAAAACATATCCCTGTGCGGATGATATCGTACGGCGGCAGCGAGAATAATTTGTCGATGCTGCTGAATACTTCGGATAAGACTGAGGCATTGAGGAGTTTGCACAATCGTTTATTCTAAAACCAAATTGTCATGCTGAGCGATAGTGAAGCATCTGTTCCGAAATGTAGTTTAGGTACCGATCATGTACCGTAATAGATCCTTCGCTATCGCTCAGAATGACAAAAGTTATGATTGAAAAATGTTTAACACAGATACTATTTCTCGATTCAATAAGATAGAAACCCCCTTCTATTACTACGACCTTGCACTGTTACGCCAAACTTTAGAGGCTTGCAAAAACGCGTCCGATAAATATGGTTTCCATGTGCATTATGCCATGAAGGCCAATTTTAATCCAAAGGTGGTGCAAACGATACAATCGTATGGTTTTGGCGCTGATTGCGTAAGCGGCAATGAGGTGAGTGCTGCCCTTGCAAACGGTTTTGATAAAAGTATGGTGGTTTTTGCAGGCGTAGGTAAGTCGGATAAAGAGATCAATACGGCGCTGGATGCTGATATTTTTTGCTTTAATGTTGAATCGGTACAGGAGCTATTCATTATAAATGACCTCGCGAAAGCAAAAAATAAAACTGCTAAAGTAGCCATCCGTATCAACCCTAATGTTGACGCACATACGCACCATTTTATTACTACCGGGCTGGATGAAAACAAATTCGGTATTAATAGCTGGCAACTGAATGATGTCGCCGAAACTTTAAGAAAATGCGCAAACCTGCAGTTTATCGGCATCCATTTTCATATTGGTTCGCAAATAACCGACATGGAAGTATATAGAAGCCTGTGCATCCGGATCAACGAAATGCAGGATTGGTTTGAGGACCACGGCTTCCAGGTAAAAGTTTTGAATACAGGTGGTGGTTTGGGTGTGGACTATCATCATCCAGACACTAATAACATTGCCAACTTCGAAAGCTATTTTAAAGTATTTAAGGACTTTTTAAACGTGAAGCCCGGTCAGGAAGTACATTTTGAACTGGGTCGTGCGATGGTTGCACAATCTGCTGCTTTGGTTGCACGGGTGTTGTACGTTAAAATGGGGCAGAAGAAGAATTTCCTTGTTCTGGATGCAGGTATGACGGAACTCATCCGGCCGATGCTTTACCAGGCATATCAGAAGATTGAGAATTTGAGTAGGGAGTCCGAAAGTCCGAAAGACGGAAAGTCCGAAAGTATGTCTCAAATCTTGAAATACGATGTTGTCGGCCCCATCTGCGAAAGCACGGATTGTTTCCAAAAGGATGTGGAATTACCTGAATCTTTCCGCGGCGATCTGTTTGCCATCCGTACAGCGGGTGCTTATGGCGAGGTAATGGCCTCTGGCTATAACTTGCGCGATAAGGTGCAGAGTGTTTATTCGGAATAGAGTAAAACCAATCTGCCGCAATTCGAATTCAGGCTATTGAAAGCGATAGCCCAATGTAAAATGCCCGCCTGAGCCCGTGAATTCGGCAACCATAAAAGCATTTTTTATCTGCATAAAATAGGCAAACGCTCCGGATATTTTTTGAGGCTGTTCACTGTAGGCATAACTATATTTTCCCAGGTTTGAGTTTGTTCTGCCTGCAAATACGCGGAAGCCATATTGGAAGGACGGATCACGTCCGTACCAGTCAACCTCGCTGCTCCCGCCCCACGTAAACAGGTCAGTACGTGTATTGGTAAAAAAATAAGGCTGCCCATACACTTCTCTCCTGAATGCTGCATAATCGCCAAATTCGTGACTGTAAGCCGCTTCAATACCTATAAGGCGGATGTCAACGCGCCCTGATGTGATGTAATAATTTATGGAGGCCCTACTCCCCACAAATCCGATAGATTTGTTAATGAAAAAATGGGTCTGCGTATCAGGAACAGTTTCATTGTGGTAATCACCAAAAGCGCCAAACGCTCCATAGGCAAAATTGAAGTGTTTTACAGTATAGGCCATTCCCAGGTTTAATTGCCCGGCGCTCATATCATCCTTGCTGTTGGCTCCGCCACCGCTTATTATTGTAGCAGATACATAGGTGCCGTGGTGCAAGCTATCGGCAGATATTGGCTTGGGTTGATAAGAAACATCGTTATTAAAAAAAGCTGGGCCGTTATAGCTGGTAACCGGGCCACGGTATTTAACAGAAAAACAGGAACTTAAAATAAAGAGAAGAGAACAGAGCAGTGCAGGGGTTTTAAATTTGGTCATTAGGTTGAACGGAGTTTAAAGATATTACGTCGCAAAATAGGCTAATGCAACAATAGTTGGGCGCTATTTTTTTAGTGTAATTTTTACAATTATTATTTAAGTTTACCTGCCCGAAAAGGGACAATCAATTATAGCATTAATGTCAGCAGATAAATTTGTAATCGGAGTTGATTATGGCACCGACTCCGTACGCTCAATAATTGTGAACGCAGGGAACGGTAAGGAGATCGCTTCTTCCGTATTTAATTATCCGCGATGGCAACAAGGATTATATTGTAATGCCTCACAAAACCAATTTCGACAGCATCCATTAGACTACGTGGAAGGGCTGGAGCAAACCATAAAAGACTGTATTAAAAAGGCTGGACCAAGTGTTGCTCCGGCTATAAAAGCTATCTCGGTTGATACAACTGGCTCAACACCGGTTGCGGTAAATAAAGCCGGAGTACCATTGGCTTTAACACCGGGATTTGAAAATAACCCAAATGCCATGTTTGTGCTTTGGAAAGACCATACCGGCATTAAAGAAGCAGGTGAGATAAACGGCCATGCCACCAAATTTGATATTAATTACCTGCAATATGTAGGCGGTATTTACTCGTCCGAATGGTTTTGGGCGAAATTACTGCATATTTTGAGGGCGGATGAGCAGGTGCGGAAAGCCTGTGATTCGTGGGTGGAGCACTGCGATTGGATACCTTTCTTGCTTACAGGTGGCACAGACGTTAATGCAATGAAACGCGGGCGTTGTTCCGCAGGGCATAAAGCGCTATGGTCTGAAGCATTTGGCGGCTATCCGCCGGACGATTTCTTTTCATCACTCGATCCTTTGTTAAAAGGATATGCAGCAGGGCTTCCTAAAGAAACTTATACATCCGATCAATCAGCCGGAACGCTGAGCGCCGAATGGGCAAATAAACTCGGTTTATCAACTGATGTGATAGTAGGGGTAGGCGCGTTTGATGCACACATGGGTGCCGTAGGCGGGCAGATAGAGCCTTATCATTTAAGTAAAGTGATGGGTACTTCAACCTGCGATATGCTGGTTGCGCCGAAAGCTGATTTTGAAGATAAATTGATCAGAGGTATCTGCGGACAAGTAGATGGTTCTGTAATTCCGGGAATGGTAGGCATGGAGGCCGGTCAATCTGCTTTTGGCGATACTTACGCCTGGTTCCGGAAGTTGCTGGAATGGCCCCTGCAATTTATTGATGATAAGGAATTGCAGGAAAAGGTTTCGGCTAAGATCATACCCGAACTAAGTAAACAGGCCGCAGCCTTACCTTTGGATGAAAACGCCGAACTGGCAATAGACTGGCTCAATGGACGCCGTACACCCGATGCCAACCAGTTACTTAAAGGTGCTATCAGCGGCTTAAGTTTAGGAAGTGATGCGCCAAGGGTTTTCAGGGCATTAGCGGAGGCAACCTGTTTTGGTGCAAAAAGCATTGTAGATCGTTTTGAAAGCGAGGGTGTGCCTGTGAAGGGATTGATCGGGATAGGCGGCGTAGCCAAAAAATCGCCCTATATCATGCAAATGATGGCCGATGTGATGCAAATGCCTATCCGTATCCACCAATTTGAGCATACCTGCGCTTTGGGCGCGGCTATGTTTGCGGCTACAGCGGCTGGTATTTATCCCAAAGTAGAGGATGCCATGCACGCAATGGGCGGAGGTTTTGACAAAGAATATTTTCCCGATAAAGCTAAATCCCGATTATATCAGAAACGATATCAGCGTTACCTTGAACTGGGTAAATATATTGAACAGGAGAAAAAATAAATGGACAAATACCATCATATCCGCGAGGCGGCATACCATGCCAATATGGAATTACCAAAGCTTAACCTGGTGATATTTACCTTTGGGAATGTCAGCGCCGCTGACCGCTATCTGGGCGTTTTTGCCATAAAGCCAAGCGGTGTACCTTATAGTGAATTGTCACCTGCTAAAATGGTAATTGTTGATTTTGACGGGAACGTAGTGGATGGCGATCTGCGCCCTTCATCCGATACCAAAACACATGCGGTTTTATACAAGCATTGGGATATAGGCGGCATTTGTCACACCCATTCAACCTACGCCACTTCGTGGGCACAGGCTCAAAGGGATATACCTATTTATGGTACCACGCATGCCGACCATAAAACAGTAGATATTCCCTGCGCCAAACCGATGGATGATGACATGATCAAAGGTGATTATGAGTATCAAACGGGCTTTCAAATCATGAACTGCCTGGATGAAAAAGGCCTGGATTATCACGAAGTAGAAATGCTGCTCGTCGGCAACCACGCGCCGTTCACCTGGGGTAAAACGGCCGATAAAGCGGTTTATAATAGTGCGGTATTAGAGTCGATAGCACAAATGGCTTTGCTGACAGAGCAAATTAATCCTGATTGCGCGCGTTTAAAGGATTCGCTCATCAAGAAGCATTATGAGCGTAAACACGGGCCGGATTCGTACTATGGGCAGTGAGCGGAAAGCTCAAAGACCAAAGCTAAAAGCTAATAAATTAAAAGAAATCTTCCGGACTTTCGGTCTTTCCGACTTCCGGACTTAAAAACATAATTCAATAATTAATACCCATGATAAATTTAAAGGAATACGAAGTTTGGTTCATAACAGGCAGCCAGCATTTATATGGCGAAGAAACATTGAAAAAAGTTGCTGAACATTCGCAGCAAATCTCAAAAGGACTGGATTCTGCAAAG
This sequence comes from Sphingobacteriales bacterium, assembly GCA_044448765.1. Classification (GTDB taxonomy): domain Bacteria; phylum Bacteroidota; class Bacteroidia; order Sphingobacteriales; family Sphingobacteriaceae; genus Mucilaginibacter. The sequence continues at coordinate 6,768 of JBIOHG010000042.1, read as the reverse complement.
CAGATACCCGTGAAGGTTGTTTTTAAGCCGACAGTAAAATCCCCTGAAGAAATATACAGTATTTGCCAGGAAGCGAATACGGCCAAAAACTGCATTGGCATTATTGCCTGGATGCATACCTTTTCGCCTGCCAAAATGTGGATAGGAGGGTTGAAGATATTACAAAAACCCGTTCTGCACCTGCATACCCAGTTTAACCGGGATATTCCCTGGGATAGCATTGATATGGATTTTATGAACCTGAACCAAAGCGCTCACGGCGACCGCGAGTTCGGCTTTATTATGACCCGCATGCGCTTAAACCGTAAGGTAGTTGTTGGCCACTGGCAGGATAACGAAGTTTTAGAACAAATAAACGCCTGGAGTCGCGCAGCAGCGGGATGGTACGATTGGCAGGGCGCACGTTTTGTTCGTTTTGGCGATAATATGCGTTTTGTTGCTGTTACCGACGGAGACAAAGTAGAAGCGGAGATCAAATTTGGTTATTCTGTAAATACGCATGGGGTGGGTGACCTGGTAAAAGTTGTAAATGCTATTAGCGACAGAGAAATAGATAAATTGACCACTGAATATGAAGAAAAATACGCTGTCGTAGCCGATTTGCGCAAAGGAGGTAAGCAGTATAACTCACTTCGTGAGGCCGCAAAAATTGAGCTGGGATTGGGCGCATTTCTGAAGGATAATAACTTTAAAGGATTTACGGATACCTTCGAGGACCTGCACGGGCTTGTACAGTTACCTGGAATAGCTGCCCAACGTTTGATGGGGCAAGGGTACGGTTTTGCCGCCGAGGGCGATTGGAAAACGGCCGCACTGGTACGCGCTATGAAAGTAATGGGCAGCGGATTAAAAGGCGGTAACGCTTTTATGGAAGATTATACTTACCACTTCGATCCGGCTAACCCGATGGTTTTGGGTTCGCACATGCTGGAAATATGTGAATCTATTGCCGATGGTAAAGCCAAATGCGAGATACATCCATTGGGCATAGGCGGAAAAGCCGACCCGGTTAGACTGGTATTTAATGTAGCAGGCGGCCCGGCGCTTAATGCGTCGGTAGTTGATATGGGTAACCGTTTCCGTTTACTGGTGAACGAAGTTGAGGCTGTTGCGCCAAAGCATGATTTGCCCAAATTGCCCGTAGCCCGTGTTTTATGGAAGCCATACCCGGATATGAAAACCGGTTGCGCTGCATGGATTTTGGCAGGCGGGGCACATCATACCTGCTACAGTCAGAATTTAACTTCGGAACATTTAAGTGATTTTGCCGATATGGCAGGTATCGAATATGTGCTTATAGGTAAAAAAACTAATCTCCTGCAGTTTAAAAACGAATTGCGGTGGAACGAAGTGTATTATAAATAAGTAAGGATAATTAATTATTAATTATAATATGTAATTGCATATTATAAATTATTATTATTACCTTGCCGCCCTTTAAAAAACAATTAATTAATACAATGTCAAAACAAGGAACAGTAAAATTTTTTAATGCATCAAAAGGCTTCGGCTTTATCGTGCCTTCTGACGGTGGTCAGGACGTATTTGTGCATTCTTCAGGCCTGATCGACGAAGTTCGTGAAAACGACAAAGTTGAGTTCGAAGTAGAAAACGGACGTAAAGGTCTTAGTGCGGTAAATGTAAAAGTGGTTTAATTATAAATAATCCCATTGCAATCGTATAAGTCCCGGCCAAAAGCCGGGACTTTTCTATTTTAAATAGTTTGTAATTAATAAAAAAGCGATTTTTTATAAAAAATTAAACACTATCTGCCAAGCATTGTTAGGCTATTGTAACATTTACGTAAATCTATACACCATGAAAGATTCAGGAAAAATAATAGTAGCACTTTTAGCCGGTGCGGCGGTAGGCGCTGCGATAGGCATATTGCTTGCGCCAAGCAGCGGCGCCGAACTACGGGAAGATATTGCAGATTATGTTAACGATTTGGTTGAAAGTGCAAAAGGCAAAGCAGAAAGTACTGCTAACAACCTGCGCGACTACGGTAATAGTGCTATTGAGCGCTCAAAATCAAAATTCAGGAGCTCAGTAAACAATATGGCTGATTATAAGGACGATGCTGCGGATAATGTGCGCAACAGGGCTAATAATGCCGCAGATGCCGGTCGCGATGTTGTTGAGCACGCCAAATCAAAAGTTAAAGGCGCAGCTAACGATCTGAATGATTCGATACAGGATGCTTAAGAATTTCTTAACCAAGAAGAAAAAAAAGCCCGCTACTAAGCGGGCTTTTCTTTTGAACGATAGATATCATTTTACTTAGCTGTCCAGCTATTATTGCTTTCGTCGGCATCAACAAAAATACCGCCATCCAGTTTGATCGATTTAATAGCGCTTTTTGTTTTGATAACAATTACGGTTTGTTTCTGATTCTTCGCCCAGCATGCCGGTGTTTGGTGGAAACTATCAGTCTTGCCGTCAGCATAAACCACTTTAACATCAAATGGTGTGGCATATCCTCCAACGTTGGTTATATCCAACTTATAATCACCCTGTCCTTTAGTAACATTGGTCAATGCCAGGTCGATATAGCCATTGGTAAAGAACCAGTTGTTAAAGAACCAGTTCAGGTTTTTACCCGAGCCGGCATTCATCGAGTTGAAGTAATCCCATGGAATAGGGTGTTTACCATGCCAGTTGTCCATGTAAGTGTGTAAGGCTTTCTTGAATAGCTCGTCGCCCAGCATATCTTTAAGAGCGAGGTAGCTTAATGAAGGTTTACCATACTCATTATTGCCAAGGCCGTACAATAGTTCGGTTCCGGGTGTAATGATAGGTAGGTCTTCTGTTGTCGACGGATCATGCGCCCAGCCGTTGATCCTAAACTGTTTGTAAAGTGCTTCAGCTTTTTCATTACCTACTTCCGCGCGCCCTATCAGCAATTCAAACGTGGTTGCCCAGCCTTCGTCCATAAAACCGTACTTGGTTTCGTTGATACCCATGTAGAAAGGGAAGAAGGTGTGTGCTATCTCATGGTCCTGTACAAATTGAGAGAAATGCAGATCGGTATTATGACTGTCATTCACCATCATCGGATATTCCATATCAGCAAATCCCTGGAAGGCTGTCATTTTTGGGAACGGATAAGGCACACCCGGCCAATTGTGGGAAAGCCAGCCTAAGGCATTTCGTCCAAATTGTACCGAATGATGAAAATCTTGTGCTTTATCATTAAATGCCGCCTGCATACTTGCACGCCGACCGGTTGCATCATCTACCACTACGCTTACAGCATCCCAATCGTAAGTATTGCTTAAGCCTACGGCCATATCAGTTATATCACTGGCTGTCCATGTCCAGGTATTCCAATCGTTTTGCGCGGTCACCTTTTTGGAGGCCATTTCGTCAACAGTCGCAATATGAATTGTCGAATCGCTGGTCATTGATTTTTCCAGCCGGGCTGCATATTCCGGCTGCAATACTCTACCCGGATTTTGCAAAGTACCGGTAGCCCAAACCACAAAATTTTTCGGAACGGTGACATTGAGCGTATAATCATTGAAGTCGTTATAAAACTCAAGCGCGTCATTGAAGTTGATCCTATCCCAACCGGCATAATCATCATATACGGCAACACGCGGATAGAAATAGGCAATATAGAACGATGTTGAATCGATCACGCCCTCGCGTCCCCCGCCGGTTACCAGCTGATAATGCCAGGTAACATCCATTTGCACCGAATCATGCGGCATCAACGGCTTAGACAATGAAACGGTTTGATTAGTGAACGCGTTTTTGTTCCAGCTCTTCGTCTCGCCGTTAACTTTAAAAGTATCTACGGTAACGCCGTCGCTGATATAATCGGGCGCTAACCCGCCAAGTCGTGGCGCGCCAACTTTGTGGATGTTCATGTACACCTTCATGTTTAGCCTCTTGAGTGTATCAGGGCTGTTGTTTACATAGACAATATGTTCGGTGCCACTCACCTCGCGTTTAGGCGGAGCAACCTTAATGCTGATGTTGTAACGTGCGTGGTTTTGCCAGTAATTTTTTCCTGGTTTTCCGTCAAGCGAACGGGTGCCTTTCTGGTAAGCTTTTTTAATTTCACGGGGCATATACAGCTCCTGGGCGCGTACCTGGTTTAAAATAATTACAAATAAGCAAGACAATAAGATCGATCTCAATATCATAAATAAGTTTTTTTTAACAAATTAAGCGATAATAACTTCAAATCACTATATGCCAAAATCAACTATTTATAAATGCTGAAAACTAAAGTTTTTGTAAATAAATGGTTACAAAATTTGCTTTAAAGCGAATTATTCTTTTACTTTGAATAGTTATTTTAATAGGGGTATTAAATAACTTTTCTAAAGCCGGGTCCAATGGATTCGGCTTTTCTTTTTTTAAGCCGGAATTTTTTCGCCCTGATCTTTTTGTTTCAGATACTCCTCGGCTACCAGGCCGAATAACTTATCATTGTCCATATTTTCATCGCAGCACTCGGCAAGTAATTGGGTTACCTGTTCGTTACCGAGATACTCATTAATAAGCTTCAATACCCTGAATGAAGTCAATTCGATATTCTCTATCAGCCTCACATATAATATGATATCCATATCATTTAAAATTTTGGATTTACCGGTATGGTTGCCAAAATGATAAGCCTCTTCTATAACGGCCTTGACCACTTCACAACCTTCATCAGAGGCTTTTGAGCCTGTCAGGCTATAAATCTCATCTATTCGTTTTTGTTGCTTTAATACATCATCACGCGTTTCCAATATCGCCAGTCGCATGTTTTTGAACGAGGCCATCTCGGCAAGCAGGGGGAGGTTTCGCGCTAGGTAACCTTTTGTGCAGTTTACGCGGTTCAACTGGTGAATAAACAACTGTTTGTAATCTACTTTATCCTGGGACGGCTTGATGGTAATTGTCATGGCTCTTGATTTAATTTACTTTACAACACTAAAACCTTAATTAAGTTCGCGCTAATTATTTGCCGAATAATTAAAGAAGGTGTTTACATTAGCTTAGCCAAATAAATACCGGGCCACATTTGACTTTTATTAAATACTTGATACCTTCGTAAAACATTCATGTGTGCGTACACATTTAAATATTTGGCACTTTATTGTGATAATCATGAGAAAAATTCTGTTAGCTGTATTGCTTCTTACCTGCAATATTTGTTTTGCCCAACAGCTTAAATATACCGTTGGTTATAACGATTGGGATGCTGATTCATTGGGTAACCAGCGGGTGGTGCTTTCTATACCTGGCTGGAATGGAAGTGCAGTTTTCGTTATGGCACGATTTGATTGGCGAAGGAGCGACCAGCACCCCGAAAAAAAACAAATAATTTTAATAGATGCCTCAACTAACCAAAGGATATTGAATGTTACCGCGTCAATTACCCGCGATAGTTGTTTTTTGATGTTCCAGCCTACCTTGAGTGGCCGGTATTACCTTTATTATATGCCTTATAAGGTCGACAGAAAGTCAAATTATCCCAATGTCAAATATCTAAAACCCGAACAAACAGCCAGCGCCGAATGGCTAAAATTAATACCTTTTAGTAGCACAATAATCTTTGCTCATGCAGATTCTATTCAATCTATTAACGCTTTCAATAGCCCATATCCAATGGAAGTTATCGCAAAAGCGTCAGAAGTAAAGGCACTCGGAAGCAAGTACGCCTCAAAGAAATACCTCGTCTTCCCGGAAGACAGGATGCATCCCGTAAAAATGAAATATGACCTGCCGCAACGCTGGATAATTTCGGGAGTAAAAAACACCTTCAACGGTGAAGCGGATAAAGGCGAAAATTTCACGTACCAGTTAGGCGTTTACCCGGTTAAACAAAATCTTGACAACGTTAAAATCGCTTTTTCGGACCTTAAAAATGCAGATGGTAATGTAATCTCATCCAAAATGATGTCATGCCTCAATACCAATGGTGTTGATTATAAAGGCTTGCCTTTTACAAAGGAAGTTAATGTGCCCAAAGGCCATATTCAGGCCATGTGGTGCCTTGTCAATATTCCCAAAACAGTTGTAGCGGGCGTTTTCTATGGAACCGCTACGCTTAGCGCGAACGGCGTGGCGGCCACTGAAATTAAAGTCACGTTAAAGGTCGTTAACAAAACCTCGAACAAAGGCGGCATTGATGAGCCCGAAAAACAAACACGGCTTACCTGGCTAAACTCCACAATGGCTCAACACAATGATGTGATAAAACCTTATACGCCGCTTAAAGTTGAAGGGCAAACCATATCGTTATTAGGACGAAAGGTAATATTGGATAATACCGGTTTCCCGAAAAACATTGAGACTTTCTTCACACCTGAAATGACCGAAATGACAACTCAGCCTAAGCAGGTCATCAACCAGCCCATCAGCTTTATGCTCGAAAAATCTGATGGCTCTAAAGCAATGTGGAAACCAACCGGGGTAAAATTCACCGAAAAAACTCCGGGTACAGTTAAATGGGCTGCACAAAATACCTTGTCCAGTTTACAGATGGATGTGACAGGTTCGATGGAATTTGATGGTTTTATCTCGTATACTGTAAAAGTGACCGCTTTGCGGGATATGAGTTTTAACGATCTGCGTTTGCATATTCCATTCAACCAGAAATCGGCAAAATACATGATGGGGCTCAACCTGAAAGGTGAGAAGCGCCCGGCAACTTACGAATGGAAATGGGATGTGGCCAATAAAAACCAGGATGGTGCATGGATAGGCGACGTAAATGCTGGCCTGCAATACTCGCTGCGCGATGAGCATTATATGCGCCCGCTGAAT
>JBIOHG010000041.1:0-39771 GCA_044448765.1 Sphingobacteriales bacterium | reverse complement strand
GTATTTGTTGGCTGAAAAAGCTTTCAAATTGATCCGGCAAAAACGGATGGCGGGTTTGGATAAAGTCGCGCTGCAAAAAAGCATTGCCGGGGCAATGATATCGCCCGATTTCAACTTGTATGCTTTTATAGAAAATTACCTGTAGAGACGCCATGCGTAGCGTCTTTAGGAATTCATAATATCTTCAATATGTTCCGCTTCAAGCGGGATATCAGCCATCAGGTCAACATTCCCATTGGCAGTGATCAGGATATCATTCTCCAACCGTATGCCCAGGCCCTCAGCCTGTATATATATCCCCGGTTCACAGGTTAATATATTGCCAACTTCGAATGCTTTGTACCTGTCGGCAAAATCGTGCACGTCCAAACCTAAATGGTGCGATGTGCCGTGCATAAAGTATTTCTTGTAGGCCGGCATTTTAGGGTCTTGTTTTTCTACATCGTGCCTGTCCAATAATTTCAAACCAATCAATTCACCGGTCATCAATTTCCCTACTTCTTCGTGGTAATCAGATAATACCGTTCCAGCCTGTATCAATTGAGTTGCCCCCTTCATTACCCGCAGCACTGCATCATATACATCGCGCTGGCGTTTGGTAAACCGTCCGTTTACCGGTATCGAGCGTGTCATATCCGCATTATAGTTAGCATATTCGGCGCCAAAATCCATCAGTAATACATCGCCGTCTTTGCAAACCTGGTTGTTATCGATATAGTGAAGCACATTAGCATTCGGGCCAGAGGCAATAATAGGGCTATAAGCATGGCCGGTTCCGCGCTGCATTAAAAACTCGTGGGTAATTTCGGCTTCAATCTCGTATTCGGCCACGCCGGGCTTTACAAATTTGAGCACACGAGCAAATGCATCGCGGGTCATTTCACAGGCTTTCTTAGTCAGCGCAACTTCGATTTCCGATTTTACAGGGCGCAAATCGCGCATGATAACCGCCGAACGTTCATAATGATGCAGCGGATACTTTTGGCGCAATTGCTCATAAAGCCGTATATCACGATATGGGACTGTATGGCTATAACGATCATTCTCATTGGTATTTATGTAAATATTATCGGCATAATTAATAATACTATGTAATATAGCATCCAATTCGGGTAACCAATATATATTATCAATACCTGATGCTTTGCGTGCCTCTTCTTTGGTATACTTATGCCCTTCCCAAATGGCAATATGTTCGTTGGTCTGTCTCAAAAAAAGCACTTCTTTGTATAGCGGGTTAGGACAATCCGGGTATAAGATCAAAATACTTTGCTCCTGATCGATACCTGTCAGGTAAAAAAAATCTGCATTTTGCTTAAAATTGAATGTTTGGTCGCCATTTTTAGGGAATTCATCATTCGCATGAAAAATGGCTATAGAATTAGGTTTTGTTCGTTTTACGAAATTTTTTCTATTATAGGTAAATAAGGCATTACTTATAGGTAGGTATTTCATCAATATTGATATTATTTATTTTTTCAAAACAATTTTTTTTATTTATTTGTATTATCTATTGTAAAATTGGAACAATGTTTGGTATTGAATTCAAACATAATTACTATTTTTGAAAAAAAATCACAATAAATTGTTTAATCTTAAAACTATGAACTATTCTACATTAAAAAAAACAGTCGCCTTTTCGTTAGTCTCTCTATTGGCTGTCGGGATAGCAAATGCTCAAACTGATACCAGTAAAAAAGCTGCTGCATCCGCCATGGCCACATCAGATACTACTACTGCCAAAGTATTTGGTGGAAGGGGCCAGTACAACACCTGGAGTGTTGGATTAAATGTTGGTTTAACCTCACAATCCCTGGCAACAGGCGGTTCTTCTGATTTCACAAACAAACAAATCGGTCTTGGTTATGGTATTTCTGTAAGGAATCAATTAGCACACTCATTTGGTTTACAATTGGATCTCCGTGGCGGCCAAGTTAAAGGTAACGATGCAAGCATCAGTAGCCCGTTAGCTTATTCGACTAAGTTTTTCCAGGCTACTTTAAACGGCGTGGTGAATGTAGCAACTATTGACTATATCCGCCGCAAAAATGCAGTTAACTTTTTCATTACTGCAGGTGCAGGGTTAGCTTGGTATAACCCGACAGGTGTTCAAGCAAACGGTACTGCTTTTGATTACAAAGCCATCTCAGGCCACGAGGTAAAAGAATACGTTGTTCCAATTGGTGCAGGTGTTAAATTCCGGTTGTCAGATCAATTGGCTTTGAATCTGGGTTATACTGAAAACTTTATTGACGGTGATAACTTTGACGGATTAAAAGCTAACTATCCTACTAAAGACCGTTATTCTTACGGATACGCAGGCTTAGAATATACTTTCGGCCCAAAATCAAAGCCAAACTTAGATTGGGTGAACCCGGTTGCTATGATGTATGATGAATTGTACGATGCAGCTCTTCGCCAGGAAGTTGAAGCTTTGAAAGGCCGTGTAGGCAATGTTGAAAATGCAATAAACGACCTGAAGAAAGATTCTGACGGTGACGGTGTTGCTGATCAATTCGACAAATGCCCTAACACTCCTGCCGGTACTGTTGTTGACGGCTCTGGTTGCCCAATCAACTTCCCTAAGATCGATACTTCATTATTCGTAAGGAAACCTGTACCGGGCGCAGAAGCTACTAAAGCATTCTCTAATATCCAGTTCGAATTTGATAGTTCAGTATTGAGAACTTCTTCTTACCCTGCATTGGATGCTACTTCATCTGATTTGCGTGCAAATGCTTCAAAGAAGATCGAATTAGACGGATATGCTTCATCTGAAGGTACTGCTGCTCACAACTTACGTTTGTCAAGAGACCGTGCCAACTCAGTAAAAACTTACTTAGTTAACTCTGGTGTTGATGCAAAACGTTTGAAAGTAAAAGCGTACGGTGAAACTCATCCGATAGCGGATAATTCAACCGAAGACGGACGCGTAGCTAACCGTCGCGTTGAGTTCAAACAACATTAATATCCGATAAATTAAATATTTAGAAGGCTCTCCGGTTGCGGGGAGCCTTCTTTTTTTTTACTAAATTTGTTCATGTACTTTTTTCGAAAAAAGGACCCCAACAGGCCCGCTAATTTTAACCTGAAGGTGATGCATACTATTAATGCTATTGCCATTATTATGTTTGTTGTTGGCATCCTGTATAAATTGATCCAATGGCTTGTTCTGAAGAAATAATTACAACTTCATAAAAAATGAAAAACATCATTAACACTAATAACGCCCCGGCCCCAATAGGGCCCTATAGCCAGGCTGTGGCTGCCGGTGGTTTTTTACTCGTTTCGGGACAAATACCCATGAATCCTGCGAACGGCGAGATCATAACAACCGGTATAAAGGATGAAACTAAACAGGTAATGGAAAATATTGGCGCTATCCTGGCCGAGGCGGGTATGGGTTTTCGGAGTATTGTTAAAACCACTATATTTCTGACCGACATGCAAACCTTTGCTGACGTTAACCAAGTATATGGCACCTATTTCACCAAACAGTTCCCCGCGCGTGAAACTGTACAGGTATCGGCTTTGCCAAAAAATGTAAATGTTGAAATTTCAGTAATCGCTATAAAATCCTGAACATTATACATTGAACCGCCAGATATTTCAAACTCCTGTTGAATATTTGAAGGGCGTTGGCACTGCGCGTGCCGATGTCCTAAAAAAAGAGTTGGAAATATTTACCTATGAGGACCTGCTAAGGCACTTCCCTTATAAATACATCGACCGTACCCGGTTTTACAAGATCAGGGAGATTGACCCTGAACTGCCCTACGTCCAGGTACTGGCCCGTATCACACAAAAGGAAATAATTGGCGAAAAACACACTAAGCGACTTGTTGCACAAGCAAAAGACGAAACCGGGATAATAGAATTAGTTTGGTTCCAGGGGGCTAAATGGGTTGAAAAGTATCTTATCGTCGGCAAGGTCTATATACTTTTTGGCAAGCCCGGCATTTTTAATGGGCGGCCACAAATGGCGCATCCGGAAATGGAGTTATATGCGCCGGCCATCGTCAAACAAAAGGGGAACCTTACATTACAACCTGCTTACAGCTCAACTGAAAAACTAAAGCAATTTTCATTAGATACTAAGGGTATTCAAAAACTCACAGCCTCCCTGCTTGAACAATATGCCGGAGAGATAGACGAAAATTTGCCACTTTATATTCTCAACCAATTCAAATTGATGGGAACAGCAGACGCTTATCGTAATATGCATTTTCCGGAGGATGCGGTTAAGCTAAATGAAGCCACGCACCGCTTAAAATTTGAGGAACTGTTTTTGATCCAGCTGAAATTACTCAAAACCAAATTGCTGCGGGTACAAAAATTTAAAGGACATGTATTTGAAAACGTAGGCGATTACTTCAATAATTTTTATCATCAAAAACTGCCATTCGCGCTAACTAATGCTCAAAAAAAGGTTTTAAAAGAGATAAGGCTGGATACGCAGGGCGGTGTGCAAATGAACCGCCTGTTACAAGGCGACGTAGGCAGCGGTAAAACCGTTGTGGCTTTGATGAGTATGCTGATAGCCATTGATAATAGGTTCCAAACCTGCATCATGGCGCCAACCGAAATATTGGCTAACCAGCATTATCAAACCATTAAAGGCCTGGTTGGTGATGGGTTTTTGGAAGTGGCGCTATTGACGGGATCTACCAAAAAGAAAGACCGGAATATCCTGCATGAAAAACTCGAAAACGGCCAGTTAAAAATACTGATCGGTACGCATGCTCTTATAGAGGACAAGGTGCAATTTCAAAACCTGGGCTTTGTGGTGATCGATGAGCAGCATCGCTTCGGCGTTGAACAACGCGCAAAGCTTTGGAGAAAGAATAACATCCCGCCGCACATATTGGTAATGACGGCAACCCCTATTCCCCGTACACTTGCTATGACGCTATATGGTGATCTGGATGTATCAGTTATTGACGAACTTCCTGTTGGAAGAAAACCCATCCAGACGGTACATTATTTTGAAAATCAGCGGCTTCGCATGTTCGGCTTTATGAAGCAGGAAATAGCAAAAGGCCGGCAGATATATGTGGTTTATCCCCTGATACAGGAAAGTGAAAAACTCGACCTTAAAGACTTGGAACAGGGCATTGAAACGATGCGCAGCGAATTTCCTTTGCCACAATACCAGATCAGTATTGTGCATGGTAAAATGCGGACAAAGGACAAAGAATTTGAAATGCAGCGATTTGTAAAACACGAAACGCAGATCATGGTAGCTACTACGGTAATTGAAGTGGGCGTGAATATTCCGAATGCTTCTGTGATGATCATTGAAAATGCCGAACGCTTTGGTCTTTCACAATTACACCAGTTGCGTGGCCGTGTGGGCCGGGGTGCCGAACAGTCGTATTGTATACTGATGAGCTCTCATAAGTTAAGCTATGACGGCAAGATCAGGCTGGATACCATGGTGCGGACCAACAATGGTTTTGAGATTTCGGAGATTGACCTGCAATTACGCGGCCCGGGAAGTATTGATGGTACACAGCAAAGCGGTATAAATGATTTAAAAGTAGCCGACCTGGTTACAGACCAGCAACTGTTGATACAAGCACGCAAATGTGTGGAAGATATTTTTGAGAAAGACCCGCAACTTGCGTTGCCCGAACACCAGGTTCTTAATCTGGCACTACAAGCAAAAAACGCCGGCTTAAGCTGGGATAAAATATCCTGACCCTGTAGTTTTGTTGCAAAATATTACATTTGCTAAAAGCAATCCTTCTCCAATGAAACTGAAACTTACTCTACTCTCATTTGCAATTCTGTCAACATCATTGCTAAAAGCACAGGATTCCCTAATGCTGCGTAAAATATATGATGAAGAACTCGTTAACGGGCAATGCTACCAAAATCTCCATTACTTGTGTAAAAATATCGGCCAGCGGCTAAGCGGTTCGCCAAATGCGCAAAAAGCCGTTGAATGGGGTAAAAAACTGATGGAAAGCTATGGCTTCGACCATGTATTTCTGCAGGAAGTAATGGTGCCGCACTGGGTGCGCGGCGAAAAAGAGCAGGGTGTAATTATTGATGGCAAAAACCGGATAGCGGTTCACATTACGGCTTTAGGCATGTCAGTTGCTACACCAAAAGAAGGCATTACTGCCGAAGTGATCGCACTGCACAGCCTGAAACAATTAGACAGCCTGGGAGAAAGCAAGCTTAGGGGTAAAATAGTATTTTTTGACCGGCCTTTTGATCAACGTTTTATCGAAACTTTCCGCGCCTATGGCACAGCGGGCGATCAGCGCAATGCCGGCCCGGCAGCCGCAGCAAAGTATGGTGTTGTAGCGGTGATCGTGCGCTCGTTGAGCAGCACTACTGACGATTATCCGCATACAGGTGCTACCAAATATGATCCAAATGGCAAAAACATTCCAGCTGCAGCCATATCTACCAGGGCAGCCGATGAACTGGATAAATTGCTAAAGGAGAAAAAATCGATCAAATTCTATCTGAAACAAAGCTGTCAAATGCTGCCGGACGTGCTATCGTATAACGTGGTAGGTGAATTAAAAGGCACCGAAAATCCAGATAAGTTCATCACAGTTGGTGGTCATTTGGACTCATGGGATCTGGCCGAAGGTGCGCATGATGACGGTACCGGTGTAATGGGTTCTGTTGAGGCTGTACGTATCCTGAAGGCGTTAGGCTATCACCCTAAGAATACTATTAGGGCTGTATTTTTTATGAATGAGGAAAACGGCGATAAAGGTGGTATTAAATATGCAGAATTAGCGGCACAAAATAAGGAAGTACATTTGGCCGCCATCGAAAGCGATGCCGGCGGCTTTACGCCGCGTGGTTTTGGGTTTACCGGCTTATCTGCCGACCAGGTAAAAAAACTCGCTGCATGGAAAAAGTTGTTTGAGCCTTATGATTCTGAACGACTTACCGTTGGCGGAGGTGGTAGCGATATTGGCCCGTTAAGGGAAAAAACTCCCGGCGTTATTCTAATAGGCCTTTCACCCGATCCGCAACGCTATTTTGATATACATCATAGTCCTAATGACGTTTTTGAAAATGTGAATAAGCGCGAGCTGGAATTGGGTGCAGCATCAATGGCATCATTGATCTACCTGGTAGACCAGCATGGATTTAATTGACAATGCAGAGACAACCCGATAGTTATCGGGTCGTCTCTGCAAAAAGATTATTGAAATTTTATCCCGATACCAAACTGCCAAACCTGGTTGCGGTAATTAGCAATGGGCGAATTCGGGTCCTGTGTATTTGGCGACATATCGATCATATACCGGGCATGAATATCAACATTCGGGTTAAGGTCGATACTAACCCCAACCACCCCCGCGACATAGCTTTTGTTATTGGTATTTAAATAACCGGATTCGGACGACTCATTAAAGCCATTATTAAAAGTTGTCGTGCCGCTTATAGGGAAATTAAGTTGCGGCCCTACCACAAAATTGAAACCGCGGACCAGGCGAAACTTTGCCAGCAGCGGTACATCAATGTAATTATTTCGCTGGGTTAGTGTGCCATCTATAGTATTGGCCTGGTAACCCTGTTGCGAAAATAGAACTTCCGGTTCAAATGACAGCGGATATACCAGGGGGATCTCGAAAGTTAAGCCCGCATTAAAACCCAATATATTGGTGGTGCTGTAATTGGTATTGTAAGACGAAACGGTGTTGGCAATGTTTAGCCCTCCTTCAATACCTACCCGGGGCGTGTAGAAATCATCTTTTTGATGCTGTACCGGGCGGCGATGAACGCGACGAGGTGCATAATAATAAGTTTGAGCGCATACGGTGCCCGCAATAAACAGGCATATCGCTAATGAGAATAATTTTTTCATCGTAGTAATAATGTTAGTTTTCTATGGTTTTTGTACTTTTTTAGAGCGAAAAGCGAGCCATAGGTTTAGTGAACCCTGAAATTTTTTTTCTTCCAGGTTGAAATTGCCTTGTACTGAGGTAATTCCACTCCATAATATTTTCGGTTTTACAACCACTCCAATTGTTTACATTTGAAGTTTATGAACCGATTTCACAAAGGTATTGCCTGCCTTTTACTATGCTTTTCTGCACCGGCTTTTCACCAGGCGTTTGCGCAGCAAAAGCAAGGATATATCGCATCCCTAAACCGCCAGAATCATTGGGTGGATTCGGTTTATAAAAAATTGAGCAAAAAGCAGCGTATAGCCCAGATGTTTTTTGTCCGCGCTCATACAGATAGAGGTCAAGTGTATGAGGATTCGGTAGGCAAAGTGATCAAAGACGAACAGGTAGGCGGCCTTGTATTTTTCCAGGGCGGTCCGGTGCGGCAGGCACAGCTGATCAACATTTATCAGAAACTGGCTAAAGTGCCGTTGCTTATTGCACAGGATGGCGAATGGGGTTTGGGCATGCGGTTAGATTCGACGATATCTTATCCTTTCCAGATGACCCTTGGCGCGATCCAGGACAATTCGCTCATTTATAAAATGGGGCAGTTTGTTGCCTACGATTTTAAACGCATGGGCATGCAAATGAACCTTGGCCCGGATATGGATGTAAATAATAATCCGGATAACCCGGTTATTAATTACCGCTCGTTTGGCGATAATAAATACAACGTGGCTGCTAAGGGAATTGCCTATATGAAGGGCATGCAGGATGGCGGAATATTGACCACTGCAAAACATTTCCCGGGTCACGGTGACACCAATGTGGATTCGCACCTTGATCTGCCCTTATTACCCTTTGACAGGAAACGCCTGGATACACTGGAAGAATATCCTTTCCGGCAGGCCATTAAAGCAGGTATCAGCGGGGTGATGATAGCCCACATGGATATTCCGGCATTGGATTCGACAAAAAATTTGCCATCTACTTTATCACGCCCCATTGTTACCGGCAATTTGAAAGATTCGCTTGGCTTTAAGGGCCTTGTAGTTTCAGATGCGATGGAAATGAAGGCCGTAACCAAATACTTCCCTGATGGCGAAGCCGATGTACGTGCTTTTTTAGCAGGGAATGATATTATCGAACTATCAGAAAATTCAGGGCGTGCCATTAAATTGATACGCAAAGCGATAGGGAAAAACGGTGTATCAAAAAAAGAATTTGAAGCCAGGGTAAAAAAGGTTTTGGCTGCCAAATATTGGGCCGGCTTAAATCATTACCATGAAACAAACACAGAACATTTGGTTGAAGACCTGAACCGCGAAAGCGCCAAAGCATTGGTGCAGCAGTTGAGCGATGCAGCCGTTACTTTGCTCAAAGGCGATGCGCAAACCTTACAGTTAAATCCTATTGCTAAAACTGCCATTGTAAGTATTGGTGTTACCCAGGAAACAGTATTTCAAAAGGAGCTATCGCAATGGTATTTGAACAGCGATACTTTTTTAGTAGGCAAAAGCACCCCGGCCGATGACCTGCTCGCCCTGCTGGAAAAATTAAGGCAATACGACCAGGTGTTTGTCAGTATCAATGACACCCGTCTGCGCCCTGCAAGCAAATTAGATTACAGCAACGGTGTAAAAATATTGATATCCGAATTGGCAAGCTTTAATCATTCAGTAGTATGTGTTTTTGCAAATCCCTATACGCTTGCGGGCTTACCCGGTATCGAAAAAAGCGGCGCGCTGATAGCCTGTTACCAGATGAGTGATGAATTGCAGCGTTCTGCAGTGAAGGTAATTACCCGTACCATCGACCCGAAAGGAAAACTGCCGGTAAGTGTGGATGTGTTCTTTAAAGGAGGCGCAGGGGTGAGTTTGAAATAGACTTTTAGTATATTTGATTAATCGACTGAATGTTTTATGAAGATTATTCCTGTTGCAAAAAAAAGTTTATTAAAAGATGTAGATGAGAGCTATGAGGATATGTTATACTGGCTATCACGTCCCCCCCAGGAACGGATAGCAGCGGTCACCCAACTGCGCTCATATAGCCTGGAGCCCGGTCAAAGGATGGATAAAACTGTGATTATCAGAAGAAAACTACATCCATGACGCTCGATAACGATTTTGAAGACTTTGTTGCATTGCTTAATAAGCACGGAGTTGATTATATGATTGTTGGCGGATATGCGCTTGCCTTTCACGGTAAGCCAAGACATACAGGCGACCTGGATATTTGGATCGACATCTCTGATGATAATGCCAAAAAACTGGTTAGCGTACTTAACGAATTTGGGATGGCTTCGCTGGGCATGAAAAAGGAAGATTTTTTACAGAAAGGCGGAATTACGCAAATCGGTTACCCCCCCTTGCGCATAGATATTCTGAATGAGATCGATGGTGTTAAATTTAAAGAGGCGTATATAAATAAATTGGTTATTGATATAGATGGATTGGTGATAAACTATATTGGCTTGCATGATTTAATAAAAAATAAACAAGCAAGCGGAAGGTACCAGGATATTAGTGATGTAAATGAGTTGAATAAGTTAAAGAATAAATAACACCCTCCGTGCCTTGCTTATATCCCGGTGCAATCGGCGGTTCGTTCGTTGTATTGAATAAGGTCAGGAATCTCATCCTGTTTTTCTTATCTTTACTTCTACAATTATGCAACTCTCTCCCAATAAATATAACGAAAAATTCCAGGAAGCTTTAGCCAAATTGAATCCGGAGCAGTTAGCTGCCGTGGAGCAAATGGACGGCCCGGTACTGGTTATTGCCGGTCCCGGTACGGGTAAAACACAGATACTGGCTGCCCGCATAGGTAAGATACTTTTGGAGACTGATGCCAGTGCACACGAGATACTTTGCCTCACCTACACCGATGCCGGTGCGGTAGCCATGCGCAAGCGTTTGTTTGATTTTATTGGGCCGGATGCCTATCGGGTAAACATTTATACTTTCCATGCTTTTTGTAACGAGATCATCCAGGAGAATTTGGAATATTTTGGCAAACTGAATTTGGAGCCTTTATCAGACCTGGATTCGGTATCGCTTTTCAGGGAACTGGTAGATGAATTCCCAAACGACCATCTACTGAAGCGCTTCACCGGGGACATTTATTACGATGTACCGCGACTGAAGAACCTGTTTTCGGTAATGAAGCGTGAGAACTGGAACGAGGAAATGATTGCACAGGCGGTAAAGGATTATCTCGATGATTTGCCAAACCGCGAAGAGTTCATTTACAAACGTGCGAATGCCGTCAAAGGGATAAAAATCGGCGACCCAAAACAAAAGGATATTGATGCTGCCCGTGACGTGATGACCAAATTGTTGGCTGCGGTTAGTGAATATCAACGGTATGATGCGAAGATGAAAAGGGACAGTCACTATGATTATGATGACATGATCACCTGGGTGCTGAAGGCTTTTCGCGAGAACGAAGAGATATTACTCAAATACCAGGAACGCTACCAATATATTTTGGTGGATGAGTTCCAGGATACCAGCGGCTCGCAAAATGAATTATTGAAATTTTTGCTGAATTACTGGGATACACCAAACGTGTTCGTAGTGGGTGATGATGACCAGTCGATCTTCAAGTTCCAGGGTGCGAACATGAAGAACATTCTTGATTTTGCAGGCGATTACGTGAACACTTTAAAAACGGTTGTACTTAAACATAACTACCGCTCCAATCAGCATATTTTGAATATATCCAAAGCGCTGATCAGCAATAACAGGGAACGGCTCACCGGGCAGTTACAACTGGATAAAAACCTGCAGGCAGCGCATGCCCGTTTTGAGGAACTTTCCATCGAACCTGGAATAAATGAATATGAAAGCCCTTCGCAGGAAGTAGTGCATTTAGCAGGGCAAATAAAAACGCTGATAGATAACGGGACTCCGCCAACTGAGATAGCTGTAATTTATCGCAATCACAGCCAGGTAGAAGAACTGCTGAAATATCTCGACTCAAAAAAGATCGCGGTTAATACCCGGAGAAAAATTGATATCCTGACCTTGCCTTTCGGCGAAAAGATCATCAATATCCTGCGTTATCTGGCCATGGAAATGGATTCGCCCTATAGTGGGGATGAGTTGCTGTTCGAGATCATGCACTATGATTTCTTTAATATAGCGCCCATTGAAATCGCCAAAGCAAGCATCGCGGTAGCTAAAGAAAATTATACTACCTCCAATAGTGGTGATGCAAAAACGTCCTTACGCCGATATATAACTGAACTTAAAACTCCTGTGCAGGCGAGTTTATTTGATAAGCCGCAAAACCAGGAGATGAAATACTTGATGACCCATATCGATGATTTGCTAAAAGCATCGGTTAGCGTCACTTTGCAACAGCTTTTTCAGGAGCTTATTTCAAAAATGGGTATCCTCAAATACATTATGCAGCAGCCGGATAAAGGCTGGTATATGGAGGTGTTGACCAACTTTTTCAACTTTTTAAAGGATGAAAGTCGCCGGAACCCGGACATAAAAATAAAGGACCTGGTTGCTACCATCGGGCTAATGCTTGAAAACAAGATACGGCTGCCATTAACCCAAGTGATCTACTCCGAAAACGGCGTCAACTTTCTAACGGCGCATGGCTCCAAGGGACTTGAATTTGAACACGTTTTCCTGGTGGGAGCCGATAAAAAAACCTGGGACAGCAAAGGGCGTAATACAGGTTTCAGCTTTCCGGATACGCTTACCAACGCACCGGATGATGATATCGCACAAAAAGAAGAAGCAAGGCGCCTGTTTTATGTAGCGCTGACAAGAGCAAAACAATGCCTTGTGATTTCGTACGCACATAAGGATAAAACCGGCAAAGACCAGGAGGCATCACAGTTTATTGGCGAAATACTCGCAGAGACACATTTACAGGTTCAATATCCTAAAGTGAGCGAGGCCGATATGATGGATTTTTATGTCACTCAGTTCAGCGAGGATGATAAGCCAAGGGTTGAACTGATCGACAAAAATTACATCAACCAACTGCTGCAAAATTATACGTTATCGGTTACCCACCTGAGTAATTACCTGGACTGCCCGCTAAGGTTTTATTTCCAGTGCCTTATCCGGGTACCCTCGGGGAAAAGCCCATCTGCCACTTTTGGCTCGGCGGTGCATGATGCTTTGAAAAAGGCATTCAGGAACCTGAAAGATAATGACGACGAGTTTATGCCAACAGAGACTTTCATGAAGGATTTCCGAACGTATATGTATCGTAACAGGGACTCATTTACTAAAGAAGACTTTAAGCTGCGGCTGGATTACGGCGATAAAATATTGCCGGCATTTTATGAATCGAACATTCCGAATTGGAATAAGATAGCGCTCGTGGAGTTATCTATAAAAAATATCGAGATCGACGGCGTGCCGGTAAAAGGCAGCCTGGATAAGGTTGAGTTTGAGGGCAAGCTGGTTACAGTGGTTGATTATAAAACCGGCAAATACAAAAATGCTAAAGACAAGCTGAAAGGTCCAACAAATGAAAAGCCTAATGGCGGCGATTATTGGCGCCAGGCAGTTTTTTATAAATTGCTGATAGAGAATGATCGCACTAAAGACTGGCAGGTAGCCGGTACACAATTCGACTTTGTTGAACCGGTGAGCGAAGGGGAATATCATAATGAAAAGATGGCGATTAGCCTGGAAGATACGGCTATGGTAAGGGAGCAGATCAGCACGGTTTACCAGAAAATATTAGCACATGATTTTAATACTGGTTGCGGTAAAGAGGAATGTGACTGGTGCCATTTTGTACGCAGCAACTTTAAGCAAGTTGGTGACGTAATGCAATTAGAGGAAGAAGAATAAATCCCGAAGAGACGCGATACTTCGCGTCTCTTCGCGTCTCATTTGGATTATCAAAACAAATCAAAAAAAGAGACACAAAGTATTGTGCCTCTACGGTGTATGGAGGATAAATATCAAAATAAATACCGCATTTCCTCGTCGCGTTTAGCAGCGTGGGATTATGGTTCACATGGATTATATTTTATAACTATCTGTACCAAAAATAGGATTCGCTATTTCGGAGAAATTGAAAACGATATCCAAAATAACGAGGGGAATACTGCGTCTCTGCAAGTAACAGATATTGGCAAAATCGCTTATGATAATTGGCTAAGAATACCCACATATCATCCCTATGTTGAGGTTGATGAATTTGTTATTATGCCCGACCACATGCATGGCATACTTTTTATAAATAAGCCAGACAAAATGACTTGGGAGATAAACAAATTTGGCGCTCAGAGGAATAACTTAGCATCCATAGTACGTGGGTATAAGTCGTCAGTAAAACAATATGCAAACATTAATAATCTTGAATTTTATTGGCAACCTGGATATTATGATAGGGTAATTAGAAGTGAAAAAGAGCATAGAAACGTGATACAACACATTTTTAACAATCCCGATAATTGGTTATTGGGTGGCAACAGTTTTGAGAATTTGTTCACCACGTAGAGGCGCGATACTTCGCGTCTCTACTACTCGGTTGGATCAATAATTTTATATTTTGCAATCACATCAGAAACACAAAGTATTGTGTCTCTACAAAAGTATTTTTATGAAATATTTTAAATTTATTTTGCCATTATTTTTTAGCCTGTCGGCTATGGCGCAAACCACCATCAGGCAGGACGCGACCATTAAACAAATGACGGATGAGGTATCCTCAAAAGATATTGAGGCTATCATTCGCAAACTGGTGAGTTTTAAATCGCGCCATACTTTAAGCGATACCACCAGCAAAACAACAGGCAGCGGCGCCGCCCGTAACTGGATAAAAGCAGAATATCAAAGATACGCCGCTGAATCGCACGGCAGAATGACCGTGCAGTTTGATACGTTTACACAGCCTAAAGGCAGCCGTGTAGATAAGCCCGTGCAGCTCAAAAATGTACTGGCAATACTCAAAGGCACCGACCCTAAGGATACCAGGGTGTATATCGTATCGGGCCATTACGATTCGCGGATGACCGATGTAATGGAACCCAACGGAGACGAGCCGGGTGCTAACGATGACGCATCGGGTACCGCAGTATCGATGGAACTGGCAAGGGTAATGGCTAAACGCGCATTCCCGGCGACGATCATTTTTATGTCGGTAGTAGGTGAGGAGCAGGGCCTGTATGGATCCACGCATGTTGCAAAACGGGCCAAAGCCGAGAACTGGAATGTTGACGCCATGCTGAACAATGATATTGTTGGCAATACCCATGGCATGGGGAATGACCTGAAAGATAATATCCATGTGCGTGTGTTCAGCGAGGGCTTGCCGACTACCTTAATTGGCAACGAAAAGCAGATCGCCGGCCTCGTTTCTTTAGGCGGCGAGAATGACAGTCCCTCACGGGAACTGGCGCGTTATATCAAAGAAACTGCCGAACGCTACGTCGATCAGTTGGATGTAAAATTAATTTATCGCCGCGACCGTTATCTGCGCGGTGGTGACCATATTCCATTCCTGCAGCAGGGATATACGGCAGTACGTGTCACCGAAATGAACGAGGATTTTAACCGGCAACACCAAAATATCCGAACTGAAAATGGCGTAGATTACGGCGACCTGCCCGATTTTGTAGATTTTAATTATGTACAAAAAGTAGCCCGGATGAACCTGTCTGTTTTGGCTAACCTGGCATCTGCCCCGGCCGAACCTCAAAATGTTGGAGTAATTACCAGCGGTTTAACCAATCGCACACAACTGAAGTGGGATGCCCCGGCCATGGGCAAAAAACCCGCCGGTTATTATGTGCTGATGCGCGAAACGACAAGCCCGGTTTGGGAAAAGAAGTTTTATATAACAGACACCAAAGCCGACCTGGATTATTCAAAAGATAATTACTTCTTCGCGGTGCAATCTGTTGATGCGGACGGGCATGAAAGTTTGCCAGTGGTGCCCAAGCCGGTGAGGTGATATGATTTCGAAAGTCGGAATTTCGTTTTTTTATTTGTCATTTGGCACAAATAATAGCATTGAAAACTGACAAAATAGAATATTACTACAGCCATCCTGTATCTTCTTCTTATTCAGTTTTTTATGGTGTTCCATTTTTGAGTGCGGAATACCCGGAACATTTTGGAACGCTATTAAAAGTTAAATTATTTAATTTAAAAGATACTTTTAGTGAGCCCGGTATGTTGATCCCAATAGCTATCGGGAACGTTGCGCGAGTAAGCGTTTGTAAGCGGTGTTTTGTAGAGACGCAATGCATTGCGTCTCTATTTTACGCTTTTCTTCAGCACGATAAAATATCCAAGGATAAACACTAGTGCGGCGACACCGAGGCTTACCCAAATATCTTTGGTAAGCAGGTCGACTGTTAACTCGGGCATCGCCTGGCCTTTACCGCCCCCTTTGGGATGTATGCTTTTAACCGTAAGCATGGCGGACGAATATGGATCCAGGTAAGCATATTTCCAATCGGTTCCCGCAAGAATCACACCGGCTATGGTCGCTACAAAACCGATACCCATGGGTTTTAGAAAGTCGCGAAAAAGCAGGCTCAATAAAAACTGTATAGACAAGATACCTATCGACGAAAGTAAAAGCTTGAGGTATATCTGCGCCAGCGTACCCTCGATATGATATTCGTTAAACTTTAAATTTGGCTTAACTACACTCAGCAGGTTACCAAAGCCGATAGTAAACAGAAAAAACAGGCCAAGGCATAGAATAACGAGCGACAAGGCATAAACGTATTTGGCCGAATAGACCGACCATTTTGGGATAGGCAGACTAAAGAGCGATTTCCAGGTTTCAGACTTATGCTCGATGTTATTAACAGAATAGCCGATAAAAACGATCAGCATGGGTAAAAGCAATGAACCCATTACGCCCAGGATGGCACCTGCAAATCTAAACCAAAGCTCCATACCCGAGGTTGACTTCATCTGCTCGCTATGGCTGAAAAACCCGACAAACAATAACAGGCAGATGATCAACGGCAAAAGCACCGAACTCCAAAATGCCATCGTTTTACGCGTTTTGTAAAACTCAGACCGAAACGATAGTATAAATCCTTTCATTTGCTCAGGCTTTTTGGGTAATGTCTAAAAATAGTTTCTCCAGGTCCTTATGCACTTTGTGGATGCTGAATACCTGGTAGTTATTGCGGTTGAGCAGGGTATTGATCTCGCCCATTTGTGTTTTTGAGGTAAATGGTACCGATAAATGGTCGTCGCTAACATCGGTCACAGTAAAGCCCTGCTTCTTTAAAAAATTGGCAACGTCAACGGTATTAGTTACTTCTATCTGTACCCGTGGCTGGCTAATCGCCTCAAGGTCCTTGATGCTTCCCTGGAAAAGCAGCTCTCCATGGTCAATAATGCCCACGTGGGTAGCCATACGTTCTATTTCTGCCAGTAAATGGCTCGAAACGAATACTGTTTTATTATGTTGGGATACTAATCTTATCAATAGTTCGCGTATCTCGATGATACCGTTCGGGTCGAGGCCGTTAGTAGGTTCGTCAAGGATCAGTAATTTAGGGTCGGGTAGTAAAGCCAGGGCTATACCAAGCCGCTGTTTCATGCCCAATGAGTATTTGCCTGCTTTTTTGTTAGCGGCATCTTTTAAATGCACCAATTGCAGCATTTCATCAACCCTGCTTTCAGGTACTTCCAAAAGCAGCGCCCGGTTCATCAGGTTTTCTTTTCCCGTAAGGTGAAGATAAATAGCAGGCTGCTCTATCAGCGAGCCTATTTGTGATAGTATTTCGATACGGTGGTTTTGCAAATCCTTATCAAAAACACGAATGCTGCCTTCCTCTGTTTTTAACAAATTGAGCAGCAATTTTATAGTGGTGGTTTTTCCTGCGCCGTTGGGGCCAAGGAAACCATAAATACTTCCTTCAGGCACCTGGAGGGATAGTGATTTGACAACCTGCTGGCTGCCGAAATGGAAACTCAGCCCCTGGGTATCAATTACCATAGTTTTTCTTTGGCAACTGAACAAACGGTTTTTACAAGCGATACGCCTTTGACAAAAAGCGAAGTTGCGTGTACAGCTGCCGAACCTACGTTAGATTCATTTTTTTGTTGAGACTGGTAACTGATCCCCATCACTAATGCAAATACCACAGGTAGCAGTAGTAAAATAAATGGGTTCGAGTTTTTGATAAGCCTTTTCATTGTTGTGAGATTTGATGCTACAAAGAAATATCTAAATCCGCACCCGCTAAAATGTTTTAGACCAACGGACGGGTTTTGTAGACGAACGGGCATTTTAAGCTATGAAAGCGTTCATCGTAGATATTAAGGGGTTTATCGGTAAAAAATCGGGGTAGATATAAATATTAAATAATAAAGCATACAAAATATTACTTTAGATGCTGTGAAGCGAAACTGGCAAATTTTCTGGCATGTAGTTTTTTGGGTAAGTATTGTAAGCTACTTTACCTATGTAACGCATAGTGAAAGTACCGTAAGTACCGAGGCGCTGGTGGTAATATTCGGCGTTTATAGTACCATCAATATCGGCCTGTTTTATCTAAATTATTTATACCTCATCCCTAAATTTTTAGATAAAAAAAAGTACCGGTATTATACACTTGCACTAGTAATTTTTATCATCGTCTTTGCATTGGGCAAATATGGCATAGCCCTTATTTTTAAGCTGGATGTATTGGTACACGACGGTAAGCAAACGCCTTTTTTGACTTATTTTATAGGCTCCTCATTAACGAATATTTTTTTCCTTTTCCTGAGCACGGCATTAAAATTCGGTGTGGATTGGTTTTTGAACGAACGCGTGCAGCGCGACCTTGAAAACCAGCGCCTGAGTGCCGAACTGGCTTTCCTGAAATCGCAGATCAATCCGCATTTCCTGTTTAATTCGCTCAACAGCATTTATTCGCTGGCTTATCAAAAATCAGATACCACGCCCGAGGCTATTTTGAAATTATCCGAGATCATGCGGTACATGCTGTATGAAAGCAATGATAATAAAGTTGAATTGGAGAAAGAGCTGCAATACCTGCAAAACTATATCGACCTGCAAAAAATACGCTTTGGAAGCAAGGCTTTCGTCGAACTGAAAATTGACGGAGAGGTAGGTAACCAGAAAATAGTGCCCTTATTGCTGATCGCATTTATCGAAAACGCTTTTAAGCATGGCGTTGCTAACGATCCTAATACACCGATACGTTTGCTGATAAACCTGGATGGCACCCATCTTCATTTTTATACTGAAAATAAAAAACATACAAATAACCGGGATATGGAGGGTGGAATAGGCCTGCAAAATGTTAAACGCCGGCTCGATCTGCTTTATCCCGGGAAATATAAACTCGATATAAAAGATACCCCCGATATTTACACCTGCGAATTATCATTAGTTTTATAATATGATCAGATGCCTTGTAGTTGACGATGAGCCGCTTGCGCTCCACATACTGGAGGATTACATCTCCAAGATGCCCTTTTTGAGTTTGGTAAAAGCCACAACCAATCCCATCGAGGCATTACAGTTGGTACAGGAGGGCGGAATTGACCTGGTGTTTCTGGATGTGCAGATGCCTGAGCTAACCGGCATACAGTTTCTGCGCATAGCCAATGGCAAAGCCAAAGTGATATTGACTACAGCTTACTCTCAATATGCTTTAGAAGGTTACGAATTGGATGTGATCGACTATTTATTAAAACCTATTGCCTTCGACCGCTTTTTTAAGTCGGTGCAAAAAGCGCAAACTATTATACAGCCTTCATCTAAACCGGAAGCGAAACAGGAAACCAGCGCTCCTCAAAACGACTTTTTGAGTGATTTTATCTTTGTTAAAACCGAGCACAAGATTCAAAAGGTGTACCTGAACGATATACTTTTCATAGAAGGGTTAAAGGATTACATTTCGATATTTACACCGGCCGAGCGCATCATTACCCTGCAGAATATGAAAAAAATGGAAGATGCGTTACCCGAAAAGCATTTTATCCGCGTGCATAAATCGTACATCGTATCCATCAACAAAATTGACAGCATTGAGCGCAGCCGCATTTTTATTGGCGACAAGATCATTCCTGTTGGAGATACTTATCGGGATGAGTTTTTTAAGATCGTGGACGGGAAAAATATTTGAGGCCCAATCCCTGAATAGGACAGCGCAAGTGCTGAAACGCCTCCCCCTTCAGGGGGTTGGGGGGCTTGCTTGCCTGATCGCAGCTTCCGCCTCGACGACCAACCCATCAGCAGGCCTTTTTTCTGATTCTATCGGAGTCAATACTTCCCAGCTCATTGCTGTAAACGCATTTAGGGGGAACTGACCATAACGTACCATTTTCCAGGAATTTTTAATGGCGATGGGCACCAGCAAAGCGCCGGGGCATTTTTTTAGCAAAGTGGCTACACCCGCCGCCTGGAAGGTTTTTACTGTTCCATCTTTTGAGCGTGTGCCCTCCGGGAATATCACTGCCGACCAGTTATCCTCCTTCATCCGGGTTCCAAGTTTCATGATCTCGGTGATGGATTGGCGCGGGTCTTTACGGTCGATATTAGCAGCGCCCCCGTGGCGCAGGTTGTAGGAAACGGATGGAACACCTTTGGTCAGCTCGATCTTGGATATAAACTTGGCGTGATATTTTCGCAGGAACCAGATCAGCACCGGGATATCGTATAAGCTCTGGTGGTTGGCTATAAAAATGATGGGCCTTCCAATGGGCAGGTTTTGGTTGTTGGTAAATTTTACGGTATTGCCCAATAAGTAATAACTGGCAGTAAGCAAGAAATTCATGCCATCCACCACGCGCTTGTGGGCGGTATAACCAAAAACGTTAAAGGCAAACCATTGGATGGGATGACAGATAAATAAGATCAATCCAAAGAAAATGTAGTGGATGGGCGTTAAGATGTAGCCGAAAAACTTTCTCATTCGGCTGCTAAGTTATGTTTTTGGTTGATTAAGTTAAATAGCTAACCGCGTGGAGTTTTATTTAAAAAGCCGTTTACTGACAAAACAGTGTCACCACTTTGTTCAATTGCATTCCGTAAATTTGTTTATCCCGTACCGCCGGCCGGCAATGTACTCCGGGCTTCATTAATTCCTTTCTGATCGTAGAACCGATTATTTGCGACAAATAATCAAAACGTTCTTTGACATCTTGACCTATCCCCAATAGTTAATGCCCAATGTCGTTAAGTTAAGCGATTTTTATCTTTTTTACCCTCTTTATCGCGTAGCGAAAGAGAGGGTGGTCGATCCGCTGGCTAGCGGATACGACCGGGTGAGTCAACGGAGCGCGTTCATTACCGCTACTATTCGTTCACTTAATGACATTGAGTTAATGCCATCGGCATAAAAATAACCATACCCTTACTGTAGAATTCAGGCAGGGTATGGTTAACTGATCCCGGATCACTCACTTTTTAAACTCTTCACCGGGTTCATCAAAGCCGCTTTAATCGATTGAAAACTCACGGTAATTAGTGCTATTGCTATTGCCACCACACCCGACAAGGCAAATATCCACCAACTAACAGGGGTTTTATAAGCAAAATCCTCCAGCCATTTGTTCATGGCCCACCAGGCTATAGGCGAGGCAATAATGATGGCGATTAACACTAGCTTTATAAAGTCAGAAGATAGCAGGGTGGTAATATTGCCTATAGTTGCACCCAGCACCTTGCGAATGCCGATCTCCTTGCTGCGCTGCTCGGCCATAAAGGCTGACAGGGCAAATAAACCCAGGCATGCGATAATGATGGCCAGTATAGCAAAACTGGTAAATATGTGGCCCGTGCGCTGCACATCGGCATACATGTTGGCGAATTGTTCGTCCAGGAAAGTATAACGAATAGGCTGATCGGGAGAATATTTTTGCCAAAGAGCTGTGATATTGGCGAGCGTATTTTTCATATCTGCACCCTCAACCTTTACAGAAACTATGGAAGGACTGATGCCGAAGTGCAGCACTATCGGATCAATATTGCCGCGCATGGAATCATAATTAAAATCCTCAACCACACCAACTATAGGGTAAGTGGCATACCCATTGGTAATAAGCTTGCCCAACGGGTTTTTGAGATTGAGCCTTTTTACCATAGTTTGATTAACGATAACGGCATTAGAATCAGAGGCTATAGCATAAGAAAAATTCCTGCCCGAAGTAAGTTTCATACCCAGTGTTTTCAGGTAAGTATCATCTACCTGCCAAAACTGGCCGGATACACCCTGAGCATTTTTTTCTCCTTTATTATTAAAAGTATTCCCATTACGCTTGGTGCCGTCTACAGGCAGGTAATCGCTTATGGATGCGCTTTTCACCGCTGATAGTTTAGACAATTCCGTTTTAAAGCTCTTTACCTTATCGCCCAGTGTATTAGTGCCTTGCAGCAATACTACCTGGTCCTTATCAAACCCCACTTTCCTGTTCAGTATAAGCTGCATTTCATTGTAAATAACAAAAGTGCTGACGATAAGTATTACTGATATAGTGAATTGGAAAACAACCAGGCTGTTCCGCAATAGCGGGCTCTTGCTGCCTGCGCTTATGCTGCCTTTGAGCACCTGCACCGGTTTGAATGAAGAAAGATAGAACGCAGGATATAAACCGGCTGCTATACCAACTATAACCGCTGATATTAACATAGCCGGAATGAACCACCATGCCGCCCATGGAATAACAAGCGATTTTGAAGCGATGCCATTAAAATAAGGTAATAATGCCCAGGCCAATATCATCCCCAGCGCGAATGACAGGAAGCTGTAAACTGTCGACTCGGCCAAAAATTGATTGATCAAACTGCTGCGGTATGAGCCGACAACTTTTCTTAGCCCTACCTCTTTTGCGCGGTTGGCTGATTTGGCAGTCGAGAGATTGATGAAATTAATACAAGCTATGATCAGGATAAAACCGGCAACGGATCCAAATAGCCAAATGAAACGCACATCGCCATGAGGTGTGTCGTCATAAATATCGTATGAATACAAATTGATATCCGGAACGGGCTGTAGCCGCAGCGAAAATTTTGCTAACTGTTTTTCAGGGTCTTTAACACCATCCTTACGCATTACCGGCAGGTAATAGTTTTTGAGGATGCCGCTCGTTATCTTTTTTTCGAATTGAGCGATGTTTGTTCCGGCGTGCAGTTTGATGTAATCAGGATAATTACTGGCATCCCAATTGTTTTGTTCGCCGGGGTAAAACTCGATACCCTTCATAGTCAGCAGGAAATCGAATTTGCTTAGATGCGAAGTTTGAGGGATGTTCTCCATCACCCCGCCTATACGGTAAGGATGCTTTTTATCGTCATTCAGGAACATCAATTTCCCTACCGGGTCTTCGCCCGGGAAATATTTATCCGCTTTTCGTTTCGATATTACCATCGTGAGCGGCTCCGTCAATGCAGTTTCGCGCTTGCCATAAGCCATAGGCAATTTTAGCAGGTCCAGCATTTCCTGGTCGGCATAAGTAAAACCTTCCTCGTATGAGTTCTGCATTTTGTCGGCACGGCGCACTTCGTTACTGCCCGCTTTATCAAATAATGAGTTAGGCATCAGTCGCCCGGATATTTCAACCTCAGGGAAATCGGCTTTCAAAGCTTTACCCATCGGCGCCGGAAAATCGGTTCCTTTTTCCAGTTTACCGTCACTATTATAATAGCCGATAACCCTGTAAATACGGTCGGCGTCCGGGTATGACTTGTCGTAACTGGTCTCATTCCGTATATACAGTGCAATTAGCAAACAAGCAGCAATGCCCATGGCAAAGCCTCCGATTTTAATTGCTGCATACATTTTTTGCTTCAGCAATTGGCGATAAGCGATCTTAAGGTAATTTCGTAACATGATATTGCGTTTTAGTGTTCCGGGAGCCCAGTTTGGCAGGCTTTCCGAACGCAATATTACCGGCCTTTTAACCGACCATAGTGCCAACTTATCAATTGGCCCCTCTTTTTTCAGGATATTTTTGTACTCCACCGGAGTTTTACCGGTCATCTCTTTAAATACCCGGTTAAAAGTTCTTTTGGAATTAAATCCAGACTCATAAGCGATGCCCAGTAACGTGAGCCGGTCGTAAGCAGGGTCCTGCATTTTCCGGCCAATTTCGCGCACCCGGAATTCATTGATGAAATCGCTGAAATTCTTGTCCAGTCCCACATTAATGATCCGTGACAGATCATGCGGGTGAATATTCAGTTTCACGGCCAGTGTGGCCAACGTCAACTCTGCATCCTCGTAAAGGCGATTAACGGCCACTGCTTCCCTTAGCCTCCGGCTTTTCTCCCTTTCGTCCGATCTATCCGTTGTTGGCGTTGCCAACTCCGTGCTGTTATCCGGTTTCAGCATCACCTTCATAGCCATTCCGATCAGGGCGAAAGCCACCGCAAAACAGAAGCCGTCATTAAGCAACCACAACATACAAAGCAGACCGAGCAGTAGCAGTAGCTGGTCAAGCCAGCGGAAAGCAAAACGCGGCCTGTCCATTAGCACCGGCTGCAGCCGGCTATAGAAATCCTGTATCAGCCGGTGTGATAAGTATAAATAGGCTACGATCAAAATCAGAACCAACCATTGTGGCATCCAATAGGTCGCAAGCAGAGGGAAAAAATGCAACATATCTTTCCGAAGGAACCGCCTGTCGGGGTATGTTTGCTGCCGTACATAAAAATAAAGCAATGGGCCCAATGCAGGCAAAAAGGCCGCTGTAAGTCCGCCGGTTTTTAATACGATAACCAATAAAGCCGAACTCAAAAACAGGTTGCCTGTTTGGCCGATCCTTTTTGAGAATGCTAAAAGCAACGCAAGCGTAAGTCCCGCGAACAGTGTTCCCAGCGAGGCCAGCTCATACAGGCTAATATGGAAAAAATAAGATCTCAAAATACCGTTAGGATATTCAATTATTGTTCAGAATGGAATGTTTATTTGAATATCAAAAAATTAAATCACTTATCTAATAAAATTACTCCGGGCGTAGGCTTGCCGCGAAAGCCGAAGCTCATTCCGAGCGTAGGCTTTTTACCGGGTTTGCCAGCGCTGCTTTTATCGCCTGGAAGCTCAACGTACTAAAAGCAATAAGGAACGCCAAAACCCCCGCTATACCGAAAACCCACCAACTAATATCGATCCGGAAAGCATAATCCTGCAGCCAATTATGCATGATAAACCAGGCAACAGGCGTAGCAATGACAAAGGAAACGATCACCAGCGTCAGAAAATCTTTCGACAAAATAAATACCACATTTTGTAAAGATGCGCCCAATACTTTACGGATACCAACTTCTTTCGTGCGCTGCAAAATATTGTAAGCGGATAAGCCAACAAGGCCGAAGCAGGCGATCAATATCGCCAGTAAAGAAAAAATGGTAAACATTTCACCAAAACGCTGATCGCTTTGATATTGCGCGTTAAATTCATCGTCGAGAAAGAAATAATTGAACGGGTCATTTGGAAAATATTTTACCCAGGCTGCTTTAACAGCGGCAATGCTGCCCTGCAAATCTTTGGTCTGCAGTTTAATAGAATAAGCCTGGCGCGCATCTGGGCGCAGCGTTATCAGTTGGGGATCAATGGGTTTTTGCAGGCCCATGTGATGAAAGCTTTGCACCACGCCGATCACTGTTAGCGTATCACCGTTAGATATTTTTTTGCCGATGGCGTCCTGCGGGTCTTTGAAGCCCATTTGCGCCAATGCCTTGTCGTTTAATATGCCCGCTTTTTTGTCCGAAGGGAAATCTTTTGAGAAATTTCTTCCCGCCAGCAATTTCATGCCGAATTGTGGTATAAAGTCATAATCAACCCCGAGGCGGTAAACGGTTGAGCCGCCAAGTTCTTTATGGTCAAGGCTTGTAAAACCGTTGGTCCAGTATATTTCCTGTCCCATAACACTGGTTGACGCCGTCATACCCTTTATAGCTGGATTTTTAAGCAACTCTGTTTTGAAAGGCTGCAATACATCCTGGTATGTTGAATCGGATACGGATTGAACCCCACTAAGCACCAGGGTTTGATTAATATTAACGCCCAGTTTTTGCTTGCGCATAAAGTTTACCTGCTGGTAAACGATAATAGTGCCCGCAATAAGGATCACCGATATGCTGAATTGCAGAATGATCAAACCTTTGCGTAGTATCAACCCGCCCGATGTGTTTTTGAAGGCGCCTTTCAGCACGGCAACAGGTTGATAACCCGATAAAACCAACGCAGGATATACGCCGGATAGCAATGTTCCGGAAATGAATATCCCTCCGAAAATGAACCAATATTTAGCCGACATGGAAAATTCCCTGATGTCTTGCTGACCCATTAATTGGTTAAAGAAAGGCGTCAGCAGCAGAACGGCCACCGCAGCAATGGCTATAGCAGCACAGTTCAATATGATATTTTCGAGCATGAACTGACCAATGAGATTCGTTCTTGCCGCACCTAATACTTTACGTACGCCCACTTCTTTAGCACGTTCAACCGAACGGGCAGTGGATAAATTAATGTAATTGATCCAGGCGATACCCAAAATGATCAATGCGATCAGGAACATAAAATTCACCGCGCTGCCACTGCCGTTCACTTCGGCTTCCTGGTTATAATTAGAGTATAGGTGTATATCGCTAAGTGGAATGATAAAAAGCTTATTACCCGAAAATTGATCGCCCTTAGCCCCCCTGCGCTTGTTAACGTATTTATTTGCAAACGCCGGCAGTTTGGCCTGGAAAGCCTGCAGATCGGTGCCCGGCCTCAGTTGCAGGTAAACATAGAAATCGTACCAACCAATGGCCATATTGGCCGAATCATCTTTATCCCCCTGTTCGCGCAAACCTTTGCGGAGTGTTTCGTACGACACCAGGTAATCGATGATCAGGTGAGAGTTTTTAGGATAATCCTTAAATACACCGGTTATTTGGTAAACATCCGCCTTAACCCTGCCTTCCCCGTGCGATTGCAATGTTTTGCCAACAACATTGGTGGTGCCGAAGTATTTGCGTGCCATACTTTGCGATATGATCATCTTGTTTGGCGCATCCAATGCAGTCGCGTTATTTCCTGCAGCAAGGTCCACGCCCAGCATGCTGATCGACGAGGGTTCGGCAAAATATCCCTTCTTTTCAGAGAATTTGACATTCCGGGCATCATTGCTCAACAGTAATTCGTCATCTATCAGGCGGCAATATTTTTCTACTTCAGGATAATCCTTTTTCATCAGCGGGCCGAAAGCCGGATATGATGTTGCCGATTGCCACATCAATTTACCCTGTTTGTATTCATCGAGCCGTATTCGGACAATGTTTTTCGCATCTTTCTGAAAAGTGTCGTAACTTCTCTCACGCGAAACGTACTGGAAGATCAGCAAACAGCAGGCAATACCTATAGTAAGCCCCAAAATATTCAATGCGGTATAGCCTTTCCTTTTCAAAAGGTTACGCAGGCTAATGGTGAAATAGTTTTTTATCATTTTTCAATCATTAAGTCATTGGTCATTAGGCCATTTTTTTATCTGGCGGCCAACTGCTCGGCTTACTCACTTCTCAAACTCTTCACCGGGTTGGCCAGCGCTGCTTTAACACTTTGATAGCTGATGGTCAGAATGGTGATCACGATGGTAGCAAGACCTGCTAAAACGAATACATCCGCACTCATACTGATCCTGTAAGCGAAGCTTTGCAGCCAGTTACTCATCAGGTACCACGATATAGGGAAGGCCACCAGCAATGAGATCAGCACGAGTTTCAGGAAGTCTTTGGACAGCATCAGGGTAATGCTCTGCACCGAAGCACCTACCACCTTGCGTATGCCGATCTCCTTTTGTCGTTTTTGAGCGGTGAACGCAGCCAGGCCGAATAAACCAAGGCAGGAGATCAAAATAGCCAGCCCTGAAAAGTATCTTGATAATACGCTGGCCCGTACTTCTGTTTCGTATTGTTTCTGATAAGCCTCATCTAAAAAATTAAATGAGAACGGGAAACCCGGGTTGTAGGACTCGTATAAATGCTTTATGCGATTAATGGTTTCTTCCTGGTCGCCGCCCCTGATCTTAACCATCATTTTGATCCATGGATTATTCTCCTGGTGCATCAATTGGAAATAGGCCGGTTTAACCGGCTCGTGCAGGGATTCAAAATGAAAGTCTTTTACAACGCCTATTATCGGCATTCTTCGCCCGTTAATGTTAATAATTTTACCTACCGGGTTTTTAAGGCGCATTAGTGCAACTGCCGCTTCATTCAGCATAGCGGTAGAATCATCACTGCCATATGCTTTAGAAAAACTGCGGCCTTGCGCCATGTGCATGCCCATTGTTTCCGTAAAATTGTACCCTCCGCCAAATCCTTCAAAATATACAGACGAATTAGGGTCCTTGCCTGTCCAGTCAATACCGTTAGTACCATAATTTCGCCCGATCATATTGTTGAATGTAAAGCTGGCATTCAATACTCCCGGTATTGTTTTTAACTGGCTGACGAATGCTTCCTCTGTGCCCTGGAGCCTTCCTTCGGCGTCAAACCTTATAATATTGTCCTTATTATAACCTGGATCGGTTGACTGTATATATTGTACCTGTTTATTGACTACAAGTACGGAAACGATCAATATCACGGAAAGCGTAAATTGAAATACAACCAGGCCTTTACGGGATATTATTGCAGCGAATGAGGAGTTAAGCTTGCCTTTTAATATAGCCAGCGGGTTAAACTTTGATAAATATAATGCTGGGTAACTACCTGACAGTAATCCCGCGAACAAGGTGATGCCAAGTAAGGCTATAATAAGCTGAAAGCTAAAATTGAGGGATAGCTGCTTACCAGTTAGCTGGTTAAACTGGGGCAATAAAAGCCATGCGATAATGACAGCCAATATTACGGCAAAGACAGTCATCATCAATGATTCGGAAAGAAACTGGAAGATGAGCTGGCCACGTTCTGCACCTACTACCTTCTTGATGCCCACTTCTTTCATGCGCCTGGATGCTTTGGCGGTTGACAGGTTCATGAAGTTTATGCAGGCTATCACTAATATAAATGCAGCAATAATGGAGAACAGCCTTACGTAAACGAGCTTATCGCCGACTTTTGAGCCGTGGCTAAATGTGTTAAGGAGGTAATTGTCTGAAAACTTAACGGCATAGGGGCTCCGTGTTGTGTCTTTACTGTATTCTGTGATAACACCGGCAATTGCCTTGTTAAAAGCCTTGATGTCGGTACCTTTTTTAAGCAGCACAAAATTATGCGGGCCCGTATTGTTCCAGGTTTTAACCCATGACTGTACGCTGTACAGGTATTCAAATGGCAATACAAAATCAAATTGCTGCGACGAATGAACGGGTGTTTTTTCAAACACGCCCGATACAAAAAAGTCGTTTTGATGCTGGAAGTGTATTACCTTACCAATTAAGTTTTCTGTAGTACCGAAAAGGTTTTTAGCCAGTTCATCGGATATAACAATGGAATTTTTATCTGCCAGTACCTTATCTTTTTTACCATCTATAAGGTTGAAAGAGAAAATATTAAAATAATCCCTGCCAGCATACTGCCCTGTTGCTTTAATGTTTTTATCTCCGGCAGAAAGCGTGAATGCTTGAAACCAATCCGGCGGCGCCAGTGACGCGGCATACTTTATCTGGGGCATTTTTGCAGCCAGTATGTCACTAACCAATCCTGATGATTCATCCGACACAGTAACATCTCCACCCGCTTTCTTGTGCTCCATCACCTGGTATACCTGGTCATTATTAGCGAAAAACTTATCGTAGCTCATCTCATCGCTTACCCATAGGTAAATAAGCAGCGTGCAAGCAATGCCTGTGGCCAGGCCAACCAAATTCAGAAAGCTAAACTGGCGGTCCTTCAGGAACCCGCGCCAGGCAATTTTGAGATTGTTTTTAAACATGGTGGTTAAATTTCAAATCTTAATTTCTAAATTCTAATAGATGGTTAACTAATCTCTGATCACAAGTCTCCAGTCATTCCGAGCGCAGGCTTTTTACCGGATTTGCCGTTGCAGCTTTAATACTTTGATAGCTTACCGTTAACAGCGTAATAACCATAGCGCCAAGAGCGGTTAAACCAAATATCCACCACGATAGGTCGGCATGGTATTTATAGCGCAACAGCCAGCCCGACATAAAATGATGTGCTATTGGCGTAGCGATCACCAGCGATATGAGAACGAGTATTATAAATTCGCGGGACATTAGGCTCCATAAATTTGCAACGGAGGCCCCCAATACTTTTCGCACACCGATCTCCTTAATGCGCTGCTCGGCCATAAACGAAGCCATGCCGAATAAACCCATGCAACTGATGAAAATGGCCAGGAAAGTGAAAAATCCGGCAAGCTTGCCGGTGCGTTCTTCATCGGCAAACTTTTTGGCATAGCTGACATCGGTAAATTCAAAGTTGAACGGGCTTCCCGGATCATATCGCCTGTATATCGGTTCGATCTTACTAAGCGCTTCGCTGGTGCTCATATGAGGATTCAGCCTTATATTAGTGATACCGCCGCTTCCCCTTAACTCGCTAAAAGTGGTTGGCATTACCGGCTCATAAGGCGAGGTCATTACCATGTCTTTCACCACGCCGATGATCCGGTAATTCTGGCCCCATTTTACCTCTGTACCAATAGGGTTTTTTAAGCCCATAAATTTTACGGCTGATTCATTAACGATAAGCGCTAACGAGTCGCTTACAAAATCTTTCGAGAAATCGCGCCCTTCTTTAATTTGCCAGCCTATCGTTTTGCCAAAATCAGTAGAGACACGCACGACACCCATATCAGGCTGCAAACCCGGTGGCATTCCTTTCCACGAAAATCCGCTCTGGTCTGACCATATCTCGGTTATCGGACTGCCCGATTCAGCAAATGATATTACCGCGCCTGATTTTATAAGGTCGTATTTTACTGCTTCGAAATGGTTATGAATATCCGGTGTTTGGTGATACACCTGTATCATACCAGCGCGGTCATAACCAACCGCCCGGTCTTTGGTATGCTGAACCTGGATAAAAACCACAACAGTACCTATAATTAAAGTAGCCGAAACGGTAAATTGAAGCACCACGAGTATTTTGCGGGGCAACGATGCCAGTCGCCCGGCCTTGAAAGTGCCTTTGAGTACTTTGACAGGTTGAAAGGATGACAGGTAAAATGCAGGGTAACTACCAGCGATGATGCCGGTAAGTACCGTGAATACTACACCGATGATCCAAAACGCGGGGCTTGCCCATAGGATGGCCATTTGCTTATCGGCAACCTGGTTAAACCAGGGCAACGCCAATTGTACCAGTATGATGGAAAAGATGAATGCAAATACGGATACCAATAACGACTCGCTGAAAAACTGTGTTATAAGCTGTTGGCGTAACGAGCCTAACGTTTTACGGATACCCACTTCTTTAGCCCGCTTTTCGGAGCGTGCAGTACTCAGGTTCATAAAATTGATGCAGGCCAGCAGTAAAACAAAAACACCGATAATGCCAAACATCCACACAAATTCGATATTGCCGCCAACTATAACCCCGTTTTTGAATTCGGAATACAGGTGCCATTTATTCATGGGGTGTAAAAAAAGCGCCGGCTTAAAGCTTAAGCTAAGCTTATCATTTACCGCTGTGAGCGCGTTCAATTTAAGGTCTTTTATACGCGCCGAAACTTGCTCGATATTAGCATTCGGATTTAGCTGTGCGAATATCTGCCACGAGTTATTTCCCCATTCAGCCATATTTTGCTTGGTCCACGGATTAGTTTTTAAATACAGGTCCCACGGAAGGATGAAGGTCATATCGTTAAACGAAGTATTGTGTGGAAAATCTTCAAATACCCCCGTTACTTTTACCAGGTCTTTATTATCAAGCTTAACGGTCTGGTTCATTGGGTCGCTATCGCCAAAAAGCACTTTCGCAAGCGTTTGCGATAATAGAATAGAGGAGGGGTCCTTCAATCCGCCGCGTGTACCTTTCAGCATTTTTAAGCTCAGCATATCCGGAGCTTCAGCCTGCATATAGTTGCCGTCTTTATTAAATTTTTTGTCCTTATAGGCGAGAATATGTCCCTGTGTCCAGGTCGAGTTCACTACATATTTAAACTCTTTTGTTGGCCCGGTATAATCTGCCCGTAATTTGGGGCCCAATGGCAAAGGTATCGAGCTTTGCGTGCCACGTTCACCGTTAAAGGTTTGATGCTGCATTACTTGCACCAGGTGGTCGTGGTTTTGGA
The DNA here is from genome assembly GCA_044448765.1 of Sphingobacteriales bacterium. GTDB lineage: Bacteria > Bacteroidota > Bacteroidia > Sphingobacteriales > Sphingobacteriaceae > Mucilaginibacter. The sequence continues at coordinate 7,737 of JBIOHG010000041.1, read as the reverse complement.
AATATTTGTCGTAAGACACCTCGTCCCATATCCAAAGCCCGATGAGCATTGCCACTGCCATTCCAACCGACAGGCCGGAAACATTAATAAAAGTATGCGCCTTGTTCTTCAGCAGGTTTCGCCAGGCGATCTTTAAATAATTTTTTATCATGATGGTTAAATTCTAAACTCTAATTCCTAAAACCTAAAAGCAACTAATCTCTGGTCACTGATCACAAATTAACCAATCTACTCCGTCTTCAAACTCTTTACCGGGTTCATCAATGCAGCTTTTATAGCTTGCGAACTGACGGTAAACAGCGCGATAAAAATTGCTACCAATCCTGCGATGGCAAACATCCACCAGGTAATGGTAACCTTATAAGCAAATGCCTGCAGCCATTTAGACATGGCCCACCAAGCTATAGGTGTAGCAATAACTATTGCGATCAATACCAGCTTTAAGAAGTCTTTGGACAGCAAGCCAACAATGCCGGTCACACTCGCGCCTAATACTTTACGAATGCCAATTTCTTTGTTGCGTTGTTCGGCACTGAAAGCCGCGAGCCCAAATAAGCCGAGACATGAGATCAGGATGGCTACAATAGTGAATGAATTGATGATCTGCGAAAGCGTGATCTCGGTCTCATATTGCTTTTGTATCTCTGAGTCAAGGAAAGCATAGGTAAACGGTACGCCCGGCAGATTTTTTTGCCAAACATTTTGTAGTTGGGTTAGCAAGGTTTTATAATCACTACTGCTTACCGATGCAGTGATGCTCGACATGCGCCCCGGATTTTTGTCATAAACCAGCATAAACGGTCTCACATCGGCCTTCAATGAATTATAGTTGAAGTCCTTCATCACACCCGCAACCGTAACATAAAATACGGGGTCGGGCGGATAATTACTATATAACTTTGTGCCGGCTGCGGTTTGCGGGTTTAAATTTAGCCTTTTGCACATGGTTTCATTAATAAGCACCTTCCCCGAATCATTTAACATAAAATCTCTGCCGCTTATCATCCTGATACCGTTTGCTTTTACAAAATACTGGTCGCAGGCTATGTTTTGCGCATCTATGGCATGAGCCATATTTCCGCCTGGCGGATAAACACCATGGTCGTGCAATACAAACTGGCTCAAATAGTTATCGGCAAGACTAACCGATTTAACCTCTGCTAATTGACGGAGATCTTTGGCGAAAACCGTCATTTTGCCCTGCGTCTCGTTGGTGTAAAAATTAAAGATCAATTTTTGATTCTTATCAAAACCAAGGTCCTTGTTTTTGATGTAATTGAGTTGGCTGTAAATGATCACGATACCCGTGATCAGTACTATTGACAGCACAAATTGGAACACTACCAGTGAACGGCGTATGCCCGCAACCGAAACCTTGCTGGTGAAATTACCTTTGATCACTTTGATAGCTTCGAAAGCCGAAAGATAAAATGCCGGGTAACTACCTGCTACTAAACCGGTAACCAATACCAGGCTTGCAAGCATCAGCCACAACCGGTAATCGCTAAAGAAAGCCAATTGGATATCAGCCTGCGTAATATCATTCAGATAAGGGAGCAGTACAACCAGTAATGGCAGTGCTATGGCCACCCCAATAAATGAAAGCAGGAATGATTCGCCAAGGAATTGTTTTACCAGGTCGGATTGTCCGGCACCGATAACTTTTCTTACACCCACTTCTTTAGCCCGTTTGGAGGCGCGGGCCGTGGATAGGTTCATGAAGTTGATACAGGCAATGACCTGGATAAGTATGGCTATCAATATCAATATATATAGGAATGACGGGTTGACAGGCTTGGTAATGTCAAACTCATACCCTGCAGCCGTATGGATAGCGGTAACAGGTACAAGGTGCAATGACTTGACCATTCCCATTTGTTTCATTTTAGACCCCGCGTGTCTATCCAGGAAGGCCGGTAGCTTTTTTTCCAATAACGCCGGGTTAGCACCAGGGTGTAATTTCACATAGGTAAAAGTAAAGTTGTTGCCTGCCCATTCGTTATCGTGGCGCACATAATCGCCTATGCCGCCACTATTCATCGTGATGAACATATTGGCATGGATGTGTGATTTGCCCAGGCTTTCATCTACCACACCGGTTACTTTAAAATCGTGTTTGCCATAGGAGTCATCAATAGTGATCACTTTATTAACCGGGTCATCGCTGCCAAAAAGCTTTATAGCAATTGGCTTAAGCAGCACCACTGAATAAGGTTCTCTTAACACATTTTTGAGTCCGCCATTTGTAAAGTGGTATGAGAATATATCAAAGAAGGTCGAGTCAACAAATACGGCATCATTTTCATAAAATGATTTGTCCTTATAGCGCAACAAGTGTTCTTTTGCCCCAAGCTTATCTGTAGTGAGCACGCGTGTATAACTCTGGATCTCGGGGAAATCCAATTTCATTCCCGGCCCTATCGGGGGCGAGGCTGATGACATTTTGTGCATGTCGCCGGTTAGCCCTATTGTGGTTGCTACGCGGTAAATATCTTTTACATCCTTATGGTGTTTATCATAGCTATACTGGTCCTGCACATACAATAATATATACAGGCAGCATAGGGTTCCGGTGGCTAAGCCGATAATATTAATAAAGCTGAAGGTCTTGTTCTTGAGTAAGAACCGAATGGCGGTTTTGAAATAGCTTCTAAGCATGGCAACAATTTGAATGTGATGTTGTTACGAAACAATGGTGTTCGATTCATCACTCTAATCAGGTGCCAAATATGTATATGCCTGTTTTTGAGTTATTTATATCGATATTATAAGAAAAACCTGTTCGGTTTTGATACAGATGGTGTTCGGTTATGGGTGGAATGGCCTTTGGTACGAGATTATCCAACTATTTCGTATCCAGCAACATCAGCTGCAATTTTAAAACCGCTGCCACAGTAACTGAATCTGTGATCTCTCCGTCGCAAACCATACGATATACTTCTGCAAAAGGCAGCTTTTTTACGATCAGTTGCTCGGTATCCTCGGGTTCGGATTCAAATTGCTGCAATCCCTGCGCCAGGTAAATGATGCAAAGCTCATCGGTAACCGAATTAGAGAGGTGCATACGCTGCAGTTCGGTCCAGCGCCCTGCTTTTAAACCAGTTTCCTCAAGTAGTTCCCGTTTGGCTGAATCAAGCGGATCGATACCCAATATCCCGCCGCCTTCGGGTATTTCCCAGCTATAATTGCCCAGCGCAAAGCGATATTGCCCTACCAGCCAGGTATTCATATTCTCATCAAGCGGTATTATGCCTATGGCGAAGTTTTTAAAGTGCACCTTGCCATAAATACCCGGGTTGCCGGAAGGGTTGATAACCTGGTATTCGGTCACGCCGATCCAGGGATTATCGTAGATGTTTTTTTCGGATGTAACTTGCCAGGGGTTTTCTTCAGGATGATGCATGGAGTAAAGTTAACAAGCGCGTGCAAAATAAAACACTATTCTGTAACTTTACTTAAGTGCTGCAATCCAATACCTATTAAATCTCAATATTATGCGTTATTTCCTCTGCATCATATTACCGCCGCTTGCCGTTTTAACTACCGGCCGTATCGGTGCGTTCATATTAAGCTGTATCCTTACACTGTGCTTGTGGATACCGGGTGTTATCCATGCCATATTGGTCACCAATGATTATTATGCTGCCCGCCGTCACCGTCAACTGGTGCGCGTAGTGAGAAGAAGCGGCAGGTATTATTAAGCCGGTGATTTGCCCCGAGTAATCCTTAAACAATTGCCTATTCCATAAGCCTGCCCGAAGTTTAGATTTGTGTAAATAATTATTCAGAATATGTTGTAATACAGCTTATTTGATTAGATTTAAAATATGAAAAAGATATTTACACTGATTGTTGCGACCGTTTTCGCTGCGACTTTCGCACATGCCCAAACAGGTTGGGTTGATCATAAAGGCGATAACCGGATATCCCTAAAATTTCCTTCTGAGCCTAAAGAAGTAAGCCCCGGCAGTTTTGCGGCCAATGATAGGGATAGCGTAGTTTACGTATTCACTATAGTTGATTTTATACAAGTTGCCGGAATTGACTCCGTGGCATTAGCCCCAATAAAAAATACGCCCGAATTTGCCGCACAAATGAAAACCGGCATAAATCAAAGCCTGCCAAATGTAACTTTCGATGACTTTAAAATAAACACCTGGAAAGGCTTTACCAGTTATAGCACCACCGGCGTTGATCCGGCAAAAAAGAAATACGATATGTTTATGGTTCTTATAGGCAATAAGCTATATAGTTTTTCGACCGTGCGGTCTGATGGAACAGATATGGCTGGGCACGACAAATTTATAAATTCCATCGCGTTAAGTAACTAATAAAAAAGGCTCCCCGATGTGTCGAGGGCACTGAAAAAGTCTACCAAAATCGGATAAGAAAAAGGGGATGTATCATAAACCATGAATATCCCCTTTCCCTTGGATTGTAGAGTAATCTGCTGGATGTCTGATTCGTATAAGCTATTCTCAGGCAGTCAAATCGATTTTTTTGCAGCTTAATAATTGCCGTCTTTTTTTAAAGGACTTTTTCAGTGCCCTCTATGTGTCGGGAAGCCTTTTTATAATATTATCTATCTAAGTTTTACAACCCGAAAGCTGCCTTTACTTTATCTACATAATCCAATTTTTCCCAGGTAAACAATTCAACCTCGGCTTTTACTTCGCGGCCCTCGGGGCTTGTAAAAGTCTTAGTTACCGTTTTGCTTGGTTTACCAAAGTGGCCATAAGCTGCTGTTTCGCTATAAATAGGATTGCGCAATTTTAGGCGGGTCTCAATAGCATAAGGCGTCATATTAAAAATGCTTTCCACTTTTTTAGCTATTTCGCCGTCACTCAGGCTTACCTTTCCTGTACCGTAAGTATTCACATAGATACCCATTGGCTGTGCTACGCCAATAGCGTATGAAACCTGTACCAGCACTTCATCGCAAACACCGGCAGCTACCAGGTTTTTGGCAATGTGACGTGTGGCATAAGCTGCCGAACGGTCAACTTTAGATGGATCTTTGCCCGAAAATGCACCGCCGCCATGCGCGCCTTTGCCGCCGTAGGTGTCTACAATGATCTTACGGCCGGTTAAGCCGCTATCGCCATGAGGACCGCCGATAACAAATTTTCCGGTAGGGTTAATGTGGTATTTAATTTCGTCGTTAAAGAAGTGTGCGTATTTTGGATATTTAGCTTTTACACGTGGGATCAGGATGCCAATAATATCATCGCTTATCTTTTTCAGCATTATTTTTTCCTCATCAAAATCATCATGCTGGGTCGAAATAACGATAGCAGCGATGCGTGTTGGCTGGTTGTTATCATTATACTCCAATGTTACCTGCGATTTGGCGTCAGGGCGCAGGTATTTGATCTCCTTGTTTTCGCGGCGTATCGCAGCCAGCTCGATCAATAATGCATGGGCAATATCCAATGCCAGCGGCATATAATTATCAGTTTCGCTGGTGGCATAGCCAAACATCATACCCTGGTCGCCCGCGCCCTGCTCTTCTTTGGCAGACCGGTCAACACCCTGGTTTATATCCGGCGATTGCTCATGGATAGCTGATAATACTGCACATGAACTGCCATCAAACATATATTCACCCTTAGTATAACCAATTTTATTGATCACTTCGCGCGCAATTTTTTGCACATCCAGGTATGCTTTTGATTTTACTTCGCCGGCCAAAACAACCAACCCGGTGGTAACCAGCGTTTCGCAGGCCACTTTCGACTCGCGGTCAAAAGCTAAAAAATTATCTATAAGCGCGTCTGATATCTGGTCGGCAACTTTATCCGGATGTCCTTCTGATACAGACTCTGAAGTGAATAAATAAGGCATAATGTTTTTCTGTGTTTAAATTTATTTAAGTTGAAAGAAGATTTATACGGATAACCGGTAAAAAAGGAGACAGAATTTTAGCACTTTTTTACGTGGTTGCAATCCAGTTGCGGCATCATAGGCAATAATCAGGCCGGAACAATCAAATCAGTCCACTTTCAGGGGCAAAAGTAAAACAATTTTTCACAAAGCAGAAAATACGGTTACTTTTGACCGCCAAAATACAATTGCTTGAAAAGTAAAGTTTTATTCATTATAAACCCCATATCCGGGGGGAAAAAGAAGGACGATGTACCGGCGCTTATCGAAAAAAACCTGGATACCAGCCTTTTCGAGCCGACCATTGTTTTTACCAACCGTGCATTCCATGGCAACAAGCTTGCTAAAAACGGGGTAGGTGAATATGCCTATATCATTGCGGTTGGCGGCGACGGTACGATAAACGAGATAGGATCAGCGCTTGCGGGGACCGATACCGTGCTTGGCATTATCCCTTTTGGCTCGGGCAACGGGTTGGCCAGGTTTTTAGGTATCCCAATGGATACCGAAGACGCCATAAGAACATTGAACGAAAAAAGAGTTGAACTCATAGACGCGGCCAAAATAAACACGCAATGGTTTTTTAATATGGCCGGGATGGGGTTTGACGCACATATCAGTGAAGTTTTTTCGCACGATAAAACACGTGGGTTCGGGGCTTACATCAGGTCTTCTTTTCGTGAAATAGTTAATTATAAGTCTGAGGTGTACCGGTTGGAGATCGACGGGGTGCACTATGAGCGCGAAGCTTTTATGCTGAGCTTTGCCAACTCGTCGCAATATGGCAATAATGCCCACGTATCGCCTCATGCTTCGGTACAGGATGGTTTGCTGGATGTATGCATTATAAAACCTTTTCCGTTATACACGTTTATTGGGATGGGTTTGCGCATGTTTCTGAAGACAGCGGATAAGTCAAAATATGTTGAGATCATAAGGGGTGCAAAGATATTGGTGAAACGAATCAAAGAAGGGCCTGTGCACCTCGACGGCGAGCCGCAGATCATGGGAACTGATGCCGAAATACATATAATGCCACGGGCATTGAAAATAATAACTGGTAAAACCCTAACGAAAAAATAAATTTTAATCTCTAAATCCTAAACTCTAATTTTAGAATTTAGGGATTAGGATTTAGGATTTAAAAAAAGCCATGTCAAAAAAATTCAAAGATTTTTCGGGTATAGTTTATTCAACTGATTTCAATTACGATTACCAGGGCGATACCGGTTATGCAGCATCTACCTTACCCCCACAACAACAAAACCTGAAAATTTATCTCGACCGTAAAGGCGGCGGAAAAGTAGTTACGCGTATCACTGATTTTGTGGGGAAAGAAACCGATCTTGAAACAATAGGAAAACAGCTTAAATCAAAGTGCGGGGTGGGCGGATCGGTTAAAAATGGGGAAATTTTGATACAGGGCGATTTCCGCGATAGGGTGCTAACCCTGCTTTTGGCCGATGGATACAAGGCAAAAAAGTCCGGAGGTTAGTGTATTGAATTTTTTTGATACACTAAGTTAAGTTCTTGAAAATAACCAATTTAAATATAGTGTAAAAAATACATACAGTAAAATTTTTTCTGAATTTTACTTGTTTTGCGTGCCTAAAAGTCGGATTTTTGCACCAACCAATTTATACCGACTTGATGAACGCCATGACGAGGTATTTTAAAAATGTCCAAACATTTCGTGGTTGTCCTGCCAACCGGCGGGCGGTTTCGTCGAGCTAAAACCAAATTATAGGATGAAAAATTTTAATGACAGGTTACCTGACCTGGCCTATTTGCGGCTGGATCGGGCAAAGGGTACTTTTTTTCAATTATCGCCGGCTCAACTGGTCGAAGCAGCCC
>JBIOHG010000040.1:0-40196 GCA_044448765.1 Sphingobacteriales bacterium | reverse complement strand
TATTAAGTTCAATACCAATATATTGAAAGAAAATTTTAAGAGGATTTTTCACGTAACATACTGCGAGGAATTTCCAAAAATTGATTTCTTAACTAATTTTTTTGAGTCTATGTCTGTCGTCTCACTTTTTAAATCAACGCATTGGCAGTATGAAAAAGAAATTAGAATTATTGAATCAAGTAAGGGACTATTTGAATTTAACCCAAAAGCTATTGAGGAATTAGTCTTTGGGATAAAGGCCACTACTCCTTTCGATTTTTTAAAAGATTTGAAAAAATTGGGATATGGTAAAGTTAAGTTTACAGAAACAACTCAAAATACGTCAGAATATAAGATTCATTATAATCGTAGTTTTGATTTCATAAGCAAACCAAATGATCAACAAGATGGTATGCTTACCGAGTAAACTATATCTCTAGATTCTGGTTAATAGGCGATTTTAAGTACAGCTGCGTATCGCAAGTCATTGTTGCCTTGAAGCGCCTGCGGTATCAATACCGAAATATTACCGCCGTCCTGTTTCCATTTCAATTTTTGTTTGACGCCGAGCAAGGTTACCGATCTCGCTTTCGCGGTATTGGCTGTCGCGATAGTCAGCGTTGATGGCAGGGTTACTGAATTATCTTTTGATAGCAGGAAAGCGTATTCCGTTTTTGAATCGGCTGATTGTGTAAAAAATATATCACCCGAAGAATATGGCGCAACCGCTTTCGACGAATAAATACCCTCACCATTGATCTTGATCCACTTGCCGATATCAGCGAGGCGCTTGTAGGCTTCCGGGTCCCAATCTCCATCCGGGCCCGGACCGATGTTCATCAATAAATTACCGCCCCTTGATACGATTTTAACCAACAACTGAACGATCTGCAAAGATGATTTGTAATGATCACCCGGCACATAGCTCCAGGAGTTACCCATCGTGATACAGCTTTCCCAGGGATGATCCAAAGGGCCGGCAGGTACTTGTTGCTCTGGAGTGGTATAGTTCTCATACGGCCCTGCAACGGCACGATCAACCACGATCAAACCCGGCTGATTTTTACGCGCCATCGAAGCTATTTTAGGCATATCGATGTCCTGGTTGTATTTGCTTCCCATTTCACGCGCAGTGACCGAATCGGCTTTATTTAATGGTCTTACCCATCCGCCATCCAGCCACAGGATATCAACCCTGCCATAGCCGGTCATCAACTCCTGTATCTGGTTGTAAGTATAGTCCTTAAAATGCTGCCACTTTTCGGGATATTTGGCAGGGTCGTAATTCACATTGCGATCCTTTGGCGGGAAATACGGCCACCAATAATCCGGGCTGTGCCAATCGGGTTTTGAGAAATACGCCCCGATCATAAAATTCTCTTTCCGGAAAGCGCTGAAAATCTCTTTAGCAACGTTGCTTTTGGGATTTGATGAGAACGCGGTTTTCGGGCTTGTTACTTTATAATCCGTTTCTTTGGTGTCAAACATGCAAAAACCATCATGGTGCTTGGTAGTGAAGACCACGTATTTCATACCTGCATCTTTGGCCGCTTTCACCCATTTGTCAGGATCAAAATGGGTAGGGTTAAAGGTGGTTTGCAAGTTTTCGTAGGCCTTTTTGTAAGTGTTGTAATCGGCGCTGTAAGGTCCCCGACGCTGTGTCCAGCCCTCATCTTCTGGGCAAAGGCTCCAGCTTTCTACTACACCCCATTCGCTGTAGGGTCCCCAGTGCATAAACAGGCCGAATTTCAGGTCCTGCCATTGGGCTAATTTGTGCAGAACGGCAGTATCTGTCGGCGCAACATAGCCATCGTTTTGCTGGGCGTTAACTGTCGTAAAGAATAAGAATACAAGTATACAGGCAAGTATATTTTTCATGAACCGAAGTTATTAAATTATTGTATCGGAAAATGAAAAAGCTCGGGCAACATCCCGACCCCCTGAAATAAATCATCACATAGTCAGGTGTTACAATAGCGACACTATTATCGTAATGTCAGGAGTGGCGATCGCAAGGTCCATTACCTGGCTTTATATTTAATCACCAACATTTTGACGCCCTGATCCGCAAATGAAAAATTATGCTTTGCTTTTTATTCTTATCGTGTTAGTATGGTGTAGTTGTTATCGTGCTTACCAGCCTAAACCACTTAAAAACAACGCCAACTACCTGGTGGTCGATGCCCAGATCGGTGCCGATACCGGGTTCTATGGAAGTCCTATACGCCTCAGCCGTACCGTTCCATTAAATTCAAATTATTCCCAGCCCGAAATAGGCGCGAAAGTGGTTCTGCAAACCGACAAAGGCAGCATTGATTGTGAAGAAATTTATGATGGGTATTTTCTTGCTCCGCGAATGGATACGTTGTCCGGCAATTTTGGTTTGGTGATAACGACAACAGATGGTAAAGTCTACAAATCGGACGTGGTGCCGGCTAAAAACTCACCACCTGTTGACAGTCTTTATTATAAAATTGAGAACGGCGGCGTCCGCATTTATGCAGACACCCATGACGCAAGTAATACTTCGAGATATTACGAATGGGACTATACCGATCAATACGAAGTGTATTCGACCAACGGACCGTGCTATAACAGCGATCCTTTTGTTGAACCGGTTTTTCGTAACTCAGCAGGTTTGAGTAAAGATGTATTGTACAGTAATTCCATCGCCTTCATCAAATCGAATTCCGAGAAATTATTCAACCATTATTCAATGACCGTAACGCAGCGCGCACTCACAGCAGATGCTTATAAGTATTTCCAGGAACTGGACAGGAACAGCATGGAGATCGGCGGTATTTTTGGCAAACAACCCAGCACGCGGTTGACGGGTAATATCCACTGTGTCAGCGATCCGTCGACATTGGCGATAGGCTATCTGCTGGTTGGCCGCAGATCAACTGCCACATTGGATATTTACAATAGAGACTTGCCGGCCTGGGAAATTGACTTGCCGCCCGGTTGCCGGATGAACCCGCCTGTGGATTGCGGTTGCGGAACAGTGATATGGGGCGCAGAAGATCGCTCACCGGCCGATTTGAGGTATGGTATATCATCATTATTTTCTCCGGCGGGTTTCAGCAAAGCGCACGAAATTACCGGAAAAAAATAACCATTCCTCAAAAGGTCGCTGTAAGTAATTATTCGTCCTCGTGTTTCCAAACAACTTTTTGCACCGACTGATGTGGTTTTGCAATGATATCCCCGTATAGTTCCGGCTTTCGGGCCCTGATGTAGCGATATCCCCCGGCCTGGGTCAATTTCTCCGGAGTTGTGGTGGCAATCACAATCTCATCATCAAAACTCCGGCATTCTGCTATGATATCACCAAACGGATCAAGGATCATAGAACAGCCGTTCTTCAATTGGTCATCGTCCATGCCAATAGGATTAGAAAATACGGCGTAAATCGCATTATCATAAGCCCTTGCCGGTAGCCATTTCATCAGCCAGGCCCGTCCTTTCAAGCCGTCAAATTCCTGCCGTAAAGTAGTTGGATCAGCATCGCGGTTTTCCCACAGTTTGGGGTCGACAAAACCCGCACCGGGCCTGGTCGACGGTGTACACATGGTGACATGCGGCATAAAAATAATATCGGTGCCAAGCAGTTTTACGGCACGAACATTTTCTATAATATTGTTATCGTAACAGATGAGGATACTGCATGTCCAGCCCTCAATATCAAAAGTAACATACCGGTCGCCGGGTGTCAGATGCGGGTTGATGAAGGGGTGCAGCTTATGGTATTTCGCAACAAAACCATTCGGGCCAACACAAACCTGGGTTTTGTACAATTTGCCATCAGCATCCTTTTCGAATAATCCCGCAAGGATATAAATATTCTGCAAAGCGGCTATCTCGCTCAATTTCTCAACGCTCGGCCCATTGGGAACAAACTCAGCCAGGTCAAGCATTTGCTGTTTGTTCAAATGCCGCGCGAAACTGTAGCCGGTAATAGAACATTCGTGAAAGGCGATGACCCGGGCACCTTGCGCAGCAGCTTTACTTGCCAATCGCTTGATAATGGAAAGATTATAGGCTTTATCGCCGCTGCGATTTTCAAACTGCGCCGTAGCAATTTTTAAATTATTCATAGACAAATGTAAGCGGATTTTCGGCCACTTTATTGCCTAGATCAGTTGCTCATTTTAGATACCTGGAAACTTTCGTAAACCATTTTTTGGTTGTATTCCAGCGCAAGGGTTTTATGATTGACAATGTCAACGATAGAACCTATCATACACAAGCCACCGGTAAATAAATAAAGTATCCCCATACCTATTTGTCCAATCATAAAGCGCTGAAAGCCCCATACCAGGAAGGTACCGATAATGCAAAAGATCAGCATGTCCTGCGGACTTTTCCGCTTGGTAGAGTACGACATGTAGAAGTAGTTCTGCTGGTTTTCGCTCAATTGAGCAAGAGCCTGTTGTATGTAGCCCAATTCTTCCGGTGAGATGCCTGGAAGTGCCATATAAGGATTATTATTTTGAAACATATCCATGATAATGAGTTTTAAAGTTGATCAAAACTAAGATAGAAGTAAAATATCTGAAACACAAAATTGGCGAAGTTTATATACGCTTCGGTGAAAGAGGGAATTTTAACGGTAAAGGACACTATTGTTTTACTGCAAAAAGGTTTTTGTTGGGTGAGAGCTTTTGAACCGATAAATTATAAATACGATAAAGAATAAGTAGAAGCGCGGGTATGCCCAACCAGTGTGCGTGCCATGAGTTGGCTATATTGCCGTGAAACAACCACGAAATGGAATGCCCCAACCCGCAGCCGGGGCACCAGATACCCATGGCTTTAAAAGGGCATAAGCTAAAATGTACCGGCCCTGCAGGATCAGTAAATGCTAACGCTATCAGTGCCGCAATCCAGAATATTAACTCGAAATATTTGGAAAATAGCTTACTCGCTTGTTTCATGATCGGTCTCGCGGCCATTGGTCATCACCAGTAAAGATACGGCGAGCGATGATAATACACCAATAAGCAGCGCGGCGAATATACGGCCCGAGAAATCGGACCAGTTAGTTTTTTGGGTGGTTGATATCCAGTTAATGTAAACTATGCCCAGGAAAACTACGAGGATACCCGACACGATCAGTATTTTAAAGCTATGGATCAAGCCCTCCAGGAAATTCATCTTACCCTGCATTTCACCATTGCAATAGCTTTTCACACTAAAATATAAGCCCACTATTGGTATCAGCACGGATACAAATTCGATTGGATGCACTGTATCATTACTGAAAGTAATACCCATCAGATGCATTATAGCCAGCCATACGCCGCTTAACAATCCAATTATTATCCCGGGGATGAGTGCGTTTTTCATAATTCTATTGCTTTAAAAATTTATTGCATTGTTTTTGAATGCAATGAGGGTTTCAGGTAATCTAATGGTGATATAAATATACGTGTTTATTTAATCTGATATATCATAATCATAAAAGTGATTTTATATCCGCTTTGTTTTATTAACTACCCTTTTTTAATACAAAAGGTTGCCATTTAGCGTATAAAAGTACCTTTTTTAGTATATTTGCATCGATTTGAATATCCGTGATATCTTAGAGCGTTATAAGGCTGATGAACGGGTAACGGCGTTGGCCCAAAAGCTTAATGCCGGTAAAAATCCCAGGGTTCAGTTACGTGGTTTGGTCGGATCAGGCGATGCGGCGGTGGCGGTAGCTTTGTATTTTTTGCAGCATCCGCACATGATATTTGTCCTTCCCGATAGGGAAGAAGCCTCCTACTTCCAGGCCGATCTTGAAAACCTCACCGGCAAAGAGATCCTTCTTTTTCCTTCATCCTACCGCAAAGCATTCGAGTTTACCCAACCCGATAGCAGCAACGTACTGGCGCGTGCCGAAGTCTTGAATGAGTTAAACCATTCATCCGAATTTGGAAAGCTAATTGTTACTTACCCGGAAGCATTAGCCGAAAAAGTAATAGACAGGGCTTCGCTCGAAAAGAACACGCTTGAAATTGCCGTCAGCAATAAATTGAGTATCGACTTTATCAATGAGTTCCTGGCCGAGTACGATTTCGACCGCGTTGATTTTGTGTACGAGCCGGGGCAGTATTCTATTCGCGGCGGCATTGTAGATATATTTTCTTTCTCGCACGATCTGCCTTACCGCGTCGAGTTTTTTGGCGACTTTATTGAATCCATACGGACATTTGAGATCGAAAGCCAGTTGTCGGTCGAACGAGTTAAAAGTATTACCATCGTTCCGAATGTGCAGTCTAAGTTCCTGACGGAGAATAACATTTCGTTACTGGAATATGTAGATGTCGGTTCGCAGGTTTGGATAAAGGATGTGCAGTTTACACTGGACATTATAAAAAGCGGCTTCAAAAAAGCTACTGAACTTTGGAAAGCCCTGTCTGCTGATGAAAAGCAAAAAAATCCGGATTGGATAGATCCAAAATTTGGTTTTACAGATGATAAGCTAATAGCTGACCAGTTGCATGATTTTCCAGTCGTTGAATTTGGTAAGCAGTTCTTTTACTCCGGCAGCGAAAGCCTCGACTTTGACATGCGGCCGCAGCCCTCATTCAATAAGGATTTTACCCTGCTTATCCATAATTTCAAGAACAACGAGGCAGAGAAGATCGAAAATTTCATTGTCACGGATTCGGCAAGACAGGTGGAGCGGCTTTATGCGATATTGGATGACCTGGATAAAACCGTGAAATTTACACCCATCAGTATTTCGCTGCGGGAAGGCTTTGTTGACCGGGAGCAGAAAATTGCTTGTTACACCGATCACCAGATATTTGACCGCTACTACAAGTACAAACTCAAAAAGGGCTACCAGCGCTCACAAGCTATTACGCTGAAGGAGCTGCGTGAACTAAAGCCCGGCGATTATGTAACCCATATAGACCACGGCATCGGGAAATATGCAGGGCTGGAAAAGGTAGAAGTGAATGAAAAGATGCAGGAGATGATCCGTCTCATCTACGCCGATAATGACCTGCTTTATGTGAATATCAATTCGCTTAACCGCATTTCTAAGTATAGCGGTAAGGAGGGGACTGTTCCCAGGTTAAATAAATTAGGTACCGATACCTGGGAGCGCCTGAAAAAAACCACAAAAAAAAAAGTTAAAGACATAGCCCGCGACCTGATACAGCTTTATGCCTTGCGCAAAGCCAAAGAGGGGAATGCCTTTACACCAGATAGTTATTTACAAACCGAACTGGAAGCGTCCTTTATTTACGAGGATACCCCCGACCAGGAAAAAGCCACAGCAGATTTTAAGCGGGACATGGAATCGCCGCACCCGATGGACCGCCTGATTTGTGGGGATGTTGGCTTTGGAAAAACGGAAATAGCTATCCGGGCTGCTTTTAAAGCTGTTGCCGACAGTAAACAGGTAGCTATATTAGTACCCACAACAATCCTGGCTGCACAGCATTACAAAACCTTTTCTGAGCGCCTGAAAGGCTTTCCCTGCAATATCGATTATATCAATCGTTTTAAATCGAGCAAACAGATCAAGGAAACATTAGACAAACTGGCGAATGGCAAAGTGGATATCATTATTGGCACCCATCGCCTGGTAAGTAAGGACGTTAAATTTAAGGACCTGGGGCTGATGATTATCGACGAGGAGCAAAAGTTTGGTGTATCAACCAAGGAAAAGCTGAAACAAATGCGCGCCAATGTGGATACGCTCACGCTTACTGCAACACCTATCCCGCGTACACTTCACTTCTCGCTAATGGGTGCCCGCGACTTGTCTATCATATCCACACCACCACCGAACAGGCAGCCGGTTGTAACTGAATTGCACGTATTTAATGATACGCTGATCAAAGAGGCAGTTGAACGCGAGATTGACCGGGGGGGCCAAATATTCTTCATCCACAACCGTGTCGCCGATCTAATGCAATTGGGTGGATTGATCCGTAAACTGGTACCCAAAGCGCGTATAGGTATTGCGCACGGCCAGTTGGAAGGCGATGACCTGGAAGACGTAATGCTGAAGTTTGTAAACGGCGAATATGATGTATTGGTAGCCACCACCATTATCGAAGCCGGTTTGGATATACCGAACGCGAATACCATAATCATTAACCATGCCCACATGTTTGGCTTGAGCGACCTACACCAAATGCGCGGGCGCGTGGGCCGGAGCAATAAAAAAGCTTACTGTTACTTACTAAGTCCGCCTTTATCGACGCTTACGCCCGAAGCCCGCAAACGCTTAAGCGCCATCGAAGAATTCTCTGATCTGGGAAGTGGGTTTAACGTTGCCATGCGTGATTTGGATATTCGAGGCAGCGGTAATCTGCTCGGCGCTGAACAAAGCGGCTTTATAGCCGAAATTGGTTTCGAAATGTACCACAAGATACTGGATGAGGCTATACAGGAGTTGAAAGAAGATGAATTTAAGGGACTTTTCCAGGATGAGAAACCCCGGCCGTACATTTCATTCACCCAGATCGATACCGATATGGAAATACTTATCCCGGATGAATATGTGACCAGCATTGCCGAACGTTATAACCTTTACACCCAGCTATCCAAATTGGAAAACGAAACTGAACTGCAGGCCTTCAAACAGGAGCTTCATGATCGTTTCGGACCAATACCACATCAGGTTGCCGATATGCTGACCACCATGCGCCTCCAATGGCTGGGCAAAACCATTGGCTTTGAAAAAATATCACTTAAAAAGAGTGTGTTACGCGGGTACTTCATCGCCAGCCAGCAATCGCCCTATTTTGAAAGTGATGCCTTCCGGCAGGTGCTGATGTTTGTACAGTCAAACCCGCGCCGAACCAATATCAAGGAAGTAAAAAATACGCTTCGGATTAGTATAGATGGCGTACAGTCTATTGATGAAGCGGTGGAATTGCTGAGTGAGATGGCCGAGCCGATTGGGATAAATTAATTGCCTTTTATAATTTTTTCCTTGTAAGATATTTCTTTTTGATAAGAACTTCCTTGATAATGCGTACCAGCGTAATAATCTTTATACCCGCTTATTTCGCTTAGTGGAATGATGATTTGGGTTCGAAAAGGCACCCCATATACCGTTGAGGGTACCCAATCGTCACATTTTTCTAAGGCGGCAAACACAGCTGCTTTTATATTGGGATCTATGTCTCCCAGCATCTTGAATTGTGTTAGTTTTCCATCCTTTTCGATAACAAATGAAATGTGCATTGTATCTATGGATATTTTTAAACCGTTGGTATCTTTGGGTAATTTGATGCGGCTGCGTAGCCTTTCAATAAAAATCAGCCAACCGCTTCTGTATGTAGCGAGTTCATAATCCTTGTAAAAAGGGTACGCCTTGCCGTTTTTATTATACCCCACCGATGATTGAATACGGTTATGCTTGTAATGATCAACATAACTTATTGTATCAGGTACAAAAATTTTTCCGGTCCAGTCTCCCTCTCTATGTCCCCCATTAACCTGTCCCTCCGTCCTTATGTACTTGCCGCTATCATCGTACATCACCCATCTGCCGTTACCATTTTTACATATGCTATTGCCTTTGTCATCATAACAATCCCAATAATATGTTTCAGCGTAAACTGACGACGACGGAAGTGTATGTTTTATAACGCTGAGCGCATTTCCGTTTGGGTAGTATAAATATTCAAGCCCATCTTTGTAACCGTAGGTGTAATGAACAAATCCTGATTTATTTCCGCCCGGATAGTACATTGTACAGTCGCCAATAAGCCTTACTAAACCGGTTTTCATGCTATTTTCGTTTGCATCCCCTTTGCCAATAAGTTTAATTTTGCCGTTCTTATAAAATTGCTGGATATTATAACTAGCGTCCCCTGGCGTAGGCGGAAGAATTAACATATAATAATCCGCACTATCTAATGTTCGAACCGATTTGCCACTACGACCGAAAAACACAACCGCCGTATCAATAGGCGTAGCGGATACGTAAAATGGAAATGTGTTTAAGGCCAGAAAGAGAAAGAAATATTTGACCATATGTGTTTAGGTTTAAGTTAGAATAAAAAACTAAAATACGAAGATTTTACTTTTTCGTATATTTATAGTCCTAATAAATATTGGTTACCTGGTTTTATGCGAAGAAGAATATTGCTAACCATTTTATTTGCACTTATTTTCGGTTACGGGTTTGCTTCAACTGCATACCGTCGTACCATATTGCCCGACACCCCTAAGGCCGTCGATACCATCGATACCCGCCTGTATAATTACGCCAAAAGTGCCCCATCGGATATTGCGCTTGACATTGATAAACTGGTTGAATATTTAAAGCAGCCAGCCTCAAACCAGCGGGATATGGTAACGATATTTTCATACTGGATCATGCAAAATATCAGCTATGATATTGATGGGTTTTTGAACGGCAACTTCAATACCGAGGGCCCGGAAGGTACATTAAGAAGAAAGATAGGTGTGTGCCAGGATTATTCGGAACTGTTTAAGGCCATGTGCGATAGGGCGAATATCAAATGTTACTTTATCGCCGGGTATGCTAAAGCTTTTGATTACATGCCTGGCAGCAATTTTAAAAAGGCCAATCATGCCTGGAACATTGTATGCCTGGATAATACCTTTTACCCGATGGATCTAACCTGGAGCAGTGGTTATGTAATGTACGTCGACAACGCCTTACGTTACTTCATCAAACCAGATATATCGCATGTTTTTGCTTCGCCGGAAGCATTTATTGAAAAGCACTTGCCTACCGATCCTAAATGGCAATTATTGAACTATCCGGTTTCCATGCAGGCATTTACAAAATTCAATAGTTCGGGTGAGATGCTGCACGATTCAACAAGGTATTACAGTTATAAAGACACGATTACGACATTTGAAAGCCTGGATAAAGATGCACAGGAAATACAATCAGCCAATGCGGCTTACAATTTCTATCCTATTTTAAGCGACTTCGCGTACCACTATTACAATTTGGCGGTGACTTATTCTAATACCGCGACTGATTACTACAACGCTGCGGTAAGCTGCTATAATAAATCGGTAACCGATAATAATGGAACACCGGTTGCGTCGGGCGCATATAATAAAACGGGCGTTAACAATGCAATTGATTACTACAGCAGGGCAGTTAATTTGTTAATGAAGATCCGAAATTACGCAGACAATAACATTAACGCCGGGGAACTGCTTGGCAAATGTAACACTGGTTTAGATGATGCAAACCTGATGCTGACAACCTTTAAGTGAGCACTAATCGATCTTTCTAAAGATTCCCTTCAAATTCCGGCCAAGCTCCTGGTAATCCAACCCGTAGCCTACTACAAATTCATTTACTATTTCGAAGCCAATGTATTGTAATTCATCTATCGGTGTTAGTAAGGCATCGGGTTTAAGCAACAGCGTACAAACTTTGATAGATGCCGGTTGCCGCGTTTTTAGTTTATTGATAAGGTAATCTAAAGTATTGCCGGTATCCACAATATCTTCTACCAGGATAATATCCCGTCCTTTGATATCAATAGCCAGGTCAAAATCGTGCCTGATCTTTCCGGTAGTTCCGGTGCCGCCATGATAAGACGCCAGTTTGGTAAATGCAACTTCAAGGGGGATTTCTATTTCTTTGGCCAGGTCGGCAACAAATAAAAAGGATCCGTTAAGTACGCCCACTAATATTGGAGTACTGCCTTTGTAATCGGCCTGGATCTGTTTTGCCAGTTCTTTAACTCGGGCTTGTATTTTCTCATAAGGTATCAGCAACTCAAAATTCAGATCGGCAACCTGGGTCTTCATGCAGTAAATGTATGTATTTGAACCGACAGCCAAAAAGTAAGTTATGCTAAGTACTTGCTTTACATTGATTTAAGTGTCCCACTTTTTGGTACATCACTTTTTGGAACACCTTTAAAGTTAATTAATTTAACTTTAAAACAATTTGATCGTGTGTGGAAAATCATATCATGAACCCAATCCTCGATAAATTGATTTTGATTAAGAAGAAAAGTAAAAAAATATAAAGAGTAACAAAATCAGTCCTACATAAAAGCCAAACCCATACAGGTTCCATCTTCTCAGTTCCTTAGCTTTCCTATCGTAACCATCTGCATTAAAAGTACCCGAGAAAATAATTAAGAATATCCCTGGAAAAATAAATGCCCAAATTTTGTAGACGACTCCAAGAGGTTCGTTTGCTTTAGCGTCATCCTTTAATCGAATGGTTTCTATTTCATGCTCAGCCACTATAATTTGTTCTTGCGATAAATTACGTTTATTAAAAACCCTTTGTGCCGCTTCCATTGCAGCCGACTGATAATTTTCTTTCGGCCCGTTTAGTATTGCTATGAGTTCAGCGTCAGTACGCTGAACCATTATCGCGTCAAACTCATTTTCCATTTATGATTTAGCTTTAGGTGATCTGGTAACACTAAAGTACAAAAATTCCCATAACATCTTGCGGACTTACCGTCTTCCGGACTTACGGTCTAAAAAAAACACCTATCTTTGCCCCTCATGATCGACTACCAGGTCCATACCTTATCCAACGGTATCAGGATATTACACAAACATTTTCCATCAACCATTACGCATTGCTGCTTTGTGGTGAATGCCGGTTCGCGCGATGAGCCGGAGAACAAGGAGGGTTTGGCGCATTTTATCGAGCATTTATTATTTAAGGAAACGGAAAAGCGCAATACCAACCAGATACTAAACCGGCTGGAGCTTGTCGGCGCCGATCTGAATGCTTATACCACCAAAGAATATACCTGTATCCACGCCTCATTGCTCAACCAGCATTTGGAGCGTACCATTGACCTGTTTGAGGATATCCTGTTCCATTCCACCTTTCCGCAGGATGAACTGGAAAAGGAGCGCGGCGTTATCCTGGATGAGATCGCATCTTACCTGGACCAGCCTGAGGAAGCGATACAGGATGATTTTGAGGAATTGCTTTTTAAGGGCCATCCTTTAGGTAAAAATATTTTGGGCACGCCCGATACGGTTTCGGTTCTCAACAAAAAGGATATCGGGCAATTTATGCTGGCCAATTACAATACGTCCGAAATGGTGTTTGCTGTTTTTGGCGACTATGATCTGAAAAAATTGATCAAACTGGCGGAGAAGTATTTCGGTGATATACCCGCCAATCATACCACTAAAAACAGGATCAAACCGCTGCATACCCCCGGAATACAAGTACATTCAGCACGGCCAATCAGCCAAACGCACTGCATCATCGGCAGCCAGGCTTATCCTTCTCCACATCATCATAAAACAGGCCTGTTGCTGCTGAACAATTTGCTTGGCGGCATGGGCATGAGCAACCGGTTAAACCTGGAGATTCGCGAAAAATACGGTATCGCTTACACCATTGAGTCCAACTACACGCCTTTATCAGATACCGGGATATTTTCGATCTACTTTGGTACCGATATAGAAAAAGCCGATAAAGCCGGGAAACTGGTTCACAAAGAATTAAAAAAACTGCGCGAACAAAAGCTGGGGACCCTGCAACTACAGCAGTCCAAACAAAAGTTTATCGGCCAGATAGCATTAGCCGAGGAAAACCGCATGGGGCTTATTATTTCGATGGCCAAAAGCTTGCTCGATTTTGATCACGTTGACAGCCTGGAGCAGATATTTGCAAAGATCGAGGCTGTTACTGCCGAACAAGTTTTGGAGATCAGCAATGAAATTTTCGACCATAACCTTTCTACCTTAATATTTCAGCCAAATAATTAAGCCTTTAATGCGCCGTCGGCGCAAGCTGTTGGGTGCAAAATCAAATTGTCGCGTCAGGCACGAAACGTTCTGCGGGAACGTAAAATAGCCCGGATGTTTTTTCTACCAACCAGACGTCCTCTCCGGGACGTAATCACGAAAAACCAACACAAAACGTCCCGGAGGGACGTCTGGTTGGTAGCACCGAAAATAAAAATAGAATTAGCGTTCCATTAGGAACGCCTGGTAGCGATGCGACAATGATTTACGCTCAACCTGTTTGTAGCTAAAGCAATAAAGCTGTATTTTTGTATAATGAAATTACCCATCATCGCCTACGGGGACCCTGTTTTAAAAAGAAAAGCTACCGCTATTGAGCCTGACGAATATCCAAATATCAAACAACTGGTAGAGGACATGTTCGAAACGATGTACGGGGCACGTGGTGTGGGCCTGGCTGCGCCGCAGGTTGGCTTATCCATGCGTTTGTTCATAGTGGATGCCACACCCTTTGACGATGATGAGCCCGATCTGAAAGATTTCAAAAAAGCATTTATAAATGCCCAGGTGCTGAATGAAACCGGTGACGAATGGGCGTTCAACGAGGGCTGCCTCAGCATCCCGGATATCCGCGAGGATGTTTATCGTAAAGCCGTGATCAAAATATCTTATTACGACGAAAACTGGAAGCATCACGAAGAAACCTTTAAAGGCATGGCTGCCCGTATCATCCAGCACGAATATGACCATATAGAAGGTAAATTATTTACCGATAAGCTAAGTCCGCTGCGCAGGCGCCTGATCGAAAAAAAACTCAACGATATTTCGAAAGGAATAGTGGATGTGGATTATAAGATGAAGTTTCCGGCGGCGAAGAAAGGGCGTTAATTACCGCTCGCCCGGGCCTTATCTCCGGCCGCGATCTGGTTGATCAGGGTTCCCCAGGCTATCGGGTTAAGCAGTGGGTTCACAGTGGAATGTGAATTAACGATGTTATTATGCTCCTGCTGTGCATAGCCGGATTGTATTTCTTCTCCGTCTCTTGCCAATGTATTTTCGCCCGCTGCTATTGAAATATGCTGAATATTTTTCCTTGCGATCTCCAGATCATCATCAGCAAGTTTCATGCTCAGAAAATCCTTCCTGAACTCGTCTGTTGTGGCCCATGGAAATACCCTGAAAGTTGGCAGGTTGATGATCTGCGGTTTTATCCTTACTTCGGCGGTATAGCTTTTTGTGTAAACCCTTGCCGGGATAACTAAGGTTACGGGCGCAAACCCTATGCTGGTGAAAATCAGGGTATCCTGCTCGTGCACGACAAAGGAAAAATAGCCCTGATAATTGGATACATAGATCTGGTTGCTGGCAGATTTGTTGGTGACCGTTACATACGGAATAACCACCTTAGTACTATCGGCATTGTAAACCACACCGCTGAACTGTATCAACGGTTTTTCCTGCTGCTGGGCGAAGGCGCCGGCTGCGATGAAAAGTAACAATATGCCTAAAATATATTTCACTATGTAATTGGCCTTATCTTGTTATTTATACCTGTCTGCTAAAAAATGGTTTCAAAAATAGGTAAACAAAAATAATTTATTAGTTCAAACCCTTATGCAATTTAACAATACTTAACATTAGCGCAAATTTTCGGGAAGCACTGCATTCGGATCGTCAATGTCTGTTAAGTTGAGCGCTTCAACAGCAGTGATCTCAGGAACAGCTTTTTTTATCGCTTCCTCAATACCGGCTTTCAGCGTCATAATACTCATCGGGCACGAACCACATGCGCCCAATAGTTTCAACTTCACCACCTTTTCAGGTGTTATCTCTTCAACCGAAACATTCCCGCCATCAGTTTCCAAATACGGTCTTATCGTATTTAAAGCTGCTTCTACCTGTTCTAATAAACTCATTTCTACTGTACTAATAAGTAAAATTACTAATTATTTACTAAATTCTTATTATTGGCGTCGGCGTTGCGGATGGCAACCTGCTGCGCCACACGTTTAGCCATATCAATAAATGCCTTGCTCATCGGGTTGGTTTCATCCAGTATCACCGGCTTGCCTTCATCGCCTGATTCGCTGATGCTTTTGATCAAGGGTATCTCACCCAAAAAAGGCACATCCAGCGTGGCTGCGAGTTTTTGCCCGCCGCCCTGGCCGAAAATATAATACTTGTTGTCGGGCAACTCAGCAGGGGTGAAGTACGACATATTCTCAACGATACCCAGTAATGGCACATTGATCCCGTTCATCATAAACATGCCTATGCCTTTTTTGGCGTCGGCCAAAGCCACGTTTTGCGGCGTGGTAACGATCACCGCGCCTGTTACCGGGAAAGTTTGTGATACCGTAATATGTATGTCGCCAGTGCCAGGGGGCAGGTCGACTACCAAATAATCTAATTCACCCCAATCAGCATCGTTAAACAATTGTTTTACCGCTGTTGATACCATCGGCCCACGCCACGGAACGGGTTGATTGGGGTCAGTAAAGAAACCTATGGACAGCAGTTTGATGCCATATTTCTCTATAGGCTCGATGCGTGTTTTGCCATCTGCCTGGCTGGCCTTGGGCTTTGCACCCTCCAATCCAAACATAATAGGCAGCGATGGCCCATAAATATCGGCATCGATCAAGCCTACCTTCGCACCAGCCTGCGCTAAACCCAGGGCCAGGTTTACGGCTACTGTTGACTTGCCAACACCGCCCTTGCCCGACGCTACAGCTATAATATTTTTAACCCCGGGTACACCCGTGTTTTTCTGCGTAGTTACCCGCGATGTCATGTTCACCTGCACCTCGATATCTTTACTGATAAAATGGCTGATCGCATTCCGGCAGGCATTTTCTATCATTGCTTTTAAAGGGCAGGCGGGCGTAGTCAGGATAACCGAAAAACTCAGCTTGTTACCGTCAATTTTGATATCCTGTATCATGTTGAGGGTTACCAGGTCTTTTTTCAGATCGGGCTCTTCAACATGGCCAAGCGCATGTAATACTTTTTCTTGAGTAATGCTCATAGTTTAAGCACAAACTTAGTTAAACAGGGCTGTATTAGTGTCATTTGAATGATAAAATGAGTATTTCCGCTGTAGGATGCACCTGCCTGGTCAAGTACTATGAGTCTCAAAGAAACATTTTACTTATCCCGGCGTTTGTATCGGATAAGATTTAGTTTAGTTTTGACCAAAATTACCTGATGAAGCGCCCTTTCCCTAAATATATCCGCATTGCGGGAATCGTTATTATTTCTTTATTTATATTGTTGATCATTGGCGGTTATATCGCCTATACCAAGCGCGAAGCCATTCTACAGAAAGAGATAACCAAAGCCACTGCAAAAGCCAAAAAGGATTATAATTTAGATGTTAAAATAGGTTCTGCACACTTCATTGGACTTTCAACAGTGTCGCTTACCGACATTACCATCGTTCCCGCACAACGCGACAGCCTGTTGAGCATCAAAAAATTACAGGTAAGCGTTAAGCTGATGCCATTGGTTACAGGTACTGTAAAATTATCAGATGTAATACTGGAAAACGGACACTTGAATCTGACCAGCATTAATGGCGTAAAGAATTTCGACTTCCTGTTTCGTAAGAAAAAGGATACAACGGTAAAAGAAAGAGTCGACCTGTCTGTAGTTGCTAAAAACCTGATGGATGGAGTGTTGTACAAGATACCCGATAACCTCGACCTGAAAAACTTCCTCATAACTTTTGCAGACGATAGCGCCAGTGTAAAATTATTGGCCCAGGCCGCGCAAATAAAAAACGGGAAATTATCATCTACTATTTTGGTTGATAACGGCGCAGCTACCTGGCATTTCGCAGGCATTATGCACCCATCCGATAAACATATCGACGTGCATTTATACGCTGATGGAAAAAAAGTGGAAATACCTGTAATTGAAAAGCGCTATCACCTTAAGGTTAGCTTTGATACCATTACCACCCGGTTACAAAAGGTTGAAAACAGCGATGATATTACCAAAATATATGGCTACTGGTCGGTGCGAAACTTACTGATAAATCATGCAGCCCTGTCATCAAATGACATTATTGTGCCGAGCGGCTCTATTGATGCTAATGTGTTTGTAGGTAAAAATTATGTTTCACTGGATAGCTCATCGCTTATACATCTTAAGAAGATCGAGATCAAACCCTATCTTAAATACCAGCTGAACCCGGTAAAAATTTATACAATAAAGGTTAATACTGACTGGCTAAACGCGCAGGATGTGTTTGATTCGTTTCCGGATGGCATGTTTGATGAGTTGGCCGGCATTCAAGCAATTGGCAAGTTAAAATATCATTTACACCTCTTCCTGGATAGCTCTAATCCCGACCAGGTTCAGTTTGAATCAGCTTTGGCTAAACAGGATTTCAATATCACCAAATATGGCAAAACTAACCTGGGTAAACTAAACAATGTATTTACCTATACCCCTTACGAAAAAGGAAAGCCCATGCCCCCGCGTATTATCGGGCCGCAAAATCCTGATTTTACTCCTTTGAGTGAGATATCCCCGAATCTTCGGTACGCATGCATGACCTCAGAAGATCCTTCATTTTACAGCAATCATGGGTTTGTTATAGAATCTATCCGCAAGTCTATTGCAACGGACATTAAACAAAAGAAATTCAAACGCGGCGGCAGTACCATATCCATGCAGCTCATCAAAAATGCCTTTCTGAGCCGCGAGAAAACGCTGTCGCGAAAGATCGAAGAAATACTGATCGTTTGGCTGATCGAGAATGATAACATCATGACCAAAGACCGCATGCTGGAGGTTTATTTCAACATTGTTGAATGGGGTAGGAATATTTACGGCATCGGCGAAGCATCACACTATTATTTCGGCAAATCACCTTCTGAATTGACCCAGGGTGAAGGCATTTACCTGGCCAGCATATTGCCGCATCCAAAAACAGGCCTATATTCTTTCCTTCCGGACGGCTCATTGCGGCCAAGCTTGCAAAACTATTTTAACCTCATTGGAAATATGATGGCAAAACGTGGTTGGGCCGAAGCCGACAGCAGCGGATATGGCTACAGTTCGGTACGGCTACAGGAAAGCTTGCGCCAGGAAATTGCGCCGGTTCCCAGTTCAGTCGCCGATAGCCTGATGAAACAGACTAACGATGACGACGATGATACACCTATCATTCCGGAACAAACACAACCTAAAACGGTTGAAAAACCCGGCTTTTTTAAGCGTCTATTTGGCAAAAAGGACACCGTTGCTGCCAAAAAACAGGAGTTAGAAGTTGATACCGTTGGAAAAACGCCAAAACAAATACGACAGGAAAAACGCGCCTTGAAAAAACTCGAAAAAGAGCGTTTAAAAGAACTTCATGACAAAGGGCTGATGTAAGGTTTACCCTATCCGGGGCTTTCTTTTTACTTGCCCGCAAGTTCGACAATATTAAATCCCTGTATTAAAACAAGATTATGTTTTGCAGCGAGTCCCTTTGCAGGTTCAGAAATTAGCGGCGGATGCAGCCATAATACTTTCGCGCCAAGTGGTATAACATTATTTTGGATTATACCCGGTAATTCTTCCTCGGGACGGTAAACGTTTACGATATCAATATCTCCCGGGAGGTTAGCCATATCCTGAAAAGCCAGGTGAGATTTCTCGGCTCCGCTCGCCTTTAATTCAGCTTTGGTATACCCCTCGGGGCTATAACAAAACACATTAAAACCCGCATTAAGCAAAGCAAGGGGAACACTTTTATCGGGCCAATCGATCAGCAAAATGCTTTTTGCCGTTTTAAGTATTTCTGATGGATTTAGCTCTTCGCCGGTATGCATATTGATTTAAAATTTAGCCCCCTGAAGATTTCCTGATAAATAGTTTTGATTTCATAACATGAAGCTTTTTAGGCACGGCGGGGCTTTTCTTTTCCAGGGCGTCGAATAACAAAGTGGCTGCTTTTATACCCATTTCATAAGCCGGTTGGGTAATGGTTGATAAGGCCGGGCATAGCAACGGGGCTATCTGCAAACTGGAGAAACTAACAACCTTTAATGTTCCGGGTATATCAATATTCAGATCATTGCAAACGTAATAAGTCGCAAATGCCAAACGCTCAACCGAGCTGAATATGCCATCAGGCTTAAGCTCTTCCAGTACGTTTTTAATGATAGAATAATTGATCTTTTCATCCTGAACGCAATCAATTACCAGTTCATCATCAAAAGGAACATTATGCTTTGCAAGTGCGTCAACATAGCCCTGCATACGCACCTTACCAATGGATATACTTTTGTTAATTACCAGGTAAGCTATCTTTTTACAGCCGGTACTTATCAAATGCTCAGTTGCATCAAAACTACTTTCGTAGTCATTGGTGGTTACTTTTGATACGTCGATATCTTCATAAACACGGTCAAAAAACACCACGGGTATGTTTTTCTGCTCCAGCTTACGCATATAATTGTGATCGTTGGCCTCACCCGAAACGGACATGATGATGCCGTCAACCTTACCATTATTGAGGTAGTTGACGAACGACATCTCTTTTTCAAATATGTCATCCGTGCGATAAAGCAAAATGTAAAATCCTTTTTTGCGTGCAACTTCCTCAATACCGTTTATAGCCTGGGCAAAAAAATCATTGGCTATTTCGGGCACTATAACTGCAAGCGTTTTGCTTTTTTTATCCCGTAAATTACTGGCGTAATGATTAGGCAAAAAATTGTGTTCCCTGGCAAATGCCAGTATTCTTTCCTTTGTCTCCTTGTTGATATCCGTACTTCCATTAAAGGCTCTTGATATGGTAGAGGTTGAAATATTAAGCTTTTTGGCCAGTACTTTAATATTGATATTATCCATTTTCGCAACTAAACGATATACGCTTCAAATGTAATAAAACTCTTAGTTGTGATGCAAGCCATTTAACACCTATCCTATTGTTCGTAAAGCACATAAGCGCTGGCCGCAGATAGCGGCATGTCACCGGATGCTATATCCTTTATGCCCTTATCGTTAACGCTGTTTTCATCAGCTGCCAATTTCCAGTTACCGGCCGGCACTTTTATCTTTTTATCGGTTGTATTTCCGTTAAAAACAACCAGGATATTTTTCCATCTATCTCCGTTTGCATTGCCGCTGATTTGATAGGCAATGATGCCCGGGTCGCCCGTTTCAATAAACTTTAAATGCTCGCGGATCATTTGTGCCGACGGCATCCTGAATGCCGGATGATCCTTGCGCAAAGCAACTAAACCCTTGTAATAATCGAATACAGCTTTATACTTTGCTTTCCTGCTCCAATCTAATTGATTGATCGAATCAGGGCTTTTAAATGAATTTGCTATACCTTGTTTGGTCCGCAGCATTTCCACACCAGCATGTAAAAATGCCACGCCTTGCGATGTAAGCACAATGGCATTACTCAGTTTATCCATTTTTATCAGATCCGCTTCGGACGCGGTTGGGTTTGATATTTTGAGCCGGTCCCAAAGCGTATTATCATCGTGGCATGATACATAATTGATCGTTTGATAAGGCTCCGAAGCCCATGGTGCTTTCGAATCATCCACTTTGCTGCAATCAACCTGGGGGTGCGCCACGGAAGCAACGATGCCGAACTTAACGCTTTCTGCCAGGCCTGCATTACCACTCACAAATCCTTTTTCCTTCACATCGCTCCAGCCGCCATGAACGCCGTCGCGCAGATCATCGCTGAACGCGGCTATCTTATCCAGTTTATACGTGTTCTTTTTCACAGCCCTTAAATCTTCGGCAAGCGGACTATTGCCTGCCGCCCAGCCCTCGCCATAAATAAATATGGTAGGGTCAATTTTATGCAGGGCAGTGCTGATATCGTTCATGGTTTCGATATCATGCACGCCCATCAGGTCGAAGCGGAAACCGTCGAGATGATATTCCTTCGCCCAATAGCATACCGATTCGATCATGTATTTCCGCATCATTACCCTTTCCGATGCTGTTTCATCGCCGCAGCCGGTACCGTTAGAATAGGTGCCATTAGCATTATGCCGATAAAAATAGCCCGGCACAAACTGGTTGAAATTTGAGGATGTGTCGCTGGTATGGTTATACACCACATCCAATATCACCCGTAAACCATTGGCATGCAGCGTTTGCACCATTTTTTTAAACTCGCGTATGCGAACGTTCCCGTCATACGGGTTAGTTGAATAACTTCCTTCGGGTACATCATAATTCAGGGGGTCGTAACCCCAGTTGTATTTTGCACCGGGTTTGGTTTCGTCTACCGAATTAAAATCAAAAGATGGTAGCAAGTGAACGTGTGTCACGCCAAGAGATTTGATATGATCCAGTCCGGTTGATAACCCTTCCGGACTTTTGGTGCCTTTTTCAGTCAATCCTAAAAACTTACCTTTTTCTTTAATGCCCGAATTGGGATCAGCCGATAGGTCACGAACATGCAGCTCGTAAATAATGATATCTGTAAAGTTCTTTTGTGCGGGTTTTTTATCCTTTGCCCAGCCAACCGGGTTGGTTGCCTGCAGATCCACAACCATACCCCGCATGCCATTTACACCAACCGCTTTGGCATAAATATCCGGCCGTTCTTTTAACCATTTGTCACCAATTTGAGTTTGAAAAGTGTAATACTGATTCTTCAGGTCACGATCAACCGTTTTCGCCCATACACCGTTTGGCTCTTTTTCAAGGCTGATGGCCTGTTTCGCTTTACCACCTTTACCGGAAGCATATAAACGCAGTTTAACAGCTTTTGCTGTGGGCGCCCAAACCTTAAACACCGTTTTTGCCGGCGAGTAGTAAACGCCGAGATCGTTCCCGGTATAGGCCGGATAATCATCGTAAGTTTTAACTTTCGAAGTTGGTTTGAATGAGGTTAGCAATACGGTAATAAATGTTACTGCTAAAATAGACTTTAGGTAATTCATTGGTGAATAAATTTTACAGGCTTTAAAAGTAATCAATTACGGGCTTTATAGGCAAGTAAAACATTTTTCCTATTCTACTGTTGATATATCGATTCACTGCTCAACCAAACCAATGAAATCTGTTAATATTTTTAAATGCCTGGCAATTGCGATTGTTTTAGTGCTTTTAAATCCATCATCGTCAAAAGCCTATTCCGTTTATGCGCATCTAGCGATTGTTGATGCAAGCTGGGAAAAGTCTATTCTCCCTTTGTTGAAACGAAAATATCCGAATGCTACCGATGCAGATATTAAAATCGCCCGCTCGTATGCGTATGGCGGATCACTCATTGCTGATATGGGCTATTTCCCTTTCGGCAATCCTTATTTTACCAATCTCGTGCATTATGTACGCAGTGGCGACTTTGTAGGAAATCTGCTCTCTGAGTCTCAAAATTTAAATGAATATGCTTTTTCTATCGGTGCTTTATCTCATTATATGACAGATAAATACGGTCATTCATTAGGTACCAACCTGGCCGTTCCTATTATGTATCCTGAAATAGGTAAAAAATTCGGTCATGTGGTAACTTATGATGAAGATAATACATCGCATAAACGCGTTGAATTTGCATTTGATGTGCTCCAAACCGCACGGGGTAATTATTTACCAGAGTCTTATCACGATTTTATTGGCTTTAATGTAGCCAAACCGGTGTTGGAAAGGGCGTTTATGAAAACCTATGGGGAAGATATTAATAAAGTGTTTGGCAATATTAATCGAACCATTTCAACATTCAGATGGTCTGTTACCAGTTTATTGCCAAGCTTAACACGCGCAGCATGGCAAATTAAAAAAGCTGATATACAAAAAGCTAACCCCACTGCCAGGGAAAGGACATTCCATTACCGGATAAAAAGAAAGGAATATTACAAGGAATTTGGGCATGACCGTGAAAAACCTAAATTTAAAGAACGGGTATATGCATTGATTATAAAGATATTACCTAAGATAGGCCCTTTAAAATCGTTTCGGTTTAAAGCTCCCGGCCCGGAAGGCGAAAAGTACTTTATAAGGAGTTTTGATACAACAGTGGTTCATTATGGTATGGCTTTAAATAATTTACGGCAGGGGAACCATGTTGAATTAGCGAATATTGATTTTGATACCGGCAAGATAACTGCTCCCGGTGAATATGGCCTTGCAGACCAGACCTACAGCCTATTGGTGATTAAATTACAGGATGAAAAATTTACTGACCTGACTTTACCTTTAAAACAAAATATTCAGAACTTCTACAATAAGGCTGACACAACCACAAAGTCGAACAAAAACAAAAAAGATAAAATAGACTGGCAAAAAACATACCTGGCGCTTCAACAGCTAAGGGTTACAATGCCGATTCCGATCGATAGCTTAAAATTTCCGGTTGATAGTGCGGCTAAAGCTGTTGTTAAATCAACAAAGTAATTAATTCCATATCTTTAGCCTTATCAGTTATCAAATAAATGAAGGCTTTTAGAATTGCTATTTGCGCCGTACTTGCTCTAATGTTTAAAAGTGCATTTGCTCAAAATGCCGATAACGCAGTAGTTTTTCACATCAATTCATCCCATACGTCGTTTCCCGACACCGGAAGGGCAAAGGGGCACCTGTACGATAAGGTTTTATATACTACAGCCGACCATTATCAAGATAGCACAGTCCTCATCATCGCACCAAAAAACCTGGATGCAAAAAAGAAAGTCGACCTGATTTTTTGGTTCCATGGCTGGCGAAATAATGTTGACAGCGCAGCAGTGCGGTACCAGCTTACCCGGCAATTTTTAGCATCAAAGCTAAACGCCGTATTGGTTTTAGCCGAAACAGCAAAAGACTCCCCCGACAGCTACGGCGGTAAACTGGAAAATACAGGGGTATTCAAAGCGCTGGTTGCAGAAGTGTTAAATGGGCTTCGATCAAAACAACTCATCTCAAAAAATTGTGAAGCAGGCCATATTATCCTCGCCGGCCATAGCGGGGCTTACCGGGTGATGGCGCGCATTATTCAAAACGGGCAAATGCCGGTTGATGAAACCATTTTATTTGATGCGTTATATGCCGAAACTGAAAAATTTATGGCCTGGATAAAAGCAGATAAAGCTCACCGTTTTATCGATATTTACACCGATCATGGTGGAACGGATGACGAAACACGCGGTATGATGAAGCTGCTTGATACTGCAGGTATTCGCTACGTTTCTACAGAAGAAAAAGCGATCACACCCAAATTGCTGCAAGCTAACCGGCTGGTATATATACACAGCCTGAACGAGCATGATAAGATCATAGCTAACCCCGATAATTTTTTGCTGTTCCTGGAGAATGAGCCTTTTCTAAAAAAATTGAAATAAGTTTATTGTACCTGGAGCGATGGCTTTACGATATGCTTTCTCAGGCCATGAAGCAGTTGCTGCGGCTGAAAGGGTTTTAATATAACGTCGACAAAACCGCTTCCGATAAGATCGCTTAGCATGTTTTGATCAACCAATGATGCTGTGAAAGCCATAACCGGGATTTGGGGGTATAGCTTTTTCATTTCAAAAATTGCTTCGTAACCGCTCATTACAGGCATTTCCAGGTCCATTAAAATAATATCAAAGCCGTGGTCATTTTGCAATGTATTCAGTGCCTCCTGTCCATTATAAGCGCTAATTACCTCCGCTTTGTAGCCGGTAAGTATCCTTTTCGCAACCATCATATTCAACTGGTTGTCCTCTACCAGCAACAACCTTGTGCCTGCGAGATTTTCTGCCGAAGCAGTCGTAGTTTTGGTTGATTCTTTGATACTTCGTGGGAAATCAAACTCCAGGTCAAAGCTGAATTTACTGCCCTTTCCTTCGTCACTTTGCAGTTGCAGGTCACTATGCATCAATTTTAACAAGCGTAAAACGATGGTTAGCCCTAAACCCGTTCCGGCTAGTTTTTTTGTATCCTCGTGATATATCTGCCCGAAACTTTCGAATATCTTTTTTTGGTCACTTCGGGCTATTCCAAGTCCCGTATCTTCCACAATGAAACCCACTTCAACCCCCTTTGCGGTTTTGCCTTTATAAAGAGCCGTAAGTTTCACAAAACCACTGTCGGTAAACTTTAAGGCATTCGAAAAAAGGTTATTAAAAATTTGGATCAGGCGCACATCGTCGGCTAATACCATTACATCAAGCCGCGGGTCTATTTCTGTTTTGAGTTCGACGCCTTTGTCCTGCATCAATGCATAGAAAGGCATGCCGACATTCTTAAGTAATTGCTGCAGGTTTAGTTCAACGGGATGTATATCCAGCTTGCCGGCCTCAATCTTATTAAAATCAAGGATGTTATTCACCTGGTGCAGCATGTGGTCCGAGCAATATTTCAATATCTGCAAATACTCCTCCTGCATAGCGGCGTCTTTTTCCTGCTTCATCAAATTAACCACGCCAATAATACCGTTAAGCGGTGTGCGCAATTCGTGGCCCATAGTAGCCAGGAACCGGGTACGGGCGTCGATCACACGGTTGCTTTGGTCAACCAGTTCATTGATATATTTCTTCTCGAAAAACAGGTAGGCCATCGCAAACACAATGGTCGACGAAATGGCGGTCATCCGGTTAACAAAAGCCAACCTGCGCATTTGCATTACATTGATCACCTCAAAAGGGTGAATATTCCGGCCAATGAGCACGCATATAATGAAAGAAACAACAATAATGGAGATATAGGTAACCGATTCGAGGTACTGTGTTCGCTTTAAGTCAACAATAATGGGTACAGCGATTAGTATCGGAAAAAAGTAAAGATAGAGTTCGGATTGCAGGCCCTCAACAAAAGTAGCCGCTATCAAAAGTCCGCATACGATGGAAATAATGAAGATGGTAAGATTGCCAATGTGCCCGTTGTATTTGAGCAACATTACCATCAATACCGAGAAGCAAAATGAGGCAATTACAATGGATGAAGCATACAGCCCCAGGTACGAACTAAAAACCGAAAGACCAACGCCGGCCAAAAGTGCAGCAATACCCAGTTGGTATGTTCTTTTCGAAACATCTTTAATATCAAAAAGCGGATTCAGATGATTATCCTCCTCCTTTAACCGGTGGTATTTATCAGTAATTCGCTTCATTACAGGCAATTGGTGCCTTTTGCGTTCTTTTTTGGTCACCTAAGCCAAACCTTTTAACGAATAAAAAGTTTTAAAAGTTCGTTTCCAGCCCAAATAAAGCGGTTTATTTGGCAATCACAAACATGTTTTATTATTATTTATTTGCTGACGCGGCTAACGTCTGCAACAAACTGGTCTGCCGTCTCATCCGGAAAACCGTCCCAACTCTTTAGCACCTTACCGGTTTCGTCTACCAATAACGTATATGGAAATTTGCCGCCGGCATTATATTGATCCGCCAATGCCTCGTTCAGCTTTACCTGTTCTTTGCTGGGCTGGTTCTTTTTCTGTCGCGGAAAATCGGCTCGCACCAATACCAGGTGACTTGACGCATAATTCTCAAATGCAGCCGACTCCAATATTTCTTTCCTGAGGCGGATACAGGGTACACACCAATCGGAGCCCGAAAAATTCACCAGGATCAATTTATGTTCTTTTGTTGCTTCAACCTTGGCTTGACTGAAATTTCCCTCCCAGGTTACACCAGGCGCAAGGTTCAGCATAAAATACAGCATCAATAGCTTCATATCATCACATTATTTAAATCCTAAATTAACTGAAACCACATCCGATACCAGGTTGGTGGTTTGTTTGTAATGCCCGTACCTGATCTCCAGGTCGTGGAGGTTCTGCCAGCCAAACACGCCGTTTTGCGGTACAATTCGAAAACCCACACCAAAAAAATTGGCGCTGAACTTTGAGTATTCGTAATTGCTGGTATAATAAGCTTCGGATTGATCATGAGCTCCATACGGCGCGAAATATTTAGCCGCAGTCTGATCATAATACCTGTAAAATGGCGATATAGAAAAGAACGGACTGATCTTAACCGGCATCTCGATACCCGCAGTATTTGACTTAATACCCCAATTATCCATGTAATAGCGATAGTACCCCTTCAGAATAATGTTATCGCCCAGGAAGTAATTCGCCCTGAAACCTAACGGAAGCTTGAACCTGTTCGATGGCAACCTTTCAACACTGTCGACACCATTGGTAAAATATACCCGGTGGAACGGCAAACCTAAATAACCGTTTTGCCCCACAACGTCGGCCATGAACATGATCTGCAATCTTGGATTGATGATCTGCGAATAACTTAATGATAACGAATACGTATTTCGCGCACTACTGGGTATATTGGCATGTCCGCCCTGCGAGCTTGCGGAGGTAAGCACCGGCGTGGCAGATACCGGTATGAGTTCGGATGGATAGATGAGTGTTACCTTATCAAAGTAGGCCTGCAACTTCGCAGCGAATTCGCCGTTCCTGTCCGCTGTCTTCTGCGAAAAATGAATATCTGCGCCAAGCGAATGGTAATTGTATTCGGCTGAATAATATGTGCCAAAACCGAAGCTGTTTCCCGATTTGGCATTTTCAGCCGTATAGTCAATGGATGGGTAAAACCTGTCGCCACCCGTGTGGGATGCGCCTGTGCTCGATACCCATGCCTGTGAGGCAGCAGTATGATGGTCATATCCCATACCAAAGGTTATGGAGTTCTTCTTGATGTTCGGATCTCCCCAAACCAATTTAAGGTCGATGCCATTAGCAATGTCAGTAACATGTTCCGAGCCGATACCGCCTTGTACTGCTGAATGGTAGCCGTTCTGCCAGTAATAACTCGAAACAAGGTCTATTTCTTCTATTTTAAGTTTACGGGGATTATAGCTTGTACTATCGTGATGCTCAACCGGCGTGTATAGGCTTGGCACCTTTTTTCCGCCCAGGGTATCGGTGCTGGTTGCTTGCGCGTGTACGTTCAGGCGGCAAAGAAATGCAAAGCCGATGACGGATAAATATACTTTCTTCATTATCGTTTGCTCCCCGCCTTAATTACAACCACAACCACCGCCGGTTTTGCCTGCGTTAGCGCCTGACGCGGCCTCGCGGTACGATTGAAAATTCAGTTCATTTTTCTCCACTTTCCTGTTGCCAAGGGCCATTTCTGAGTCGTTCAAGCGATTTTTTTGGTATTCCTTCACCTGCACGCATGAACTCGCACCAATGATGAGGAGGAGGCAGCCCGTAAGTTTCAATAGTCTGTTAGTCATTTTTAGGGGCTATTTGATATTAATATTGTTCGATGTGTAAACACGGTAGTCATCATCGATGATAACCGCTTCTATATTTTTGATCTGGTTGATCATATCCAGGCCTGTTTCTATTCCCATTATCATTACCGGTGTAGCCATAGCATCAGCTATTTCGGCATTGGTAGTGATGATCGTAACGCTTTTGATGCCGGTAACGGGTAAACCTGTGCGCGGATCAATAGTGTGCGAATATTTTTTGCCATCTATGAGTACGTATTTTTCATAGTTCCCAGAGGTAGCTACCGCCATATCCTGAAAACTCAGGTGGGAGAATGCTTCGCCTTTCACGTTTGGATTCACTATACCCACTGTCCAGTTTTGGCCATCGGGTTGTTTGCCCCAGGTTGTTAGATCGCCCGACGCATTTACCACCCCGCTTTGAACTCCCGCCTCCTTCATAACCTGTTTGGCCCGTTCCGCCGCGTATCCCTTTCCTATCCCTCCAAACCCGATGCGCATCCCCTCTTCCTTTAAAAAAACCGTGCTCTTTTCCGGATTCAGTATGATATTTTTATAGTTGATAAGCCTCACCATTTTCTTTGCTGTCTCCTTATCCGGCAACGAGGTCATGTTCTGATCAAAGTTCCAAAGGCGCTTATCAATGGAGCCATAAGTGATGTCAAATGCGCCTTGTGTTATTGCAGAAAGCCTCATCGAACGCTGGATCAGGTCAAAAGTTTCCCGGCTTACTTCTACCGGCGCTATGCCCGCATTCCTGTTTACCAAATTTGTTTCACTATCATCGCTGAATGTGGTAAGTAACCTTTCTATCCGCTGTATTTCGCTTACACCTACGTCTATTTTTTCGTTGCCCCACTGTTCATCATCGGTTACCACGCTAAGTTCGAAGTGGTTACCCATCAGTTTGCAGCTCCTTTTAAAAACAAACTTTTCAGCCATATATTGCATATCTTAAAATATAAGTGTTTGAACACTATTTTAAGTTTGTTACACAATATTAGGTTCCTATTCTGTAATTAAGATGAAATTGACTTGCTTGAAGGAAAATTTGTTGGAGCTACACAACTTGCGGCATAATCAATATTGAGAAGACGAACCGGATGGAAAGCTGCAAAAATTATAACTTAGCATTATAGTTATTTTATTATGAAACAGTCGCTTATTTACATTCTAAAGATTTGGTTGACAAGTTCCTTATTGTCGATCGGCGTAAGTAGTTTTTATATGTATGTCCTGAATTATAGAAGCCTTGCCTCATTTGGCGCAACCAGTTGGATGATGCCGATTATCGGCAACTATTGGGAAGATCTTGAACCGGGCTTTATAGTGCTTTGGCTGATCGTTGCAGTATCCTTCACGATGTCAAATAAGATGAACTCGATACTATTTACGAAAAAATTAAGCGTTTTTATTCTGGCTGAAAGTCTTACAACAATATGGATTATACTATTTGGGCTTTTTGATAAAGGAGATACACATTCTCTATCGGGATTGTTCTTATGGATAATTTGTTCTGCCAGCCTTGCTTTTTGTATAATGTTTTATAAAGTCAGTTCACAAAAAGACGTTATAAAAAAACAAACTGTTGATATATCGTAAGATTAGCACTTCACCATCTTCTTCTTTTTACCTAAAGAACCTCGCGCTTCGGCTTTTTTAATATAATCCACTACAAACGGAACTTTACAGGCAGTACCTTCGACATTTACAGCCACCGGACCAACACGATTGGCGGTTGCGATAGCTTCTTCTGTTAATGCAGTGATATAGACCCCTATCGATACGATAAACCCGTTCATGGTATAGCGGACCCGGTTTGGAGCAGAGTGAATATTTTGTTCGACACGTTGCATCAGCGTTTTGATCTTAGTCATATCGATCTCACTGTCCGGTTTCATCGCGATCCAATTGCCCAGCGTCGACCAGCCGGCGGCGGCGATATATTCTTCCGGTGAATCGATCCATTTTTTTCCCAATTCGAAACCAAGCTTACTACCCGCAGCAACCCAGGGTACGGTGTATTCGCTGATATTGTTGGATACAGCAGCTTTTACCCAATTCTCCAGGTCGGCCTCAGTCATTTTCATATCATCCGCTATTAAACCAGCCAGGTACATGGCGTCGGCATTGCCAGTAGTGTAGAGGTCCCTGGCCAATTGATAATCGGTCTTTACTTTTTTCTGAATAGTTTTCAGATGCTCTATCTTGACACCAAAAAATGGTTCCTTCACGCCGTGGTTCAGTAATATTTTCTTGATTCCCGGGTTGCCCATGGCCTC
This sequence comes from Sphingobacteriales bacterium, assembly GCA_044448765.1. GTDB lineage: Bacteria > Bacteroidota > Bacteroidia > Sphingobacteriales > Sphingobacteriaceae > Mucilaginibacter. Next base: position 9,111 of record JBIOHG010000040.1, on the reverse strand, counting down.
CAGTTCGGTCATTATTTCTTGTACCGTCATCGTATTGGATTTTCTTAACTAAGATAAAAAAATCTTAAAGCGAAATCCAAAGCTCAGGTTCTACCTGATTTGATTCAAACATGACCCGAAATATAAATACTTTCGAAATAAACATAAATAGCACCTCTTTTATCGTTGAACCCGGCTTTACCGGCCTTAAAGTTTACCGGCTTTATAACGATACCTCCGGCTATGTTATAGCCAAAGATTTTTATGGGGTTTGGGTGGAACTAAACCGAATACCCGGCTCAATCAACATCTCCTTAAACCAGGTTGGAAGACAAATAGAAGAGCATTATGTTATTCCGTGTTATGCGCAATAAAAAGCCCCGGCTTCCGGCCAGGGCACAATTATTTTTCCTATAATTATTAGACTGCTGTTTAATTATTGCGACAGTCTTTCGCGAATCTCCCGCTGTTTTGTGGAAAGATTATTGCGCAGGTCGGACACGGTAGTTATAACATTGAATTGCTTTTGCAGGCTATGTTCAAACCTGTAATGGTCAAGCAGCAGGCCCTTGATCTCTTGTTGAATGCTCTTGCATTCGGTATATAATTCGTCTAATGATTTCATATCATTGATACTAGTTAGGGGTTATTAGCCCGTTTTAACGAAAAGGATGATTTATAGTTTCCTTTCTGACCAGATATTAGCAAGTTGCTATTTCATTATAGACAATTAATCAGCGGATTGGTTTAATAGCAGATGCAAAAAGTGTTAGAGGCGGATAAGCATTGGCAGGATTTCTAACAAATTAGAAGAAATAAAAAAGTCTTCAAACTTTCGACTGAAGACTTTTGACTTAAACTAGTCGGGATGGCGGGATTAACTGCGTTGATCCTGTGGTGGGGGCGTTACAAAGAAACTAAATCCTTGCGCTGCGCTTTTTAATTAAACTGCCGTTTGATTATCGCTGATGTTGTCTTAGAGTGAACTGGCTTTTGCTGCCAAACTTCTGGACAACTCCTGGCTCACAGCGTTCGGCACAATCAGTTCGGATGATGTGAGTTGGCCCAATACGACCCCGTTACCCACCGAAGGCAAAACGATTTCTGCGCACAACAGGCATGCCGTGCGGAAACCATCTTAGCGAAAACCTCACGTGAAAATTTAGGAGTCTGTCTTGTCCACCAATGGCTGGAGTCGAAGTATGATGGAGCGCTGTAGCAGCACCGGGTAGAGATGAACGACTACACCCGGCAAAAGCAGCCATAGCGCAGCGCTCCAGGGATTCATGGTGAAAAGTGCGAGTATGGCCAATAGTACGTGGACGGCAAAGCAAATTCCGTGGGAGGCAGCAGCGGCTTGCACCGATTGTTTCAGGGAAGGTAAGTCGGCCCTTTTGCCTGAGAATCCCCGCAGGGGTTCGGGGACATGGCGATTCCATCCGGAGACATCGAGCAGCCAACCGAAGATTCCAACGCCGACGACGCGGTGAAGTATGCGCTCGCCCGTGGGTACGCAGAGCCACTGGTGAGGCACCCGTCGCACAACGGCCTGGGCGGGCACTACGACCACTAGGCCGAATGTTCCACAGGTCACACTCATCGCATACCACGGAGTGGTTAACCCTGCAACTTTGGATGCCGGCCCGAGGACGAACCAGAACACAATTAGATACACAACAAAGAGCAGCAAATAGCAAAGGCGAAACCAGGTGTTCTGAAAAAGGACATCTTTGGGATTTGCCTTTGATGACGGTTTAGTGCTCATAAAACGTTAGTATGACCAATATACTTATTGCAAATATATTTTCCTTGTAGCTTACCGTTTTTTTTTTTGCATAAAGCTGTGCTTCCACTCATAAGCTACCGATAAATCCAGGGGGAGGCCATAACGATTATACCTCCCCGATTTCTCACAGACGATTGCGGATGATTGTCTTCCCTTTGACCCGCTTGGTCGGATTGAAGGCGGCAACGGCGTCGTCGAGAGTAGAGACGTTGCCAATGTTAGTCCGCAGCTGTCCGTTCCGCAAGCGCTGCACGATCTCACCCAGCTGGAAGCGATCGGCCTCGACAACGAAGTCGACTACTAATCCATTGGCTAGCCGCGTATCAGTCGGGCCAGTGACGGTAACCAGCGTTCCTCCGGCGCGAATCACGCCCCCAGACCGCTTTGCGATGTCGCCACCGAAGACATCGAACACCAGATCGACTCCGCCGGCTTCTTCCAGTTCATCGTTCTCAAGGTTGATGAATTCATGTGCGCCGAAGTCGAGCGCCATCTGACGGTGGGCAGCCCGCCCAGTACCGATGACGTAGGCGCCAGCCTCACGTGCGAGCTGGGCCGCCATCGAACCGACTATGCCGGCCGCACCGTGTACAAGTACACTTTGCCCCGCACGAAGGTGGCCGTGCTCGAACAATCCCTGCCACGCGGTCAGGCCCGGCATCACGAGGGCTGCGCCCACCGCGAAGTCAACATCGGCCGGCAGCGGCGCGAGGTTGCGTGCCTCGACGGCTACATACTCTGCCAGCGTACCGTCACGGTACCAGTCTGTGAGGCCGAACACCCGCTGTCCGACTGACAGCCCCGTCGTTCCATAACCAAGGGCGGTAACTACGCCAGCCAGTTCATGACCGGGGATCGACGGCGTCCTGTCACGACCGGCGCGATCAATCCAGGTCGAGGGCCACGACAGCTCATCCCCCGTTATTGCCGATGCATAAACCTGAACGATAACGTCATTTATCGCCCCTTGCGGCTCATGCCGATCCACCAGCTGCATCCCGGCCGTTCCCGCAGCTTGATCTGTCACTACTATCGCTTTCATAACGTACCTCCTTTTTTTCTCATCAGCATGCATCTGCTCTGAAGTGTATTGCCGTATATCATAGTGTACAATCTTGTTTTCATCATGTTTTAAATATTAAAAACTATATACAATTCTTGTAATCTTGGGGCAAAACTAATTTTTGGTTGCTTAGTTAGCCAATTTCAAATTATGTAGAGGCTCAGTTAGAATTATCGCAACTGTGTTCCCCAAAAAACACGCATTGAAAATGGAATACTTCGAAAATCCAGGATCAATGAAGTTATTGGGTTAATATATCAACTGGACAGCAACTTTCAGGGAAGTAAAAAAGAACAAATAAGAATTCATTCTGATTTGCCATGTAAAGTCGGGGTAGCAGGATTAGCTGCGCTGATCCTGAGGTGGGGGATTGACAAATGAATCAAAGCCTTCGCTGCGCTAATAGGCTTTAATTCATTTGTCGGGATGGCGGGATTAACTGCGTTGATCCTGTGGTGGGGGCGTTACAAAGAAACTAAATCCTTGCGCTGCGCTTTGAGTCTTTTTATTTTTCCGTTTATGCAAGCTGTCGCTTACAACACTGCAAAATAAAAATCCTCACTCGTTTTCAACGGGCAAGGATTTATTTTCTTTGTCGGGATGGCGGGATTCGAACCCACGACCTCCAGCACCCCATGCTGGCGCGATACCGGGCTACGCTACATCCCGAAAAATAGGGACGACAAATATATATTATCTGGCATAAATTTAAAACACATCCAAATTACACGCTGATGTTGCATGGTCGTCATTTTCAACGTAAATGATGACCGTAAGTATTGCACTAAAAATTTTAAACTATTTTTTTAGTAATAAATGTGCAAAATAAAAAATTGCCGCTTATATTTGAAAATATGCCTAACTATCCATCTTAAATAAACTATCGTTTGATGCCCCGCCCCATGAGAAAACTTTGTATTGCTTGTTTTATATTAATGCTTGCATTTTTTAGCTGTAAAAAGCCTTACAACCCAAAAATTGTATCGTCATCGAAAAGCTATCTCGTAGTGGAAGGTGTAATAAATTTATCTTTTGATTCCACTGTTATTAAAGTGAGCCGGACATTCAATATCAATAGCAAAATAACCACCCGGCCGGAACTGGGGGCTACCGTAACTGTAGAGGGTGAGCGGGAATATGTCACACATCTTGCTGACCTATTTGGTAATGGCCACTATTGGACTTATGATATCAACCTCCCGCTTACGCAACGATACCGGCTCAGGATAGTAACCAGTACCGGCGAGCAATATCTGTCAGACTACCTGGTTTACAAACCAACCCCACCAATTGATAGTATCGGCTATACGGTGACCAATAACATATTGAATTTATATGTCAACTCCCACGATCCGTCAAATGGCACACGTCTTTACAGGTTTGATTATGAGGATACCTGGAGATTTCACGCAAAATACCAGTCAAGTTACGTATTAGATCCTAATACAAACTCCATTGTGCCCCGTAATACATATGCATCAGTATATTATTGCTATGCAAACGGCGTATCGTCGGATATTCTATTGGCTTCAACCACTAAATTAAGCCAGGACGTAGTTTACCAAAGTCCGTTAGCGCATATTTCTTTAAGTTCAGAAAAGCTTGAATCTGACTATTCCGTCTATCTTAAGCAATATGCGATGACGCCTGATGCGTTCGCGTTTTATCAAAATCTTCAAAAAAATACCGAACAGGTTGGAAGTATTTTTGATGTGGAACCATCACAATTTCAGAACGGGAACATTCACAATATCGTTAATGCGAAAGAACCGGTTGTTGGTTATATAACCATGACCAATGTACAAACAAAAAGAATTTACATTAGGCATGATGCCTTGCCCGGAAATGTGCTGCCTATTTATCCCGCAGATTGTGTGCAGGATACCGCTTTATTTGCCAATAAACAAGGGCATAACGATGTTCAGGATATATTAATAACTCCGCCCGCGGCTTATGTACCTACCAGTGCACTTACAGTAAACGGTGGCATAATCGGGTATTTATATAGCAGCCCGGAATGTGCGGATTGCACCTTAAGAGGTAGTTCGTATCCGCCCTATTGGTGGCAGGGGCTATAGCATTCGGCATTGGGTCAAAAAGTATATCTTTAACGGCATGTATCGATCTGCGGGATTTGTTATGTTTTGCTTAATGGGTTGCGCTACGCTCTTATTGGGTTGTAAAAAGAAATCTTTGCCTGCACCTTTACCGGTTTACAATCTTAAATCTTCCGCGTCATTCCCGATGGGTTCCGCTGTTATATCTGCCAATATTCAAAATAATTTCTATTACCAGGGAACATTGCTGAACGAGTATAACAGCATGACGGCAGATTATGAAATGAAGTTCGACATAACTGAGCCGGTACAAGGAACTTTCAATTATGGCCCGGGCGATTATATCGTTGGATTTGCCGCGCAGCACCATCTGCGTATGCATGGCCATAATTTTATCTGGCACCAGGCACTGCCGCAATGGGTGGTTAATTTCCAGGGCGATTCAGCGGCATGGGAAAATATCTTTAAAACACATATCGAAACCGAAGCCACCCATTACAAAGGCGAAGTAGCATCCTGGGATGTTGTTAATGAAGCTTTAAGGGATGATAACGGAACTTTACGCGATAAAGATGTAAATCCCGGCGATGGCAGTATATGGCGCAGGCATCTCGGGCCCGATTATGTAGCCCGCGCGTTCCAGTATGCGCACGAAGCTGATCCGAATGCACTTCTGTTTTATAATGATTATGGACAGGAGTGGGGTGGACCTAAACTCGACTCGATGATATCGATGATCAATCAGTTTAAAAAACGCGGTATCCCTATTTCCGGCGTTGGCATGCAAATGCATATCGACATTAACGTTGATACCGCAGGCGTAACCTCCGCATTAAAAAGGCTAGCCACAACCGGGCTTAAAGTACATATATCTGAATTGGACATTTCCGTAAATCCGGGTAACGATCCGAAAATCGTATTTACTTCAGCATTGCAGTTAAAACAAGCCGCTTTGTATCAATTTATTGCACAAACTTATAAAGTATCGGTTCCGCAGGCACAGCGCTACGGTATTACCACCTGGGAATTTTGTGATGCCAACAGTTGGATACCTGCGTTTGATCATCGAAAAGACTGGCCTCTGCCTTTTGATTCGCTTTACAAAAAGAAAGCAGCCTATTACGGATTACTTAAAGGAATTAAAAATTAGCAAAGTATTAAGCTGTTTGCAGCGTTTGGCCTTCAGCGGCAGTTAGGGCTTGCTGGCTCTTTAGCTTCTGCCTGCGCAGGAAGCGGAAATGCAGCCCGCCTATCAGTAACGCGAATATTCCCTCAGCCAACATGGTATCCGGGGTACCGATCCATTTGGAAAGCAAACCAATAAATAGGCCACCAAGCGGCTGCATGCCAAAAAAAGCCATTGCATAAAAGCTGATGACACGCCCACGCATGTTCGGCTCAACCGTGGTTTGTATTAATGTATTGCTTACCGTTATTTGCGACATCATACCAAAACCGGCAACCGTAGCAAATACCAAAGCGAGCGGGTAATTTCCTTCATGCGAAAAAAACACCAGGCCTGCGCCGAATACCAGTGTATTAATAGCTAATATCTTTTTAAGGTTACTGCCGGTTTTTAACGATGCCAGGAAAATAGCCCCTGCAAAAGCACCCAAGCCGATGACGCTGTCGAGAATACCAAAAGTTGATGCTGTACCCTTAAATATGTCCTTAGCATATACCGGCAGTAATGTGCTGTATGGTAATACGAATAAACTGATCAAACCAAGCATCATGATGACAAAGGCTATAGAGGGCGTTCTTTTAATATAACCAAAACCTTCGCGCAGTTCGCCAAATACATTTTTGGTATGTATCTCTTTGATATACTTAGGCAATTTCATTAATAATAACGAGCCTATTACGGCTAAAAAACTCAGCGCATTCAGGAGGAAACATACACCATTGCCTAAGTTTTCGAGTACAAATCCCGCAATAGCCGGACCGATAAGCCTTGAAAGATTTACCATGGATGAGTTAAGGGCAAGCGCATTCGAAAGGTGTTTTTTGTCGTCTATCATTTCATAAACTAATGATTGCCGGGCCGGCACATCAAAAGCATTAATAATACCAAGCAAAACACTCAGCGACAGTATTTCCCAAACCGTATAATGGCCGGCGAGTATAACAATAGCCAATAAGGTGGCCTGTAGCATGGATGCCACCTGGGTAGTGAGCAGCACACGAAAACGATTATACCTGTCTGATACCACGCCGCCAAGTAATGAAAACAGGAAGGAGGGAAACTGGCCGGCAAAAAGTGTTAGCCCAAGCATAAAAGTAGAATGGGTAAGCGAATAGATCACCCAGCTCACCGCCGTCTTTTGCATCCACGTGCCTATCAGCGAAGCAGATTGTCCTAAAAAATATAGCCTGTAATTGCGGCTCTTAAATGCGTTAAATGTTGTAATATTCATTCCTCGTACCTGTATTGGCCATCAGCCGGTCGCTCCTCATTTAAAATCTACCAATTTGGTCAATGAGCCAATAAGCTGTTTCAGTAGTAACACTTCGTCTTCATTGCATGTTTCGGCAATTGCATTAACCAGCCATTTATCCCGTTCGCTGCGCATTTGTAAAATCGTTTGTTCACCCAATTCTGTTAATGAGATAAGCACCTTTCTTTTATCGGTATCCGACGCCGTCCTGGAGATATAACCTAAGCCATGCAAATAACTTAACACCTGCGACATGCTTTGGTTGGTTATCTTTTCCATAGATGCCAGCTCGCTCGGCAAAAGCGATTTGTTTTGATGCAAAAGGGCCATCGTTGAACGCTCCGTAAGCGAAAGCTGCTGCCCTGTAACAGATTCCTTACGCAGCTTTTTTACCAAACGGGTAACTACGGTGCGCAGGTCGGTCGCAAGCTGGATATCGTGGTTTGATGCCATATCGAATATTAGTTAGTTAAACTTATAAGTTTACCTTACAAAGGTAATGCTAATTCTAACTTTTTACCATAGGTTAATTATCATTAAAATGTTATAATTTTGATTGGCAGGTTTTCGTTAGTATTAAAAATTGGCATCTACACCTAATTAACATGCGGTCTTCAGAAAACTATGATCTATTAATCGGGAAGATCAATACTTTCATCAGGAAGTATTACTTCAATAGTTTTTTGCGTGGATTGATATTTTTAGGTGCCGGTTTATTCTCGGCCTACGTGGTTATTACACTAAGCGAATACTTTGGCAACTTTAATACCACTTTTCGCACCTTCCTTTTTTACTTCTTTATACTATTGAATTTAGGTTTGATTGCCTGGCTGGTGATCCCATCGTTAATGGCATGGCTCAAACTGGGCAAAACCATTACGCATGATCAGGCAGCAGAGATCATAGGCAAACACTTTACAGATGTAAGCGATAAACTGCTTAATACCCTTCAGCTTAAAAAGCTGGCGGATAGCAGTCAGCAGCAAAAAGAACTGATTGAAGCCAGTATCGACCAAAAAATCGAGTCGTTAAAACCCGTGCGTTTTCCGTCGGCCATTAACATCCGCGAGAACAGGAAATATTTGAAATGGATCGTGTTCCCGGCTGCTGTGATCTGTATTATTGCTTTGGCAGCGCCATCCATATTGACCGAAAGTACCAAAAGACTTATCAGGCACAACGAATATTTTGCCCCGGTTGCACCTTTCCAATTTGTATTGGTTAACAATAGCTTGTCTGCCATACAGGGTGAAGATTTGAAACTGGACCTGAAATTGGAAGGCGACAAACTACCTGCCGATGTTTATATTGAAACCGGGAACAATACTTTTAAGCTGGATAAGGACAATATCAGCCGTTTCCATTACCAGTTTAGCAACTTGCAGAAAAATACTGTTTTCCGCTTCAGCGGGAATGGCTTTTCGTCTCAACCTTTTGAAATTAAGGTTAATCTCAAACCATCCTTATTGCATTTCGATGCTGAGTTGAGTTATCCGGCATATCTCCGCAAAAAAAATGAGCAGGTTGTTAACGCCGGTGATCTGACCATCCCGACAGGAACTACTGTGAAATGGGAGCTTCATACGCAAAATGCTGACGGGCTTACATTTAAAATGAATGATAACCGAATAGCTGCTAACCAAACCGGCAACGATTTATTTGAGCATACCGAAAAAGTATATAAAAACTCCATCTACCGCTTGAATCCCGTAAGTAAAACGGTAAGCAGAGGCGATTCTGCTTCGTATCGCATCAATGTCATCACCGACGAATTGCCATCCATTACTG
>JBIOHG010000039.1:0-41600 GCA_044448765.1 Sphingobacteriales bacterium | reverse complement strand
TTATCAGCCACCTGCATGGCGACCATTACCTGGGCCTGGTGGGCTTGCTTTCGTCTATGCATCTTAACGGACGTACAAAGCCCCTCAAATTATTCTGTCCGCCCGAATTAAAAGAGATCATCGACCTGCAATTAAAATATTCCGAAACAACACTGCAATTTGAGGTCGATTATTATTTCACACGCACAGATGAAGCTGAAGTGATATTAGATAACCAGGATATTACGGTAGAAACTATACCGCTTGATCACCGGATACCCTGCACCGGCTTTTTATTCCGTCAAAAAAGGCGGCTAAGAAAACTGGTAAAACAAAAGATAGAAGAACTGGAAATCCCGGTTGACCAATATACCGCTATAAAAAGGGGAGCTGATTTTACCTCTGCCGAAGGCATTGTGTACAAAAGCACGGATATTACGACAAGCCCTGAAGACCCTAAAACTTACGTTTACTGCTCGGACACGTTATATAACGAAAGTTATTTTAAGCAGATCAGCAACGCTGACATGCTGTACCATGAAGCCACCTTTTTGAATAATATGCTTGACCGCGCACGGATAACCCATCACACCACTGCGCTACAAGCCGGGCATATTGCTTTGATAACCAATGTAAAAAAATTGCTTATTGGCCATTTCTCGGCCCGGTATAAAACCCTAAACGAACTTTTGGATGAGGCGCAAGGTGTTTTCCCTGAAACTGAATTGGCTCTGGAAGGGAAAACTTTTATTATTTAAAATCCATTTGCACATCCGCGCATTTGAAATCTGCACATCTACTTTTCTTTCTTTCCGAAAACTGAGAAGCTGACATACCGTTTTGGATGTGCTTTCAGGTCGAGAAATAATTTATTGAGGTTGCTGGATGCACTATCCAGGTTTCTATATAAATGATCGTCGTTGATCAGCAGGCTCATTGAGCCATGCCCGTCGTTTATTTTATTTATTGCAGCCTGCAATTCAGTAACAGCTTTATTAGCATTATCCATTGTTTGTTTAATGCCTGAATGAGCCAGGTCATTGCTGAATGTTTCGGCATTTGTAGCTATTGTGTTTAAATGCCCGGTACTGGTTTTCAGGTTATCCGAAACAGATTCGGCATTGGTTAATATATCATTGATATGGCCACTTTGCGTGGCTACCAGTTGGTCTATTTTTTTGGTAGTACCTTCGAGCGTTTGCAATGAATTGGCAATACTTAAAAAACTGCGGTCGACGTTTTTCTGAAAATCAGGATTCATGATTTTATTGATGGACGCCAGTGATGAATCCATTTTTTCTATCAGGTCTTCGGCTTTCTTTTGAATAGGCTGGAGGCTCTCCGCCAGGCTGCCTTGTATATCCGCCTTTAGGGTATCCTTGTCGTTAGCATACACTTTACTGTCGCCCATTTCAAATTCAATAGCCTTTGAGCCTAACAGATCGGTACTTATCAGCTTGGCAAGCGTGTTATTAGGTATGTTATATTGCGGATCTATTTTAAATTCGACAACACTGCGCCCGTCCGGCCGTAACTTCATATGTGAAACATGGCCAATTGGAAAGCCATGAACCAATACAGGCTTTGATACCGACAAACCATCAACGCTGTTGTAAACAGCATAGAACTTATTTGACGCCGAAAATACATCATTACCGCGCAGGTAACTATAACATAGTATCAGTATGGCTATCGCTACTGAAGTTAATATCCCGATCTTAGTTTCGTTTGAAATTTTCAATGGCTGCTGATTTAAATATTATTTGCCCGTATCTTCAACTTCGTCCTTATAGTTTCTTAAAGCTCTAACAATTGTATCCACAATTTCGTTTTGGCCCTTTTCTGAATTCATGTAAGCCTCGTCATCCGGATTATTGATATAACCCATCTCCACAAGTACCGAAGGCATGGCGCTATGGCATAAAAGATAAAGGCTCTGTTCGCGTATGCCGTCACTGGGCCGGCCATCGGTTTGCACAAATTCATCGTTTATCATTTTAGCTAAAATAATACTTTGTTTCCGGAATTTGGCCTTAAACTGATTGATGAGAATAACCTGCGTTGGGTCATTACTTTCTATGCTTTCGCTTATCGCCGCATCTTCTTGTTCTATCTGGTTTTGTTTTATTGCATTTTCTTCCTCCTTGGTACGCTTGGTTGCATATACTAATAGCAATACCCCTTTACCTGAACGATCAGGAACGGTATAGGTTTTATAAATTGGCTTATGGTGTTTATGTCCAACAACCTCGCGTACGTGCCTTTCCGGTAAAGAATTGCAATGTAATGAAATAAAAATATTGCCTTTGTTCTCATTGGCTATTTGCGCACGTACTGGCCACGAAACATCGTCGTCAGTTGTTCTGGTCATCACGGCTTTCACGCCCTGTAACTCTTTTTCTATTGCGGTTTGCAATTTAAATGCAACAGCAAGCGTTACATCTCTTTCGTAAGAATAGGAACCTGATGCACCCATTGAGTAGTACCCTTTTGCACCAGACGGGTGATGATTACCATGGCCTGCATCGACAATGACAGTTTTAATTTTAAAACTACTGTCGAGGGTTACAAGGTCCCGTTTTACCGGGACAATTGGTTTAAACGAAAATAGCGCCAGGGGAATAACAAATGTTGAGAAACCATATATCAATCTTTTCAATGCCTTATTTTTCATCAATATTATTTATTTTTTTAAGGGGTGACGAGGCCATTATATTATTCATCATTTAATGTAACGAATAATGTCATGGTTTCATTATTTTTGGACGCTGTTAACTATACCTGCAAAAATACTATTCATAATCGATTTTGAAATTCGTTAGCCTGTTTTTTCTGCCCGTAATAATCTTAATGGCCAACGTAACAGCTTCTGCAAAAACTGCCAACGTTACTAGCCGCAGGCCGGTTATTTAAACATTTATAAAGCTGTAAACAATAAAATAAAACAAACTTATTAATGTTAAAAAATCTGCGCCAATTATGTCGGTTAAAATTGCTTATACGGCTAACGACACTACCAAAAACAAAAGCGGCCTGAAATCAATGGTCACAGCGCACGCCGAGGATTCGACCCGGTATGATGATGTACACCAAATGTTATACCTGTATGGCAGGGCCCGGGTTACTTATGAAGATTTTGAGCTGGATGCCGATTATATACAGGTAGACGAAAAAAATAAGATCATTTTTGGCAGCGGACGCATTGATCCATATACTAAGCGCTATGTCGGTAGGCCGATATTCAAACAAGCTAAGGACAAACCGGTCAAAACAGACTCTTTACGGTTTAATTACGAAACCAAAAGAGGTAAATTATATAACGCGGCCAGCGATCAGGATGGTAATTTCTTCTCCGGCGGCCAGGCAAAAATATTGCCTCATAATGAGGTTGCTTATCGCAACGTGATTTTTAGCACTTGCGATCTGCCATACCCCGAAACACATTTTGGTATTGTTATTACCCGCGGCATTGGCGAACAAAACCAGATCATATCAGGCCCGGCTTTCCTGGAAATTGAAGGCGTGCCGTTACCACTGGCAATACCATTTGGATTTTTCCCTAAGCCCAATTCGCGTTCTTCAGGAGTTATTATTCCGACTTTTGGCGAGGATCAGAAATTAGGTTTTTACCTGCGAAACTTTGGCTATTACATAGCCTTGAACGATTATTTGGACCTTACCAGTACAGGTACATTATATTCTAAGGGGTCGTATGAAGTGAATGAAAGTATAAGATATTTAAGCAGGTATAAATATTCGGGCACATTAACATTGGCTTATAGTTCTACTAATTACGGCCTTCCCGGAGACCCGGCAAATAAAGATTTTCATATTGACTGGTCTCATAGCCAAAACCCGAATTCAAACCCCGGAACAACTTTCGGTGCATCTGTAAATGCGGGTACATCAGGCTTCTTTCAGCATAACCCGGCTACAGAGGGCTACAATTTGAATACACTAATATCAAACACCTTACGGTCGAGTATTTCTTATGGCAAGATATGGGCCGGAACCCCTTTCAATTTAACAGTCAACCTGTCACACAGCCAGGATCTGACCGCGAAAACAATTACCCTGGAGTTGCCTACATTTAACTTCAACATGTCAACAATTAATCCGTTTGACTCAAAGGAAAGGGTTGGTGAACAAAAATGGTATCAAAAAATAACAGTGGGATATAGCTTGCAGGGAACAAATAAGGTAAATAATGTGCCCGAATCGGAATTGTTCCAAAGCGCCACTTTAACCAAGCGGCTGCAAAACGGGTTCGAACACCAGATACCTATTGGTTTTAATCAAACCATATTAAAGTATTTCCAATTTAGTACCAGCGCCAACTATACCGAACGCTGGTATTTCCAGACCGTCCACGAGCGGTTTGCAAGAGGAAGCGTGCCCGGCAGGGACTCGTTGGTGTACGACACTGTTGGTGGTTTTAAAAGGGCCGGTGAATACAACATTGGCGCAAATATATCCACAAAAATATACAGTACATTAAGCTTCAAAAGCGGCTCCATACAGGCAATACGTTATGTAGCTACGCCTTCTATCGGGTTTAGTTACCATCCCGATTTTTCAAGTCCAAATTATGGCAATTATCTAACTGCGGTTAGCAGCGCAACCATCCCATACCAGGTTAGTTCTCAACGATATTCCATTTTTCAAAACTCAGTTTATGGAGGCCCGTCTGCCGGTAAGTCTGCGGCGTTGACGTTTAGCATGGATAACAATATCGAGGCTAAACTGAGGCCTAAAAGTACCGATACGTCAACCACGGCTAAGAAGATAAAAATACTGGAAGGGTTTTCAATTTCTACTGCTTATAACCTTGCGGCTGACTCATTAAACCTTTCGCCGATATCCTTTTCGGGACACACCACACTATTTAAAGACAAGCTGAACATTACTTTTGGCGGCACCTTTGATCCGTATGTTACCCAACTCCGGGACTCCATAGAAAACGGGCAGCTTTATAGATACAAAATACCCATCAACAGGTACAGCTTTCAGAGTGGCAAGTTCCCTTCGCTTGTTTCGGCTAATCTTTCAGCCAGCGCAAGTTTGAACCCGGCAGTGTTCCATCCGCAGTCACAAGCGCCGGCTCCGGGTGCTACACTGCAAACTATGACGCCCGAACAATCTGCCAAATTAGCGTTACTGAACAGCGACCCAAGTGCATATATTGATTTTAATATCCCCTGGAACCTTTCAGTAAATTATACCTTTAGTTACAGCAATTTTTACACAGGCACTCAGGTAGCGAATACCATAATGTTGAGCGGAGATGTAAGCGTAACACCCAAGTGGAAAGTACAATACACTACCAACTACGACTTACGTGCCGGCAGGTTAAGCAGCGCAACCTCTTTTGGTATCCATCGCGACCTGCATTGCTGGGACCTATCAATGCAATGGCTGCCGTTCGGATATTATAAATCATATACAGTTACACTTAGGGTACAAGCAGCTATATTGCAGGACCTTAAGCTGACTAAACGGAGTGATTATACAAACAATCAATATTATAACCCTTATCAATAATAAATGCAGGCAGAGATCATAACCATTGGCGATGAGATATTGATAGGCCAAATAGTGGATACTAATTCGGCCTGGATAGCACAAAAGCTAAATGGCATAGGGATAAGAGTGAAGCAGATATCCTCGATATCGGACGATAAACAGCATATTTTGACTGCTTTGGCTGAAGCACATCAGCGTGCGAAAATTATATTAATTACCGGGGGGCTGGGGCCTACCAAAGATGACATCACCAAAAAAACACTGGCTGAATATTTTGGCGTGGGGCTTGTTGAAAATAAGGAAACCCTGGAGAACGTTGAAACTATATTTAAACGTTTCCGCGGCGCGAATAGCGAACTGCTTGATATAAACAGGCTGCAGGCAATGGTTCCTGAAAATTGCGAAGTAATTCTTAATAAAAATGGCACTGCGCCGGGGATGTGGTTCAATTATGAAGGCAGGATATATATGTCGATGCCGGGCGTGCCGCACGAGATGATGTATATCATGGAGGAATCGGTACTGCCTAAGCTCAAATCTACCTTAGAGCTTCCTCATATTATACACCATACCATTGTAACAGCGGGTGAGGGAGAATCGTATCTGGCGCAAAAGATAGCTGATATTGAAGACTCATTACCGCCTTATATAAAATTGGCTTATTTACCTAAACTTGGACAGGTTCGTTTGCGTTTAAGTGCTTATGGTGATGATGAAGTGTCGCTAAAGAGAGAGGTTAACGACTATGCAGCAAAAATTACCGAACGCGTTGGTAATTCAGTTGTTGCACAGGAAGACATACCGCTCGAAAAGGCCATTTTAAATTTTATGGCTGAACGGGAACTGACTTTATCGACAGCCGAAAGTTGTACCGGGGGATATATAGCCCATTTGATAACGCAGCATGCAGGCTCATCAAAAGTGTTTTTTGGCGGAGCGGTTTCCTACTCGTATGAGTTAAAAGAAAGCATATTGGGTGTAAAAAACGAAACGCTATGGCAGCATGGCGCAGTAAGTAGGGAAACCGTAACCGAGATGGTTGAAGGGGCTTTGCTGAATTTTAAATCGGACTATGCCGTTGCTGTAACCGGTATTGCAGGGCCTGATGGAGGGACAGATGAAAAACCGGTTGGCACCGTATGGATAGGTGTGGCGTGCGCCAAAAAAACCGTTACCCGGAAATTTCAATTCGGCAATAAACGGCAGCAAAATATTGAGAGGACAGCCATAGCCGCCTTGAACATGCTGAATATTATGCTGAAGGAATTAAACTAATTGACTAATTTTGACCGATAATATCTAATTTTATGGCCAAATACCAATTGTTACTGCCAAAAATGGGCGAAAGTGTTGCTGAGGCTACCATTATTAAATGGAACAAAGCCGTAGGTGATAACATCGACATGGATGATGCAGTAATGGAAATTGCTACCGATAAAGTGGATTCAGAAGTGCCCTCGCCGGTATCAGGAAAGCTGGTGGAGCAGTTATGCAAGGAGAATGATGTAGTGCAGGTGGGTGCTGTTATAGCAATTATTGAGACAGGCGGTGCCGAAGAAGAAACTCCTGAAGTTACGCAAGCAGTTGAAGTTCCTGAAGTAGTAGATATTCCGGACGCGCCAGAAGAACCTGTTTTATCAGAACCTGTTCCGGGTATAGAACAACTGGAAGCAAGGCCCGAACCAACAGAAAGTAGTGATACCGTTAAATCAGCAAGGTTTTATTCGCCATTGGTGAAGAACATAGCCTTGCAGGAAAATATAAGTATTGAAGAACTGGATAAAATTCCCGGTTCGGGCGCCGAAGGGCGTTTGACAAAGGATGATCTGTTAAATTATATCCAGAACCCGGCGGCATTTAAATCTGCTGCGAGCCAGTCTGAGCTAGTTAAACAGGAAGAGTCAAAACCAACCGCTGAACCTGCAAAAGCAGAATCGGTTGTTGAGGCTAAACCGGCACAAGCCCAGGCTCCGGCTGCCGAACCCAAATCTGCTCCGGCTGTATCGGTATCAGGTGCAGACGAGATCATTGAAATGGACAGGATGCGCCGCTTGATCGCCGATCACATGGTGATGAGCAAGCAAACCTCGCCGCATGTTACCTCGTTCATCGAGGCTGATGTAACTAATATTGTGCAATGGCGCGATAAGGTTAAGAGTGCTTTCGAAAAGAAAGAAGGAGAAAAAATAACCTTTACACCGATATTTATTGAAGCTGTAGTAAAAGCCATCCGTGATTTCCCGATGATCAATGTTTCAGTCAACGGAACGCAGATCATTAAAAAAGCGGCTATCAACATAGGTATGGCTACGGCTTTGCCAAGCGGCAACCTGATCGTTCCTGTCATCAAAAAAGCTGACATGTTGAACCTGGTTGGCTTAACAAAGGCCGTTAACGACCTGGCTAATCGTGCCCGTGGTAATAAATTGCAGCCCGACGATGTGCAGGATGGCACCTTTACCATCACCAACGTCGGCTCATTTGGTAACGTAATGGGTACGCCTATCATCAACCAGCCGCAGGTGGCTATCTTAGCTGTGGGTGCAATTAAAAAGAAACCGGCAGTTATTGAAACCAAGCAAGGCGATATGATCGCTATCCGTCACCTGATGTTTTTGTCATTATCTTATGACCACCGGGTGGTTGACGGTGCGCTGGGTGGTTCATTCCTGCGCCGTATAGCGGACTATTTGGAAGGCTTTGATGCCGAACGTGCTATTTGAGGATTTCAAAATATTATAAAATAAGAAAGGCTCCCTAAGGAGCCTTTTTTCATAAACAAAGCCGCGAAATTAAAAAACTTCAGCGGCTTGTTTTTTAGCCGAGGCCAAACTGACCCCTTTCAGCTCATCGGCAAAGGCTATGAAGGCCTTGCCCGACATACGAGATTGGTTATCGATCAGTTTTTGCAAATTGATCTTTCCGATAACATATTTGTAATTGCCTGAATAATAGCGTTCCTGGATGTACTCAAATCCTAAATCATCCACCAGTTCGTCATCTTCGTAGCGTAAATAGATGTTGATATCAATATCATTAGTGAAATTGAGGTCCTTTTTCGATTTCGCTTTTTTGTATTCGTACTGATAATCGTACCTAAGCGCAGCAATATCTGATAACACAGCCGACCCCGTAGGATGGCCGCCGGCGCCCTTCCCAAAAAAGAATTGCTGATCGGCAAAAGCAGCTTGCACAATTACACCATTGTATTCGTACTCAACATTATATAAAAACTCGCTTTCTTTAACAAACTTAGGCAGTACGAATAAAGCCACATGCTGGTCATCTAATTCCTTAGCAACCGGAACCAGTTTTATTTTAAGGTTTTTTTCCCTGGCGTATTGTATATCATAGGCTGATAATGTTTGTATGCCCAGGTTAAATACTTCTTCGGGTTTTACCACCACGCCATAAGCATGGGCGGCAGCAATTACCAATTTATATTTAGCATCAAAGCCGCCAACATCACTTATAGGGTCGGTTTCAGCAAAACCTAAGTCCTGCGCCTGCTTTAATGCTGAGGCATAATCAAGATTCTCGATAAAGCCTTTTGAAAGAATATAATTGGATGAGCCGTTGAAAATGCCGCAGATAGAGTGCAGCAATTCATTATCATAGTATTCCTCCAGGTTGCGGATGATGGGAATACTGCCACACACAGCACCTTCGTACAGCAATGATGTGCCGTACTGGTGCTGGAGGTTTATCAGTTCATCCAAATGTATGGCAAGCATTTTCTTACTGGCCGAAACTACGTTCCTGCTAGTACTTAAAGCCCTCGAAACAATCTCAAAAGCGGCTTCGGTATCATTTATCAGCTCAACAATGGTATTAATTTCCGGGTTGTTAAGCAGTTCTTCTTTGTCCGTTGTAAATAGGTGGGCCGGCAACGAACGTTGTTTGCTGCCGTCCTTGATACATATTTTAACAATTTCGATGTTTAAATTCTTGGTCCTGATGATGTCGTGAAGGCCCTGGCCCACTACGCCAAATCCAAATAGTCCTATAGTTAGTTTCTTACTCATTATGCGCTTTGTTGTAGTTCTATAATTTTACCCTTTACGTCGGTCTTAAAAAATGATGTGATCACGTTTGTTAATAATTCTGTTTCGATCAGGAAGCCGTCATGCCCATAGAACGAATCTAATTCGGCGAAAGCTGCCTTTGGTATATGCCTGAAGAGATATTGCTGTTCCTCGATCGGGAACAACAGGTCAGATTTAATACCAATAACCAATGTTTTAGCTTTGATCAGGCTCAACGCCTTTTCAACACCATGACGGCCACGACCGACATTGTGCGAGTCCATTACCTTAGTCAAATACCAATAGCTGTAGGCATTGAAGCGTTTCACCAGTTTTTCGCCCTGGTAGTTCTGGTAAGACGACGCTTTGAATTCATCCACTTTTTTATCGTTTTCTTCCTGCTGTGTTATGCTATAAGTTTTATAACCGCGATAGGATAGAAGCGCTATACTTCTGGCAGCTTTCATACCTTTCGCGCCGCCGTCGGGTTTGTTTGCGTAAAAGCTCCTATCCGTTATTATAGCTAACCGTTGCGATTCGTTGAACGCAATGCCCCATGGTGAATGGCGTGCGTTCGTAGCGATCAAGATCAAGTTTTTGATACGCTCTGGCTGCATGATCGACCATTCCAAAGCCTGCTGGCCGCCTAATGATCCTCCTATGATGATCTTGATATCTGTTATTTCCAGGTGTTCAGCCAAAAGTTGGTGCGCCTTAACCACGTCCCTCACAGAGATTTGCGGAAAAGCCAGATAATAAGGCAAGCCTGTTACCGGGTTTGTGCTCAGCGGGTTTGTAGTGCCGTAATTTGACCCCAGGATATTGGCGCATACAATAAAATGGTCGTCCGGGTTAAAATGGTCCTTATCGCCAAATAAGCCCTTCCACCAATCAAACACATCCGAGTTTGCGGTAAGGGCATGGCATACCCAAACTACATTATCTTTATTCGCATTCAATTTACCGTAGGTATGGAAACCGATCTCCAATCCCCGCAGCTTCTTACCCGACTCGAGTTTGAAAACCTCTTTATATTCAAAACTTTGTGTACTCATTTTGTAGTTTGGTTACTTTGGGAAGTGGCCCGTGTACATGGCCACCTCCCGGATAACGCTATTTATCACTTAAAAAACTATACTTATTAATTCAGGCTAAATGCCGGCTCTGCTATTTTGGCAAACGCCTGTTCAAAATCTGCTTTGATATCATCAATATGTTCAATACCCACTGATATTCTAAGTAAAGTGGGCGTAACACCGGCAGCGATCTGTTCTGCATCCGAAAGTTGCTGGTGCGTAGTTGCCGCGGGTTGAATGATCAATGTTTTGGCATCTCCCATATTAGCCAGGTGACTCACTAACTTAAGGCTATCAATAAAGCGGCTGGCGTTTTCCTTATCACCTTTTATTTCGAAGGATAGAACAGCGCCAAAGCCATTCTTAAGATACTTTTTGGCTAAACCATTATATTTTGACGATGCCAAACCCGGGTAATTCACTTTAGCCACCTGTGGGTGCTGTTCAAGCCACTGAGCCAATTCGAGCGCGTTATCAACGTGACGCTGAACACGCAACGATAATGTTTCCAAGCCCTGGATGAACAAAAATGAATTGAACGGCGAAGCAGATGCACCAAAATCGCGCAGACCTTCAACCCTTGCACGGATGATGAACTGGATATTACCGAAAGGACCATTCACGCCAAACACATCCGAGAATACCAAACCGTGGTAACCCTCAGATGGTTCGCTAAACTGCGGGAACTTTCCGTTGCCCCAGTTATAATTACCACCGTCCACGATCACGCCGCCAATACTGGTACCATGACCACCTATCCATTTTGTAGCAGACTCAACTACTACATGTGCGCCGTGCTCCAGCGGGCGGAACAAATATCCAGCGGCACCAAAAGTATTATCGACGATCAATGGCAGGTCGTGTTTTTTAGCCAAAGCAGCAACCTTGTCAAAGTCAGGAATATTGAACTCCGGATTACCTATCGTTTCCAGGTAAATAGCTTTGGTATTGCCGTCAATCAATTCTTCAAGGCTTTCCGCGCTGTCGTTTTTCGCAAAACGGGCGTCGATACCAAGGCGTTTAAAAGAAACTTTAAATTGATTATAAGTTCCGCCATACAGGTAAGGTGATGAAACAAAATTATCGCCCACAGTAAGTATATTATTAAGCGCCAGGAATTGCGCCGCCTGGCCTGATGCCGTTGCCAAAGCGGCTACTCCGCCTTCTAAAGCCGCCACACGTTTTTCAAAAACATCGGTAGTGGGATTCATGATACGGCTGTAAATGTTACCGAATTCCTTTAGCGCGAACAGGTTTGCGCCGTGTTCGGCATTTTTAAATACAAACGATGTGGTTTGATACAGCGGAACGGCACGTGCACCTGTGGTTGGGTCGGCTTCCTGTCCGGCGTGTAATTGCAGGGTTTCAAATTTTAATGCTGACATGATGGTAGGGTTTTAATGTTTAAAATATTTTGATTTAAATGGTTAAAGACAACGAGGTTTTGCTGATCCATTAGGACCACGCTTGGTTTTCAGTAAAGAAATGCAGCGCAGGCCTGATCAGCAACAAATGCAAATACACATACGGCCGGAAATGATGCCGTGTGAAAATGCGGAACCTTCAGAGGGTCTAAAAATCGCTTGTCGATTGATGTAATGCAGACTTTTCATGGTTGTTAATTTATATCTCCCGGCGTCCATTCGCCGGGCCAGGATTTGGCACCTTCTCCACCCTGGAGGGTTGCCAGCGGGTCATTGAGCCTGATCTCTCGCCGCTTCTTTATAAATCAAAACCTTTTTTGAGGAGGTAATGATAGAGGTATTGCTACCGAATTATGTTGCGAAGATAGGGGATAGAAAAGCATTTTTCCAAATTAAATATTATTTTTTAGCAAAAAGCAGAAAGTTCAAGGCAGAAAGCATGAAAAGCTTTAGACTTTTTGCTTTCTGCTTTATGCCAAAAATGGCGCACATAGCCCTTTAAGTTGGCGTATTTACACCCCCTAATGCTAATTATTGTAGGTAGGTTTGTATAACCAATTAAAAAAATCATGTCAACCAAAAAGCAACTTTTAGCACAATATGATCTGCACGATGTGCTGTTCAACAATGTGATCGCGGGCATCAGCGATGAGGAATCGAACCAAACCATTGCCGACCCGATAAACAGCGTAAAATGGCTTGCAGGGCACTTGTTGTGGGCCAATGCAAACCTGGCAAATATTGGAGGCGTAAAGATAGAAGTGAAATGGCGTGACCATTTCTATACTAAAGAAGGTGGTGGCCCAGCCGATTTTAACGCTCCGCCAAGCCCGCTGCCAAAACTGGAAGAGGTTAGGGCAAAGTGGAACACAGATTCTGCCGCGATCAGGAAAGGGCTTGAAAGTTTACCTGATGCGGCCCTGGATTCTGTAATTGAAGTAAAACATCCGCTTGCACCATTTGACAATACGCTCGCAGGGTTGTGGGCATTTATCAATGATCACCAGTCATACCATATCGGGCAGATCGGAATTATTCGCCGGGCAATTGGTAAGCCGGCGATGAGTTATTTTAAGAGTTAGCGGAAAGCTGAAAGTCCAAAGCTTTATTTTTCTTGGCTTTTAGCTTTAGGCTTTTCACTTTCAGCTCAACGAAGGGCTTGTTCCATATCCGCAATTAAATCATCAATATGCTCTAATCCAACCGAAACCCGCAATAAGTTATGTGGTGTTTTGGTATCCGGGCCTTCAACAGATGCGCGGTGTTCTATAAGGGTTTCCACACCGCCCAAACTGGTGGCCTGGGTAAATATTTTGAGTTTGTTAACCACTTTTCGGGCTCCATCCGAACCGCCTTTCACACAAAAAGAAAGCATGCCCCCAAATGCTGACATTTGCTGTTTAGCGATATTATGCTGCGGGTGAGAAGGCAGGCCGGGGTACATTACAGATTCGATTTTAGGATGCTTTTCTAAATATTCTGCCAAAAGCTGCGCGTTATATACATGCCCCTTCACACGATAGGGTAGTGTTTTAATACTTCTTACCAAATAATAGCAATCAATGGGTGAGGGGATGGCGCCGCCATAGCCCTGTACATCGCGAATTTTTTGCCACCAATCGTTTTTTTCAGCCGTTATTAATGCACCGCCCATCAGGTCGCTGTGTCCGCCAAAATATTTGGTTGAGGAATGCATCACAAGGTCAGCCCCTAAAGCGAGTGGCTGCTGGCATATTGGTGTTGCGAAAGTATTATCCACAGCTACTTTAACATTCTTCTTTTTTGCTATTGCGACTACTTTTTTGATGTCGGTTACTTTTAACAACGGGTTAGAAGGTGTTTCGAGCCATATCAATCCGGTATTAGATTTAATATGATCCTGCAAAACCTGCTCATCGTTTACATCGATAAAGTCGAATTCCAGGATGCCTGCAAACAAGTTTTTCAATTGATTACGCAGACCGTGATACATATCATCCGGGCAAATGACATGCGCACCGAGTTTTAAGGATTGAAAGACCGTCATACCTGCTGCATTGCCTGATGAAAAAGCTGCTGCATCGACACCGTTTTCCAATTTGGTCAGCACATTTTCAAGTGAACTGCGATTGGGATTGCTGGACCTGCTATAAATATAACCGGCAGGGAACGAGCCGTCGGCCGCTCTTACAAAAGTTGTAGATAAGGTAATGGGTTGTATAACGGCTTTTGACGATTCATCATTATGATTACCGGCGTGGATGGCAATAGTTTCGATCTTCATGCAGCAAACTTAAAGTTTTAGCCACAGTAAACTAAATGTTGCACCACGATTACACTAACATTTCCTATTTTTGTCGCAAAGTTTACCTGATGGAAACCGGAAATAATTTACGCGTATTGTTACAGGATGCCAGTCTATCTGCTGATCTGAAGCACATTGCACAAAAAGTACAGGATGGCGAGCGCATCACTTTTGATGAGGGCGTTCTCCTATTTGAAAAAGCCGAATTGGGCTATCTGGGCGTTTTAGCTAACTACATCCGCGAGAAAAAGCACGGCGATAAAACTTACTTTAACCGTAATTTCCATATCGAACCAACCAACCTGTGTGTTTACGATTGTAAGTTTTGTTCTTATTCACGACTGATCAAAGAGCGTTCCCAAGGGTGGGAGTACACTATGGATGAAATGCTGGATATCGTAAAAAAATACGACAATGAGCCGGTAACCGAGGTGCACATTGTAGGCGGGGTTTTACCGCAATATGATGTACCTTTTTATAGCGAATTGTTTAGCCGAATAAAAGCGCATCGTCCCGAATTGCATGTAAAAGCACTCACGCCGGTTGAATATCACTACATTTTTAAAAAAGCCAAGATCGACTACGCAACCGGCATGAAGATGATGAAGGACGCAGGCCTTGAATCCATTCCGGGTGGCGGAGCTGAGATCTTTCATCCCGAGATACGCGAGCAGATCGCTAAGGACAAATGTACGGCCGACCAATGGCTTGATATACACGAAGAATGGCACAAACTAAGCATGCGCTCTAACGCGACCATGCTTTATGGTCATATCGAAAAATTCTGGCACCGTGTTGACCACATGGAACGCCTGCGCCAACTGCAAGACAAAACCGGCGGTTTTCAAACTTTTATACCTCTCAAATTCCGCAACCAGGATAACCAGATGTCGCATGTTCCGGAATCTACGGTGATAGAAGACCTGCGTAATTATGCTATTGCGCGTATCTACCTTGATAATTTCGATCACATTAAAGCTTATTGGGCTATGATAAGCCGCAATACAGCACAAATGTCCCTTAATTTTGGGGTAGATGATATTGATGGCACACTGGATGATACCACTAAAATTTACTCTATGGCAGGTGCGGAGGAACAGCATCCGGGCATGAGCACCAAACAACTGGTAGAACTGATCAAACAAGTAGGCAGGCAGCCTATTGAGCGGGATACCTTGTACAATGTGGTTACTGACTATACTGATTTTGAGTTCCCCGGAGAAGCAAAGCCGCAGTTTTATAAACTGCCTGTGATTAATTAAGCTGAATGATATTAAAGACACTATACGTTGTACGTCACGGTCAAACCGAACTCAATAAACTGGGTATTGTGCAGGGCAGGGGACGCGATACCGATTTGAACGACGAAGGCCGCAGGCAGGCAGGGCAGTTTTTTGATGCTTACCGCACGGTTCTTTTTGATAAGATATATATTTCTAAACTCAAACGAACTCAGCAAAGTATTCAGCAATTTATTGATTTGGGCATTCCTTACGAAAAGCTTTCAGGACTTGATGAACTAGCCTGGGGTGTATTAGAGGGCCAGCCAAGTACACCGGCAAACCGGGCTTCATTTTTGAAACTAATACGCAACTGGCTTGATGGCAAACTTGACACCAAATTTGAAGATGGCGAAAGTCCCAACGAAGTGAAAGCGCGCCAGCTTGAGGCTTTAGAAACCATTATGAGCCATCCCGATGAAAAAACAGTGCTCATTTGCATGCATGGCCGGGCCATGCGGTTATTAATGTGTGTGTTACTTGGTAAACCACTCACCGAAATGGAAAGCTTCCCGCATCAGAATCTCGTACTTTACAAGGTGGTATGGGACGGCTCCAAATACGAGATCGTCGATTTTAATAATGCCCAACACCTACGATAATATACTACTCACCTGTGAAAAAGATCAGAATATCCGCTGTAAGTTATACCAATACCAAACCCTTTTTATACGGTATCCAACATACCGCCATTATTGACCAAATCGATCTGAGCCTGGACATCCCCGCCGATTGCGCCCAAAAACTCATCGACGACCAAGTAGATATCGGCCTGATACCTGTTGCCGCCACTTTGAATCTGCCTGAATGGCACATCGTTTCAGACTATTGCATAGGGGCGAAAGGGGCAGTTAATTCCGTATTTATTTTCAGTAATTGCGATATCCGCGAAGCTAAAATTGTCCAGCTCGACCCGGAGTCCCGGACCTCCAATAACCTGGCAAAGGTACTATTGAAAAACTTTTGGAAAGTTGAACCGCAACTGATTACCAACGCAGTTGATTATGCCCAATCTTCCAAAGCTAACATCTCTTTTGTCCAGATAGGAGATAGAACCTTTGGCAAAAAAACACAGTTCAAGTTTGTTTACGATCTTTCCGAAGAATGGCAAAAATTCACCGGCCTGCCCTTTGTTTTTGCAGCTTGGATTGCCAATAAGCCCATTCCGCAAACTTTTACCGACGAGTTTAACGCCGCGCTCAAATTCGGTCTCGATCACCGTCCCGAGCTATTAAAAGAACTTCCCAAACGCCCCGATTTTGACCTGGAAGATTACCTGATGCATAAGCTGGATTTCGACCTCACCGAAGACAAAAAGAAGGCCCTTTATTTATTTTTAGAATACATTAAAGCACTGTAATACAGTACGCTTAAGTGTTCCACTTTTAAATGTGGTACACCCGGAACATTTTGGAACGGTATTAAAAGTTAAAATATTTTCTTTTAAAGAAAATTGCAAATTCTATTACAGCTACCTAACTACGGGTTCAGCCTGTCAAAACTGCCTTCGATCCTGGGGGCCAACTTTTATAATTCATTGATCCAGTCCAGCACCGTTTGTAGCGCAAGCGGGTTTACCGTTTCGGTAATTTGGGCATATTCGGGCAGCGAACCTGTGGTCGCTTTCTGAAACAGGTGGTTTAATCCGTCCATAGTCACTACCTTAAAATGTTTATTGCCGCCTTTTTGCAGGGCAGCTTTGATGGCCGCCAGGTTAGCGTCTGCGTTTACCTGCATATCCAAAGTCCCGTCAAGGGCAAGCACGGGGCATTTCACTTTCATTAAATAATCGGCGGGGTTAAAGGCCAGGAAGTGGCGGAACCATGGGGTCACCAGCGTAGCATTCGTTTTTAATATTTTGTCGACGGACTGACCATGGAGGTCTTCTTTCGGAAAGGTGCGCAGGTCACGCGCCTCAATGGTATCAATTTGCTGCTCTAATTGTGCAGCCGGCAATTCGGGGTGCGCGAAAATTTCGGCATAAGCCTTTTTGTAGACCGCCAGTGAACGTTGAATTTGATCAGGTGTTGCACCACCCAGCCGCAACTGGTCGTCCACTTGCTTCAGCATCAGTTCTGTGACCGGAACACCGGGGCCGGCCAGTAATACAATAAACTTCACCGCTTTATTACGGGCAGCCACAATAGGGGCTATCATCCCGCCCTCGCTATGCCCCATCAGGCCGATGGACAACCCTTTCAGGTCGGCTCTCGATTGCACATAGGTTACTGCCGCTTCAGCATCATCCGCAAAATCGGCACTGGTTGCGGTAGTGAAATTACCGGTCGACTGTGCAGTTCCCCGGTCGTCATATCGTAATACCGCTATACCATTTCGTGTCAGCCAGTCGCTCCACACCAAAAAGGGGCGGTGGTTGAACGGTTTCAGCTCCTCGTTGCGGTTCTGCGGCCCCGAGCCGGTGATCAGTATCACTATCTTAGTTGCTTTTCCATTCGACGGCATCGTTAACGTACCAGCCAGTTGGTCGCCGCCTTTTGGATTTGTAAAAACAACCTCTTCCTGTTTATAGGGGAAATCTTTAGGATCCTGTGGCCGGGTCACAATGGGCGCCGCTGGCACGGCAGCTTTGGTGCGACCCAAATTAAGCGGCAAACTGCCGCCGCCCTGCACAAAAGTGCCTTTTATTTTGTCACTGTCGGGCATAAAGATACCCGAATAAGTAATTTTATAGGTTGACGCTTCAATAGTAAGCTGGTTGCCTGCAACCGTTGTCTTGTCCGTTGCCAGGCCATGTGCGCCCTGGTCCGGACTATCAAACGTGGTGGTATAAGCGTCGCCGTTTTTCGCGATATGGAAAACCAGCGGAATATTAGTACCATTAACGCTTAAGGCCCCATACCAGTCGCCGGTAATGCTTTGCGCGAATGAATAACAGGATATCAAAATAAAGGCTAAAGTGATAAGAGGTCGTTTCATAATGGCATCGATTTATTCCAAATATGAATAGAAGCATTCACAAATGCGTCATTTTTCAATGTTTTTATTGGAGCTACCGCGCCATGATTAGAATCAAGAGCCAGGAGAAAAAAATCAAGATGCGATGCTGGTTGTTGGAGGAAAGATGAAAGACAAAAGATGAAAGTCTTTCGTCTTTGCTCCTTTGTCCTTACGTCCCTCACAAGAAAGCTTACATCGGCGGGTTCAGCCTGTCAAACACCACCTTCAGCTCCGCAGCACCAACTTTGGCGCGTTCTTCAGCAAAGCCGAAAGCAGCTTCTGTTTTTCCCTCTTTCAATTGCTCAAATATCGACGTGATAAAATCACTCACCGGCGGGGCATGATCGTGCAGGCCCTTGCCGCCCAGGTCGGTGTTGAGGGCAGGGGGGATCAGCTCGATAACGTCGATACCTTTCGGCTTCAGCAGGTAACGCGCCGACTGCGTGTAGGAGTGGAAAAATGCCTTGGTAGCGCTGTAAACCGGTGCTTTGGTAAACGGCACGAACGAAAGGCCCGAAGTAACATTAATAATCGTATCCAGAGATTCCAACTGGCTGAACAGCGCTATCAGGTGAATCGGTGCCTCGATGTTAGTCACGATCTCTGCTTTGGCGCGCTCAAAAAAATCAGGCCCGTCTATCGGCATCCATTGCTGTATGCCTGCGTTGTTCACCAGCACATTCAGGTCAGGGTGTTCGGCAACCACCCATTCGTACAGCGCCACGCGGTCGGCCTCATCGGCCAGGTCGCACACTTTAGTGATCAGCGCGGGGAATTTTCCGGCTGCTTCCTGCAAAACCGACCCGCGCCTGCCGCATACGATCACGGTGTTGCCTTCCTGTATAAACCGTTCGGTAAGCCCCAGGCCAATGCCGCTGGCGCCGCCGGTAATTAAAATTTTGTTGTTCTGTAATTTCATGTGCTTTGTTTTTCTGTTGATACAACAAAGATGGGGTAAAAGGGTTGGGTTATTCGCAAGCGTGAGTCGCCCGAATGTAAAATCGGTTTTATTTGGGCGTTAGCCGGGCTTTATGCTCATACGCCTGCAGGCCTTAAGCGCGGCCGGCGCTGAGGCTCCCGAAGCGGCCGGTATACGCGCCAATCCCTAACGCGGGAATTTTTCGCCTTTGTTGGTGTTGTCACCAACAAACCGAGTATTATAGTTCTGGCCGGATAAAACGCAATCAATTCATCCAAGTCCGATTTTTCCGATGGTCGGTGTTGTCAACAACAAACCGAGGAGCATCGTTCTAACCGCGATAGTGCGATACCAAATCAAACTCATCCACACCCGACTCATAAAACCGTGCCGACGAATACCTATAATCTTCCGGATATTCTGCCAGTTGCCATTTATCCTGCAATGGATTATTGTGGATATAATCCAGCTTCTGCATAAACACCGCCGGACTCCAAAGATCAACACTCAAAGCGTTGCGTTCCCAGAATTGATATTCACGATCTGATGTGTCTACTCTAAACCAAGTTAATCTTGCATCATTAGTATCTGCCAATCTAAATTTCATCTGCTGAGCCGTGAACTTCAAAAATCGCATTTGCACTTTGTCTTGCGTGAAGCCGTCCTGTATTTGCCATACCAGGTGAATGTGATTAGGCATGATAACAAAGGCATATATGACAATGCTCCCTTCATTTTTCAAAAATTGCAGGCTTTTTATGATAATGTCTTTATAACTATCATCTTTTAGTAATGGCTTCCATTCTAATATAGTGGCAGTGAAGAATTGCGGATGATAGTCGAAATTGATGGCGGACATGGTACTAAATTACAAAATCATCGGCTTGTTGGTGACAACAGGGGTAAGAACCTGGAATGATTGAAACTGATCGCCGGCATTGTGCTGAGTTAGGTACTCATCGGCTTGTTGGTGACAACACCAACAAGGGCGGGAAAAGATCAACACTCAAAGCGTTGCGTTCCCAGAATTGATATTCTCGATCTGATGTGTCTGCTCTAAACCAAGTTAACCTTGCATTATCCGTATCAATCAGTTTAAATTTCATTTGCTGAGCCGTGAACTTCATCAATCGTATTTGTACATTGTCTTGTTTATACCCATCCTGAATTTGCCATATCAGGTGGATGTGATTAGGCATGATCACAAAGGCATATATCACAATGCTCCCTTCATTTTTCAAAAATTGCAGGCTTTTAATGATAATGTCTTGATAGCTATCATCTTTTAGTAATGGCTTCCATTCTAATATAGTGGCAGTGAAGAATTGCGGATGATAGTCGAAATTGATGGCGGACATGGTGCTAATTTACGAAATCATCGGCTTGTTGGTGACAACAGAGTACGCACATGGAATGATTGAAACTGATCTCCGGCATCGTGCTACGTACGAAATCATCGGCTTGTTGGTGACAACACCAACAAGGGCGGGGCGGAATGGTCGAGGAATGATCGAAACTGATCGCAGGCATCGTGCTAAGTTAGATACTCATCGGCTTGTTGGTGACAACACCAACAAGGGCGCGAAAACAAGGGCGAACCGGGCCTAGGGCTAAACCGCGAGGCGAGGATAAGGGGTATGCAGTCTAAACCTCTACTGCGTTAGACTCGCAATTTACCGCAACTGCCTGCTGGCTACCGGGTATAGTAAAGGAAAATTCGCTGCCGGCGCCTTGCTTGCTGTTTACCCAGATGGTGCCGTTGCATTTTTCGATCAGGTCCTTGCAAAATAACAGGCCCATACCCGTGCCCGACTCGTTATGCGTGCCGCTGCGGCTTTCCATTTTGCCTTTGAATATTTTCTTCACCTGGGCGGTGGTCATGCCCAGGCCGGTGTCTCTAACCCGTACTAAAACATTAGCGTCCCTGGTAGTGGCTGATATTTCAATAGTATCGCCCTCCTTACAGAATTTGATCGCATTGGTGATCAAATTACGGATCACAATGCGCACCGAATCCGGGTCGGCGCTGCCGGTAATGCCTTCTTCAACATTCACTACAAATGCTATCTTCTTATTGCCGGCTTGTTCAATTAAATTTTCCGACTCTTTGTTGATCAGTTCTCGCAGCGAAAAATCCCTTACCGCACGGTTAAAGTTTTCCATCTGGCTGTTGATCCAGAACAGCAGTGTATCCAGGAAGTCGGAAGTATAATCCAGCTTCTTGATCACCGAGGGCACCATCTCCAGCATTTGCTCGTGCGAAATACTTTCATCCTGCAGCAGGTCAAAAAGCCCCTTTAAGGTGCTCAGCGGTGCGCGCAGATCGTGCGCCAGAATCGAGATCAGCCTGTCCTTTAAGGTGTTTAACTCGTTAAGCTTATGCGCTTGTTCGTCCAGGTCAGTTTTTTGCTCGTACACCAGTGTGTTTTTGATCTTCAGGAGCTTATTGATGCGCAACTGTTTCTTCTTTTCAAAATAATAAATACCCGCGATCACGATCATGGCAATGAACAGGATCACAAATATGAGGTCCGTCAAACGGCTCATCCGTATATTTTGCTTGTATAATAAGTCTTTTTCGCGCTGCTGCTGCGAAGCAAGGCGCTGTTTAACCGAGAAGCTCAGCTCATAATTATACGACGTTAATTTCTGTATGCTCTCGTTGTTCTTCAGCCCGTTTTTCAGGTCGATGTATTCGTTCAAACACTTATACGCATTGGCAATTTGGCCTAAACCGGCGTACGTTTTGTTCAATTGCAGCGCGGCGGTAGCGCGTATCGAAAGGTTTCCCAATGCCAGGCCAAGGCTTTGCGCCTTAAGTGCATAGGGATAAGCTTTGGCGTATTTTTTTTGCGAGTTGTACACTGTAGCGTAACCGGCCATAGCATAGGCCTGGTTGTACACAATTTTGTATTTAACAGCTATCCGTTCCGAAGTGTCCAGGTTCTTGATGGCCCTCTCATACTGCTTTTTATTGGCATAGCAAAGCCCCAGGTCGGTATAAACCGAACTCAGGCCGTCCTTGTCATTTTGTTTTTTAGCGATGTTATTGGCTTTGTTGAGGTAAATTATGGCATCGTCATAATCCTCTTGTGCCAGCATTACTTCGCCTATATTTTCGTTAATGGTGCCCAGGGCATGCAGGTTATTGGTGCCCTCAAATATTTTGATGGATTTTTTATAATAATCCAGCGCGTTGGGATACACCTCCATAGTTTGCAGCACCACACCAATATTGTTATACAATTCGGCCGTAAGCACCGTATAATTATTTTTGACCGCTATAAACAGGCCGTTATAATAATAATCAAGCGATTTGGATAACTGCCCCTGGCTGAAATAAACTATGCCAATATTTTTATAATTATCCGTAAGCGCTTTTTCGTCACCCGAAGTTTTATTGATGGCCAGTGCCTGGTTCAAATAAACCAGCGCCTTATCATATTGGGCCAGCAGTGTGTACATGCGCCCATATTGGATATAACATTCCGAAAGCCCTTTTTTATCATTCAGTTTTTTGAAGATGCTTATCGCTTCGTCAAAGTCGCGGGTAGCCTCGTCCGATTTGCCTTTAAAATAATGCGCTTTACCCCTTTGCAGCAAGCCATTGGCTAAACCCGACTGATAGTTGGATTTTTTTGATAAGGCTATAGCTTGCCTTGCATAAAACAGCGTTGTATCCGGGCTAAGTGTAAATTTAACGGCAGCCAGGCGGTTTAAACCATTAATTTTCGAGGTATCTGGAGAAATATCGGATGAGCAAATCCCCGTGAAGGGAGTTAAAAGGAACAGGAAGGCTAAGCAGACGGTAATTTTATAATTCAAGGGGTTTAATTTCTGCATCTTATCTCATTACAATATTCAATCCTGTTTACGGTAAACCCCCGCGCCGGGTTCTATTATTTTGGATAAAATTGTATAGAGAAACATGATTGTTAGCGGATTAGACCGAATAGAGTTAAAATCCCTTAACAAATATTTAATCCCGTCCATCACCAAAATCCCATAATCGTGTTCTATATTTATATCAAACACATAAACTATGAATTCATACTCATTACAGGGCCAGGCCGCGCTGGTTACCGGTGCCGACAGCGGCATAGGCAAGGGCGTAGCATTGCAACTGGCTAAAGCAGGGGCAAAAGTGATCATTAACCATGTAGATGCCCACCATGTTGCTGAGCAAACCGTTGACGAGATCGTAGCCGCCGGGGGTGAGGCTTATGCCATTCATGCTGATATCAGCAAAGAGGATGAAGTGCAGGCCATGTTTGCCGAAATGTATCAGCAGTACGGCACCATTGATATCCTGGTAAACAACGCCGGTCTGCAGCGCGATTCAAAATTTGTGGATATGACGCTGGAGCAGTGGAACACCGTTATTGGTATTAACCTTACCGGGCAGTTCTTGTGTTCGCGCGAGGCGGTGAAGGAGTTTATCCGCAGGGGAGTGGCTCCCGAAAGGAGCAAAGCCGCCGGGAAGATCATCTGCATGAGCAGCGTGCATGAGGTTATTCCCTGGGGCGGGCACGTTAACTATGCCACCAGTAAGGGCGGCGTAATGATGATGATGAAAAGTATGGCGCAGGAACTGGCACCTCATAAAGTAAGGGTAATGAGCATTGCTCCGGGTGCCATACAAACGCCCATCAACCACGGTGCCTGGGCCACACCCGAAGCGCTTAGCAAGTTGCTTACCCTGATACCTTATAACCGAATTGGCGAGCCGGAAGACATTGGCAAACTGGCTGCCTGGCTGGCATCAGACGAGGCCGATTATATTACCGGCACTACCATATTTATGGATGGTGGAATGACGCTATATCCGGGTTTTGCGGACAATGGGTAAGTACTTATATATACCTTTCGGTATTAAAAAAAGGCCTTTTGTCATTAAATTGCAAGGAAATTGTTAAGAAAAGTACTTAGTGTTAAGTTTACAATAAGTAGTCCTCTTTTCATTACAATAATGTAAAAAATACAGTTATTACTGGCTGATTTTTTTAAAAAATGCGAAAATTGAACTAATATTTATTAAAATATCATAAAAATTAACTATTGTTTTAAAAATACGCAATTACAGGTTACTTTTGTTGCGGATTTAAAATTTAAGACAATGAAAAAATTATTTATAACAACCGCAATTGCTGCTATGTTTAGCGCAAGCGTATTTGCCGATGGCACCAAAAAAGCACACACTGTAAATGTATCTTACACTGTGGTTAACCAGTTCAACAATGATTTCGCTAACGCTACCAACATTACCTGGAGCGTTAACAGGAATTTCCAAAAAGCTGACTTCATCTACGAAGGCATTAAGATGACCGCTTTCTACAACTTACAGGGCGAATTTGTAGCCGTAACCCAGGATGCTGACATAAAAGCTATCCCTGCTGCTGCTAAAAAAGAAATTGCTGACAAGTACGTTGGTTATGCAATTAAAGAAGTTATCGTGGTTCAGAACAATACTGAATTGAACCCTGATGCTGACGAAACCGCTTATTTTGTTGATCTGAAAAGCGACAGCAAAGAAGTTTTAGTAAAACTTACGCCGGAAGCACACGTTGAATTTTACAAAGAAGTAAAGTAATTGCCAAAATTCACAACGATTTACAAGCCGTTCCGCAGGGAGCGGCTTTTTTTGTGCGATTTAAACGGCCAAATGTTCCGCTGCAGCGTGTAAATTTACCTGGGCGGATACATAGTTGATCAGGGAACCAACCGTTTTAAACTTTTCGTACACATCATCCGGGATCACGATATCAAATTCCTTTTCGATATCTACAATAAGTTCGCAAAAATCAAGTGAATCTACATCCAGGTCGCCGTAAAACGAAGCATTATTTTTTATTGCCGACTCTTCTACACCCAACTTATCCTTAATAAACTGCCGGATCTTTAAATTTATATCATTCATTTTTAGAATTTTATTTGAAGGTCATGGTTGTACGCAACTATGAATCAATTTGTTATAGTCAATATTATAAGATTTAAAAAGGGGAATATAATTTGCGGAATACTGATACATTCCCGCCCCTCATATCCTCATTTTTACAATACAAAACCCCCTTTTTTAAAACAAAAACGCCATTTATACCTTTATAGAGTGCACTATTTATACTGTCTATGTCTAAAACAATAATCGTATCCAATCGGCTGCCTGTAAAAATTTCTGAGCACAATGGCGAATACCAGATGTCGCCCAGCGAAGGCGGCCTGGCTACCGGTTTGGGTTCCATCTACAAACAAAATGATAATATATGGATCGGATGGCCTGGTCTTGAAATAACCGATGAAAAGGGCAGGGGCGAAGTAACCAAACAGCTAAAAAAACTGAGCCTGCTGCCTGTTTTCCTGACGCAGGAAGAAATAAACCAGTACTATGAAGGTTTTTCAAACACCGTTTTGTGGCCTGTATTCCATTATTATGCCTCAACCTATGCCAATTACGAGCAATCAAACTGGGAGTATTACAACCGTGTGAACGAGAAGTTTAAAGACGAGGTGCTCAAAGTAGCCAAACCCGGAGACACCATCTGGATACACGATTACCAGTTGTTGTTGCTGCCTTCGCTGCTGCGGAAAGAGATGCCCGAAATATCCATAGGCTTCTTTTTGCATATACCTTTCCCCTCATACGAGATGTTCAGGTTGATCCCATGGCGTGCCGAGTTGCTGGAGGGCTTGTTGGGCGCTGATCTGATCGGTTTTCACACTTACGACGATGTGAGGCACTTTATAAATGCTTCTACACGCATTCTACCTGTAAAATCATCGGCAAATGTTATCACACAAGGCGAAAGAACTATTGTTGCCGAATCGTTCCCGATAGGTATTGACGATAAAAAATATGCCTCGCTGCCGGCTGAACCAGAAGTGAAAAAGAATATCGCGCTTATAAGGGATACTTTCAAAAATACTAAACTGGCTTTGTCCATCGACCGGCTGGATTACAGCAAAGGCATTTTGCAGCGCCTGCAGGCATTTGAATATATGCTGGAGCATTATCCCGAGATCAAGGAAAAGCTGTCCATTTATATGATTGTGGTGCCCTCACGGGATACAGTGCCCCAATATGCCCACCTCCGCGAACAGATAGATAAACAGGTAGGCAATATCAATGCTTCGCACCGTACCATGGAGTGGACGCCAATTCATTATTTTTACCGCTCGTTTCCAATCGAAATGCTGTCTGCCCTGTATTATACCGCCGATGTTTGCCTGGTAACTCCAATGCGCGACGGCATGAACCTGGTGAGCAAAGAGTACGTGGCAAGCCGCATACATAATGACGGCGTGCTGGTACTCAGTGAGATGGCCGGTGCATCAAAGGAATTGATCGATGCGCTTATCGTTAACCCAAACAATACCGAGGAAGTGGCAAAAACCATCATCAAGGCTGCGTATTTGCCTTTGGACGAACAGCGGGCACGAATGAAACAAATGCGCCAGGTAGTCGCCAAATTCAATATTTCTCATTGGGTAAAAATATTTATGGATAAGCTGAACGAAGTGAAATTATTGCAGCGCTCCATGCAAACGCGCTACATTGGGCAGGGTACCGAGCAATCCATTGTAAACCGTTATATTAAAACGCAAAACCGCATCATTTTCCTCGATTACGACGGCACCCTGGTGGATTTTGCATCAAACATTGATGCCGCAATCCCCGATGCAGCATTGTATAAAATATTGAACCAATTAACTGAGGACCCCGCAAACCGCGTGGTTTTGATCAGCGGCCGTAAGCACGAGAGCCTGGAAAAATGGTTTTCTGATTGCCCTATCGATTTGATCGCTGAGCATGGCGCATGGTCGAAAAAACAGGGCGCCAAATGGCATAAGCTGGCCGGCCTTTCGGCGCAATGGAAACAAGATATATTGCCGGTGCTGGAAACTTATGTCGACCGTACGCCGGGTACTTTTATTGAAGAAAAAACCTATTCGCTGGTGTGGCATTACCGTAAGGCGCAAAAGGGTCTGGGCGAGCTACGGGCAGGGGAGCTGATGAATAACCTCAAATACCTGGCGACAGACATGGGCCTGCAATTATTGCCCGGCGATAAAGTGGTTGAAGTAAAAAATATCGAAATAAACAAAGGCAAAGCCGCTTTGACCCTCATTGACGGTCACGATTTTGATTTTATGATGGCCTTGGGCGATGATTATACCGATGAAGATATTTTTAAGGCCTTGCCCGAAAGCGCCGTTACCATCAAAATAGGTAATCATGTATCAGCAGCTAAGTTTTACCTGCGTACACCTGCGGAAGCGCGGAGGTTGCTAAAGAATATGACGGAGAGTGCGGTTTTGAAAAGTCATTAAAATCAATCGCCCTGCCAAATCTAAATTTCTAATCCTTTTCTAATTTCTTGTTCAGAAAGAATCCTAAATTCAATCGCAATATTGTAATGTAGCTGTTACAAAGCAAATACTAGCTCATATTTCAATTCTTCCGAGCATTAAAATAGGTCAGGCGATAAAGGTGATGACAAATAAAAAATGCCGCCAGTGCGGCAGATATTTCCAGTACAGGATGCCAAGACACCTGCTGGTTAAGTATTTACTTTTCTTTCTTCCTTTAAGCCGATATTACTGTGGCCATTGCCTTACGGGGCGTTATGTTTGGGGGCGTTTTAGTAGTCCGAAGCCTTGAGTTCAGAGTCTAAAGTTGACCGGGCTTAAGTTTATAAAAATATTGGCTTGTCAAGCTTCATCGCTATTCTATACGCCGCATTCATCAACCCCACATGGCTATATGCCTGCGGAAAATTACCCCACTGGCTGCCGTCGTTTTCGTCCACATCCTCGCTGAAAAGTAGCAGGTGATTGGAGAATTTCAGCAGGTTTTCAAACTCCCGTTGTGCATCATCCATCCGGCCAACGGTGGCCAGCGCTTCAACGTACCAAAAGGCGCAAATCAAAAAGGTGGTTTTTGGTTTGCCAAAATCATCTTTATATAAATATCTGTAAAATAACCCTTTAGATGCCTTTAGTTCATGTTCTAATGCAACTAAATGATCCTTGGCCCGTTTTGAATTCGGGTCGAGGTAATTCATTACAATCAGCTGTAAAGTACTCGCATCAAGGTTAGAGCTGCCTGCCGAATTGGTATAAACTTTTCGTTTAGGGTCATAACAGCTTTCGATATGTTTGGCTGCCCGTTTTTTTAGTGATATGGCTTTGCGTATAAGCGGTTTATTGTCAATTGTAAGTGCCATTTTTTCCGCTGCCGAAGCGCCTGCCCACTGGAACAGGTTGCTGTAACAATGGATATTAGCCATGTTACGAAATTCCCATATACCCGCATCTTTTTCGTCAATGGTCTTCTCAATTTTATCCAGTACAAAACTTATCCATTTGGCCGAGTCCTTTCTCTCGGAAAAGATAAAACGATGATCGGTATACAAAGGCAGCAGCGAGATCATCACCTGGCCATAAATATCGTTTTGGATGTGTTCATAAGCCTGGTTACCTATGCGTACCGGTTTGTTGCCCATATAACCATCCAGGTCCTCCAATACCTGCTCGGTTAGCCTGCTTTTGCCCGTGATGCTGTAAAGCGGCTGGTACCTGAAATCTTCCGATACCGAGATATCGGTAATATAACTAAAGTACTTTTCCATCTCCTCAAAGTGGCCGATGTGGTTCAATGAGGTAAGCACGTAATAAGTATCGCGCAGCCAGCAGTAACGGTAATCCCAATTCCGCCCGCTTCCCGGCGACTCGGGTAAACTGGTGGTGCTGGCCGCTATAATGGCACCGGTATCTTCAAACTGGTGTATTTTTAAAGCCAGCGCCGAGCGTATCACGTATGGCTGGTAATACCCTGCAATGGATGAATGTTTTATCCAGGTTTGCCAGTAGCGCGTGGTCTCACGTAAAAAATGATCAGCGGTACTTACCAGAGGGGCCTCCAGCGGTTCGCCATAGGTCATCACTAAATACTTGCATTCATTCAGCACAAAATATTGTTCATCAAATACATAGCTGATAGGGATATTGGTAGTTAGCCGTATATTTTCATCGCCGCCTATGTACTGGATATGGTTGCTGCCACGGTTCACCTCAAGCTTTATTTCGCCGTATTCCGACACGGGCTTACATTTTACCTTAATGCGCGGCGAGCCATCAAGCGCCTCAATTTTCCTGATCAGCATCAGGGCCTTGTAATAACGCTGATTATTATAAAAGCGGGGAGCGAAATCGGTTATGCGATACCGTCCGTTCTTACAGGTGATCTCGGTAACCAGGATATTGGTATTTTCGATATAGTATTGATGCGACTCAAATTCGCCTTCGGGAAGGATCGAAAATTCACCACCCTTATTCTTATCCAGCAGGCCGCCAAAAATAAAAGTGCTGTCGAATTTTGGCCAGCAAAGCCAGTCGATATTGGTATTTTTATTGATATGCGCCAAATAAGCGCAATTGCCTATAATGCCGGTTTGATAGGTGTGTTTTTCCATAAATAAGCAGTAGATGCAGGTACTTTTAAGTAAATTCAACAATAAATAGGGGAGAATGTTTATAGCAAAACCTCTTGCCCACCGTCAAACACTCCTCATGTCATCTCGAACGATAGTGAGAGATCTTATACACCTTGCACAGCGGACTATGCAAGGCGCACAAGATTTCTCTTCGCTACACTCATTCGAAATGACAGGAGGTGAGGTAGAATATAACCTGTATGTAAATAAACGCTATAATGTATACCTGTTTAATAGATAATGATTTATATTTGGTTGATTATTCAAATAATCATGTAATTTTATTCAATATTAACCGTAAATTTTCAACACCATGAGCTTAAGATTAGGCGATAAGGCCCCAAACTTCAAGGCGAAAACATCAGAAGGTGAAATCGACCTTTATGAGTACCTCGGCGATAGCTGGGGCGTATTATTTTCGCACCCGGCCGATTACACACCCGTTTGTACCACCGAACTTGGCAAAACGGCATCTTTAAAATCCGAGTTTGACAAACGCAATGTAAAAGTTATCGCGCTGAGCGTGGATTCGGTAGAATCGCACAAAGGATGGATAAACGACATTAACGAAACGCAGGATGTGGAGGTAAATTTCCCGATAATAGGGGATGAGAGCCGCGAAATTGCGCTGGCGTATGATATGATACATCCAAATGCTTCAATGACGGCAACGGTACGTTCGCTGTTTGTGATAGCGCCTGATAAAACGATCAAGCTGATGATCACTTACCCGGCATCAACCGGCCGTAACTTCCAGGAGATATTACGCGTTATCGATTCATTGCAGTTAACCGCCAATTACAGCGTTGCAACCCCCGCTGATTGGAAGCAAGGCGAGGATGTAGTTATTACTGCCGCGATAAAAACAGAAGACATTCCAGCCAAATTTCCTAAAGGACATAAGATCATAAAGCCATATCTTCGCACTACGCCACAGCCAAATAAATAATTTTATTTGTTTTTAATAATTTTATATATTTGATGTGATTAGGGTTAATACATATTGCTTTCTGATCTATAATACTACAGTATTTTCAGTTTGCCTATTGTTTTTTTAACTTATGAACTAAATTTTTTAATACTATAACAATATTATGAAAACTGGAAAAGTAAAATGGTTTAACACACAAAAAGGCTACGGTTTTATTGTTACCGAAGAGGGTAAAGACCTTTTTGTACATTTTAAAGATGTACAGGGGGGTGTAAACGCTATAAAGGATAACGATAATGTGGAGTACGATGTGGAAGATGGCAGAAAAGGTTTACAGGCAGTGAAAGTGAAGAAGATATAAGTTGACTATTCTGATCAAAAAAAGGACCTCTGCAGAGTACAGAGGTTTTTTTGTGCCTAAAAATTTGCAACTTAGCCCAACCAATTACAATTTTTATGACCGAATCTGCGTCGCCCGCACTTACGCGTAATGTTATTTTCCTGGTATTAGTAGCATCCTTAGGCTATTTTGTAGATATCTACGACCTGCTGGTGTTTTCGATCGTGCGGATGCCGAGCCTGCTTGCCATAGGCGTAAAACCGGCCGACGTAAAAGCTGTGGGCATTACCATCATCAACTGGCAAATGTTTGGGTTGCTGATAGGAGGTTTACTTTGGGGGATAATGGGCGATAAATTAGGGCGCATTAAAGTGCTTTTCGGCTCAATTTTGCTGTATTCGATAGCCAATTTTGTTAATGGCAGAGTAACAAGTGTTGAAGGCTATATCATCGTGCGTTTTATTGCCGGTGTAGGTTTAGCCGGCGAACTGGGCGCCGGTATAACTTTGGTGACCGAAACCATGAAAACAACTAAAAGAGGTTATGGCACCATGATCATTTCGGTTATTGGCTTATTTGGCGCGGCAGCAGCAAACTTAGTGGCAAAAAATATGGATTGGCACTGGGCTTACTACGTTGGCGGGATATTAGGCATATTGCTGTTAGTATTACGTTTAGGAACATTTGAATCGGGCTTGTACAAAGACGTCGAGAAAAGCGAAGTATCGCGGGGAAATTTCCTGATGTTATTAACCAACTTCAAGCGTTTTATCAAATACCTGTACTGTATTTTGGTTGGCGCGGCCAATTGGTTTGTGATAGGTATTTTGATCAACCTTTCGCCCGAGTTTGGCAAGGCGATGGGAGCCAAAGTTCCTTTAGATGCCGGCGATGGAATATTTTACACATATATTGGCATAGCTGTCGGCGGACTTTTCGCAGGTTTATTCTCGCAAATTACACGGTCCAGGCGTCTTACGGTAGTTGTTTTTGTGGTGCTTTCGGCCATAAGCGCTGTCTGCTATTTGCATACTACAGGCATAACCACAACACAATTCACCTGGCTATGCCTGTTTATGGGTTTTGGCGTAGGTTACTGGCCTATATTTGTAACCATACCGGCCGAACAATTCGGCACCAATATTCGTGCTACGGTAACTACCACAGTACCCAACTTTATCAGGGCGTCATTGATACCCATTAACGCCGCATTTGCCGCCCTTTCTGCAAGTTACGGTATGATCACCAGCGGATACATTATGATGGGAATTCTAAGTTTGATCGCATTGTTCGCCGTAAGCCAGCTGAAGGAAACTTTCCATACCGATCTGGATTACGTGGAAGAAATGTAGAGACGCATAATTATGCGTCTCTACTATAAATCAACTACCTTTGCCCCGATGACCAAAGAACAAATAGCCGAAGCTTACAAAACTATACAGGATGAAATTTGCTCGGCCCTCGGGCAATGTGACGGCAAAGCCAAATTTGAAGAGGAGGTATGGGAACGTGAAGGCGGCGGCGGCGGTTGCACACGCATCATTCAAAACGGCAACGTTTTTGAAAGGGGAGGTGTAAATTTTTCAGCCGTTCACGGGCACTTGCCGCATACCATGAAAAAGGCCCTGAACGTTGACCAGGAGGATTTTTTTGCCACCGGAGTATCTATTGTCATCCACCCCAATCATCCAATGGTGCCGATCATTCACATGAATATCCGCTATTTCGAGATGCCCGGCTCCGAAGTAAAATGGTTTGGCGGTGGTATCGACCTGACGCCGCACTATGTTTTGGATGATGACGCCCGTTTTTTTCATGGTTTCTTAAAATCTGTTTGCGATCAGTTCAGTCACGACTTTTACCAACGCTTTAAGCTTTGGGCCGATGATTACTTCTTCATCAAACACCGTAATGAAACCCGCGGTATTGGCGGCATATTTTACGACCGGCTTGCAGCTACTGAAAACTTAAGCTGGGACAATATTTTTGAGTTCTCCAAAGCAGTAGGGCGCTCTTTCGTGCCCATTTATACCGAGCTGGTAAGCCGCAACCGCGATAAGCCATTTACCGAAGCGGAGCAGCAATGGCAATACCAGCGCCGCAGCCGATATGCTGAATTCAATTTAGTTTATGATGCAGGCACTAAATTTGGCCTGGAAACCAACGGCCGTATCGAATCGATACTGATGAGCCTGCCACCAACAGCCAAATGGGTTTATGATTACCATGCACAACCCGGCAGTGAGGAAGAAAAAACATTATCTTTATTAAAAAAAGGCATCAATTGGGTGTGATGAGAAAAATTGCCTTAGCTTGTGTCATTGTGCTTGTTGCGTCCTCATTTACGAGGGTTAAAACGTTAAAGGGTACCTGGGAGTACAAAGGTGGCATCTATAACGGCGAAAAGGAGGGAACACCCACAGATTATACCCTTCAAAGGAAATACAGCGATAACCATTTTGACTCCTTTTTGCTCGAAAAAAATACAAAACCGGAAAAATATGAGGCCGGTAACTATGCCCTCAGGAACGATACTTGCATCGAAACGCAAACCTTCAGCACCCAGCCAACAAAACTCATCAATGT
Organism: Sphingobacteriales bacterium; assembly: GCA_044448765.1. Classification (GTDB taxonomy): domain Bacteria; phylum Bacteroidota; class Bacteroidia; order Sphingobacteriales; family Sphingobacteriaceae; genus Mucilaginibacter. The sequence continues at coordinate 7,785 of JBIOHG010000039.1, read as the reverse complement.
ACGCGTGCATTACCGTTATCAAATACGGCATGATTCGTTAGTTTTTAACGGAACTTTGCCTTCCGGGATGGTGGTTGAGGAGTATTGGAAACGTGTAAAGTAGGCTATTCTCACCCTTATTTCTTTTCAATCAATTTGTTACATTTTTTACTCACATTTTAGCCTTAATGTGCATAAAAAACCCACCCCAAACCGAAGTATTTTCTTAACTTCGCAGGTCGCTTTTGAGCACCATCTCATAGTGACTATTATAAACAAAAAGATCTACGATAAATAAAAATGGCCGACGAAACAGGAAACGGAAATCAACCCGCCGAAGACAGAATTATTCCAATAAATATTGACGAAGAAATGCGATCAGCCTACATTGATTATTCAATGTCGGTTATCGTTTCGCGCGCCCTGCCCGATGTGCGCGACGGTTTAAAACCCGTTCACAGGCGTGTATTATATGGCATGCTTGACCTGGGATTGTATAATAATAAACCAACCAAAAAATCGGCCCGTATTGTGGGTGAGGTGCTGGGTAAATATCACCCGCACGGTGATACCTCGGTATACGATGCCATGGTGCGTATGGCGCAGGACTGGAGCCTGCGGTATCCTTTTGTGGAAGGGCAGGGTAACTACGGTTCTGTCGACGGCGACCAGCCGGCGGCAATGAGGTATACCGAGGCACGTTTGCAAAAGATAGCCGAGGAAATGCTGGCCGATATCAACAAGGATACTATTGATTACCAGTTGAACTTTGACGATTCGCTCGAGGAGCCAACGGTTCTGCCTGCTAAGATCCCAAACCTGCTGATCAACGGCGCGTCGGGTATTGCCGTAGGTATGGCAACCAACATGGCCCCGCATAATTTGACCGAAATTATTAACGCCACCATGGCATTGATAGACAACCGCGCCATAGAGGTTACTGAATTGATGCAATACGTAAAGGGCCCCGATTTTCCAACCGGGGGCATCATTTACGGTTTTGAAGGTGCCCGCGAAGCCCTGGAAACAGGCCGCGGCAGGGTGGTGATCCGGTCAAGGGCTGAGATAGAAACTTATGGCAACAATGAACGCGAACGCATTATCGTAACCGAAATACCTTACCAGGTAAACAAGGCGATGATGATAGAACGCACCGCCGAACTGGTTGAAGAAAAGAAAATTGAAGGTATATCTGCCATCCGCGATGAATCAAACCGCGAAGGTATTCGTATTGTGTACGAAATAAAACGCGATGCAAATGCCGCTATCGTACTCAATAACCTGTTTAAATATACCGCGCTGCAAACATCGTTCAGTGTAAATAACATCGCTCTGGTGCATGGCAGGCCGATGATGCTTAACCTGCGCGACCTGATTCACCATTTTGTGGAGCACCGTCACGAAGTGGTTATCCGTCGTACCAAATTCGACCTGGCTGAAGCCGAAAAACGCGCGCATATCCTCGAAGGTTTATTGATCGCATTAGATCACTTGGACGAAGTTATCAAACTCATAAGGGCCTCCAATACGCCTGATGATGCCCGCGAAGGCTTGATGGCCACTTTCGGCTTGTCCGAAATACAGGCGCGTGCTATCCTGGATATGACCCTGAGAAGGTTAACCGGACTGGAGCGCGATAAGATCAAGGATGAATACGCCGAGCTGATGAAAGCCATAGATTATTTAAAATCTGTTTTGGCTGATGAAGGCCTTCGTATGCAGATCATCAAAGACGAGCTGATCGAGATCAAAGAAAAATACGGCGATGAGCGCAAAACCGAGATCGTTTACTCATCTGCAGAAATGCAAACTGAGGACTTTATTGCAGATGAAGATGTAGTAATTACTATATCGCACGAAGGCTACATCAAACGTACCCCGCTTACCGAATATCGCAGGCAGGGCAGAGGCGGTAAAGGCTCTATGGGCAGCAATAGCCGCGATGCGGACTTTATTGAACATTTGCTGATAGCGTCAAACCACAATTATATGCTGTTCTTCACCGAAGCCGGGCGTTGTTTCTGGCTCAGGGTATTTGAGATACCTGAAGGTACGCGTGTATCCAAGGGTCGTGCTATTCAGAATGTGATCAATATCCCGAAAGAAGAAAACATCAAGGCTTACATCAAAATTGTAAACCTGAAGGACAAAGAATACCTTGAGAATAACTTCATTATCATGGTGACTAAAAAAGGCACCATTAAAAAGACATCGCTCGAAGCCTATTCACGCCCAAGGGCAAACGGTATCAACGCCATTAATATAAACGAAGGCGATATGCTGTTAGAAGCAAACTTAACCAGCGGTGGCAGCGAAATTGTGATGGCGCTTAAATCTGGCCGTGCGATACGCTTTAATGAGGCCAAAGTAAGGCCAATGGGTCGCACAGCAACCGGTGTTCGAGGTATCACGCTGGAAGATGAGAATGATGAAGTTGTAGGTATGATCAGCATTGATAACCCGGAAACAACCGTATTGGTAGTTTCAGAAAAAGGTTATGGCAAACGTACCGATATTGACGACTACCGCGTTACTAACCGTGGCGGCAAAGGCGTTAAAACTTTAAACATTACCGATAAAACAGGAAAACTTGTTGCCATAAAAGGTGTTACTGATAATGAAGATCTGATGATCATCAATAAATCGGGCATCATTATCCGTATCGCAGTAAGCGACTTGCGTACAATGGGGCGTGCTACACAGGGTGTAAGGTTAATTACGCTTAAGCAGAACGACGAGATCGCTTCAGTTGCGAAAATTGAGCATGATGATTCTGAGGATGAGGTGACCGATAATAATGAAAACACCGAAAACCCGGATGCAGCGCCTTCCGCCGGTGACGAAACTGAGTAAACAATATGGCAGGCCGTAAGGTAATATTACCGCTTTTTGTATTCCTATTTGCTGCATCAGCCACCTTCGGTCAAACGGAGGTGTTTAAAAATGTGGTAAATAATTTGGCCTTCTATAAGCAAAAAAAGGACGTCAAATACCTGGCAAGTGCTAAAAAATCGGTCGATAGCCTGATCAAAACACATGCGGATTCTGCCGACCTGGCAAAAAATGTTTATAAAGTGGTAGTGTATTCCAGTATCGCCTATATCGACTCGACGAATAAGCTTAAGCAGTCGGCCAATTTTTTTGACCAGCAGGTTTGTAAGCTGTACGGTAAATTAGCAGCCAATAAGCGGATATACAAATATCAGCCCGAGATGGATTTCACGAGGCACTGCATTGCAAATGTTTATTTGCGGCAGGGTTTCGGATATATGCATATATCCGATTATCACAACGCTATTCAATCCTTTGAGCAGGCGAAAAAATACACGCCCGAATTTAAAGAGCTCAACGCCTACATTGCTTATTCGGATAACCGGCTCGGCAACATGCTTGGTGCAGCACATTATTATGCCGAGTTGCTTAAAACCGACAGCACGCGTGGACAGTATATCGAGGCAGCTTCAAACACCTTTAAAGCTATAGGCGATACCTCAAAAGCATTACAGGTTTTGCAAAAAGGACGCAAACATCTGCCCGGCGATAACGTATTGTTGCTGGATGAAGCAAACATCTATAATAATCGGAAAAATTACCGTGCGCTGGCGCCTTTACTGCCTGAATTGCTGGATCAAAACGCCAATAATGCCGAAGTTGCCTTCATTGCAGCTAATTGTTACGACCATTTAAATAACTTTGATAAGGCCGAATCGTTATATTTACGGTCTGTTGAGTTAAATGGTTCGTTTTATGAGCCGGTGTATAACCTTGGAATACTGTACTTTAGAGAGGGGATAGCCAAACATGGCGACGACAGTAAGAACGACATTTCAAGAGCAGGGCAGTGGCTGGAAAAGGCCAGCGAGATGGTGCCAAATGATGTTAAATGCCTGCAGTTACTGCAAATGGTTTATACCAGGACCGGCGACCAGGCGCAAGTAGATAAAATAAATAGTAAACTTAAATTATTAACCAACCAATAAAACATGAAAATCAGATTCTTGATAACAGCGCTTTTGGCTTTTATTACCATGAGCGCTTTTGCCCAGAAAGGGGAACTCAGCGATGCGAAAGACGACTATACCAAATATGACGGTCTGAGGTCAAATCCGGCATTGGCAAAACCTTCTCTGGCAACTGCAAAAACGCATATTGACAAAGCGGCCGCTAATGCTAAAACATCGGCGCTGCCCGAAACCCTGGCACTAAAGGCCGCTATTTACGGGTCGCTTGCCTCAACTGATGCGGACGCAGCAGCTGCTGCAGCTGATTATGCAACCGCACAGGACGCTTTAGCCAAAGCACAGGCTGCCGATACAAAGAAGGAAAACACCTTGTTTATACAACATGCAACCACCGAGTTGGCACAAATTCAACTCAATAAAGGTGTAAAAGCCTACCAGGCCAAAAGTTATGATGAAGCGTATAAAGCATTTGACGCTGCCCGTGTATTGATCCCAGCGGATACTACTGCGATCTTATATACCGCCATATCAGCTTCAAATGTCAAAAATTACCCTACAGCGATATCAAATTATAACACATTAGTTGCTGTGCCGGCACTCTCAACCAAAGCAAGGGTAAGTGCTTATAATGATTTGGCAACCTTGTACTTATACAACAAAGATACCACCGGTGCTATAAAAGTAATATCCGATGCGGTAACCAAGTTTCCGAACGACCCCGATCTGCGTAAACGTGAAATAGAAGTGAGCTTGCAGGCAGGACATTCCAGCGACCTGATCACCAAGATCGAAACCGCTATCAAAGGCGACCCGAACAATAAAGCCCTGTATTTCTATGAGGGGCTAACTTATTCGCAGACAGCAGAAGTAGCAGGCAATGAAATAAAGAAATTGGAAAAAGCAGCGGCAAAGACAGCTACAGCAAAACCCGGCGTAAAACAAGCGCCCAACCCGCAAATTGCAAAGCTTAAGGAAACGAGGTTAGATAATTATACCAAAGCTGCCGAACAATACAGAAAAGCTATAGCTATTGACCCGAATTATTTTGAAGCCGTAATGAACCTGGGTTACGTTACCATTGCACCGGCAATTGATATTTACAACGAAGCGCAACAATTACCTACCACACAGCAAAAGGCATATGATGCAGCTATGGCCAAAGCAAATGCACAATTTGATTTGGCTAAGCCATATGTTTTAAAAGCGGTTGAATTAAACGGGCAATCGCTGGATGCATTAACCAACTTAAAATCATATTACCTTGGTAAAAAAGATTCTGAAAATGCTAACGCTGTTCAGAAAAAGATTGATGCATTGCCAAAAGCAGTTCAATAATTTCTGAATAGGAGACAAAGATTAAGCCTGTTTCAAAAGAAACAGGCTTAAATTGCTACATATTTACTTAACATAATATTAATTATGAGAAAAATATATTTGTAGAGACACAAGGCATTGCGTCTCTACTTTTTAGAAAGGATTTTCCAATATCTAAACAGAATTAACGCATAAACTTGTTAAACTACACACGGATTTAAATGGCCGATTTTCAATCAAAACGAGAAGAATTTTTAAACAGGGTCAGCAAACTCGCAGCCGATTCAAATTTGCCTGTAATAGATATCAGGCTTCATCAATTGCCAAAGCCCGGGATAACCATCCCTGACGATACCTATCCGGAAACGGTCAGGAAAATAATGAAGATCTATAATGAGGTTTTTAATAGATAGGCCTATTTTATAACTTTATTGGAATCTTTGTGTCCATTGTGAGAAGCATCATTTTGGCGTAACGGTTCGTTCATTTTTGTTGATTCCGATTGTTTAAGTTTTAATCTCAAACTGTCTATTTCTTTCTCTTGACGGTGGTTACTATCATTTTCAGAACAAGACTTCAATGCTATCGCTGTAGTTATTAAACTTGCTATCATGGTTATCCCTAAAAACCACTTTTGCCAATTAAAGATACTTGTCTGCTTACCTGAGTTTAGAGCGAGCGTTTTATTTGCCTCTGCGACGGTTTGGTTTATCTTTATTTGGTTTAAATGTTCCATTCCCTCGAACGTTAAACTCGCATTTATCTGGAGAGTATCAAACCAAAACGGAAGCTCATCTTCAGGAATAGGCTCGGCACTTTTATACCAAGTTTGTATATGAGCAAGTTCTTCTTTGTCGATTGAAATGTATCCTTTTTTTGCTAAACCAGCTAGTAATTGCACAGCTAAATCTTCTGATATTTTTATTTTTTTCTCCTTTGAAGATTTATTTTTATAATGTTTGACAATAAAGGGCGATACATCGGTTTCTTCAGTGACGCCATGTTCTTCTAAATAGAGTAATAATGCGTAGTCTGGTCGATTGAACATTGACTTTTTATCCTTTATTTGTGATGATTTTTCCTCCATTGTGGTTTAGATAAGAAATTATAAAGATAATCGCTATTTCTAAATAAAACATAAACAAAAGAGCCTATGGCTAGTAGAATAGCTGTTGAGACTCTAACTTTAAGTGAGGTCTCTAACATTTATATAAAAAGCCCCCAAATTTCTTTGAGGGCTATACTTTTGATATTAATAAACCGGTTAACTAATCTCTAATTAACTGGTCACTGATCACTAAATTCAATTCGGATTCTCCGTTCTCTCAGGCCTTGGCAATAAAGCTTTACGGGAAAGTTTCAGTTTACCTTGCTTGTCAACATCCAATAGTTTCACGCGTACTTCGTCGCCAACTTTGAAGATGCCATCCATCGATTCATAACGTTTGTGATCGATCTCAGATATGTGCAGCAAACCATCTTTACCCGGCATAATTTCAACAAATGCGCCAAACGGCATAATTGATTTTACTTTGCCTTCGTAGATCTCGCCAACTTCGGGCCTTGCAGCAATGGCACGGATGCGGCTTACCGCTGCATCAATAGCGTCCTTGTTATCGGCAAATATCTGTACGATACCCTGGTTGTCTTTTTCCTCGATATTGATGGTTGCACCGGTTTCGCGCTGCATTTCCTGGATAATTTTACCACCGGGACCAATAACGGCGCCAATGTATTCCTTATCAATTTTAAGGGTAACAATACGTGGTGCATGCGGTTTGTAATCCTCGCGCGGTGCAGCCATTGTTTTGCTGATCTCCTTTAAGATATGGATACGGCCTTCCTTTGCCTGGTCTAAAGCTTTTGTTAATACTTCGTATGATAAGCCATTGATCTTCAAGTCCATTTGGCAAGCAACAATTCCTTTTTAGGTACCGGTTACTTTAAAGTCCATATCACCTAAGTGATCTTCGTCACCTAGAATGTCAGACAAGATCGCATACTTGGTTCCCATCTCGTTGGTGATCAAACCCATCGCGATACCTGTTACCGGCGCTTTGATTTTGATACCTGCATCCATCAATGCCAATGTACCCGCGCAAACCGTAGCCATGGATGATGAACCGTTTGATTCTAAAATATCAGATACGATACGGATAGTATAAGGATTCTCATCGTCAGATGGTAATACTTGTTTTAATGAACGCATAGCAAGGTTACCGTGGCCAATTTCCCTGCGGCCCGCTCCCCTGTTAGGGCGAACCTCGCCAGTTGAAAAGCCTGGGAAATTATAATGAAGAAGAAATTTCTGATAGCCATTAATGAATGCACCATCTATCATTTGTTCATCATCCTTAGCACCTAGAGTAACTGTGGTTAATGATTGTGTTTCTCCGCGTGTAAATATGGCTGAACCATGTGCTGACGGTAAATAACCAACTTCGCACCAGATTCGGCCTATTTGTGTAGAGGTCCGTCCGTCTAACCGTGTTCCTTCCTCTAAAACAAGGTTACGCATAGCATCAACCTC
>JBIOHG010000038.1:0-41959 GCA_044448765.1 Sphingobacteriales bacterium | reverse complement strand
TTTACGATACCACCGTTAGGGGTAGCAGCATTCGGCTTGGTATGTTTTGATACCATATTGGCACCTTCAACCAAAGCACGGTTTTTATCTGTTATAATCTCAAGAACTTTGCCTTGAGAGCCTTTTGAGTCGCCTGCAATAACCTTAACAAGGTCGCCCTTGCGGATCTTTAATTTTGCAGGTACTTCTATTTTCTTCTTTCCCATATTACAATACCTCCGGGGCTAATGATACAATTTTCATAAATTGCTTCTCGCGCAGTTCCCTTGCTACCGGGCCAAAAATACGTGTGCCTCTCGGCTCGTCCTGGTTGTTTAACAAAACGGCTGCGTTGTCGTCGAAACGGATATATGAACCATCCTTACGGCGAATTTCCTTGGTGGTCCTTACCACTACTGCTTTTGATACAGTACCTTTTTTAATGTTGCCTGATGGCAGAGCACTTTTAACGGTAACAACTATCTTATCGCCAATAGAAGCATATCTTTTACCGGTACCGCCTAATACGCGGATCACTAAAACTTCTTTAGCGCCGCTGTTATCGGCTACGTTTAATCTTGATTCCTGCTGTAACATGTTATTTAGCCCTCTCTATTACCTGGACTAATCTCCAGTTTTTGTTTTTACTCAGCGGGCGGGTTTCCATAATCAATACGGTGTCGCCGATACCACAGGTATTTGCTTCGTCATGCGCCATAAATTTGGTAGTCTTCTTAACGAACTTACCATATATCGGGTGCTTTACTTTACGCTCAACGGCAACAACAATAGATTTTTCCATCTTATTGCTTACTACCAGGCCGGTACGCGTTTTTCTTAAATTTCTTTCCATTTCGAGCCTAAAATTATTTACTTTCAGAAGTTGGCGCAGCTTTACGCTTTGTTAATTCAGTATTTAAACGAGCGATATCCTTACGCACTTTTGTAATACGTGTTGGGTTCTCAATAGCCGAAACTGCATGGGCAAATTTTAGCTTGGTAAGGTTAGCCCTTTCCTCGCCTATTCTTGCGTTCAATTCTTCAGTTGTTAGCTCTAAAATTTCTGAGTTCTTCATTTTACTTATTTGTTGTAATGCTGGAAAGTTTTAATGTTTCAATGTTGCCTTCTGGCGGTTATAAATCAACTTTACAACCTTTCAACATTACAACCTTTCAACGTTGTATTTTATTCTTCTACGTAATCTCTACGTGTTATAAACCTGGTTTGTACCGGCAGTTTTTGTGCCGCAAGGCGCAACGCCTCTTTAGCAACTTCCAGTGGTACACCTTCCGCTTCAAAAATGATCCTTCCGGGGCGAACAACCGCTACCCAATATTCCGGAGCACCTTTACCTTTACCCATACGTACTTCTGCAGGTTTCTTGGTTACAGGCTTGTCAGGGAATATCCTGATCCATACCTGGCCTTCACGTTTCATGAAACGTGTAACAGCAATACGTGCAGCCTCAATCTGGCGACTGGTTATCCAGGCCGGCTCGAGTGATTTGATACCGAAAGAACCGAATGCAAGCTCCGCACCACGAGTGGCGTTTCCCTTCATTCTGCCTTTTTGCATTTTTCTGAACTTCGTTCTTTTTGGCTGTAGCATTTCTTTAAACTTTGAGATATGAGATTTTAGATGTGAGATTTGAGATATTATCTCTTATGCTCTATCAAAAATTTTCTATCTAATTACTCTAATACTTATTTTAAACTTAATTGAAAGGTGTGATTCTCATATCTCACGTCTCAAATCTATTTTATTACCTTCTTCCGCTTGGCCCGCCTGGACGGTTACCACCGCCTCCCGCGCCACCCGGACGACCACCCTGGCCTCCTGGGCGATTACCACCGCCACGATTAGGTCCGCCTGCACCTGGTCCGCCTCTGCGATCACCGCCGCCTGCGCCACCACCGCTGTTACGGTCACCACCTCTTCTGTCACCGCCTCTGCGTTCTCCGCCACGTTCGCCGCCTCTTTCGTTGCCGCGTCCGCCGAATCCTGCTGCGCCTTCAGGGCGACCACCTTTACCACTTGCGCTGCTTGCAGCACCAATGTTTGGCGATAAGTCGCGTTTGCCGTATACTTCACCTTTACAGATCCATACTTTAACACCTATTTTACCATAAGTAGTTAAGGCTTCTGCCAAAGCATAGTCAATATCAGCACGGAAAGTGTGCAATGGAATTCTTCCTTCTTTATATTGTTCGGTACGTGCCATTTCAGCACCACCTAAACGGCCGGATGTCATCACTTTGATACCTTCAGCACCCATTCTCATGGTGGAAGCTATCGTAGTTTTCATCGCGCGGCGGAAAGAGATACGTGCCTCTAACTGCTTTGCTATACCCTCGGCAACTAATTGTGCGTCAAGTTCAGGGCGTTTTATTTCGAAAATGTTGATCTGAACGTCCTTTTTAGTCAGTTTTTTCAACTCTTCTTTGATCTTGTCAACTTCCTGGCCGCCTTTACCAATTACAATACCCGGACGGGCAGTGTGTATAGTTACGGTAATGCGTTTCAGTGTGCGCTCAATAACCACTTTTGATATACCGCCTTTGGCGATACGTACAGAAATGTACTTGCGGATCTTTTCGTCTTCAACTAATTTGTCGGCATAGTGATTACCACCGAACCAATTAGAATCCCAACCTCTGATGATACCTAACCTGTTGCCTATTGGATGTGCTTTTTGTCCCATCTTAAATTAATTGTTATCGTTTTTACTGTCCACAATAAGGGTTACATGGTTTGAGCGTTTGCGGATACGGTATCCACGGCCCTGCGGTGCCGGGCGAAGCCTTTTTAACTGGCGGCCGCCACCTACCGAAACCTCTTTTACAAATAAAGCGCTGTCTTCAACACGTTTGCCTTCGTTTTTTGCTTCCCAGTTTTTGATGGCTGAAAGCAATAGTTTCTCAACACGAATAGCAGCTTCTTTATTGGTATATTTTAATATATACAATGCTTTCTCCACGTTCTCACCACGGATCAGGTCAACCACCAGGCGCATTTTGCGCGGCGATGTTGGGCAGTTCTGTAACTTGGCAGCAGAAGCTCCTCCTTGCTGAGCTTTCGCAGCTTCCTTTTGTTGCCTGATTTGTACAGACCTCTTAATTTTTGTTGTTGCTTCCATTACCTGTTATTTTTTCTTTTCTGCGTGTCCACGGAATGTACGTGTCGGCGCAAATTCGCCCAACTTATGACCAACCATGTTTTCTGTTACATACACCGGGATAAATTTGTTCCCGTTGTGCACTGCGAATGTATGACCAACGAAATCAGGAGATATCATGGAACGACGTGACCATGTTTTTACAACCGATTTTTTACTCGAATCATTTAATGTATCAACCTTTTTTACCAGGTTATGGTCTATATAAGGTCCTTTTCTAATTGAACGTGCCATTATTTCTTCCTTCTTTCAATGATGTAACGATCAGATGTTTTCTTTTTATCACGGGTTTTAAAGCCTTTAGCTAAAATACCTTTGCGTGAACGCGGATGGCCACCTGATGCCCTTCCTTCGCCACCACCCATAGGGTGATCTACCGGGTTCATGGCTACACCACGAACTCTTGGCCTGCGGCCTAACCAGCGTTTGCGGCCTGCTTTACCTAACACAGCGTTAGCTCTTTCGCCATTTGAAACGGTACCGATAGTTGCCAAACAAGTCGACAATATCATCCGGGTTTCGCCTGAAGGCAATTTGATGATAGCATATTTGCCGTCACGTGCCGAAAGCTGTGCGTAAGTACCTGCGCTGCGTGCGATGATACCTCCCTGGCCGGGGTTCAATTCGATATTATGAATGATAGAACCCAAAGGGATATTTTTCAATGGCATAGTGTTGCCTACATCAGGAGTTGCCGTTTCGCCCGATACTACGGTCTGTCCAACTTTTAACCCTTCCGGAGCTATCATGTACCTCTTCTCGCCGTCAACAAAGTGCAGTAATGCAATACGTGCTGAACGGTTTGGATCGTACTCGATAGTTGCTACAGTTGCAGGGATATCAAATTTATTACGTTTGAAATCTATCAAACGGTATACCTGCTTATGACCACCGCCCATGTAGCGCATCGTCATTTTACCGCTGTTGTTACGTCCGCCCGACCTCTTGTTAGATGCCACAACCAACGACTTTTCCGGAACGTTTGTTGTAATATCAGAAGTACTGGTGTCTACCCTGAAACGGGTACCCGGGGTAACCGGTTTAAATCTTTTAACTGCCATCTCTATTTTTATATGCTATTATAAAAATCTATTGTTTCACCGTCTTTCAACGTAATGATCGCTTTCTTATACGTTGCAGAACGACCGCTAACGGCGCCTGCCTTTGTATTACGACTTTTCAGTTTACCAACGTATTTCATGGTGTTCACCGCGGTGACATTTACACCATACATTTTTTCTATCGCGCCTTTGATCTCGATCTTATTAGCTCTGTGATCAACCTTAAAGGCATAGCGATTAAGTTTCTCAGTCAGCTGAGTTACTTTTTCAGTAAGTAAGGGTTTCTTTAAAATTTCCATATTACTTAGCAAATGCTTCCTCCAAAGTTTTAACTGCGCCCGTAGTTAGTAAAAGTGTGCCTGCGTTCAACACATCATAAGTGCTCAATTGGTCGGCAGTTATCACCTTGCTTCTCTTCAGGTTACGGCTTGATAAATAAACGTTTTCATTTGCGGTGCCTAATACTAATAATGTTTTCACATTGGTCATATTAAGGTCGGTCACCATTTGTATGTAAGTTTTGGTTTTTACTGCGTCGAAGCTGAAATCTTCCAATACTACTATACTGTTATCTTTTGCTTTATATGATAAAGCCGACTTGCGGGCCAGTGATTTAAGCTTCTTGTTTAATTTGAAGCTGTAATCGCGCGGTTGCGGACCGAATATACGGCCACCACCATTAAACAATGGCGATTTTACGCTACCGGCACGGGCGCCGCCTGTACCTTTTTGCTTATATAATTTGCGGGTCGAGCCTGCAATTTCGTTACGCTGTTTCGCTTTGTGTGTACCCTGGCGCTGATTGGCAAGATATTGCTTCACGTCAAGATAGATCGCGTGGTCGTTAGGTTCGATACCGAATATGGAATCAGAAAGCTGCACCTTGGCGCCTGTTTCTTTACCTGCTATATTTAATACTTTAACTTCCATCTTATTTATCCACGATTACAAATGAACCCTTAGCTCCGGGGATGGAACCTTTAACTACAATCAAATTTTGCTCAGGATAAACTTTCAAAACCTCGAGGTTCTGAACTTTTACACGAACGTTTCCGGTCTGACCTGCCATGCGCATACCCTTGAATACTCTTGAAGGCCATGATGAGGCGCCCAGTGAACCTGGAGCACGTAAGCGGTTGTGCTGACCGTGAGTGGCCATACCAACACCACTAAAACCGTGACGCTTAACAACACCCTGGAAACCTTTACCTTTTGAGGTACCAGCCACATCCACAAAATCTCCGGCGGCAAAAATATCTACAGTGATGGTATCACCTAATGATTTTTCGTCTTCGAAAGTTTTGAATTCAACCAGCCTGCGTTTTGGAGTAGTGCCTGCTTTTTGGAAGTGGCCTTTTAAAGGGCCCGAAGTATTTTTTTCTTTTTTCTCACCATACGCCAGCTGAACTGCGGCGTAGCCGTCTGTTTCAACAGAGCGAACTTGCGTTACTACACAAGGTCCAGCTTCGATCACTGTACAAGGAATATTCTTCCCTGACTCGTCGAAAATGCTGGTCATTCCTACTTTTTTACCAATAATTCCTGACATTTTACTATTTGTTTGTGTCCATCGAAGCAGTAGGGCCTCGTTCAAGACATATTAAATCCCCCCGAAAGGGACGGCAAAGATAGATATTTTACATTAATTGTCAAATAGTGAGTGAATTATTTTTTTATGAATGTTTTGGAGGGGGATTAGCGTGATTTATAGGTGAGGATTGGCACACCAAAAGACTTCCGAAGTTTTAAAACTTCGGAAGTCTCATCTTTGCATTACACACTTTTCCTATATTTGAATTAAAAACCTTGTTGATATGAAACCGCACATAAAAGTCTTACCGATAGTTTTGGTCGTCATCTTACTCGCAGCCTGTAAAAAAGACGACAAACCAACCATGATCGATGTCACTTTATCGACAGGTAACCAGGTTAGTCCCAACGGGCTGAACGTATACCTTTTATCGGACGATCACCGCACAATGGCTGATAATGTTTCGTCGGGCAAGGCTGATGCGAATGGAAAGATCAATTTCACGGTAACGCCCGGAAAAGTGTATTATATTTATAATGGTCACTTCGGCCTTACTAATGCCGATGCGACCTATATTATTACCGGGAAATTCACCACGCAACAGCAGATCGATGGTTCTCCGGCACAAACTCCCGCAGCACAGATCGGTGATAATATCGAAATGGATATCAACGGCGACGGCGTTATCAATGCGATTGACCAGGTAATCAAAGTTGCCGCGCCGGCCAAAGGCAGCACCAGCCAGGTAAGCGTCACCGTAAATATCCCGGTTCCGTAATGTAGAGACGCATAATTATGCGTCTCCCTGCTTCGGCCTTCCGAAAAATAACACATAGCCATCAGCGTCGCATACTTCAAATCCGCGTAATCCGTCGTCATCGTCGCTAAGCGGCCTGCGAAACGTTACGCCGGCCGAACTGTATTCCGCAAATAAGGCATCGGGGTCTTCAGTAGAAATATATGCATCCCACCTGGCCCATTCATGCCGTGTGTGATTGGGCACCGGTTTTATATCCTTCGTGATAGCCTTCAGCATGATCGAAACATGCTCGCGGCCCACCATGGCATAAAACGGGTCGCCTTCCGGACCAATACAGATCACTTCAAATCCAAGTCTATCTACATAGAACGACACCGAATCGTTTACATCCGAAACAATAAAAAAGGCGAAATAAAGGTGAGATTTGCCATTTTATATTTTTGATGTTAATAATGTAACAGTGTCAAATATTATAAACCCTTAATTCGGCTTAATAGTTCGTCGGCAGTAATAGTATCTGTTTCTGATTTATCGTATATAGATAACAAATAAATAGTTTCATCAACAATTTGAACATAGGTAATCACTCTTGCTCCGCCTGACTTTCCTTTGTTCTTAGAAGATATAGCCATTCTGATTTTAAAGCAATAGTTTCCCAATGGTTGGCCCAAAGTTGGCTCTTTTTCTAAAGAAATAAGCAGTTCAGATAAATCGTTTTTGAGGGAGGAATATTTCTTATATAGCTTTTTAAATTCACGTTTAAAGCCCGGAGTTGGCGAAATATTAAAGCTCATCGAGTAGTTCTTGTATGGATTGGGCTTTCACTTTCCCTTCCTGGTATAACTTAACCCACTTTACAGATTCTTCCAGGTCATCCAGTATTTGTTTTTTCTTGGCAGCCTTGCTTAGTTTTTTACCCGAATCTTTCATCAATACTTTTCCGCCTAGTTGTTCCACCAGATCAGATAATGTCTTTTCAACTTTTGCCGGAATTTCTATCGTGAGCGTTGTCATCACACAAATTTATACAAAAACTACACAAAAATTCACAATTATTACACATCAATATGATAAGCCCCATTTAAACGTTATTACCTTCAAATCACAAACCCGTCACGCATAAGTGAAAACCTATCCTAAACTTATAATCACATTATTGTTGCTATTCGCATCGGTTATTAATGCAAATGCCTCGCCCCCGCATATCGATCTTACCCGCACACAACAAAAAGCCCGGCAGACTTTGACATTTTGCCGCAGGCACGACTATAATATAAGGTATTGCATTCTGATCGACATGAGCCTGCCTTCCGGAGTAAAGCGTTTTATGGTATGGGACTTCCGCAAAAACGATACTTTGCTCACCGGGCTGATCAGTCATGGCTGTGGCATAAACCCGTGGTCGGGCACGTGGTCTAAAAACAAGCCCGATTTTAGTAACGTTGCAAATAGCCATTGTACCTCGCTCGGCAAGTACCGGGTAGATGCCCGTGCCACCAGCGCCTGGGGAATACACGTAAGATATTTTTTGAACGGCTTGGATACGTCTAACAACAATGCCTTAAAAAGAGATGTCGTGCTGCATTCCTGGGAGGCCGTGCCGGATAAGGAAGTATATCCCGATGGCACGCCCGAGGATTGGGGCTGCCCGGCCATATCAAACAACACCATGAAAATTGTAGATGCCCTGTTGCGCCAACAACGGACACATTTGCTTTTGTGGATATATAATTAAAAACGTAGAGATGTGTTTATTTACCCGGCAGCATGCAAGCAGGCACAGAAATTTGCGGTTTTATTGTAAATATTTCGCCAATGCATCCCAATAATGCTGCTGCCACCCGATCGTGAGGTGCGCCTTTAGTCCTTCCGGGAAACCTATATGATCGAAAATCAGTTGTGTTCCCGAACCGGCCGGCTTCAATTCAAACCGTACAACAGAGTATGTGCCCGGTGGCCAGTCTGCTGCGCGCCAGGCTTCGACAATTCGCTCACCGGGAACCAGCTCTATAATTCGCCCGGTGATGATTCCATCAAATAATGAGAATGCCCCACCAATTGTTGGATCGATATTCGCCGATGTTGCGGAGAAATTATCAAAAGACTTTTTGGTGCATTCACTAAACTCTTTTGAACTTAATAAAATTTCGTATAGCTGCTTTGGACTCGCTTTAAAGCCAACCTCCTGGTGGATAGTTATGTCATTGGCCGAGTCTTTTGAAGCTCTATTTGAAGCTCTATTTGTGGGATCGGTCTGAGCAAAAACAACTGACGACAGGAAACAACTCAAAATGGCTAATACAGGAAACCGGGTAAATTGATTGCTCCGGGTACACATACTTTTATATGTCAACATCTTTAAGTCCGTTTGAACAGTAGAGACTGTGATTTATTATTTACCCGGCGGCCTGTAAGCAGGCACAACATTTTTAACTGGCTTGGTCGATTTTAGATACGTAAATATAGCTTCAACATCAGCATCGTCCATGTGGGCGAAATCTTCCCATGGCATGGGCGGCATCAGCATACGCTCTTCTTTCAGTCCCAGATATTTACCATTGCGCAAAGCATTTTTAAACTGATCTAAAGTCCAGTTACCTATACCCGTTGCATCCGAAGTAATATTGGCTGAAAAGGATGTTCCCCACGGACCGGCTGCTGCTGTCAGGTCGGCAGCAAAAACAGGCAAGCCATTTTTCAGTTGTTCGGGTGTCGCTACCGGCGCGGGCTCATTCGCAGGAAAACCTGATAATGCCAGCGCAGTATCTACAAATGGCCCCTGCGCCCCCATCTTTTTTGGCGAATGGCAATCGTTACAGCCAATGATAGACACCAGGTAATGGCCACGTTTGATCAGGCTGTCTTTCGATGGTGCCACATTGACGGCAGAAGCCGTGTCCGTCTTAGCGGTATCGCATGAATTTAGCGCCCATATAAAACCGGCGAGAATAAGAATAATAAACAGTGATTTCATGATGAGATTAACAGGTTGGTTTATAGCCAAATATAGAATATATTAAATCAAAGAAAAATACTTAAATTCATCCGTTCCAATATATTAACGAAAATGAAAGCAGTCCTGAAAGCCTTTGCGCTATTTTTTTTATCGACAGTAATATTCTTCGGTTGCTCGCAAAAACCAAAACACGACCCTCTCGCCGGGTCAAGCCGCGAGGATAAGAACGGCTGGATATACATTCACCTCGAGGGTTCGCCGCATGACGTGGGTTATCAGCATGGTTATTTGGTTTCAAAGGAGATCGACACCTTAATAAAAGTGTTCCAGTTTTACCTGCCGCATACCACCAATAAGGATTGGGCCTGGTACCGCGCAGCAGCCACCCGCTTTATGTGGAACAAGATAGATAAGGAATACCAGGACGAACTGAAAGGCCTTGCAGAAGGCTTGCAGGCTAAAGGGATGAAATATGACTCGATAGACCTGGTTGTATTGAACGCCAATATTGATCTGTCGTCCTACTACCTGCCAATGCTCGAAAACAAGGCCAAGCCCGGCAGCGGCGATAACAAAGCACCCGGCAATTGCAGCGCGTTTATCGCCACGGGCAAATACACTAAAGACGGCAAAATAGTAATAGGCCATAATAACTGGACGGATTATATAGAAGGGGAACGCTGGAACGTAATAGCCGATGTAAAACCCGAAAAAGGCAATCATTTTATGATGGATTGCGCGCCTGGCTTTATCCATAGCGGGGACGACTTTGTGATCAGCAGCAGCGGTATACTGATAACCGAAACGACAATAACACAATTTAAAGGGTTCGATACCACTAAAACACCCGAGTTTGTTCGCGCCCGCAAAGCTGCCCAATATGCCAATAGTATTGATGACGTGATCAAAACCATGACCACCGATAACAACGGCGGCTACGCCAACGACTGGCTCATCGGCGATACCAAAACCAATGAAGTGGCTAAACTGGAGCTGGGCATGAAAGACTTTAAAATATGGCGGTCAAAGGATACGGCTATCATTGGTTCCAATTTTCCGGAAGATCCTAAACTGATCAAAGAAGAAACCACATTTGACGTAAACAACAAAGCCAGTTCGCCCAACGCGCGCAAATTGCGCATGGTGAAGTTAGTAGCAGTTGATTATAAAGGAAAACTGGACGATGCAACCGGCAAAACCATTGAGGGCGACACCTACGACGCGCTGGACAATAAACAGGCGCTAAACCGCTGCGTAATTGACGGGCACGTAGAACTGGACCCTAAGGGCGTACCTGAATGGAACGAAGGCCCCTACTACCCTATGGGCGCGGTACAAGGCAAAGTAACCACCAGCGACCTGGCACAAAAAATGCAATTCTGGGCACACATGGGTCACCCCGGCGGCGCCGACTTTTTAGCAGCGCCATTTTTTGCCAAACACCCCGAATACAAATGGCAAAGCAAATACCTGCGGGATATGAAAGCTTATCCGTGGACTTTGTTTAGTGCGAAATAGAACACGATTTAGCGATTTAAAAGATTAAATATGGATACCGGAAATAACATTCCAAATGATGATAGGGACGATGCTGATGGACAAGAAGATAATATTCAATTTGAGAATGAACTGCTTCGTTTAAAAATCAATGCGGAGTTTGGCGGAGAGTCGCATGGCTCGGGAAATTTAGATCCTTTGTTGGAAAATGAATTCCTAAAACATGTAATAGACTTCGAGCATGGCTATGCTAATTCAAGACGTATTAAATTATTTGATCGATTGGGACAACCTGATTTTAAACCTGCCGATGAATTGAGTGACGATGAAATAGATTTGGCTTTAGACGAAGTAACCGATTTGTTAGGTCAAAATAATATCGAGGTGGATTTTGAAGACAATTATGACAATCGTATTAAATACAATTTTATTACAGGTGAGTTGTTTGACCACGAAGTAGATGATTTCGGAATAGCTGGCATGACAACTCACTTTTCATACGAAGAGTTTCATCCAAATCATAAACTTGATATTGAGAATCGAACAAAAGAGTTCTTAAATGGCTGGTTTGAAAAAGATCTGGACGAACGCAA
The DNA here is from genome assembly GCA_044448765.1 of Sphingobacteriales bacterium. Taxonomy (GTDB): domain Bacteria; phylum Bacteroidota; class Bacteroidia; order Sphingobacteriales; family Sphingobacteriaceae; genus Mucilaginibacter. Next base: position 30,406 of record JBIOHG010000038.1, on the reverse strand, counting down.
CTGGTGCTTCGATAACACATTTATATTGCCGGATAGAACAACTTTAAGCAAGAAAAATGTAACAGATAAAATAAAAAGCATTTTTGATTTGTATGGTCCGTTTACCGATTGTGATTATAAAATTATAGACATCGGATTCCAGTTAACCGATGAAGGTGGCATAGGCCATGCAGAGGGACTTGTGAAATACAAATCCAATTTAGAAAATAATGAACAGGTAGATATCAGGGGACCTTTTAAACTTTACCTTTCATCAACCTATGGTTGGTGGTCTATTTTCCATATAGTTTTTCCAGGATTTGAATATTAACTGTATTTCTTTTTTTGCTTAACGCTTTCAGGCTCGTAAGTCATATGCCGGGAACCATTCTCATCGACAATGGATATTTTATAAGGCTCTCTGCCTTCATTTACCTTTTTCCTTGCCTGGTAAAATACTGTCAAATCGCCATTTAAAAACCCGGCCCCATATTTCAATAAATGCTTACTCGCTTGTGTAATGCTCTTCCCTATTGTTTCAGAAAATTTCGGATCACCTATGGGGAAATTATAGGAACTTACACTTGTTGTTGGATTAATGATTTGCGCTAACGCAAACAGAGAAACAGAATTCCAGTCGGATTCAGAAAAATCATCACTATTACCTTCACCTAAAATCACCCAATAAAGATATGGATAGTCCGTTGGATAACTTGAGTTTGAAACTTCTATGTATTGCTTGTGCTTGCGAAATACAATTCTTGTTGAATAGGTCTTCACTTTGGTTGTAGTCTGCTTGAATCCAAATTTTTCTACGGATGGTTTGATAATGGATAAGACAGCGTCGGCAAAGGCAGTCTGTTCTGGAGACAGTTCTTCGTTGCTGGCTTTGTTATTCCCGTTTTTATTTCTTTTAAAGAAGTCAAAAATTCCCATAACCATTCCACTAATTCTTAAATTCTGACGTCAGACCTCCGACAATCTACGTATCAATTCCGCACTCTGCTTTTTACCATCTTCCAGCCTATCCTTAAAGAATGACTGCACCTCGTTAAAATGCTTTTTGTAGCCCTCCATATCGCCATAACCGATAATAGCCGACCATTCCCTTACCGCCGAATGAAACTCCAGGTCATCCCCGCGGATGGTTTTATCATACAAGGCCGTTTCAATGGATTCTTCTAACAATTGTTCGTTCTTAAACAAATACTCGGCTATGCCCAGACGTAACCGGAAAGGCGGCGTCTGGCAGATGAGGTTATCATAAGGGTTCACGTTCAAATGATACCAGGCATCCACCATGCTTAATATACTCAGGTGCGAATTCGGTTTTTGCTGTTCAGGTTTTTGCGATAGTGAAAATTCCTTCATCACGGTATCGTTCAGCATAATAGGTTTACGGCTTTCGTGGAATACAAAATCCCGGGCCCGGTAAAGCCTTTCGCGGAATGCTTTTTCCTCTTCCTTGATCATCAGCTTAAACAGCTCCGATTCCGAAACGGCATAACGCCTTACCTGCTGACGCGCGTAGGGGTTCAGAATAGCCAGGCCGCCATACACGTGCGCTTTATAACTAAAGATGCGCAGTGTCGTCAATATCTTCACATTATCTATCCCGCCCACATACGAGCCATTCTCCCAGGGGAAAAAGCCTGCTTCTTTCCAGGCCGTGCCCATACTTTCAAAACCTACATGCGTCACCGCCTGTGTATCGGCTACTATTTTGTCATGCTCGTGGTAATCGGGTATTTCAACAATATCGGTTTCAACTGCTGTGAACAGATCCAGCATCCTTTGATAAGCCGCGTCATCCGAGCGGTGCCTGATCAATATCAGCTTTTGCCCTTTCGGTTCAAAACCCGGCCCGTGCATGGCATGGAAGGTGATGATCTGTGCATCAGCCGGCAGGTATTTTTCAAATATGGCTATCTCCGGATGTTTAACCGAGGTTTGGCCGGCCACAATAGCCCCGTATTTGGTAGACGGGCCATAAGCAGCGACAACTTCCGCTATGCGGTCTGCTTCTACCGAATAAATGATCAGGTCGTTGGCGCGCGCTACATCGCTGCCGTTATCTATTACCTTAACGCCGAAGGGCTCAAGCTCTTCTTCCAGCTTGCGTTTGTTTTCGGGCAGGTCGCAGCCGCAAACGGTATAACCCGCTTTGGCAAAAGCTTTGGCATAAAGCTTTCCCATGTCACCCAAACCGATAATACCGATATTCATTCCGCTAATATATAGCTTGTGTTTTAATATGCAGAATGCTTTTATTTAGGTAGAGGAATCGTTCGCACGACATGTTTTATAATCTAAGCTTAACATTATTTGTAATATCCGGATATATTTTTCTTTAAATTAGTATATCTTTTATCTGAAAAGATAAGTATAAAGAGATTGAAACATTTTTTGCAGTGGTCATTAATTAATAATTAACTTACCATCCTAAATTGATACCAATGATGAAGCGCTTACTCCCATACTTTTTAATAATTATTTTCTGCCTTGGCTCAACCCTGGTTAAAGCCCAGGATTCAACCAAAACTACCACCGAAGAAAAGAAAGCACCCGAAGTAAAAAGCGCCCCGGCAAAAAGTACACCTGCCACTAATGCCGCAAAAGGGAAGCCTGTTAAACATTCTTATCATAAATTAAAACCTGCTCCCGGCCCTGTGATACCGGCCACCATCCCGGCTACCGATACGACAAAGGCTGTTCCGCTAAAAACACAGGTAGACCCAACACAGCTTAACGCGAAAAGCCTCACCGCTCAATATCAATACCTGCTGACTAAAACTTATAACTACCAGCAGCCCTTAATAAGTGCACTCTGGAAAAACTTTACGGATACGCTTGGCGAAACGCGCAGTAAATTGAAAGCTGCACAGATTAAGGCCGCCTCACAATCTAAATTGATCGATAGTTTAAAAACCCTTTCGGCCAGCAAAGAACAAACGCTGAATGAATCCAATGCCAAAGCCGATGCCATCAGCCTTTTCGGGTTGACGATGTCGAAATCAAGCTATAACCTGCTGATGTTTGGCCTGGTTGCGGTTTTAGGCATCGCGTTGTTCATTGTTATCGCCACTACCGCCAAAAACAAGCACGAAGCCAAATACCGCACCGAGCTTTATGATGAACTGGACGAGGAATTCAAAGCCTTCAAAGCCAAAGCCCACGAAAAAGAGCTAAAACTTGCCCGCGAATTGCAAACCGAACGCAATAAGGTGGATGAGCTGATGGGGAGAGGTTAATCCTTATTTCGGATTTCGAATGTTCGATTTCGGAATTATTTAATAACTGTCATGTTGAGTATCCCATCTGTAACGAAATGCTTGTTCAGAACTGTATTCCCGTATTAGATTCTTCGCTATCGCTCAGAATGATAAGTCATTGTTAATTACTTATTCCGTCCGCAAACTCTTCACCGGGTTTGCCAACGCAGCTTTTACGCTTTGGTAGCTTACCGTTAGTAAAGTAATCGCCATTGCACCAATACAAGCTACTATAAATATCCAAAAAGATATTTCAGTATGATATTTATAACCTTTTAGCCATCCCGCCAGGAAGTACCAGGCAACAGGCACCGCAAGCGCACAGGATATGGTTACCAGCATCACAAACTCTTTGGATTGCATGCCCCACAGGTTAAATACTGATGCGCCCAGCACTTTACGCACCCCGATCTCTTTGGTTTTTTGCTCAGCAACGAATGAGGCCAGGCCGAATAAACCGAGCGATGAAATGAATATGGCCAGCACCGCAAATATGGAGGCCAGTTTACCTATGCGTTCTTCATCCGAGAATTTTTTGGCATACTCGTCGTCGGTTAGGCGATAATCGAACGGACTGGACGGGTTATATTTTCTAAATACTCCGCCTATTTTGGCTATTGCATCCTGCAGGTGGGCGTTTGGCTTTATCTTCACGGTAATAATATTGGCCCAGTTATTATCCACCAAAAAAATAGTGGGCTGCACCGGCATATACGGCGACTCCATCACCATATTGTCGATCACACCTACAACGGTATAGTTCTTTTTATTGTATTTGATGATCTTGCCTATCGGTTCCTTAAAACCGGTCAACTCAACAGCGCTCCGGTTCAGGATCATGGCGGAAGTATCACTTGCAAAGTCCCTTGAAAAATCACGTCCCTGGCGTATGTGCCAGCCAATGGTGTTCCCAAAATCACGCGTTACAGCTATGGTGCCAAAAAGCGGGTTGGATCCCGGTGTTTTACCTTCCCAGTCGAACCCGATATTATTGCTGTAAACATCCGTGGTCGGGCTTGATGACTCGGCCATATTGTCAACCATGCCTGTGCCTATAAGATCGTTCCTTAAAGCATCGTAATGCCCGTACAGATCGGGCGTGCTCATGTCTATCGAGATCAGGCCTTCACGGGAATAGCCCACAGGCCGGTTCTTGGCATATTGTATCTGTTTAAAAACGATAATAGTGCCAATGATCAGCGTAATCGATATGGTAAATTGTAATACAACCAATATTTTGCGGGGCAGCGCGGCAAAACGGCCCGCGCGGAAAGTGCCCTTTAGCACAGCTACCGGGTTAAAGCCGGATAAATAAAACGCTGGGTAACTGCCCGAAACAAAGCCCGTGAACGCAGTAAACAATATTACCACGACCCAGAAAATCAAATTTGCCCAGGGGATAGACATGCTTTTGTCGGCGATAGTATTGAACACCGGCAAGGAAACCAGCACCAGGATAATAGCCAACACAAAAGCCAGGCCCGCCATTAATATCGATTCGCTCAAAAACTGGAAGATCAGTTGTTTTCGTACCGAGCCTATCGCCTTACGGATGCCTACCTCTTTGGCCCGCTTTTCGGATCGTGCCGTACTCAGGTTCATAAAATTGATACAGGCCAGCAGCAGCACAAATATGCCGATGATGCCAAACAACCACACATATTGAATGCGGCCGCCCTTGATCTTGCCGTTTTCAAAATCACTGTACAACCTCCATTTGTCCATCGGATGCAGTTGCAGGCGTTCGTTACCTTCTTCCTTTTTGACATATCTCTGGGTGATAAGTTCGATCCTGGCCGATGTTTTAGCCATATCCACATTATCATTCATCTGCACAAATATTCGAAAGCTATGGTTATCCCATTGCGTAGCAGCGCGTTTAAACCAGTCTTCGGTAGTCATGTACTTATCCCAGGGCAACAGGAAATGGGTATCATTGAAAGTTGAGTTCTTTGGGATATCCTTGTAAACTCCTGCAACCTTAAAATCATATTTATTATTAAAACGGATGGTTTTGCCAACGACATTATCATTGCCAAAAAGTGCTTCAGCAAAAGATTGATCGATGAGCACAGATGACAGATCGGTTAACCCTTTCATATTCCCATTAACCGCCTCCAGGCCCATCATCACCGGGAACTCTGGTTGCGCCCACATCCCCGACCTGGTTAACTTTTTCTCACCAGCTTTGCTGACAAGTTTAAAGTTCCACGAGGTTAGCGTTACATATTTAAAATCCGATTTATAGTTATTACGCAACTCTACGCCGAGCGGGATAGCCATCGCCTGCCCGGTACCTGTTTCGTTATTAAACGTTTGGGTTACCATCACCTGCGCTATTTGTTTATGATTGGCGTGATAATGATTATAGGTTAACTCATCAAACATCCAAAAGCCGATAAGCATTGCAACCGCCATACCGCAGGCAAGCCCTAAAACATTGATGGACGAATAAACCTTGCTTTTAAGCAGGTTGCGCCATGCGATCTTGAAGTAATTTTTGATCATTTCCCCGGGTTTTTGATAATCACTTTCTAAAAGACGCGAGAGAATTGCTGGCGTTGCAGGGAGTAAAAAATAAAACACACTTAACTGAGATGGTTTGAACTATTGTCTTGACTATTGTATCTTGATTGTTTATTCTTAACTCTAAAACATGTCGTAAACCACCCATACGAATGTCGTAATTACCTATTTTCAGGCCCCTTTAACGACAATAGCTTTGAATAAATCAAAAAACTTAAAATTATGGAAGCAACAAATGAACAGATCATCAGGGAGCTCATTGAAAACTGGGCACAGGCAGTAAGGGCAAAAGACATCAACGCGATACTTGCCCATCATTCAGAGGATATGGTCATGTATGATGTGCCATTCCCTTTCGAGTCAAAAGGTATTGAAGCCTATCGTAAAACCTGGGATCTGTTTTTTAAATATACCAAACCGGCGGTGTTTGATATCCAGGAGCTTAATATAATAGCAGACCAGCATGTTGCTTTCTGTTATGCAACAATGAAATGTGCTGATAAAAGTGATTCAGATGAGTTTGTCGAATTGCCTTTTAGGTTAACCATTGGATTAAAGAAAATAAATGGTCAATGGGTAATCGTACATGAGCACCATTCTGTACCAAGTAACTAATGAAGCTTCACCGGCAGCTATGAGTATCATTCCGGATTGCCTGTGAAGACACAGGCAATGGTGGAAAAATAAGCAACTTATTCTCACAAAAAAAGCCACCCTTAACAGGAATGGCTTTCAATATCTGATCTTCCGGTACTATCACACCTTGATCTCAACTTCAACACCACTTGGCAATTCAAGCTTCATTAAAGCATCAACAGTTTTTGAATTTGAACTGTAGATATCCAGCAATCTCTTGTAAGAGCATAACTGGAATTGCTCGCGTGCCTTTTTGTTTACGTGCGGTGAACGCAATACTGTAAACACTTTCTTTTCAGTTGGCAGCGGCAGTGGTCCGCTAACTACAGCGCCCGTAGGCTTTACTGTCTTTACGATCTTCTCGGCTGATTTATCAACCAGGTTGTAATCGTAGGATTTTAATTTAATTCTGATCCTTTGGCTCATTTTGTTTTTGTTTAATTGCCAGCTATAAGAGCTATTAACTATATACTGACCTTTTGTTTATTTATATTAAATTGATTGGCAACTAATCTCTAATCACCAATCAACTAATCTCTAATTACGCGTTAGCTGCAGCCTTTTTACCTCTTGCTTTGGCTACTACTTCTTCCTGTACGTTACGCGGCGCTTCAGCATAGTGATCAAACTCCATGGTTGAAGTAGCACGGCCCGAAGTGATGGTACGTAACTGGGTTACATAACCAAACATCTCAGAAAGTGGTACGGTAGCTTTAATTACCTGTGCACCTGCGCGTGAATCCATGCCCAAAAGCTGGCCACGACGACGGTTCATGTCACCGATAACATCACCCATGTTTTCTTCAGGGGTTAATATCTCGATCTTCATGATCGGCTCCAGCAACACCGGTTTACATTTTGGCAATGCTTCGCGGTAACAGCTGCGTGCACAAATTTCGAACGACAACGCATCCGAATCGACAGCGTGGAACGATCCGTCAAATAAACGAACCTTCAGGTTTGTTAATGGGTAACCCGCTAATACACCATTATCCATTGCAGCTTTAAAGCCTTTTTCAACAGATGGAATAAACTCGCGCGGTATTGAACCACCACTGATCTCGTTCACAAACTGTAAGCCTGTAACACCTTCATCGGCAGGTGAAATAGTAACCTGTATATCGGCAAATTTACCACGACCACCGGTTTGTTTCTTATAAGTCTCACGGTGCGTTGTAGTACCTGTGATCGCTTCTTTGTAAGCAACTTGTGGTGCACCCTGGTTAACTTCAACCTTAAACTCGCGCTTCAAACGGTCCATGATGATATCCAGGTGAAGTTCGCCCATGCCGGAAATTACGGTTTGGCCTGTTTCTTCGTCTGTATTAACACGGAAGGTCGGATCCTCTTCAGATAATTTACCTAAAGCCATACCCAGTTTATCAACGTCAGCCTGTGTTTTAGGCTCAATAGCCAAACCGATAACCGGCTCAGGGAAGTTCATCGATTCTAATACGATCGGGTGTTTCTCATCGCACAAGGTATCACCTGTTTTAATATCCTTAAAGCCTACTACCGCAGCAATATCACCAGCCCCAACGTTAGGGATAGAATTTTGCTTGTTAGCGTGCATCTGGAATATACGGCTGATACGCTCTTTGTTTTCCGAACGCATGTTGTACACATACGAACCCGCTTCCAGGTTACCTGAATATACACGTATAAAGCACAAACGGCCTACAAACGGGTCAGTTGCTATCTTGAATGCCAAAGCAGCAAAAGGCTCCTTAACATCCGGTCTACGGATCACTTCTTCGCCGGTATCAGGGTTGTGGCCAATAATACCTTCGTTATCCAAAGGCGAAGGCAACAATTCCATTACGTAATCAAGCATGGTTTGTACACCCTTGTTTTTGAAGGATGAACCGCAAACCATCGGTACAATTTTCGCATCAAGCACTGCGGCACGCAAAGCGTCTAATACTTCACGCTCGGTAATGGTATCCGGTGCATCGAAGAATTTCTCCATCAGGCCTTCATCGTATTCAGCTACTGATTCTAATAATTTTTCTCTCCACTCGGTTGCTTCTTCGATCATATCGGCCGGAATAGGCACTTCGGTAAAGGTCATTCCTTTATCGTGCTCATTCCAAACAATACCTCTCCAGTTGATCAGGTCGACAACACCTTTAAAGTGTTCTTCGGCCCCGATCGGCAACTGCAATGGCACAGCGTTGCTGCCCAGCATGCTTTTTACCTGTTTAACAACGGCTAAAAAGTCGGCGCCGCTACGATCCATTTTATTTACGAAACCGATACGTGCAACATTATAATTGTTGGCAAGCCTCCAGTTGGTTTCTGATTGCGGCTCAACACCGTCAACAGCCGAAAAAAGGAACACCAAACCATCCAATACGCGCAGCGAGCGGTTTACCTCAACGGTAAAATCCACGTGGCCCGGTGTATCGATAATATTGATATGGTAGTCCTGGTTACGATATTTCCAATCAATAGTAGTAGCAGCTGAAGTAATGGTGATACCACGCTCCTGCTCCTGCGCCATCCAGTCCATGGTAGCTGCACCCTCGTGTACCTCGCCTATTTTGTGGTTTACACCCGCATAGTAAAGGATACGCTCGGTAGTAGTGGTCTTACCTGCATCAATGTGAGCGGCAATACCTATATTTCTTGTATATTTTAAGTCTCTTGACATGTTTTTTTTATTGAGTGAAGGAGTGAATTAGTGAATGAGTGATTAATTAAACCTTGTCTCATTCGCTCATTCGCTCCCTCACTAATTCACTCATTAGAATCTAAAGTGCGAGAACGCCTTGTTAGCCTCAGCCATTTTGTGCGTATCTTCTTTCTTCTTCACTGCAGCCCCTTCGCCTTTTGAAGCTGAGATGATCTCACCTGCTAATTTCTCGTGCATGGTTTTTTCACCACGACGACGTGCATAGCTGATCAGCCATTTCATACCCAAAGCAACTTTACGCTCTGGCCTAACTTCAGTAGGTACCTGGAAGTTTGCACCACCTACACGGCGGCTTTTAACTTCAACAGCAGGCATTACATTGTTCAAAGCTTTTTTCCAGGTATCCAAACCGTTTTCGCTGGTCTTTTTCTCAACAATTTCTACCGCATCGTAAAATATAGAGTACGCCGTCGATTTCTTTCCGTCATACATCATGTTATTTACAAACCTGGTTACCAAAACATCATTGAATTTTGGGTCAGGAAGGAGAATCCTTTTTTTAGGTTTTGATTTTCTCATTTTTACTATCCTCCTTTAATTATTTCTTTTTACCCTTTGCTGGTGCGGCTGCCGCCTGACCCGGTTTAGGGCGTTTAGTACCATATTTACTACGACGCTGGTTACGGCCATTAACACCCGAGGTATCAAGGGCACCACGGATGATGTGGTAACGTACACCCGGTAAATCTTTCACACGGCCACCGCGAATTAACACGATAGAGTGTTCCTGTAAGTTGTGGCCTTCTCCTGGGATGTAGGCGTTCACTTCTTTACCGTTGGTAAGGCGCACACGTGCAACTTTACGCATTGCTGAGTTTGGTTTCTTAGGGGTAGTGGTATACACTCTCGTGCACACGCCTCTTCGCTGTGGACAGCTGTCCAACGCTGGCGACTTACTCTTGTCAACCATAGCTACTCTACCTTTTCTAACTAATTGCTGAATAGTAGGCATTCTTCCTTTTTTGCTTTTTTGTTTTTATCCCTTAGCCACCAACCCGGCGGACTTATTTTAAGGACTGCAAAAGTACGGACTTATTTTTTGATATTCAAGAGGTTGGTGAAAAAGTTTTTCTCTGCTATGATAAGGTTGGAATGTTATAAAGTTGAAGGGTCGGAACAGCCCAGGAGACCCAAAGAGTATTTTAAATAATCGGTGTAAGCCAAATAAGTTATCGTGACGGTGGCGGCGGTGGCGCAGGCGCTCCCGGTGGTGGTGGCGGTGCCATGTGTTTCTCGGCACAGCCCGTAACTAATATGGCACACATTGCTGCAAGTGTTACCATGCTTATGATCTTCTTTTTCATAGTTGTAGATTTATACAACTATAAGTTTTCCAGGCAGCTATTTGTTTTGAAAATTAGCGATTTATGGCCGGTGAAATAAAAAAGCAAATGACTTAATTTCACAATGACAAATGCCCAATCCTTATTCGCTGCTCAGTTTTGGCAGCGTTCTTTTATCGGGCGGCAGATCCTTATATTTCTCATAGGAATCATTTATATATACCGCCAGCGATTCGCTGTTATTACTGGTAATAAACTTATAGCTCGGGCGGTAGAGGGTCATAAAATCTTCCAGTTCCTGGCCCTTTAACGGCACGATGCTGCCCACGTAGGCCCGGGTAAATATTTTATCCACCTGCCGCTCTTCCTGTTCACTCGCGAAATACTTCTTCAGGCGGCGCGCCATCCGGCCCTCGCGGCTAAACCAGGTTGACGGCGACATCACATATACCTTAGCTTTGGTATACACGTCCGGGTACTCTTTATGAGGGTCAAAGCTCGTCGTACGGGTGGAAACAATACTTACCTCGCGCAACTGTATAGGCTGATTTTTCAATTCGACGTGTTTTTGCGAAAGATCTGCCACATATAGCGTATCGGCAATATATCCCGGCAAGGTAAATACCAGCAAGTGCCCGGTTTCGGTATTGATGATAAACCTGCCGTTCTTATCCGTTAAAGTAACCTGTTTGCTGGTCATATCCCGTACAAACACATTTTCCAGCCTGATCCCCCTCCCCGATTCAAAAACAGCGCCCTTGACCAGTGTTTGAGCCTGCAACCCGCTTGCCGCGAAAAGTAACAGGAGAATGACGCAACGTTTAATTTTCATACCGGATAAGCTAGTTAGGATAAATATAAGGGTTCTTTATAACTAAAACTTACATTATAGCACTGTGGTTTTTAATTTAACATTTAATTTACCGCTATAAGACAAAAAAACCCGGCTTTCACCGGGTTTCTCGTGTAATTTGTTACAATCCTGCCTCCTCCCCCTATCTTTAAGGGAGAGGTCGGGAGAGGGTATGTTATTGTGGCTTATTCCAAACGTTATTCTCAGGATTTATGTCCGGAAATACTTTATCCGGATCATAAGTTACCGATTGTATTGCCTCTGTTGAAGGGTATTTGAACGACCAGCTGCTGTTGCGTTCCCATATTTCTACAGGCAATTTCACACGGTCAACCTTGCCGCTAACGGTTTTGATCTCCAGTATAACCGGCATAGCCATTTTTTGTAAGTTATCAATGGTGATGATTGCCCCTTTGGTAGGGTCATTTTCCATATACGTTACATCCCTTACGGCTACGTCAAGCTGCCAGTTATTAAGGAACCATCCCCTCCAGAACCATTGCAGGCTTTCGCCGCCGGCATTTTCCATCGTACGGAAAAAGTCATCCGGCGTAGGGTGTTTATAGGCCCATCTTTTAATATAGGTCCTGAAAGCAAAGTCGAAACGCTCAGGGCCCAATATCTGCTCCCGCAGCATGGTAAGGCCTGCCCCGGGCTTGCTGTATAATAAGGTACCGGTGTTACGCTCCTTTAGGTTGGCCGGCTGGCTCAACATCGGCTCTAACCCGGCATGGGTATATCGCGGGGCGTCCCTGTGCATATCCTCAGGTTTACCACGATATTCGCCACTATTAAAGTCGTAAGTTGATAACGTATTGATGAAAGTGTTAAAACCCTCATCCATCCAGCCGTAAAGGCGTTCGTTCGAGCCCACGATCATCGGGAACCAGGTATGACCAAACTCATGGTCGTTTACGCCCCAAAGGCTTCTGCCCTTTGCACGGAAACCGCAAAAAACAATACCCGGGTATTCCATACCACCTACTACGCCTGCAACGGCAGTAGCATTTGGGTAAGGAAACTCAAACCACTGTTTGGAGTTATACTCGATAGATTTTTTAACATATTCTGTCGAACGGCCCCAGGCATCATTGCCATCGCTTTCAACCGGATAAGCGGATATGGCCATTGACTTTTTACCGCTTGGCAGGTCCATTTTGGCAGCATCAATAATAAATGCAGCTGATGATGCCCATGAGGCGTCGCGTGCATTGTGTATTTTAAAGTGCCATGTCAGCTCTTTTTTCCCAGCCGGGCGCGATGAGGCTTCTGTTACTTCCGCAGCTGTGCGGATAACAACTGTTTTCTCGCTGTTTGCCGCTTCGGCCCAGCGTTTTTGCTGTGTTGGCGTATAAACATCTTGCGGGTTAAGCAATTCGCCCGATGCTACCACGATATTATTTGCAGGTGCGGTAATGGTCAGATCGAAATCGCCATACTCCAGGTAAAACTCACCCGGACCAGTGTAAGGCTGCGTGTTCCATCCCATTACGTCATCGTACACGCACATACGCGGGTACCATTGTGCAACGGTAAATATTTTGCCGTTTTTGCTATCCTTAGTGCCCAAAATACCCATACGGTCCGAGCCATAATCAGGCGATATGAACGACCATTCGATCTTCAGTTTTATCTGGCCGCCATTTGCTGCGATATCCGATGGTAAAAATACTTCCATACGGGTATCGCTAACTAAAAACTTCAGTTCTGTTGCTGCGCCTTTGGCGTTCAATAATTTCACCGATTTAACCTTATCGCCGGCGTCAAATACCTGTCCGCGGCCCCAGTTACGGCTCTGTTGCTGCGGCGGATTACCCACCAAAGGCACAATAGCCGAACCGCGCGAATCCTGGCGGAAAAGGTTTTGATCAAGCAGCATCCATATAAAGCCAAGCTTTTGCGGGCTGTTATTAGTATAGGTCAATATTTCTGAGCCTGTAATTTCGTTGGTTTCGTCGTTTAGCTTAGCCGTTAGCTGGTAATCAGCGCGGTTGCTAAAGTACTTAGGCCCCGGTGCGCCATCGGCAGCGCGATACTCATTCCCATTTTTGGAAAAGAACGGCGGACCGAAAGTTTCGTGGTAATCATAATTTGTTGAAGGGGCCGCAGGCGCACCCGTTGGCGGAGCTACCTGTACCTGCTGTGATGGCCGTACAGGTGGTGGCGGCGTATTGGTTTGCTGCGCATTTGCCACGCTGATAACCGTTAAAAAGGTGCCGATAGCAATCGGTACGATCAGTTTAAATTTCATGTCAGTTCAGTTAATAAGACGCGCAAGTTAGTATAAATTAAAGAATTGTAAATCAGGTAAAATGATTGTTACGCAGCAAGGTGACTTTCACACATACCAATTAGTCATTTTTTGAAAATACCGTTAAAACACTGTATAATAATTCAAATAATAAACTATAGCTTTAGGTATGCCTTGCCTGAAGAGATTTATCGCTATTTTACTGGTGCTGACGGCTTTATGCCACCTAACTTCGTTTGGGCAAAACGCCAAACCGGCTGACATTCTCCCCCAACTACGTAGCTACAACAAAACACACCTCACCGAGAAAGCCTACCTCCAATTCGACAAACCTTATTACGCCACCGGCGATACGATGTATTTTAAGGCCTATGTGATTATGGGCGAACGTCATGATCTGTCCAAATTAAGCGGCGTGCTGCATGTAGACCTGATCGGTATGGATAACAAAGCCAACCAAAGCATCAAACTGCAATTGGTGCATGGCATCGGCTGGGGCGATTTTGCTTTGCCGGATTCTTTGCCGCAAGGCACTTACTGCGTCCGTGCCTATACCCGGTGGATGCGCAACGCGGGCGATGACAGCTATTTTGAAAAGAATATCCCCATCGGCAGCCTGCATCAAAGTAAAATACCCGAAAGCGGCCCGGTTCGTATTAAACCTGTACTTTCTAAAGCCGACCTGCAGTTCTTTCCCGAAAGCGGTGAACTCGTTTCGGGTATCGAAAGCAAAATTGCTTTTAAGTCGATCGGCATGAATGGTATGGGTATGGATGTGAAAGGAACAGTCACCGATAATACCGGGAAAGAAGTCAGCAGGTTTAATTCAACCCACCTGGGCATGGGTTATTTTAACTTAAAACCCGAAGAAGGTAAAAGCTATAAAGCCAATATCATTTTTGCTGACGGAACAAAGCAGGAGTTATCCCTTCCTATCATCAGCAATAAGGGAATTAGCCTGACGATTAATAACGATTCAGTGGATCATGCTGCGGTTAAGATTCAAGCTAACCCAAACTATTATAATGAGAACAAAGGCAAAGCTTATAAGGTACTCATCTATTCGGGCGGCATAGCCACAACGGTAAGCTGCAAATTGGATAGTCCAACTATTAAAATGGACATCATCAAACGAAAACTGTTTACCGGAATAACGACCGTAACCCTGTTCAGCCAAAACAATGAACCTTTGGCCGAAAGATTGATCTTCGTCCAAAATTATGACCAGCTAAACCTGGACATCACTACCGATAAAGACACTTATAATACAAGGGAAAAAGTAAGCTTAAAACTGAATGCCAAGACAAGGGCCGATTCCACTACAATTGGGCATTTCTCCATCGCTGTCACCGATGAAAGCAAAGTACAGGCAGACGAGAACAACGAAACCACCATACTAACCAATTTACTGCTTACCTCCGACCTGAAAGGAAACATCGAACAGCCCAACTATTATTTTGCCGACATTGGCAATGAAAGCAATTACGACAAACAAAAAGAGCTCGACCTGGTGATGCTGACGCATGGGTACCGGCATTTTAGCTGGAAACAGGTGCTCAGCGCCGACAGTACCAATAATACAATCGCTTTTCAACCCGAAACCTCGCTCGCCATAAGCGGAACGGCCGGTAACCTCTCCGGTAAGCCGCTTAAAAAAGCAACCGTGTCGCTCATATTGCCCCAGGCCAGTGGCTTTATGAGTACAGAAACAGATGATAATGGTCATTTCTCATTCAACAACCTGGCATTTACCGATAGCGCAAAATTTATTTTGCAAGCTGTAAACGCCAAAGGGAAAAACAATACGGCACTTATTTACACCCAGGATAAGCCGTTGCCTATCTATTATTTATTGGATCCTGATATCGGTCAAGCCAATAAACAAGTAATGTCGGCCTTTATGGAAAACAATGAAAAGCAACAGGAAGAGTTGAACAAAAAAGGCATGGGTAACGGAAAAATATTAAACGAGGTGAGAATAAAGGACCATCGTGGCGTCGATATCAAAAAAGTGAATAGTATGCTTGGTTTTCCTGACCAAACCCTGTCACAAACTAAATTGCAGGAACGGGGTGGACCACTGGTTTACCGGATGTGGGGGCCGCTTCATCGGGTAGACTTTGTATTCAACGCACGTTTAAATATTTGGATCCCGGTAAAACGTGTGCCCGGGGCAAAAAAAGGTCGGATGGAGGTACTGGTTAATGACATTGTAATGCCCGGGGATTTCGACATAAACTCGATCGATCCAGGCACCGTAGTGTCAGTTGAGCTTTATGAAGACAGCAACCAGGGCGCCGGAAGTATCCGGATCACCACAACCTATGGCCTACCGGAAAATGACCCGAGGTTTGGACGCACTTTGAACGAAGTTAAAATAAAGGCTTTTAAAGAAAATAATAATTACAGGTCTTCTGTTTTGGGCGGTGCGGGAAACGCAAACCAGGTGTGGCATCGAAACGATATCCATGGGGGTGGCCTTCTTTCGGACCAACTGAATGGAATATTACGTGGAATAAAGTTTGGGCCAGGAAGAATGGGTTTGGCGCCATATTACATGGGAGGTCCCATGTTGGTAGTAATTGACGGGACAGTGATGAATAGTGATGGTAAGGCGGAAGGGATAGATGCGCATGTTACTTTATCAACTGTCGAAACGGTAGAAGTATTAACTGGCGCTAACGCAAGTATTTATGGCATGAATGGTGGCAATGGTGTTTTGGTAATAACTACTCGCATAGGCAGTGGCCTTGAAGCAAAAGACATACAAGCCGTAGGCGTTTTACCCATAACCGTACAAGGCTTTTACAAAGCCCGCGAATTTTACTCTCCAAAATATGAGGCTGCAATGCCTGTCAACCATCCCGATCTCCGCAGCACCATTTACTGGGCGCCGGAATTGGTTACGGATAAAGATGGCAATGCGTCAATTAATTTTTATAATGCAGATGGCAAAGGCAATTACCGCGTGGTGGTTGAAGGAATCGACGCAAAGGGGAATATCGGGCGGAAGGTGTATCGGTATAAAGTTGAATAAATGTCTGAACTATGGTTTTACTGATTAAATGAAGACTATGAAAATTGAGAACCCTGTATTACGGTTAAGTAACGGCAAATCATAGTCAGTCAAAAAATCAATATAATCATAGTTCGAACAACCTACTTCAAAAACTGCTTCTTATAAACCGCCTCATCAAATCCAAAGAATAAAAAATGAACGTCATCAATAACCGGCCTTTTGATCATACTGGTTTTTTCCTGTATCAATTTAAGAAACTCAACCGGAGAGTTTAAAAGCTCTTTGTTTTCCGGGCTAAGTTCTTTCCATGTGGTACTTTGCTTATTTAGTACGCGTTCTATCCCAGCCCTGCTAACCCAATCGAGTAGCGTCCCATATTCAACGCCTTCCTTTTTAAAATCGTGAAATTCAAAGTCAACGTTGTTTGCCTTAAACCATTTAACCGCCTTTTGAACCGTGTCGCAATTGGGGATACCATAAACTGTCATGCGGCGAAATTAGCAATTTTGCTGCGATTTATTTACTGCCGCTATCGCCTTTGTTACCACCTTTCAGGTCGTCGTTCTCAATGCCGCGCTTGTTCTTTTTAATATCCTCTTTCAGCTTACCAAAACGGTAGCTTAGGCCAACATTAATGGAGCGATAAGGGTTTTGTGATACGCTATTCTGGTAAAAATTAACATCGTGGGTATTGCTGGTATACTTTCGGTACTCGCTAAAAGGGTTACTTACATTCAGAAACAGGGAAACCTTCTTTTTCAATATGTCTTTAGAAGTGCTTATCGACGAGAATAAGTAATTGCCTGATTTACCCTGCAGCAGCACGTTAGCGGTGTAAAACCCGCCGTTTATGCCGGCGCGCCAGGTATCGTTAAAGCGGTAGCCCGCATAAGCGAACGTGTAGCCCTGTATACCCTGGTTGGAGTAAAGTTCGCCATTAATAAACCCACGCAGAAAAACGTACGAAATGTTGCCATTAATGTTCAGATTAAGTTTTTTGGTGATCGGGTAGTTCACGCTGATATTCGCGCCCAGGTTTTTATCGCTGCCCACATTCTGATAGGTGGTATAGGTTACCGTATCCAGCAATTTGGTTACGTTTTGAATGGTATTACCGGCGAATGAATAGCTTAGCCCCAGGTTAATGTACCCTTTTGAAAATTTGCTGTAATTCAACTCAAAAGTATGGTTTAGTACAGGCCTAAGATTAGGGTTACCTGTGCTGATAAACTTAGTGTTCAGGCTATCCACAAAAGGGTTCAGCTGTGATATATCCGGCCGCTGGATGCGGTTGGTAAAACCAAAATTGATGCTCGATCCCTTAAATTTGCGCTGAATGGATATCGAAGGGATAAAGTCGGTATAATTTTGGTTCACCGGCAAATTCTCGGTAACAAAATTAGCATTTACCGCGGTGTTTTCTATCCGCACACCACCCTTAAAAGCCCAGTCTTTCAGGTTAAGCTGGTAAGTATTATAAAGGCTGTAAATATCCTGCCTGTAATTAAAATTATTGTCAGCCGCAGAATTGTTCACGTATACGTTATTTACTGTATCCAGGTCGCCGGTTTCAAAATCGCTGAAGTTATTACGCAGTATCGCTTTCACCCCGCCTTCGATATTCAATTTCTTTAACGGATGCACATAATCGGCCTGAAAAGTCTGCTCTCTTGTTCCGGTATTGTTTTTCTGCTGCAGGCTGGGCTGCCCGTATTTGTAGCGGTCGAAAACATCGATATTATTATTCTGCCCGTTCGGCGACCTGGAGAATTTGTACGAAAAGGTAAGCAGCCTGTCCTTATTGCTTTTAAAGCCCAATTGGTAATTGAAGCCCACATCAAAGCCGCTCCACGATGTAGCGCCCATGTTATTCTGCTGGTAACTTTGGGTAAGTAAGCCGGTCGGGTCAAAGGTTTTCGAGACCAGGTTATTGGTCGAATTAAATGTAGCCCCGTTCACGTCAAAAGTAGCCGTCAGCAGGTTAAGGCTGTCTATCTCGTAACTCAGCTCTTCACTATTGTAAAGAAAATGGCCCTTATTGGTACTTGCGCCCGACTGTTCCAGGTCTGATGCAAAGTCGCCCGATGTTTGCAGCGAGTTTTGAGAGCTGCTATGCGTGGCTTTGCGTACGCTGCCACCCGTATACATCGAAAGGCCAAACTTACCGTCCTTGACCGTGAGCGAAGCCCCGCCGCCGGGACCGTAAATGCTATTATAGCGCATATTTACGTTGCCGTTATAGCCCTGGTCGACCTTTTTGTTGGTGATAATATTAATAATACCGGCCAGCCCCTCCGCATCATACTTCGCCGGCGGCGTAGTGATCACCTCAATCCTTTGAATACTGCTTGCGGGCATCGACTTGAAAACATCTGAAGGGTTATGCGCCACCAGCGATGATGGTTTACCATTGATCAGTATCTTATAATTGCTGTTACCCTTCATCTGGATGTTGTCATTCGCATCTACAGTGATCAAAGGCACTTTACGCAGCATATCAAGCACGTTTTGCGTTTTAGTTTCGGGATCAGCCTGTACGTCATAACTTATACGATCTATTTCCTGTTTTACCAAAGGCTTGGTAGCCGTTATAGAAACACCTGCCAACTGCTTGCTCGACGAGGATAAAACTATTTTGCCTACGCTAACTTCATTGCCATCCTTCGGCACTTGTACAGTTTTATTCCCATAGCCAACAAATGCAAATACCAGTTGATACGCCCCTCCGGCTGTTGCTTTTATCGAGAATGAACCGTCGTCTTTAGTTAAGCCGCTGCGGATAGATTGTTTGGTTTTAGCATCCTGCAAAGTAACGGTAACAAAACTGAGGGGTGCTTTAATTGCCGAATCGGTCACGGTACCTTTTATGACGATAGAAGGTTTCGGGGCGGCGGTTTGCGCGAGTACAATTGTCGAAAGAAGGCAGGAAAAAAATAAGGTTATAAATATTCTCATAGAGCGTTAGAATAACAGGCGATGTAAATTAGCCCGTATTGTGCGCAAAGAAAAACATTTTAACACTATTTAACTAACCAATTAGTTTTGTAACGTATGTTTTACCTGGCGGCAAGTATTATAAAATTTTACTTGCTTCCGCCGCCCGAATTATTGTTGCTACCGCCGCCGCCTTTCTGGTCGTCGTTATTTATACCGTGCTCGTTTTTCTTGATCTGGCTGTTGAGTTTGCCGATCCGGAAGTTTAGCCTCACCGCGAACGAACGGTAATAGTTTTGATTTTCCTGGTCCTGGTAAAATGCGGTTGAATTTACAATGTTGTGGAATGTATTGAACTTGCTGTAGGGGTTATTAGCAACAAAGACGATGGTCATCTTGCGATCAAAGAATTCCTTCGAGAAAAGATATTGGTTAAAGATAAAATCGCTTGAGCGGCCTTGTAACGTAACCTGCCCGCTGAAATAGCCTACGTTGAACGACGTTGCCCAGCCCTTGCCAAACTTGAAACGAAGATTGCCAAATCCATTCCCGGTAAAGCCATTGTTATTATACGCGCTGCCGCCGAAATTACCGCTAAGCCATATATGGTTCACCTGCCCATTGAGGCCCATGGTCAGATTTTTTGCCAGGGTTAGATTGGTATTGATATTCAATCCGAGGGTTTTGTTGGCACCCAGGTTTTTGAACGTTGTGAAAGTTATCGTATCCGGTTTGCCATTGAATACCTGGGGCTGCAGGTACGACACGTTCTGGATCGAGTTGTTCGAGAATGCGTAGCTCAGATCGATATTGATCGAGCCATGAGCGAAATTGCTGTAAGTCAAATCGAAAGTATTGTCCAGTTCTGGTTTTAGCTGCGGGTTTCCTGCAGTAACAAATGGCCGGTTCGAATAGTCAACAAATGGATTTAGTTGAAAAATACCCGGTCGCTGTATGCGCTGTGTGAAGCCAAAATTGAGACTGCTGTTTTTAAAGCTGCGCTGTATGGATACCGACGGGATAAGGTTACTGTAGCTTGGAGCTGTCTCCACCCCTGTCGAAATAAAATCGGCGCTCAGGGCCGTATGCTCCAACCGTAAACCTGCCTTGCCTGTCCATTTTTCCAGTTTCAGCTGGTATGAATTATACAGACTCAGAATATCCTGGTGATAGGTAAAGTTGTTGGTCAGCGAGTCAACCCGCCTAAATTGCTGTGTAACACTATCACGGTCATCTACATTGAAATTACTGTAATTGTTACGCAGGATGGCCTTTGCACCGGCTTCAATAGCTATTTGTTTATTTAATGGGGCCGCATAATCTACCTGTATGGTATGATCTTTATTACCGGCATCATTATTCTGTTGGAAGTCAGGATATTGCTTGTAATAATAATTCGTTCGATTGGTGAATACATTATTATTATACTGATCATTGGGCGAATAGCTGTATTTGTACGAAATAGTAAGCAGTTTATCCTTCGAGCCTTTAAAACCCAATTGATAATTTACCGAAGCGTCAAACCCGGTAAATGTAATGTGCGCCAGGTTATCCAGGCTAAAGGATTGGAACGGGTTACCGCCCACATTGGTATTTGATATTTCAATTGAATGCTGATGCTGTCCCTGGTCGAACAGGTCAAAAGAGGCCGTAAGCAAATTCAGCGTATCGATCTCATAGCTTAGTTCAGTACCGCCATAGTGGAAATTACCCTTGTTATTGTTAGTGCCCGTTTGTAAAATGTCCGTTTCGGAGCTTACCGGCGTCGCGAAGATGTTTTCGACATTGCGCGAGCTGGTAGTGTTATTGCCGTTGCTGCCAAAACCGCCAAAAAACGACATACCGAATTTACCTTCTTTCAGCGTTCCGTTAAGGTTATATCCTGCGCCAAATACGGTGTTGAACCGCGAATTGACGCCGATATTATAACCCTGGT
Source organism: Sphingobacteriales bacterium (assembly GCA_044448765.1). Taxonomy (GTDB): domain Bacteria; phylum Bacteroidota; class Bacteroidia; order Sphingobacteriales; family Sphingobacteriaceae; genus Mucilaginibacter. Next base: position 9,022 of record JBIOHG010000038.1, on the reverse strand, counting down.
CAGCATTTTTCTTGGTAACGATATTGATGATACCTGACAGCCCTTCGGCGTCGTACTTTGCCGGCGGCGTGGTGATCACTTCGATACGTTCGACATTGGTAGCCGGCATCGATTTCAAGATGTCCGAAGGGTTTTTGGCCACTAGTGCTGACTCCTTACCGTTGATCAGTATCTTATAATTCCCGCTGCCTTTTAGCTGGATATTGTCATTTCCGTCTACCGATAAGAGTGGCACTTTGCGCATCATATCCAAAACAGATAAGGCCTTGCTGTCCGGGTCGGCCTGCACATCATAAGTGATGCGGTCTACTTCCTGCTTCATCAAAGGCTTTGCTGCGGTAACGGATACCTCCTGCAATTGATTTGATGAAGGCAGGAGCAGCAGCTTACCTAAATTTATACTATTATCTGTCCCCATTACCGCTATCACCTTGCTTTTATAACCCACAAACACCAGCGCCACTTCGAACGGACCGGTTGACGTTGTTTTTAACGAGAACGTTCCATCACCCTTCGTCAAACCACTTTTGATACCAACGTGTGTTTTTGCATTTTGAAGAGCAACCGTAACAAAATCCAGCGGCTTATTGGTTGCCGAGTCTATAACATTGCCTGTGATGGTAACCGTTTGCGGCGTACCCTGCGCAAGTGCGAACAATGAAAATAAGGAGCATAACAAAATGAGGAAAAGTGATTTCATGCGCAAGGATTTGGCGATATGACGCACAAGGATACACCTCCGTTGCGGCACACTGCGGTTTTTTAACATTTGATTGCCTGGATTTAACACTTTTTAACTAATCGGTTAGTATTTCCGGAGAAAACTCACCCTTTTAGGGGGGTAACTCAATGATTATCAGCGAGTGTTAATTATTTATAAATTTAAAGATGACTAGAGCAGTGCGATCAAGGATCGTTCTTTTCGATGTCGATACCCAATCCCATACTGCCGCTTTTGGAGTCATAATGCATCCCAAAATTGGGGTCTTTCATTATTTGCGGCGTCAGTTCGTACCGCAGCGCAGACAGGTATTTATTTCTCAATTTTTCATGGATCTCATCGGGCTGTTTTTTACCGTTCACCGTCAAAAACTTGTTGGTCAGTTTAAACGATGCCAGGTCGCTTTTGTCTTTGATCACATTTTCAGTTACCAGGTCATCCGTTACATTCGATATGATGTCATTCAGTGGTATTGCCGAGTTAAAAAACCCTTTTTCCTTCATATCAAGCCTTGCCGTATTGCGCTGCTTCATAGCCAGTTCCGTACTGAACGGTTTCATTTTAAACTGTTGCGGCTGTTTTAAACGCATGTCCTGTAGCGCAAATTGCTGCTGTTTTAGCCTCAACTGCTGAAAGCTGCTCCGTTGCAGAGCTTGTGCATCGTTATCGATAAATACACCCTTGCCTGTCATTTCAACGGGCCCGTAATACAAACCGCTATCTTCTTGTACCCCGTATTTTGCCTTTAGTTTTTGTTGCAGCGCATCAGGCTGTTTCTGACCATTTACAATGAGTTCATCATTGGTCAATCCAAACCATTTCACTGCCGAAGCATTAGCAACTACTTTTTCGGCTACCAGGTCGGCAATTACCCCGTTCGCCCTGGCTTGTTCTGCCGCATAATTGGCGCTATCTTGCCGCATGCGCTGTATCATTGCATCCGATTTCATGTACATCGGCGCAGGCTCTTTCCACAGCTCTGATTTGTAAAGTTTAGGTTTTACGTTATTGATTTTAAACCGCGGACTATCAAGAAATCGTTTTTTATCAAAAGAAAATTTATCGCTCTTCTTGAATTTTGTAAAAGCCGAATTTTCCTTGAACCTTTCAACATGATCTGCCATGAAAATTCTTTTCTCCTCAACCACCCGGTCAATGTTCCTTATCATATACTCATTCGCAGCAAGATCACTGTCATTTACTTTTACATGGTTAACCTCCATGGCCATAAGCTTATTATTAACCACCATAAAATGGTAGCGGTTGCCCTTATCATCCATCGCATCTATTTCGGCATTGGCCAGGTCAGCATCATTTTTGTTAAACAATACACTTACAAAATTGATAGCCGTATCCCTTTTTTTGACCGTAGTATCTTCATCGAATGCAGATTGTTTATGATGCGTAGGTTGAACCTGGTTCGCGGCTTTGGTAATAGCAGTTTTTGGCGCTGCTACCGTATCATGTTTTTTAGTAATAACATGGATCAGGCTTTGCATTGCCCGGGTAGTTGTTTTGGGCATAGTTGTAAAGGCTGACAATAAGACCAACCCCACAGCCAAAACCACTTTTTCTGCAATGCTTAGCCTTTTATTTTCCTGGCTTATCATTCTTTTTAAGCGATCGCGCAATTGGTTGCCGCTGCCAATGCTCATCGCTAAACTTGTCCGGTTCCTATCTTCGGACCCAAATGAAAGTAGGGCCTCCAGGTAATTCGCCTTCCTGTCCATGCGGCGCAACACCATATCATCACAGCAGGCTTCACGCTCGGCACGGATAAGCGATGATAGCCAAAGCAGGCCGGGATTAAAGAAGAATACCGTTTCCACCAATCCCTGCAAAATATTCACCAAATAATCCCGGCGGCGGATGTGTGCCAGTTCGTGCCATAATATGCTTTCCAGTTGTTCCGTTGAGAGCTGCAAAATAATCCCCACAGGCAACAGGATAACCGGTTTAAGCCACCCCACAGCCACTGGCACTTTTACCAGTTCAGATTGCATGAGGTTTACAGCCCTTTTAATGCCGATCTGCATGCTAAACTCCCCTATCTTGTTTTTAAATTCCTCAGCAACTTCATGCACTTTATAGTTGCGTATGCGTTGTATATATAACAGGCCGCTTACCATTTTAAGGCTCTTTAGCACAAAAAATAGCAACCAGGCTATAAATATCACGTTGGCGTATTGGTTTAGGAATGCTATCGTTCTATCCAGCAAACTCAGATGTACTTCAGCCTTGCTGACGGTAATGATCGCATTATCAATATGATAAACGCCCCCGCCGGTGTTAATTGCAAATTGCCCCGTTCCAGGCGAATGCATCTCGAGGCCAAAAGTTACACCAACCGACAACACAAAAAGCACCAGTACGCCGCACAATAAATTATAACGAAGGGCCGCGCTCGATTTGCGGGTTACTGAAACAACCAACCCGGCTAATAAAGCGATCGCCAGGCCTATCCAAAGCGAATGGATCAGTGTCCAGCAAATGGCTTTGATGGTATGATCCGAAATATAGGGTGTCCAAAATGAAGTTTTCATAGCTTATGATTTTTGGTCGATCTTTTTGATCAGTTCTTTAAATTCTTCTATTTCTTCGGGCGATATTTTCTTATTACCCAGTAATTGCATCATTAGGCTGCTTGCCGAACCGTTGAACAAGTTATCTACTACGCGGTCCAGTAAGTACCCTTTGGTTTTGCTTTCGTCAACCGAGGCCTTGTAAATATGAGTCATTTGGCTGGCGTCTTTCGTTACAAAACTTTTATCGAGCATGATCAGCATCAGCTTTTGGGTCGACATGTAATTTACCTCGCGTTGTTCATTTAGCTTATCGTTCACAAACCTTACCGTCGATGGCCCGAACTTCCACAACACCTGTAGTATTTCCAATTCTGATTTGGTAGGCTCCGACGATTGGTTTTTATCCTGTTTAGATGATTTCATAGATCAAACCTAAGAAACATTTCTTACATTCCAAATAAAAAGTAAGAAAACTTTCTTACCATCAGAACAAGACGGTGTAATTAGCTGAAAATCAACAAGGAAATTTGGGGTCTATTTATTATACCGCGTCATAGTGAGCTCGGTGCCGACGGTGGAGAAACTTTTGATCATCTCGATGGAGCGGTCGATCAAAGCGGGGAGTTCAGGCTGTTCATCATCGTCAAAGCCGCTTAATACATAGTCGACTTGCTTTCCTTTCGGGAAGTTATCGCTCACGCCAAAACGAAGGCGGGCGTAATCATTATGCCCTAAAGTCATTTCGATATGTTTTAAACCATTATGGCCGGCTGCACTGCCTTTGGGTTTCAGGCGGAGGGTACCTAATGGCAATGCGATATCGTCGACAACTACCAGTACATTTTCGATGGGGATCTTCAGCTCCTGCATCCAGTAGTTGAGAGCTTTGCCGCTCAGGTTCATGAAGGTGGTCGGCTTTACCAAATGCAGCATGCAGCCTTTATAAGGTATCTCGGTATAATAACCCAGGCGCATATTATAAAACTTAGCATTCTCCTGTTTGGCAAATTCATCCAGCACCATAAAGCCGATATTATGCCGTGTATCAGCATATTCCGATCCGATGTTCCCTAAACCGATAATGAGATATTTCATTTCTGGTTAATAGCTAATGGTTCATAGTTCTTGGCCATCAACGTTCAATTATACAAAAATAGCGATGGGTTTTAGCCATCGCTATTAAAATCGGCGTAATCTTCACCAAATCGGTGGAATCACAACTTAATTATTTTTTACCTGTGGCGGCAGCATCCTGCTCAGCCTGGCGCAATGCACGCGAAGTAGTTATTGATAAAATAGTGTCTTCTGCGGCGTTAGTGATGGTCAGTTTGTCCAATTTAAGGTCGCTTACACGAACTGATTTACCAACTTCCAAACCTTCAATGCTCACGTCGATGTTATCTAAATGATCTTTAGGTAAAGCTTTGATACGCAGTTTACGTAATTTTTGCACTAGCTTACCACCCATTTTAACACCTGGCGAAGTTCCGGTTAAACGAACCGGGATCTCGATGGTGATAGGTTTCTTTTCGTCCAACTCCAAAAAGTCAACGTGCAGGATCTGCTCGGTCAATGGATGGAATTGGATGTCCTGGATAATAGCTTGCGCCTTTGTACTTCCAACAGTAATGTCGATGAAATGAACAACCGGTGTATAAATTACCGGCTTCAAATCAGCTGCGGACACTGCAAAGTGGGTTTGGGTTTTCCCACCGTAAAGCACTGCAGGCACTTTGCCTTCGTAACGCAGTTCTTTAGCGTCGCGTTTCCCTACGTTCTCTCTCGGAGAACCGCTAATAGCAATTGATTTCATTTGTTTTTATTTATTTGTTAATTAATCTACTTTGAACAACTGGCTAATTGAGCCGTGTTCGTTTACGTTTTCTATCGCTTTTGCAAACAGTTGAGCGGTAGATAATACTTTTATTTTTTCGCTTTGATATTTAAGCGGGATAGTGTCTGTTACTATTAATTCTGTCAGTACCGAATTCGCAATGGTCTCGTATGCCTTGCCTGATAATACCGGGTGGGTACAAACTGCGCGTACACTGCGTGCACCGCGCTCCATAATTAATCCGGCTGCTTTGGCCAATGTCCCGGCGGTATCGCAAATGTCATCTATCAGTACAATGTCCTGGTCAGTTACATCACCTATCAGGGTCATCGATTCAATTTCATTGGCACGTTTACGACGTTTATCGCATATCACCACTTCTGCATTGAAGAACTTGGCAAAACTGCGCGCCCTATATGAGCCACCCATATCCGGTGAGGCAATAGTTAAATTACCTAGCCCTAAGCTTTTTATATAAGGCACAAAAATGATGGACGCATCCAGGTGATCAACCGGGATATCAAAAAATCCCTGTATCTGCGCTGCGTGGAGGTCCATCGTCATAATGCGGTTAATGCCCGCAGCCACCAATAAATTGGCAACCAATTTTGAACCGATAGCCACCCGTGGTTTATCTTTCCTGTCCTGGCGTGCTAATCCAAAATATGGGATAACCGCAGTTACATAATGTGCTGATGCACGGCGTGCGGCATCGATCATCATTAACAACTCCATCAGGTTATCCGTAGGCGGACAGGTCGACTGGATCAAAAACACGTCGCAACCGCGCACCGTTTCGTTAAAATGCGGCTGAAATTCGCCATCACTAAAGCGGGTTAAAACAACCTCGCCTAATTCCTTGCCATAACTTAAAGCAATGTTATTGGCCAGCTCCGTAGTTGCGGAACCTGAAAATAACTTGATGGGGTTAAACTGTAAAGGCATCTTTTTTTATTTTGAATTTCGGATTTTCGATTTCGAATTTATTTTGCAAACGAACCGTTTAAAATAAATTCGGATTTCAATTTTCAACCGGATAAATCCGAGATCGAAAATTCGAAATCCGAAATTCTTTTGTTGCCCGACCAGGATTCGAACCTAGACAAACGGTACCAAAAACCGTCGTACTACCTTTATACTATCAGGCAATCTCGCTTCAGTTTGTTAACCATTCTGAAATGAGGTGCAAATATAGGACGAAAAATTGAAGATTAAAAGGTAATTTTAAAAAAGTAACTAAACTTAGCGTGGTCAAAAAATTGGAAATGGCTAAATTTTCGGGTGTGATTAAACCCTCCTTTCTAACAATTGTCATAAATAAACCTATGCGTAAATCTTTACTTTTTTCAATTTTTTTATTGATCAGCGCGGTTTCCCTGGCGCAAACAAAAGATGATACGTCACTCGCATCTAAAAAATTAGACGAATATCTTAACTCTGCTGGCAAAGTATACAAGTTTAACGGCTCGGTGTTGATTGCGCGGAAGGGGAAGATCATTCTAGAAAAAGGGTACGGATGGAAAAATGTACCTGATCGAAAATTAAATGATTCGGGTTCTATTTTTCAAATCGGTTCGCTTACCAAGCCGTTTACAGCCGAAATTATTTTAAAACTACAGGAGCAAAGCAAATTATCTTTATATGATAAGCTGGATAAATATTTTCCTGGTTATCCCAAAGGCGATAAAATAACCATTGAAAACTTACTTAGCCATACCTCAGGTATTCATAATTACACTGATGATATTGACATAAAAGATACGGCCGTCATTAGCCATCCAGTACTGCATCAAAAGGTTGTGGACGCTTTTATTAACAAACACATGGAGTTTAAACCGGGGGCTAAATTCAGTTATTGCAATTCGGATTATTATTTATTGGGTTTGATCATTGAAAAAGTAACCGGTAAACCATATGAAAAGGCAGTGAGAGAAATCATTTTCGATCCGCTTAAAATGAGCCATTCGGGTTTTGATTTTATACACCTGGCAGATACTTCAAAAACAAGCGGATATGTTGAAATAACCGAAGAAAAACAAACGCGTGCTTTTTCAGTAGATTCCACTGTTTACTATTCAGCTGGGGCCATATATAGTACAACAGGCGATTTGTTTAAATGGGCCCGATCAATTGCAAACAAACAAATTTTATCCGCCGATTCCTGGAACCTGGCTTTTACTCCTCATCTGGAAAAATACGGTCTCGGCTGGTGGATAGATACTCTGTATAACCGGAAATATATTTACCACAGCGGTGGGCTTATAGGTTTCATGTCATTTATGGCGTATTATCCTGACGATGACTTTACTATTATTTTGCTTAATAACTTTGGCAATTACGGGAATAGTTTAGTGCCTATTTATAATGCGTTATCAGCTATTATGTTCAACGAGCCATATTCCCTTTGGGAAAACCGCACGGAGATTAAAGCAGGTAATGATATTTTAAAACAGTATGCAGGCGTGTACCGATTTGATGCCGAACATTCATTGGTTGTTACCTTTAAGAATAGCAAGTTATTTATAGAGGCTTCAAACCCCAACGACAAATTACCAAAACTGGAATTACATGCGGAAAGTGAAACCAAATTTTACATAAAGGAAGCTCAATTACAATTTGAGTTTGTGAAGGATAATGATTCCTTCAAACTGGTTACTTATAATGTTCGCGGAAAGGATGCTGAATGGATCAAAATAAAATGAACTTGCAGAAAGCAATCGTGGTTACCCTTCAACAACCACCCCCATAGAGCAGAATTTGTCGATCCTTTCGGCAACTAATTGATCCGCATTTTTAGCGCTGAGCTCTTTCAGGTCCTTGATCAAATGCTTTTTCAGAATGGTAGCCATCGCAACCGGGTCCTGGTGTGCACCACCGAGCGGTTCTTTGATCACGCCGTCGATCAGCTTATTTTTCAGCATTTCGGGCGAACTTAATTTTAATACTTCGGCTGCGCGTTCTTTATTTTCCCATGTTTTCCATAGGATAGTCGAGCAGTTTTCAGGCGAAATAACCGAGTACCATGAATTTTCGAGCATAAATACCCTGTCACCTATTGCCATGCCCAAAGCACCGCCCGATGCTCCTTCGCCAATAATAACACAGATAACGGGTACTTTTAGTACTGCCATTTCGAGTAAATTGCGGGCAATGGCTTCACCCTGTCCGCGTTCTTCAGCTTCAAGACCGGGGAACGCTCCGGGGGTATCAATAAGGGTAATAACAGGTTTATTGAATTTTTCCGCCAGCTTCATCAGGCGCAGCGCCTTACGGTAGCCTTCGGGATTAGCCATACCAAAATTGCGGTATTGCCTTTCTTTAGTATTACGGCCCTTTTGGTGACCGATGAACATGGCTGTTTCACCATTGATAGAGCCGAAACCACCTATGATGGCTTTGTCGTCACCAACAGTACGGTCGCCATGCAGTTCGATAAAATCATCGCACATCAGTTCAAGGTACTGTAAAGTATAGGGCCTTTCAGGATGGCGGGATATTTGCACCCGTTGCCAGCCGGTGAGGTGTGTATATATTTGGATTTTGGCGGCTTCGAATTTCTCCTGCAACTCATTAGTTGTAGCAGACATATCCACCTTGGTCTTTTCTTCAACCTGCCTAACCTTGTCTATCTGCAATTGCAGATCAGCCAAAGGTTTTTCGAAATCAAAAGTGATCTTCATACGCTGTATAACGGGCAGCAAAGTTAACAAACAAATAGGTATTTAATTTGAAAATTTGCCGATTTGAAAATTTGAAAATTTTATTTAACTGATTCAATTTTTAAATTAACACATTTTCAAATCTTCAAATCAGTTTATCTTCTCCAAATTTTCCAATTTCCTGATCTGTACATCACTTAAAATATTCTCCGTCTTGTAACAGGCTTGTAAAACAGCGTTTCTTATTTCACCGAGATATAAACCATACCTATTGGTATAAAAT
>JBIOHG010000037.1:0-43248 GCA_044448765.1 Sphingobacteriales bacterium | reverse complement strand
ATATTCTGTTTAAAAATGAATTTTTATTATTTGTTTAGCGGCAAGGGCTGTTCGCTTTTAAATTATAATTGCCCGGTTCTCTTTTTTGCAAAATCGATATTTTTAGGTTGATTTTAGGGTAATTTTTTACGAAAGTGATAATTGAAATATTGCACATTATACGTTTGGCATCATACATTTTACAAAAAAAAATTGAACATCAAAATGCAAGACTTGAATTTAAAGTAAAGAAATTTAATTAACTATTTGTTGCTTAACTTGAACCGATTATCTGCTATAATGAAAGTTTATCACCTCGCTGCCGAATGTTACCCCGTCGCCAAAGTTGGCGGCCTGGCCGATGTTGTGGGTGCATTACCCAAATACCAGAACCAGATGGGCCTGCAGGCTGCTGTTTGCATGCCCTATTACGAACGAAAATTTGTACAGGAAAACGAGTGGGAAGTTGTATTTGAAGCCTCATCCTTGCTGGGCACGCAGCGGTTTTATTTTGAGATACTGAAGGAAAAAACCGATAAACTTGGTTTCGAGCTTTACCTGGTGAAAATCCCCGGCTTGCTCGACAGGGAAAATGTTTACAGCTACCCGGACGAAACCGAACAATTCATAGCCTACCAGCTGGCTTTTTTGGATTGGATCAACTGGTCGCAGCAAACGCCGGACCTTATTCATTGCCATGACCATCATTCGGGTTTGGTGCCGTTCCTGTTGGAGCATTCACGGCTATACCATCGCCTGGCCGAGACCCCGACGATATTAACCATACACAACGGCCAATATCATGGTTCTTTCAGTTGGAGCAAGCTTGGCTTACTGCCAGAAATAGACCTTGCCAAAACCGGCCTGCTGGATTGGAACGGCGGCATCAACCCCTTGGCTGCGGCAGTAAAATGCTGCTGGAAATACACTACCGTTTCGCCTACATATTTGGAAGAACTTACTTACCAGTCGAACGGTTTAGAGTTCCTGTTTTATTTAGAGCGTGCCAAAGGGGCGGGCATTATCAATGGTATCGACACCGATATCTGGAACCCGAAAACGGATGCAATGATACCGGAGCACTTTTCCATAAAAACATTGGCAGCAGGTAAGCAAAAGAACAAAGAGGCTTTATGTAAGCATTTTAAATTGACCACTGACAAACCCCTGGTATCATTTATAGGCAGGCTGGTAAGTGAAAAAGGTGCCGACCTGCTTCCTGAAGCCATCAGGCAAAGCATTTTGGCTAATCCGGGCGGTGTTAATTTCGTGATCTTAGGCGCAGGTGACCCAGCAACACAGATCGAATTACAGGCATTACATACGCAATTCCCCGATCAGTGCAACGTATTTATAGGGTATGATGAAACACTTGCACACCTGGTTTATGCCGGGTCTGATTTTCTGCTGATGCCTTCGCGGGTTGAGCCTTGTGGCCTGAACCAGCTTTATGCGCTCCGTTATGGAACCGTGCCTATAGTACGCACCACCGGCGGATTAAAAGACACCGTGATCGATTTTGGCGATGAAGGCGGGTATGGCATACGTTTCGTACACGCCAGCGTTGCTGATATCGTGCATGCCGTGGGCCGGGCGATATCGCTTTATGAAACCACGCCGCATTTACAATTGTTACGTAAGCGCATGATGGCCCTCGATTTTTCGTGGGACCGTTCGGCCAAAGAATATGTTAACCTTTACGAGAGTTTAAAACCACTTATATGACATCAAAAGTAATCAGTATTGTGCTTGGAGGCGGCCAGGGCAGCCGTTTATCACCACTTACCGCAACCCGTTCAAAACCTGCGGTACCCATAGGCGGCAAGTATCGCCTGGTAGATATACCTATCTCCAACTGCCTGCACTCGGATATTACCCGCATGTATGTGCTTACGCAGTTCAATTCCGCATCGCTGAACAAGCATATCAAAAATACCTACCATTTCAGCACGTTTAGTACTGCTTTTGTGGATATACTCGCGGCCGAACAAACACCATCCAGCGTAGCCTGGTTCCAGGGAACTGCCGACGCAGTGCGTCAGAGCCTTCATCACCTTGCCTCGCACGAGTTTGAATATGTGCTGATCCTTTCCGGCGACCAGCTGTACCAGATGGACTTTAGGGATATGCTGGATAATCATGTCAAAAATGATGCGGAAATATCCATTGCCACCATACCTGTTCACGCCAATGATGTACCGGGCTTTGGCATCCTTAAAACGGATGATAATGGCATGATCAACGCTTTCATCGAAAAACCCAAAAAGGATTTTGAAAGCTGGGCATCTGAGGTGAGCCCCGAAATGCAGGCTGAAGGCAGGATATACCTTGCTTCAATGGGCATCTATATTTTCAACAGGAAGGTTTTATACGAACTACTCACCGGCAACGAAAGGACTGATTTTGGCAAGGAGATACTACCGGATTCTATCAGTACGCACCGAGTAGCGAGCTACCAATATGAAGGTTACTGGACCGATATAGGTACTATACCGTCATTTTTTGAAGCTAACCTGGGACTAACGGATGATATCCCTCAATTTAACCTGTTTGCCGAGAATTCGATCTATACCCGTGCACGTATGCTGCCGCCATCTAAAATTTCAGGCACGCATTTGGAAAAAACGATAGTTGCCGATGGTTGTATTGTGAACGCGAGCCATATTTACCGCTCGGTGATCGGTATTCGTACCCGTATCGGTCACGATACCATTATTGAAAATTGTTATGTGATGGGTAACGATAATTACCAAACACTTGACCAGATCGACGAGTCGCATGCCAGCGATTCACCTATCATGGGTATCGGTGACCGCTGCTGTATTAAAAATGCCATCATCGATAAAAATACCTATATCGGCGATGATGTAAAGATAAATTGCGGCAGCAAAAAGCTGGAAGATGGCGATTATGGCACGCACACGGTGCAGGATGGTATTGTTGTGATCAAAAAGCGCGCGATCATCCCGCATGGTACAGTGATCTAAAATGCTTTCTTAAAAGATTTGAAAACAATTGTGCTTTAGATTGTTAATATTATTCAAAACCAAATCTTTTAAAACTATGAAGAAAGTAATTGCTACGATCGCATTAGCTGCGATCTGTTTCGGTAGCGCCGCCCCGGTTTTTGCTTCGGTAAAAACTACGCAGGATACTACCCAGAAAGTTAAGGTTAAGAAGAAGAGAGATAAAGTGAAGATTAAGAAAAAACCAGTAATGAAAAAGGACACTACAATAAAAAATTAGTCTTTTTTTACGAAGCAAAAGCCTTCCCGAGTTCCGGAAGGCTTTTGCTTTATAGTGCCATGCTACCGCCGATTGGTGGGAGTTGTAAATTCAACCCGGCCTTTTTAAACTTTTCGGCTACTTCAGCCTTATCAATTTTTATGGGCGGAAAGGTATCGTAATGCACCCCAATCACATTTTTACAATTAATAAATCCTGCCGCTTTTATAGCATCATCGGCACCCATCGTATAGTTATCGCCTATTGGCAGGATGGCCCAGTCAAGTTTTTCATCGGCCAGCAATTTCATATCGTAATGCAGGGCGGTATCGCCGGCGAAATATATTTTCTTCCCTTCTGCATAGATAATAAAACCGGCAGGGTTGCCACCGTAGGAACCGTCAGGCAATCCGCTTGAGTGGATCGCGTTCACCATTTTAACCCGGCCGAAATCAAAGTTAAAGCCGCCGCCGATGTTCATGCCATGCGCATCGGGTATGCCCTTGCCGCCGAGCCAACCGGCTATCTCGGCAATGCAGATCACTTTGGCGCCGCTATTTTTTTGAATGTCGAACAAATCGGCTATATGGTCGCCATGCCCGTGCGAAAGCAGGATGTAATCGGGTTTCAAACTGTTTATATCGATGTTTTTCGCCAGCTCGTTGTGCGAAATAAATGGATCGAACAATAATTTTTTGCCGCCGGTTTCAAGTTCGAAACACGCGTGGCCGTAATAGGTGAATTTCATAGTATATATTTTAAGTTATTTAAATCAACCTATAAAGAAGCGCTGTCATCCTGAGGTTCTCGAAGGATGTGCGGTAAGCCTGCCCTCATGCTTCGAGTGCCTCAGCATGACACCTTCCTGTTACTTCCCAAACAAATTCCCCAATCCACCCATGCCGCCCAGCATATCACGGCTTAAGGCTGCCATTTCGGTTTGGTTGATGTTCTCGGCTTGCTCTAGTGCCCGGTTAACGGCTATAACCAGCAGGTCTTCCAATTCTTCCTTATCGGCCGATTTTAAAAATTCTCCATCAATAGAAACGGATTGCACCACTTTATTGGCGTTAGCGGTAACGGTTATTTTGCCGCCTTCAGCACTGCCGGATACGGTAATGCCCTCAAGGCGTTTCTTCAGGTCTTCGGCTTTTTGCTTGGCTTCGAATAGTTTGTCGAACATGGGTGTTGTGTTGGAATGTTTGAATGTTGTAAAATTGCAATGTTCATGTAGTTTTTACAACAATCACAACGAAACAAAGTTAGTCAACATTCCAACTTTTCAACCCCTGCCTGCCGGCAGGCAGGTTACAACTTTACAACAAATTAATCTTCCGACGTCCCCCCGCTGCCATTATAGGCGCCCTTACGGATAACCGGTGTGCCTTCCATTTTGAAGAGATCATCCAGGTGAAGTAACGCACCGTTGCAAACGTTGCCGAGCAGTACGATGGTGACATCGTTTTTTAGGTCGCGTACATAAATGTGGCGGAACCCATGCCACCAGCCGGTATGGTAAACCACCTTTTCGCCTGGCGCTTCAAATAAGCGCCAGCCATAGCCATAGTTAAAGTGACCGCGCAGCATGGGGTTGCGGTCGGTATAGGCCGAATCCTGTGTGGATTGTTTAATTAATCTGCCACCGCGCAAAGCCTGATCGAACAGGTACAGGTCGCCAACCGTGCTGTATACGCCTTTATCGCCTACCGGACCGTCAAGCACATTTGGCACTACAGAATACCGCCAGCTATTACGGTCGTGCCCGATTACGTCCGCAGGTATCTTATCATAAACCGCTTTAGAGTAAACAGCAGTATGCGCCATTCCCGCAGGTTTGAATATGTTTTCCTTTACATATTCAGCATAGCTCATCCCGCTTACTTTTTCTATGATCGAGCCCAGCACCATAAAGTTAGAATTGTTATACAGGAAACGCTTATTGGGAACATTGAATCGTGCCGGTTTATATTTGGCGATGGTATCCATCACCTGGAAATTAGTGAGCCCTTTTTTCTCGCTCCAATGATGTGCCCGGTACAGGTCATCAATAAAATATACGTAATTCATCATACCAGACCGGTGCGTAAGCAGCAGCCTGATGGTGATTCCCTGGTAAGGGAAATTCGGAAAGAAATCGCGTACATCCTGGTCGAGTTTGAGCTTACCGCGCTCCCACAACTGCATAATGGCAGTCGAGGTTATCGTTTTGGTAACGGATGCCAGCTGAAACTGCGAGTTGATCTTCAGACTATCGCGGGTGAGGTGATTGGCCCAGCCAAGAGCGTTTTCGTAAATGATCTTGCCGTTTTTGGCTACCAGTATATTACCGTTAAAGGCGCTCTTATTATGAAGTTTATGAAAAAACTCGTCGATGCGTTTATCGGCCTTTTTTGGATCGTATCGTAAAAGTTCCGCCGTATTAAACGGGGCGCTGTACTTTTTTTCTATCCGGGGGCTGGCGTTATTATTTCCGCAGGCTATCAGTAAAACGATACTTGCAGAAAGGGGTATTAATTTTTTGATCACTAATCTCATATGTACTTCCTATCCTATAAACGCTTGCGAAAATTGGAAATTATACGTCGCCCGGAAACTAAAGTTTTAAACATTATTGTTCTTTTAGTTAATAACGTTGCTAAATTTATTACATGAACGATTCTCGCAAAATTTTCCTGGCCGTCAGTTTATTATTTTGCTTCTCGACTGCGTTTACGCAAAAACTTGTCGACACAGCTAAGATCAATTTTATCAAAAATCAATTCGCCGCGATCAATAAAAATCTAAAGTCCTATAAAAAAGTAGAAAAAACAGACACTACCGAAACTACAGAGGGCAACGAGGTGCTGCTTTATTATAAAGGTACCGAGATCAAAAAGATTGCCGCTACGTACTACGGCGAAACGGGTAAGGCCCTGCAGGAGTACTATTTTTTTTAATAATAAACCGATCTTTTGCTATTGCGTTGACTATCATTATAACAAGCCCTTCAACGTTGCAGGCGGCGGAAAAGTAGCGTCAACAACGGAGGTAAGATTTTATGTAAACGATGGCAAAATATTCCTCGTGAAGAAAAAGCCTGCGGTTTCGGAGTATTTTAGTGAGTTTCCTGATGATCCGATTAAACAAGCAGAGCGATTTTTGAATTTAAAGTGAGATCATTAAATTTATCAAAATATCAGAACAATGAACCTAAACGTCCGTCGCTTTAATACTTCAAACGGCATATTCTATCTTTGGGCGATATTTTTAAATAACTTATTTGCGTTATTGATCATCGGGCTTTCATTCTTCGCTATGGCGATTCCGATTCGATTTAGCGCTATAGAAAGATGCTTAATTATAGTTAGGGGAGGATTACTAATAAGCCTATTTTTTTCGCTTGTGTCCTTAGGAGTCTATTATTCATTCAGGAGGCACCTTGCTTCTGAACTTACGACGCCATTAAAGTTTTTCCTGATACAATTTTCCTTTCTATTTATTGTGTTCGCAATAGTTTTAATTTCCATTTTGTACATTATGCCTGCGCTCAGATAATAAGTTGCATCTCCCTCAATAATATTACCTTTTCCCGTTCTCCCACATCATATAAAACCCTAAATTTGCCCCTGCAAAATACAAATACCATGAGTTTCAGAACCGAACATGATACCATGGGCGAGGTACAGGTACCTGCCGACAAATACTGGGGTGCACAAACCGAACGCTCACGCAATAACTTTAAAATTGGTCCGGAGGCATCTATGCCGAAGGAGATCATCAATGCTTTTGCTTATCTAAAAAAAGCAGCGGCTTATACAAACACCGGCCTGGGTGTACTGACCGCCGAAAAACGCGATTTAATAGCCCAGGTTTGTGACGAAATACTGGAAGGCAAACTAACCGGAGAGTTTCCATTGGTGATCTGGCAAACCGGTTCGGGTACACAATCCAATATGAACGTGAACGAGGTTATAGCCAACCGTTCGCATGTATTGCAAGGCAACAAACTGGGCGAAGGGAAAACCTTTATTCACCCCAATGATGACGTGAATAAGTCGCAATCATCTAACGATACTTACCCCACCGCTATGCACATCGCAGCCTATAAAATGCTGATGGATGTGACCATACCCGGCATAGAAAAACTGCGCGATACCCTGAAAGCAAAATCAGAGGCTTTTAAAAGCGTGGTGAAGATCGGTCGTACGCACCTGATGGATGCTACGCCGCTTACTTTAGGTCAGGAATTTTCTGGTTACACTTCACAACTGGATCATGGCCTAAAGGCTTTAAGAAACACACTCGACCATCTGTCAGAACTCGCATTAGGCGGCACCGCGGTTGGTACCGGTATCAACACACCAAAAGGTTACGATGTAAAGGTGGCCGAATATATCGCCAAATTCACCAACCTTCCTTTCCGCACTGCCGAGAATAAATTCGAAGCTTTGGCTTCGCATGATGCCATTGTAGAAAGTCACGGCGCTTTGAAGCAGATCGCGGTATCCTTAATGAAGATAGCCAACGATATCCGCATGCTGGCTTCGGGACCGCGCTCGGGTATCGGTGAGATCCATATCCCGGATAACGAACCGGGTTCATCTATTATGCCGGGTAAGGTAAATCCTACCCAAAACGAAGCGGTTACCATGGTAGCCGCACAGGTAATGGGTAATGATGTAACGGTTTCTATCGCCGGTTCCAACGGTCATTACGAGTTAAACGTATTCAAGCCGGTAATGGCCGCCAACTTTTTGCAATCGGCACGATTGATAGGCGATGCTTGTGTGTCGTTCAACGATCATTGCGCTGTAGGTATCGAGCCCAATTATGCGGGTATCAAAAAGCACCTCGAAAATTCGCTGATGCTGGTTACGGCTTTGAACCCCCATATCGGTTATGAAAAGGCAGCAAAAATTGCTAAAACAGCTCTGAAAGAGAATACATCGCTTCGCGAAGCTGCCATTGGCCTGGGTTACCTGACCAATGATGAGTTCGACCAGTGGGTAAGGCCTGAAGATATGATAGGTGGTTTGAAATAAGGGTTTAAATAGTTTATTGGCATCCTGAACACAGTGAAAAACTTATCTCTTGAGCGAAGCGTAAAAAAGCCATGAAAAATTTATACATCGCCCTTGCATTAATAATGGGCTTACTTTTTGCCTCATGCTGTAAAAACAACCCGCAGCCTGCACCTGCGGCTCCAACGGTATATGTTGCGGGCTATAAACAAAACAGCAGTAATACACTGGTAGCCACGGTATGGAAAAACGGCGTAGCCACCAGTTTAACCGATGGTATAATCGCTGGTAATGCAGTTTCGATGTTTGTAAGCGGGACGGATGTATATGCCACGGGTTGGAAATACAATGGAAGCTTTTCTGTAGCTACAGTATGGAAAAACGGTGTAGCCACCAGTTTAACCGATGGTACTTATGATGCCTTTCCATATTCCATATATGTAAATGGATCGGATGTATATGTTACCGGCTACGTGCAAAAAAAAATCGGCATCAATTTAGTATCCACAGCCATACTATGGAAAAACGGCGTAGCCACCAATTTAACCGGGGGTACTGTTGATGACGGTGGCAGTGCAACTGGAGTGTATGTAAACGGAGCTGATGTATATGTAGCAGGCAATGACTATGGCGCGGGTAAAGCCATACTATGGAAAAATGGCGTAGCCACCGATTTAACCGTTGGCACAAACCAGGATAATCCGGAGTCGGTGTTTGTAAATGGAGCGGATACCTATGTAGTAGGCTATGAAACCAACGCTGCCGGAGATAATAACGCTATAGCCAAAATATGGAAAAACGGCGTGGCCAGCAATTTAACCGATGGTACATACCCTGCTAATGCGAATTCGGTATTTGTAAAAGGGACGGATGTATACGTAGCCGGTTCGGAACAAAACAGCGACGGATTTGGAATAGCCAAAATATGGAAAAACGGCGTAGCCACCAGCTTAACTGATGGTACAAAACAGTGTGTTGCCTGGTCGGTAAAGACATACGGATCGGATGTTTATGTGGTAGGTGGCGAGCTCAATGGAAATATCACTACGGTAAAACTATGGAAAAACGGCGTGGCCACCAATATAACCGATGGTACACACGATGCCAATGCATATACCATTATGGTAAAATAATTAACAATATTTACACAAATAGCGGTCTTCAACAACCTCACACTATATCCCTCTCCAAAGGATAGGGATTGTAAAATAATCGTTATCAATGCAAGTACATTCACGCTTTTCTCTTTCTGCTTTCGCCTTTCTGCTTTTAGCTTTCAGCTTAACAGGTTGCTCGTTCAACCCCGGTTTGCAGGGCAAAGGGGAAGTTTATTTACAGGGTGAGTGGAAACAGGATTCCGTGCCGATGCAGAAAAAGTTAACAGAATATTCACTTTACAATATTAGCTTTAGCTGCGATTCGTTTTATATGCAGATCAAAAGCTTCAGTAAGGTAAATAACGGTGCCGATAGCTGCACCAGCGCCGGTCATTGGACTGAATACATAAAAGGCGGCTATATGCAACACAATGATACCCTGCACATGCGCGGGCAATTCTGCAATGCTAACTATAGCCTGAAAGCCGACGGCGCATGCCCCCGTTCGGGTATCTACCAGGAATCGTTCAAAGTCATCAAAAAAAGTGATTCACTTGTTCAATTTTTAGGGTCGAGCGTTATCCCTGTCGAAGTACATCTAATAAAACGCACTACCTGTACACAAAAACAATTGTAATATGAAAAGCAATTTATTAAAGAAAATTCTCCTGGGGCTGGCCATAATTTATCTGCCGCTGCAATCTATGGCCTGGGGAACTGAGGGCCATCGCATAGCCGGACTAATTGCCGAAAGTTACCTGACGCCGAAGGCCAAAGATGCGATACGAGCCATTTTAGGTGATACCAGTGTTGCTATCGCCAGCAACTGGGCCGATTTTATCAAATCGGACCCTAATTATAGCTACCTCAGTTCATGGCATTATATCGACCTGGATAAAACTTATACCTACCCCGATCTGCAGGTATATTTGAGTCACGATACTACCGTTGATGCCTATACCAGGCTAAATTTTTTGATCGCAGAATTGAAAAAGAAGGACCTCTCCAGGGCGAATAAATTACTTTACCTGCGTATGCTGATCCATATTGTGGAGGACGTTCATCAACCTTTGCATGTGGGCCACACATCCGACAAAGGCGGCAATGATATTAAAGTTACCTGGAACAATAATCCCAGCAACCTGCATTCGGTTTGGGATTCGGGGTTGATCGAATTTCAGCAATTGGGCTATACCGAATATGCGATGGCCATCAATTTTACAACCGCTGCGCAGCGTGCCCAATGGCAAAAGCAGCCCATCAGCCAATGGCTATTTGAATCGAACCAGGTTGCGGCAAAATTATACGATGAAGTAAAATCGGGTGATACCTTAAATGGCTATAAGTACAATTTTAATCATATTGCCGTAGTAAACCGCCAGCTTTTAAAAGCGGGTGTTCGTTTGGCCGGGGTGTTGAATAGCATTTTTGGTTAATTCTTTTGTTGGAAGGTTGGAATGTTTTAACGTTGGAAAGTTCCTTATCAATCAGAAATAACCTTACAACGTTCCAACTTTAAAACTTTTCAACAGTACGAAAATGAAAATCCTCATGGTCTGCCTTGGTAATATTTGCCGTTCGCCGATGGCGGAGGGGATCATGCAGCATCTTGTGGATCAGCAGGGGCTCGGCTGGCAAATTGATTCCGCAGGCACCGGCGGCTGGCATGTGGGTGAGGGGCCTGACAAGCGCTCGGTACGCACAGCACATAAAAATGGCGTAGATATCAGCAAGCAGAAATGCAGGCAGTTCGATAAGGACGATTTTAAAAATTTCGATCACATTTACGTGATGGACAAGCATAACCTATCGGATGTGCTGGCTATGACGCCTGATGAAAAGGCTGTGGACAAGGTAAAACTGCTGATGGGCAACCGGGAAGTACCAGACCCGTATTATGATGAGGATTTGTTTGAGCCTGTATTTGAGTTAATCGAAATAGGTTGTGAAGCTATTATAAGGGAGCTGACCGCCCGATCTTAAAAAACGCCAACTCCCTGCTTTCGCCCGCCCGGGTAAAGTTTGGCATGCGTTCCATGCCCGCTTTTAGCAATACCCGTTGTGACCCAATATTTTCGAGCGTGGTGACGGCCACTATTTCGTTTGCATCTGTATTGGTAAAACCATAACTGACTAAAATACGCGCCATTTCGCTGGCTATGCCCTTGCCCCAGTATTTTTGATGCATCACATAACCCAGCTCCACCTGTCCCGGGTTATCATACTGCCGCAGCAGGCATAAACCGATAAAATCGCCGTCGCCATTGTTGAACATGCCCCAACGGCCGAGCGGGTTATTTTCGGCATAGTCCTTAAATGCAGCGTGAAATATCTCTAAATGCTCCTTTCTGGTTCTGTTAGGGAGATGCACAGTAACCATCTCATCATCAAAGAGGCTCATGTAAGCTTTAACTTCTTCTGGTTTAAAATCACGGATAACGAATCGTGGGGTTTGGATAAAAAGCGGCATGGTTCAAATGTAATTGTTTAAATTATTATCTTTCGTCATGGGTTTATCCGATTATTCATTTCACGACTCTGTAATTTTAGAAGTAAAAGAATTTACCGATTATCAGACTATAGAATATCTTATTGATTTTCCGGTTGATTGGGAAAAGAATTTATTTGAGCATAGAATATTGCGATTCACGGATGTAATTCGATACGAAATTGAGGAAATTCCTTTCGGGTCACAGATAACTATTTTAGATGTTAACGAACTCGGAACAGAAAAGGCAGATATCGGGACTGGAAGAAATGAAATGATTATTGAAAGAAACAAAACCGAGTTAATCACAAATGCCGGAAAGAGAATAATAACCTTTTCGAAATGTGAGCTCCTAATAGCCTGACCTCTTCCACACATAAAACGCCTACAGCCATTTTAAACTATACTTTGTACATTTGCCGCTATGGCATCCATCAAACCATCTGTCCCCAAAGGTACCCGCGATTTTTCTCCTGCCGAAATGGCCAAACGTAATTACATTTTTGATACCCTCAAAAGTGTGTTCCGCAAATATGGCTACCAGCAGATCGAGACCCCGTCGATGGAAAAGCTTTCAACCCTTATGGGTAAATATGGCGAAGAAGGAGACAAACTCATATTTAAAATTATCAATAACGGCGATTTTTTAGCAGATGGAGGCGTAACTAACGAAAACATAACAGCGGATAGCAAAAAGCTATTACCATTAATATCCGAAAAAGCCCTCCGTTACGATCTTACCGTCCCATTTGCGCGTTACGTGGTGATGCACCAGAACGAAATCACCTTCCCGTTCAAGCGTTTCCAGGTACAGCCGGTATGGCGCGCTGACCGGCCGCAGCGTGGCCGTTACCGTGAGTTTTACCAGTGCGACGCTGACGTAGTAGGGTCTGAATCACTGCTTAACGAGGCTGAATTTGTGATGATATACGACGAAGCTTTAAGTAAATTAGGCTTAAAAGATTTTAGCATAAAACTTAATAATAGAAAAATTCTATCTGGAATAGCAAACATTATAGATAAAAACGATAATATAATAGATCTTACGGTCGCTATAGATAAAATCGATAAGATCGGCTTAGACGGAGTCATTAAAGAGCTTTTGGAGAGGGGTTTTACAGAGTCCGACATCGAAAAAATAAAGCCTGTAATTTTGCTGGAAGGCTCCAATAATGAAAAATTGGAGAGCTTGCGAAAGGCTTTGAAAGAGTCGTCGATCGGTCTGAAAGGATGTGATGAGATCGAAACTGTATTAAATTACATCGCCGGCAGTCCGCTTAAAACTGCGAAATTAGAATTAGATATAACTCTCGCCCGCGGGTTGAATTATTACACCGGCGCCATTTTCGAAGTAAAAACTAACGAAGTTGCCATGGGCAGTATCGGCGGCGGCGGCAGGTATGATGATTTGACTGGCATGTTTGGATTGAAGGGCCTTACCGGTGTTGGTATCTCCTTTGGTGCCGACCGTATTTATGATGTGCTGGAAGAGTTAAACCTGTTCCCTGACGCAACCAACCAAAGTACCAGGGTATTGGTTTGCTGCTTTGATGCTGATGGCGAAAAATACGCCTTGCCTATCCTGGGAAAACTTCGCGAAAGCAATATCAATTCTGAATTATATCCCGCAGGCACGAAGATCAAAAAACAACTGGATTACGCCAACGCTAAACAAATACCCTACACCATCATGATCGGCAGCGACGAAATGCAAAGTGGGTTGCTGACCTTTAAGGATATGACGAGCGGTTTGCAGGAAAAGCTGAGTGCGGGGCAAATAGTTGACAAACTAAAATAAACACCATGTCCTTGCGATCCGCTAGCCAGCGGAGGCAACCTCTTCGCATGCATAGCGAGGAGGTTGCTTCGTCGTTCCTCCTCGCAATGACATAGTTTATTATTACATGTTGGCTGCCGGCGCCTTCGGCGACAGATCAAACGGCACTACGACTTTGAAGCTCACATTACGCCCCATATTGAATATGCCAGGCTGAACGCCCGCCGGTACGGTTGGGTTATCAAAATACTTCAACCGGCTCATATTGGATTGGTAATTAACATTCCCCAGGTTAGTACCTTCGATAAATATTTTAAGCACCGCATTACCCTTTGCATTCACAATATTGCCACCAATACCTGCGCTGACCAGGTTATATCCTGAGGTGTAGGTTTCCGTCCCATAAGCAGCGAAGTACTGGTTCTGTGCATCGTAATGGTCGAACCCGACAAAACCATACACATTTCTGAATGTACCGAAACCTTTGGCAAAAGTTCCGCGCAGTTCTGAGTGCGTATGCAAGGGTGGTATAAACGGCAAATATTTAAGGCTATCCGGAACCGGGCCGCCATTACCTAAATTAGTACCATGTGTAATGGTTAACGAATTCTCGAAATGCAGCCATTTTACCGGGTGCACATCTAAATTAATGTCGGCGCCGTCAATACGCGCCTTGCTTTGTACATACGTAAACTTGCTGTACACTCCATTGAGATTAGGAGAGCCGTCAGGATTTACACGTTCGGGGTTACCGTTAGCATCCAGTACCTGTTCCTGGAAGATATAGTTTTGGATGTTATTGTCGTACAACTCGACGCTCGCCGAAACATTAGGCAAGGTGAGGAAAGCGCCTATATCCGATTGCAGGTTAAATTCCGGCTTAAAATCAGTGTTTCCTACATGATATATCTGCGAGCCGGGATCAGCGCCGTTAGCTGAAAGTTCGGCAATGCTGGGCGCCCTGAAACCGCGTGCAATATTTGCTTTGACCAGGAAAGCGTTCGAAAAATTATAGGTGGCGCCAAAGCTACCTGTAACACCCGAAAAAGTTTTGTTAAACCCTGCAAATTGCTGAATTACTGTGGGCGGTGTTGCCGTGCCGGCGTTGGTATATAGCTGCGGGTAATAGGCTACAGCAGTATCAATATAGGCCGTTTGGCTGGTAATATTCCGGCTGTCGTATCGTGCACCACCTGCGAGGTCGAGCTTGCCGAAACTCTTCTTCATGATGACAAACGGACCAATATCAAACTGGTGATAAGCCGGGATAGGGAAATCGGTAGCATCGCCGATGGTATTGTTTTGGTACTGACCGTTAACACCAACGGTTGTTTCATAATCGTGCCCCATGTTGAAATTATACTTCGCATCGTAGGTGTAATCATTCAAATGCAGGTTTAGCCCGGCAACATCCGGTTGATCGGGGTGTGTGTACTCACGCCGGTGGCTGTATTCGTAACCCAGGTTTACGATCAGGTTACCGTTGCCCAGCGTGATATTGCTGTTATCATAAATGCGGTAAAGCTGTACGTGCTGGTGTAGCGGTGTAATGCCATAAGAGTTTAGCACAGATTGCGGCACAATTGGACGAAAGGTATCCGAATCGGTTATTTGCCTGGTAAACTGGCGGGTTCCCGGGTCGCGGCTGCCGTCGGGTATTTCCTGCTCATCATCAAATACCGAAGCATTTAAATAGGAATAGCCCCAGTTCTTTTGCAAACCAACCATAACACGGGCGTCCTTTTCCTGGAAACCGGTACCATAAACCCGGCCATCGTGCTGGTTTTGATAATCCTTTGCTTCTTTGGAGGAAACGATAGTCCCCCAAACCAAACCATTCTGATTTCCCTGTAAGCGGAAAGAGCCGTCGAAAAGACCGTTATTCGTGCCATAATTCCCGGTAAACGAACCTAATATTTTGCCATTTTCAACAGGTGGCGGCGTAAGCATATTAACCACACCGCCTATCGCGTCGGAACCATAGCTTACGCTTGCAGGACCCTTGATAACCTCGATGCGGTCAATGGAATTCTGATCGACCTCAATACCGTGTTCATCGCCCCACTGCTGACCTTCCTGGCGCATCCCGTCTTCCAATGTTACTACCCTTGTGTATCCCAATCCATGTATGAACGGTTTGGAAATATTAGGGCCCGTTGTAACAGCGCTTATGCCCGGCAAGGTAGCTATCTCGTCAATCACGTTGCCTGATGCCGAATGCTGGTCGATATATGTTTTACCAACGGCAGCCATCGGCACCGGGTCGCGTTTGATCTCGGTGGCTTTACTTACCCCGGTTATCACTACTTCGGCAGTTTCTATGGCTGAGGTTTGCAGTTGTACATTTAATATCGATGTTTTTGAGAGATCGACCCGTTGGTTAAAGGTGCCGTACCCTATATAGCTTACCTGCACCAGGTAAATGCCTTTCGGCAACTGGTTAACGGTGTATTTCCCGTTGGCATCGGTAACGGAACCGGTGCGCAGATCGGGTATGGATATGGTAGCGCCCGGTATAGTTGCGCCAGTAGTTTTATCCGTAACGACGCCTGATAGTATACCGTTACCATCATCTTTACCAGTAGTATCTCTTGCAACGGGCTTAGCAAATGCAGAAAAACTTATAAATAGCATTAAAAAGCAATACAATAGCTTCTTTTTCATAATAATAATTTGTGGTGGTTCAATAATTCTGCCGGAGGCGGCAGGTTAATTTGATTGATTATTATTATGCTATTGGCGGGGCACGGCCTGCGGAGAGGATGAGGGCTATGCTTATAAAATCATACTGATCCTGTTTGTAAAAATGGGTGGTGATAACAACCGGCGAAAAGTAAGTATGCGTATCCAGCATCATGTTATTTTGATGCATGGCATCGCACAACTGGCAATTTTCAGAAACAACGGTACGTTGCGTAGCTGTCTTGGTTATACACCTGAAAACTTTGTGCTGGTGTGCGTAAACGGCCAATTGCCCTGCCCCAAAACAAAGCAGCAATATCCAGGTGCAAATAATATGGCGTTTATTCTTTTTCAAAAGCCTTTTTAGTATAACGTTTATTTTGCCGAATAATTTCCTGCAAAAATAACCAAATCCGGAGCTACAGCGTCATTCCCTGGTAACAATATCGTTGTAAAGAATGTTTCAGCAATTCTTTAAATGGCATATCCGGCTTATATTTGGCGAATGAAACCTGCTGAAGTAAACAAAAGATGGGCTGCACTACAGCAACAGATATCGGCAGATTTTGATACCGATGTGCCTGATGTAAAAGTGATACTTTTCCTCATCGGCGTGCAGGAATTGGGACAAGGCCCGCGCAAATTCAGCAAGCGCCAAAAGGAAGAGCTGATGCATATTGCCACCTGCAAGCTGTTTAGCCAGATGGGCTTTTACGAATTGGAAGGCCTTGACCAGGATGGCTGGCCGCACTGGAAACTGGTAGATAAAATACCGAATTATACACTGCTGGAGCAGGAAATGATTATGAAATCGCTAATAATTGATTACTTTGAAGAGTTGTAAGGTTGTAAAGTTTGAATGTTGAAAGGTTGCTTATCTGCGATCGATCAAATGTTTTGAGTCACAAAAAAACTTTCCAACTTTACAACGTTCCAACCTTACAACAATAACATGAAAAGACTACTTACCCTATTACTCGTCCTGTCCACAATAACCGCTTTTGCCGGTGGACCAAAGAACCAGTACGTTCGCATCAAAACCAGCTATGGCGAATGCATCATCCGCTTGTATAACGAAACGCCGCAGCACCGCGACAACTTTATCAAGCTGACAAAAAAAGGCTTTTATAATGGTACACTGTTTCACCGCGTGATCCAAAACTTTATGATACAGGGCGGCGACCCGGATTCGAAAGATACCACCAAGGCAAAGCCCGGGGCCGAACTGGGCAATGGTGACGTAGGCTATACCGTTCCGGCGGAATTCAGGGATAGCCTGTTCCATAAACGGGGTGTACTGGCCGCTGCGCGGGATAATAATCCTAAGAAAGCATCCAGTGGCTGCCAGTTTTATATTGTGGAAGGCAAACGCTATACGAACGGCAAACTAGATACTTTGGAGAAAGCCCCTCGCATGAACGGCCATAAATTCCCGGCATGGCAACGGGAGTGGTATAAAACTGTCGGCGGAACACCGCAATTGGATCAAAACTATACCGTTTACGGTGAGGTGGTGTCGGGTATCGACATGGTAGACCGCATTGCGGCAGTAAAAAAAGACCACCGCGACCGGCCTGTTGAGGATGTACCGATAACTGTGGAGCTACTTTCTAAAAAAGAATGCAAACAGTTGGATAAAATCCTTGGACTAAATAATTAATTCCGAAATCAAACTTCCGACTTCCGAAATGAAGATTGTTACCTATAACGTTAACGGCATCCGCTCGGCCATCAGCAAAAACTGGCTGGCCTGGCTGCAGGCTACGGATGCTGATGTGGTTTGTTTGCA
Source organism: Sphingobacteriales bacterium (assembly GCA_044448765.1). GTDB lineage: Bacteria > Bacteroidota > Bacteroidia > Sphingobacteriales > Sphingobacteriaceae > Mucilaginibacter. The sequence continues at coordinate 25,211 of JBIOHG010000037.1, read as the reverse complement.
GGAAATAAAAGCTACGCCTGAAGTATTGACCGACCTGTTTTTGGTGGAACAATTAGGCTACCAGCATTATTGGTTCCCGGCTGAAAAGAAGGGTTACAGCGGTACGGCTATCTTCACCAAACAAACGCCAAAACATGTAGAATATGGCTGCGGCATTCCGCATTACGACCGCGAAGGCCGTAATATTCGCGTTGATTTTGAAGATGTATCGGTGATGAGTGTTTATTTTCCTTCCGGCTCGAGTGGTGATGAAAGGCAGGATTTTAAATATAAGTTCCTGGATGAGTTTGGCGAATACCTCAATCAACTCAAATGGGCCTATCCTAACCTGGTAGTTTGCGGCGATTATAATATTTGTCATCGGCCTATTGATATTCACAATCCAAAATCAAACGCCAATTCATCCGGCTTTTTGCCCGAAGAACGGGACTGGATGGAAAAATTTATCAATTCAGGCTTTGTCGACAGTTTCCGTCATCATAATAAGGAACCGCATAATTATACCTGGTGGAGTTTCCGGGCTAATTCGCGCGCCAAGAACCTGGGCTGGCGCATCGATTATATTATGGTAACACGCCCGCTGGAAAAGCATATCAAACGAGCGATGATACTGCCAGAGGCCCGGCATTCGGACCATTGCCCGGTGATGGTGGAATTGGATATTTAGGCATAACTAAACAAGACTTACGAAGTTTTAAAAACTTAGTAAGTCTAATTATCGTGATGGCAAACGCGGATATTTAAAAAAACATTTTTGTAACAATCCTACCACTCCCGCATCTAAGCGATAGAAAGCTATCGCTTATGAACTGGAATCCGTTTAAAAGAACCCCCAAGGCCGATAAAAAGAAAAAATCAAAAACCCGCGAATGGGTTGATGCCATTATTTTCGCGCTGGTTGTCTCCACTATTATACGTGGGCTGATGTTCTCTGCTTATGCGATACCTTCCGGTTCGATGGAAGGCACCGAGCTTACCGGCGATTATCTTTTTGTAAGCAAAATGAGCTATGGTCCGCGTATTGCATTTACACCACTTTCCATACCTTTTACCGAGCCTACCGCTTACGGCATTAAAACTTATTGGGACATTATTAAATTGCCCTATTGGCGTTTGCCGGCTTTTAGCGAGATCAAAAAACGTGATGTAGTAGTTTTCAATAAGCCCGAAGAAGCCGACCCGCAATACGAATATAAACCGATAGATGAGCGTACCACATTGATCAAACGTTGCCAGGCTACGCCGGGCGATACACTAACCATTGTAAACGCACAAGTTTATATCAACGGCAAAGCTGCACCAAATGCGGTGAAACAGCAGGCATCATACCTGGTTACCACCAATGGAACAGAAATAAATCCGCAGGTTTTAACGGATTTTAATGTTACTATAATGAACCAACGGGATGCCAACTCGTACGAGATGACCATCCCAACCGAGCATTTAGCTGAGCTACGCGGATATTCCAATGTAAAAAGCATTGTTCCAGTGATTGCCAAGGCTGGCGAGTATGATGCCTCGATATTCCCCCATGACGATAAATTTAAATGGAACCTGGATAATTTTGGACCTATAGTAATGCCTAAAAGAAGCTGGACCATTCAACTCAATGATTCAACCCTGGCTTTATATCGCCGTGCTATTGAATGGTACGAAGGCAATAAAGTGGCTGTTAACGGCAAGGATATTTTGATCAATGGTAAAAAAGCCGATACCTATACCTTTAAAATGAATTACTACTGGATGATGGGTGATAACCGCCATAACTCATTGGATTCAAGGTATTGGGGTTATGTTCCGGAGGATCATATTATCGGCAAGGCCATTATTACCGTAATGAGCACCGATTCGACCAAAGGCTTCTTCAGCAAAATACGCTGGGATAGGATGTTTAAGCCGATCAATTAGCCCCCCGGCTCCCTAAAGGGGGTGTTGACGCCGACTATAGCCGTCCAACAATAAAAAAATCCCATCATAACCGATGGGATTTTTTGTGTTATACTTTTAATACTCCCCTTTAGGGGTTGGGGGCTTATGCTTTTACACGTTCAACATAGGAGCCCGTCGCGGTATCAACCTTAACCTTATCACCCAAATTGATAAACAAAGGCACTTTGATCTCGGCGCCGGTTTCAACTGTGGCATTTTTCATTGCACCATTTGAGGTATTACCAGCCACAGCAGGCTCGGTATAAGTGATCTCCAGTTCGGCCGAAGCCGGAACTTTGGCCGTAATTGCCTCACCGCTTTCAAGCGCCACAATGACGTTAACACCTTCCTTCAGGAATTTCACGCCGTTGCCAAATAAAAACTTAGGCACGTTAAACTGTTCGTAAGTGGTGTTATCCATTACCACCAGGTCGTTGCCATCTTCATACAAGTACTGGTAATCGCTGGTTTCAACACGGGCTATATCAACCTCCTCATCCGTACGAAAGCGGTATTCGACCAACTTGCCGGTCTTCACATTCCGCATACGCGCCTGGTAAAACGCGCGCAGGTTACCCGGCGTACGGTGTATAAATTCTTCTACCTGTATCAATTCGCCATTGAAGCGAAGGATACTACCATTCTTTATATCAGATGCTTTAGCCATAAAAAAATTCTTGCCTGCTGCAAGCAGGATTGAGGCGCAAACTTAGGCACTTACATGCAAAGAAACAAATACACGATTGATTGATTTAAAATGATTTACAGGATTTTATTAGTCCGAAAGTCGGTAAGATCGCTTCATTTATTCTTCCGGACTTGCGGACTTCCCGACTTTCGGACTATTTTTGCAGCCATGTTTGATGTAATATTAAAAAAGGGTAAAGAAAAAGCCGTACGGCAACGCCATCCCTGGCTGTTTTCGGGTGCTATAGAAAGTGTTGAAGGTAAACCTGCCAATGGCGAGATCGTGCGGTTATTAGATGAAAAAGGCGGGTTTATGGCCTATGGATTTTACAATAGCCAGTCGCGGGTTGCATTGCGCTTACTGGAATGGGATGAGAATGTGGCGATAGATGCAGATTGGTTCCGCCGTAAAGTGGCGGTATCAGTGGCCAGCCGCAGCAGTATTTTAGCTGACGGAACAACCAACACCTGCCGCGTTATATTCAGCGAAGCCGATTACCTGCCGGGACTGATCGTAGATAAATATGCCGATTACCTCGCAGTACAGGTGCTTACATCGGGAATTGAAGAGGTATTGCCCGTCATTATTGATGAACTGCAAAAACTGTTAAAACCTTCTGGCATTTTTGATAAAAGCGATGCAGCATCCCGGGCGCATGAGGGCTTGCAAACCCGTAACGAGGTACTTGCAGGCGAGCATCCGCCAGAGATAGTTCAGGTGATCGAAAATGGCATTACCTATGGCATCAACATCGCCGAAGGGCAAAAATCTGGCTTTTATTGCGATCAGCGGGATAACCGGCACATTGTTGCATCGCACTCCAAGGGCAAAAAAGTATTGGATTGCTTTAGCTATACCGGCGGATTTACCTTGAACGCGCTTAAAAATGGTGCAACATCGGCAACATCAGTGGATAGTTCGGCATTGGCTATTGATACTTTGAAACAGAATATCGGGTTAAATAAGCTGGATGCTTCCAAACAGAATTCGCTGCAATCCGACGTGAATAAGCAGTTAAGAGCCTTACGGGAACAAGGCGAAAAGTTTGACATTGTTATACTTGATCCGCCTAAATATGCACCATCGCGATCGGCACTGGATAAGGCAGCACGTGCTTATAAAGACCTGAACCGACAGGGTATGTTATTACTGGAGCGCGGCGGGTTGCTGGCTACGTTTTCCTGTTCAGGGGCTATGGATATTGATTCGTTTAAACAGGTATTAGCCTGGGCGGCATTGGATGCAGGTAAAGAAGTGCAGTTTATTTACCAGTTTTGCCAGCCGGAGGACCATCCCGTTAGGGCTTCGTTCCCGGAAGGGGAATATTTGAAGGGATTGCTTTGCAGGGTATTATAAATGTAGAGACGTATAATTATGCGTCTCTACAAGGATTTATTCAAACTTTACAGCCCCATAGCTCGAGCTGATATTGATCATTCTATCGGGGTTAGCTTTGTTTATGTGTCCTTTAAAATTTTTGGTAGGTTTCCAGCCCTTGCTGTCATCCGATGGGGTCTTTTCAGTGATCTCAATTGGTACACCGCCGTAATCAAACCCGCCATACCTCACAGTGACATCAAAATTCGCGTTGGTGGCATTATCGATCCCGATCTTTATGTTTGAATAACTGGCGCTGTACGAAAAGCTTTTAAAGTTTTTATCCAGGTTATCAATTTGTACACCTCCGGCATAGCGTGCGTTAATATTGGCTGAAGTTTTTATACGGCCTATTCTTGCCGCACCATTACCTATCGAAAAATTCAATTTATCCGCCGAGCCCAGTTCAAGGTTACCATATTTTACATTAACGTCGGCCGAACCAAGGCCGTCAATACTGGCATTGCCGTATTTCACGTCAATATGGTTATCACCATTCACTAACGATTTCGCCTCTACATTACCATAAGCACAGTCAATGGTTACCATGCCGTCAAAATCAGGCAGTTCCGTGGAGCCGTAACGGTTCCTGATATTCAGGGCGTTTTTTGTTGGCATATAAATGGTATAATTAACCTCGGCCTTATGATTATCGTTCCGGTTGTTAAACAGGTCCCAAACCGAACCATTGTTGCCACCGCCAAAATTTGTACTGAATGAGATCGCGTCCCCGCTTTTATTGTCGGATATACTAATGGCGTCGATCATTTTTTGAGCTATAGCATCATTAGATGCATAACTTTTGATCTCGATATCAACCTTCGCTTCGTTTTTATTCCAGGTTTTTACCACTATGTTACCATACTTGTTACTGATGTTTAATTTATCATTGGCATCCATCGGGTAGCTCTTGCTGTAATTTTTTACTTTTTCGCTGACGTTGCCCGATGTAACCATATCGTCCGACACCGCATCATTCACACTCATGCTGATGTTGTTGTTCAATTCTTTTAACTCAGGTATCCAAACATGCAGGTTGCTGTTCAATGCACTAACGCCTTCTTTCAAACTGGTGTGCAGATCGTTCATGGCTATGTTTACATCATGTTTGCTGATGCCAAGGTCTATGTTAAGTAACTTCAGATTTTTGCTGCACGAGGTGTTGTCCTGCGCCGCAATGGTATCCTGCGCCAATACCGGCGATGCTGCCACCAGCAATGCCATCAAAAACAGGATCGGTTTATATGTTTTTAACATCATTTTGGGGGTCTTTTTTCATTTGATTATACTGTTCAATAATACTCAGCTGCTGGTTAAGCACCTGGGTTTGCATTTCAAGGTTTTGGATCATGGCGCGTAAAACCAGTTCCTGGTTAGGGCTTGTGGCCAGGTCGCGGTTTAAGCGGTTATAGGTTGAATCCATTTTGGCTATCTCGTGCGAAAAATCCGCGTACATTTCCGGGTCATTTTTGGTAAGCGCTCTAAGCTGTGACATTTTCGACTCAACTTGCGATGCATATTGCACCTGCTGCTTTGCATAAGTTGGGTTGATGGCTGCATAATCAATTCCCGGCTTTTTTTCGTTGCGCAGGTATATGGCAAAGCCGATACCCATTATAATAACTATGGATGCCGCCACTTTCATTACAAAGTTCAGCGAGAACATTTTCGCCTCGCGTTTTTTAGGCTGAGTCCCTTCAGCCGGTAAATGTTTTTCTATCCTGCTCCACAGATCTGCCGACGGTTCCAGGTCGTCAAATTCGTCCCGGTTGGCCTTCATGAAATCCTCTAATCGCTTACTCATGATGTTATTCCTTTACTTTTTAAAATATCGTTCAATTTTCTTTTTGCCCTCAAAAACTGCGTTCTCGAGGTATTTTCAGATATGTTTAGTACCTGCCCTATTTCTTCGTGGTCGTATCCTTCCAGCAGGTACAAGGATAACACAACCCTATAACCGTCCGGAAGTTCTTTCATAGCACCCTTTACCTGCGCTACCTTGTATTGCAGCTCATCATCGTCCGCACTTTCCTCGTCTGCTACATTTTCCAGTTGGTCCTCTCCCAGTTCAACCATCTCCAGCTTGCGTTTACGCAGCAGGTTAATAGCCCGGTGAACTACGATCTGCTTCAGCCACAAGCCGAAGGTCGTTTCCTGCCTGAAATCCCTAACCCGGTTAAAGGCGTCCAGGAACGCATCCTGTAAAACATCCTCCGCTTCATCAATACTCCCAACTATCCGGAAGGCGACATTAAGCATCGCTTTCGAATATAAACGGTAGAGCTCAAAGCAGGCCTTTTTACTGCCCTGTTTGCACTCAACCACAAGGTCATAATGCTTATCAACAAATACGGATTCCAAATTTTACAGCTTTCAACTATATGACGCAGCAATTTTTTCAACGTTGCACGGGACGTTAAATCAAGGTAATTTAGATATAAAATCTATCATATTATAGCTTTACACCATCGGGTTTAAACGTCGGTAGAAAAACAAATCGTAAGAGACACGTGCCGTAGGTACGGAACATCGGCGATAGGTTGCGTACCTGACGACACACTGCAATTCGTCATATTTAATGTTCTACCGGGCTCTTGCTCCTACGGCGCATTTGTAGAGACGCATAATTATGCGTCTCTACGGGTGTTCTGTATATTTGGGGCATGTATTCCATCCGACAAGCAACCCTAAATGATGTTGAAACCATCCGCCACATCGCCGACAAAACCTGGTGGGTTACCTATTCGCCCATTCTTGAAAAAGAGCAGATCAGCTTTATGCTGAATGAGATCTATTCGGTTGAAAAGATCGCATCACAGCTTAAAAATAACACGCAATCCTATGTTTTGTTGGAGGAGGAAGGCAACCCCGTAGCCTTTGCCGCCTATTCGCCACGCGAAGAAGATCCGGAGATATACAAACTGCATAAACTCTATTGCCTGCCCGAAACACAGGGCAAAGGCTATGGTAAAATATTGATCAGTGCCGTCGCACAAAAAACTTTGGAAGCGGGTAAGCATACGCTTGACCTGAACGTGAACCGTCACAACAAAGCCAAAGATTTCTACGAGAAAATGTGTTTCAGCATAGCTTATGAGGAAGATATCCCTATCGGTCCGTACTGGATGAACGATTATGTGATGCGGAAGGAATTGAAATAAAAAGCTATTTTAGTGTTCTAATCCTAAACCCCAATATGTTTCCATCATTCATTAGCAAAAAATCAAAAATCAAATTAAAAGTATTAGGCTGGTACCAGATTATTGGTGGAATCGCCGGTGTATTAGTTACAATTTGGATAGTGACCCAACTGGGACAAGTAAATAGTTGGTTAATATTGATTATCCTATTTGTCTTGTGTTTGTATGCTTTTTCCATTTATACAGGGCGCTTGTTGCTTACAAGTAGATACCCCACCGGGCTTAAGTTATCTATAATAAATCAGGCAATGCAAATATTGCAATTCGCTGTCGTGGGATATGCTTTTTTATATGTTTGGGGTTTGATGTTTACGATAGGAATACAATAAGCGAAGGGTTTACATTTACCTTCAATTTTGAGCTGGCCTCAATGTGGAAAATATCAATAGCAACTAGTGAAAAAGAGTTTTCACTGGCCATTAATCTTGTGGCGATCTATTTTTTATACTTTGCGGAAAAGCTGCAGACGACCATTGGAGAGGAGAAGATTATTTACGAAGAAAAACAATTTGCCGCTTCGGAATCTGCAATTGATGATCAGACTATGCCTTCTCCAGGACAGGTTTAGTTAACCGCCGCCCCTCATAGATCATATACAACCCGTAACCCGAAGTAGCGATAGCAATGCCTACGCCCACAAAAGCTAGAACACCCGGTTCGGTCAAGGTTTTATTGAGTGATAGCACAAATCCTAGCAAGGCTATAAGCGTAGCCCAGGTTGCCAGGTAATAATCTATTTTTCTTCTGAATATTTTCGCCATCGGGTAAAAATGAAGCCCGACAACTAAAGCGATTGCCGGGATAACCAGTTCGGGATACCCTAAATTGATCACCACGTTTACCGCTATAAAAATAAACAGGCCCTCTGCTCCGAAAATGATGCCGAACCACATACCTGCTTTCTTTTTTTCAGCTATATCGCTTTCCGATGCAGACTTGAGAAATTTTTTGGCATTGAGAAAAAGCTGAATACCATAGAAGAAAAAAGTTGAGGCAAGTGGGCAAAACACGATTAAAACTACATGATGATCCTTTCCGCCCAATCCGACATTGGCAATGCAAGCCCACATCATTGTAAAAACGGCCATCAGCATCAGGCCCGAGGCAATGCCGGTGATGGCTTCGCGTGGAACTGTTTTGGTTTGTTTAGTCATATTGCAGGTAGAGACGCATTATTATGCGTCTCTACAGTTTTTACCGTTTCAATTTTTCAACGCGCTTCGGCGTATCCTCGCCCGAAACTATCGTTCGCGAGCTTAATGCAATAGCCCGGATAGTTGAAGTGATGTTTGCCATGTCTAAAGTACTCACTTCGTCGCCAACTGTATGGTACAACTTATCAATGTCAATTTGGTCAGTCGATATAGTATGCGCAGGCACACCAACGGCGGCTAATGACGCATTATCGCTGCGGTAAAACAGGTTCTCCGCCGTATAGGGATCGGGGTAAAATTTAAATGCGGTCCCTTCCAGGTTTTTTTGCAGGATGGTACCAAAATCCGAACGCTCAAAGCCGGTAATAAAGGCCGAATTTTGCCCCCATTTGGAGGGCTTGCCTATCATCTCGATATTGAACATGGCTACAACTTTATCCGGGTCAACCGTGGTGGCAAAATATTGTGAACCATATTCGCCTATCTCCTCGGCAGTGAAAGCCACGAAAATAAGTGTGCGGGCATTATTATTAAGTTTTTTATAATATTTGGCCAGGCTGATAACCGCCGTGGTTCCCGAGGCATCATCATCCGCGCCGTTGGCTATGCTATCCCCTTTTACAGGTGCGAGGATACCCAGGTGGTCATAATGGCCCGAGAATACCACGTATTCATCCGGCTTGGTTTTGCCGGGAATGATACCTGCTATGTTAAATAAAGGCAACTCCTTGCTTTGTACGTCGTAATTAACGGCTACTGATTTCACTTCGTCAAAAGTCCCCAAAACAAAAACCAATTGTTGCGTACTGGTATTGGGTTTTCCCTTAAATGATACACTACCGCCCGAATAACGGTTATGTAGCCTTTTAAACATGTCAACAAATTTGGGATCAACCAAAATTAACTCATTTTTTCCGCCGCGTAATGCGCTCATATACTCGGTTCTCAGGTCTTTATCAGGACCAACTTTTACTATGGTCGCATCACTCAACTGGCTCCAGCTAAATGCCGAGGCGGCTGATATAGAGATATTTTCGGCAGCAATAGCTGTCCCGTTAATAGTAACCCCGGCTTTTACAGGCGAAGTTTTGATCATGCTAAAATTTTGACGGTAGCCCGTATTTCCCTGCATTGGCAGCAAGCCGATCTGTTTGTATTCGCCCTCAATAAACTGCGCAGCTTTTTCAATTCCGGGCGTAAACGTGGCCCTGCCCTGCATATCATCCGCAGCCAGCGTACTGATAATACGTGTCACGTCTTCCGGTTTGATCAGTTTATCTACGTCCTGGGCATAACTGTAAAATGCGATCGCGGTAAACGCGAAAAGTGATAGTGTTTTCTTCATTATGGTTTTACTTTGGTTGATAGCCAGTTGTTACGAAAATCGGTTTGTTCTTTGGTTAATGTTTTGCCTGCTTTTTCAAAGGTAACGACGTCAAGATATGGACTTTCTTCGAGAGTGACAGTGGTTTCGTGCTCGCCGGTGCGGTTTTTATAGTTCACCACAATTTTATCACCGATATTTTTGGAAGCCACCAGGTCCGTAAAGGCTTGATTGTCTTTGATGTCCTTGCCATCTGCCTTTAAGATCATGTCGCCAACATCAAGCCCTGATTTGTATATCGGCGTGCCGATGATACTCACCTGAACGGCAAGCCCCTCGTTATCAGATGTCTTGGCATCGCCCGAACGTCCCCTGTTTCTTGTATAGCTTAGCGGCCCGGCCCATGCCTTGCCGGGCGCTGCTTTTTGCAGCATCAAACCTGCTTTAGCCAAAAGCGCGGTATAATCATTCTTTTCGATGCCGTAGATGTACTTGTTAAAAAAGTCGGCTGCAAATTTTGGGTCTTTGGTCGTTTTAGCCAGATCGCTTTGCAGGTCGGCTATTACATAAGGCTTCATCACTTTACCCCGATCGAGCCAAACGATACGCATATAATCGTCCAGGGTCATGTTAAACTTGCTGCGTAACTCTAAATCGAGTGCTAAAGCTATTGCACCCCCATAAGTGTAATAGCTGGTAAACATATTGGCCTGGTTGTTCGGGTCAATGGACACACCGGCATCCGCAAATACTGAGTAGCGGCTCATTTGCGGGGCCGAGAATTTTGCTGCCCCAGGCGTATTCAGGATCTGGTTGATCAAGCCGCCAAGTGTACGGGTATATTCTTCCGGCGTATGAAATCCTGCTCGAACCAATAGCAATTCGCCATAATATTGGGTAAAGCCTTCAGCAAACCACAGTTCGCTGCTCATATTGGCATGCTCAAAATTAAAGGGTTCCAATGATTTGGGGCGAATACGTTTCACGTTCCAGCTATGGAAATACTCGTGCGAATAAGTACCCAGCAGCCTGATCTCATTCCCCGCAACTTTTGGTACGGTTTGAACGATACAAGTTGAGTTGCGATGCTCCATACCATCGCCCGAGTTGGTAGGATACACATCATCCAAAAAAGTATATTCGCCATAATCATAAGCAGGTAGCTCGCCAAAAACAGCTTTTTCCTCCAGTACCACTCTTTGCACCTGTTTGGCAAAATTGTCAATAGTCGCCTGGTCATCGTCGGAATGGATGGTGAGGTTTATTTTCTCGTTTTTACCGTTATTGTTCACTTCCCAACTGCTCACTTTATAGGCGGAAAGCTCTGTCGGACTATCCATCATATATTGCATATCCGGGGCGCTGTATATGTTGTCACTTTCGTGTTTTAGCTGTGTGGCGACTTTCCAGCCATATTTGTCAAGGTCATTGAACTCGAATTTCAGCCCTCTTTTATCCTGCCCCACCACCCACATAAAGGTAGCGGGCATATTGAGGTGGGCATGGCTTGGGTCGATACCGGTATAGGTGCCATCGGTCCAGTTTCCGAAAAGCGTATAGCTTATTTTAACGGTTTCATTATGGTCGGCTATTTCATACACATCGCCCTCAACCTGTTTAATTTCCAGGCTGCTGCCATCCACATTGCTTGCTTTTACGTTGTAAATGTTCTTACCAAATTCGTGTGTAGCATAACGGCCCGCCGAGGAGCGGCTCATACGAACCTTTATAGGACCGGCGGGGGCATTTGGAATGGTAATTACAATTTCAGCCTCGTGGTGGGCAGCATTTGGGAACGAAATTGAATAGTAAATGGCCTTTTCTTTCTCATTGTTTTGAGCGAAGGATGCAGCGGTAAACAGCATAGCAGCCACTAATAAATAAAACTTTTTCATAATGTTCAGTTAACCCTTGAGTATGGGGCTGAAATTACTACTAAATCTGGAAAAACTTTGTATCAATATTATTGGAGTGAATTTAGAATAACCGAAACCTTTTCTTTTAATATAGGTAAGTCTTTAATGATCACCTGCCAGATCAGGTCGAAATCCATTCCGAAATATTCATGGACAAGAATTATGCCGCATACCTTTGATTTGGCCCCATTCCAAATCTGAGAATTTTTCTTTGGTTTCAAGTGTAATATAATTGGCCGCTTCGCCAATGATCTCAATCTGCTTTGCGCAAGCAAAGCGCATCATCGAATTGGCTAAGAATGACTTAACTTCAGTATTGTTTGTATAGATTTCTATTTCAGAAATAGCATCTAAAATATGAAGTAACCTTTGGCGATCACCTGGGTTACCTTTTCATAGATAAGAACCTTATCCGTTTCAATAAAAGGCTTCAAATGCCTGGAGATGGCATTAGAAGAAACCAGATCTATTTTCTTTTGAAGTTTTTGCTGCAAATCGGTTTGCATTTGAACAAAGCCGAGACCGATATGCTTTGAATAGTCCAGGTCGACTAATATATCAATGTCGCTACCATTGTCAGCTTCGTTACGGGAATAGGAGCCAAAAACATAAGCCTTTACAACGGTTTACCGGAAAAATAATTTTTAATAACCTTTATATCTTTTGCTGAAAGTTGCATGTTATTCAAATATAGCTAAAATCCAGATAATCTTTTTAATGCCGCAATCCTGCCCTAATCGTAACTATGATGATCAAAATCATAATCCGACTGTGCGGTAATGATCTTCTTTTGCCTGGCAACATCGGCATCCGTGTGATGATCAAATATGCTGTCGGTCACCTTCATCTCGCGCTCCTTATCCTTTTCAGCATAATACTCACCGGCTTCGCCCATTTTGCCCAAAGCTACATCGTAAGGCCCTTTGGGCGACATCAGCTTTACAAACACGGGTAAACATTCAAATAAAATAAACAGCCAGCCGATAAATGAGATGGCCAGGTAAGTTTCTACATCCCGCGTACCATTCTCGTTATAGGTTAGCTGATTGAGCGCCCAGTTTCGGTCTGAAAAACCGGCAATGTTCGAAAGGCTATCCAGTTCGTGACTGTTAAATAAACGCATATCCGTTAAGCCTTCATAACCTTTGCGGCGCGTCAAAAAATCATCCATCTGACCCTGGTCGCCCATTACTGCTTTCAACCGGTCTTCCTTTTCCTGTAATACCTGCTGCTTTTGTTTGGCATAGGTACCGTAGCCCACAATACCAGAGGTTTGGTCGGTTTTGTCGCCAAAAACCTCGCGGTTTAATTCTGCGCGCGAGCGATTTATATCTGATTCTAACGAATCTTTTTCTTTTTTCAGGTCTGTGTTTTTGCCAAGCTCCATCGCATACTTGTCGTTGTAAGTCTTTTGGAGGGTATCAATGCGCCTGTGCTGGCCCTTGAGGTAGGCCGTTTTAAGCTTCTGACGTATCTCTTTATCAAATATCTTCAATTCCAGCGGGCGCGAGATCACAATACCAATCATAATGGCCAGTAAAATACGGGGCGAGGCTTGTAATATTTGCTGGTTGGTGGTGCCTTGCTTATTGATGCTGGACACGATATAACGGTCCATATTAAAAATGGCGAAACCCCAAAGTATACCGAACAATATGGCGAACCCAACAGCAAAAGCGCTGCCGCTAAATACAAAATACATGGCATAGCCGCCCGACAGCGTAGCAAAAAGCGCCGTAAAAAATATGGTGGCGCCAATGCCCACATACTTATTATGCTCGATGGGATACTTCTTTAAAGTGCCTGTATGCGCCCCGGAACAGAACCAGAAAAAGCGGGTGATTTTTTTCATCTGATGTTTTATTTTTTGGCCGGAAAGTCCGGAATCCCGATAGCTATCGGCACGAACGTCCATTAAATGTAAATTTTAAACAAACATATATAAAACGCTCATATTAACTGATTGTTACAAACGATATGCTTAATTAGTTATACAATAAAAAGCTACCTTTGATTGAAAATAATTATTGCAATGAAAGAAAAAACCGTACAGGAGCTGAAAGAGATGATGGATAATCACGAAGATTTTCAGCTGATAGATGTCCGTGAAGATTTTGAATATGAAACATCCAACCTTGGTGGAACGCTGATACCACTTGGCGGGATATTAATAGAAGCCGATAAAATTGCCCGCGATAAGCCGGTTGTAGTACAGTGCCGCAGCGGCAAACGCAGCGCTGCAGCCATAATGCAGTTAGAGCAGCAGTTGGGCTATACTAACCTATACAACCTGCAGGGGGGTATATTGGCCTGGGCCGAAGAGATCGATCCATCCATTGAAGTATATTAAGCCATGCGCAAAAAAATAGCGCTTAATGTTTTTTACAACATCTGCATTTTTATTTGCATGATGCTGATATACAATGGTTTTATGGATAAACACTATGAATATATTGCAGGTGGTTTATTTATAGGCGCCGTATTGGTAGTGCTTAAGATCCGGCTTATAAAAGAAGTCCGGGATATGAACAAATAACCTTAAACTCAAAACACTATGCTTATCGCAATTTTAGGTATCATTATACTCATAGTGGGTATAGTGCTTAAACGCTCGCCCGAACCCGGCAACCGTTTTGGTGGTATTGTTAATACTGTCGGTATCGTTGTTATCGTTGCCGGTCTTGCCCTCTCTACAATTAAAATAATTGACCCGGGAAAAATTGGCGTCCAGGTACTTTTTGGTAAAGTGCAGGACCAGGTTTTAGAAAGCGGTTTGCATATCATCGACCCGGTTGTGGAAGTAACCACATTTAGCATACAAACTGAGAACTATACCATGAGCGCCAAAAATAGCGAAGGCGCAGTAACAGGAGATGACGCCATTCGCGTATTATCATCTGATGGATTGGAGGTAACTATCGACCTTTCGGTACTGTATAGGGTAAACCCGGCAAAAGCGCCGTTTATCCTTCAGAATATCGGAGAGAACTATGAGGATAAGATCGTTCGGCCGGTTACACGCACAGCCATACGCGACAACGCGGTGAACTATCAGGCAGTCGACCTGTATTCCGTTAAACGCGAAGAATTCCAGGGTAAGATCAATAAAACCATTACCGATAACTTCGCCAAAAACGGATTAGAAGTACAACAGATACTGGTACGTAATATCTCATTACCCGCCACAGTTCGCGCCAGCATCGAATCCAAGATACAAGCTGAACAGGACGCTCAGAAGATGCAGTTCGTACTACAGAAGGAACGCCAGGAAGCCGACCGTAAACGTGTGGAAGCACAGGGTATTGCCGATTACCAGAAGATCATCTCGACTGGCTTAACCGATAAGCAGCTGCAATACCAGTCGATACTGGCGCAGAAGGAAATTGCTTTATCCCAAAATGCTAAAGTGATCATTATGGGGGGTGGTAAGAACCCGATCATTTTGAGTGATAAGTAGGGAATTATGAAAAAGAGTTTCTTCGCATTTTTATTGATAACTTTTTCATTATCTTCTTTTGCCCAGCAGACCAAAAAAGATTTGATAGGAAAATGGGAAGGAACAGACAAGGGGAATGAAAAACAATCACTTACTTTTAAAGATAATGGAAAAGTTATCCTTGATTTAGGTGGCCGTGTTTTGAATGATTTAGACTACAAGATTGAGCTAACTAAAACTCCCGCGCCTTTGGATATTATCATAAAAACTCTTGACGGTAAGCAACAAATACCTTTAAAATGTTTTATCCAATTTATGGACAATAATACGCTTAAGTGGCAAATTTTTGCGGGCGGCGACAGACCAAATCCTGACAACAAATCTCTTAGTAGCACAATTGCACTCAACGACGCAATTACAATTATTTTAAAGCGTAAGAAGACATAAATGATCTAATCTGATATGAAAAAATATATCTTAACCTTATTATTATTTGCTCTTTTTCCTGTTTTGGTATTTGCGCAGCACACCAAAAAGGACCTTATCGGCAAATGGGAGGGAACGGACAGCCAGGGAACCAAGGCCTCTATCCAGTTTTTGGATACCACTAAAGTTTCGGTCAATATCAATGGCGCGCCTTTGCCGCCTTACACTTATACCATTGATCTTCCAAAAAGCCCGGCAAGGCTTGACATTGTTATGCAAACCATAAAAGGAGAGGCTATTTTGCCGGGATTTTTATTGTTTGTAGACAGCGATACCATCAAATGGCAGATATTCCCGGGTGGTAAACGGGCGGAAAAGTACGATGAAAACTCGCCCGATGGGCCGGTTATTACTCTACAGCGGGTAAAGTAGTAGTCACCTGTTTTGTTATGATCCGTATGGCCAGTGCGCATCTCCCGACAGCAGCCCCGGCGTCGTGAAGCACTCCATCGTTTTTATTTAAAAAACAAATCCCTTTTGTAAAATATTTGTTATAAAAACTATAACCCTACCGAAGTCGTCATAAATCACTTAAATTGAACGTACTTCAGCGGCGTTAATTTTTTTCAGAAAAACGACCGGGGCAGCTCTTGCAAATACGATATATGGATAACGAAGGCAGTAGTGATAAAAAAGCCGGCAAAGCCAGCAGGCAACAAACGATCTCATCGGGTGTGGCCCGTAAGCTCAGTGACTTTACTATGTCGCGGTCCGTACTTAAGCTCATTCCAATTTCAATCATCATCGGTATTTTAGGCGCTGTTATTGCACTCGTACTGCTCGATCTTATTGCCCTTATTACCAATTTTTTATATTACGGGCATTTTGATCTTACGCTGATATCACCACGGGGCAATACGCTTGGCTGGCTGGCTGTTTTGATCCCGATGGCCGGCGGCTTAATTGTGGGGCTGATGGCCTACTACGGATCAGAGCGCATCCGGGGCCACGGCATACCTGAAGCCATGGAAACTATCCTGGTAGGCGGCAGTAAGGTTGAGCCTATCCTTACTGTTCTTAAACCTATTGCAAGCGCTATCAGTATAGGCACAGGCGGCCCGTTTGGTGCCGAAGGGCCTATTATCTTAACCGGTGGCGCTATCGGTTCAGTATTCGCGCAATTCCTTAATCTCACGGCTATCGAGCGCCGGAGCCTTTTGGTGGCCGGAGCTGTGGCAGGCATGAGCGCAGTTTTCGGAACACCCATAGCCGCTCTGATCCTTGGCATAGAACTGCTTTTGTTTGAATGGAAGCCGCGTTCTTTTATCCCTGCGGCTATCGCCAGTATAGTTGCAGATGCGGTAAGGCATGTATTTGTAAACGACGGCCTGATGCGTGCGGAGCCTTTGTTCCCGGTACATAAAATAGTGGCGTTGGGAAACACAGGGTTAGCAGACGCTGTGCTATTAGGAATTATTTGCGGAGGCCTGGCCTGGCTGTTGACCAAGGCGGTGTACGGGGCCGAAGATCTTTTCAGGAAATTGCCCATTCACTGGATGTGGTGGCCCGTACTGGGCGGTGTGATAGTAGGGATAGGGGGATTGATACAACCTGCTGCGCTGGGGGTGGGCTATGATACTATTGCCAATGAACTTGCGGGGAACCTCACAATAACCGCATTGATAAGCATTTTTGCAGTTAAGTTAGTGATCTGGGCAATTGCCCTGGGTTCGGGAACAAGCGGCGGCATATTGGCCCCTATATTAATTATGGGCGCTGCTGTGGGCGGATTATTGGGCTTATACCTCCCCGGTAACGTGCCGGGCGAGTGGGCCCTGCTGGGAATGGCCGGCGCATTGGCCGGTGTAATGCGGTCGCCATTTACTTCCATCGTTTTTGCGATAGAGCTTACGCACAGTACCGACCTGTTTTTGCCGCTATTAATAACCGTTACGCTGGCGCATTTGATCAGTGTGCTAACCTTAAAGCGATCTATCCTTACCGAAAAAGTGGCGCGCCGGGGTTTTCACTTATTACGTGAGTATGCTGTAGAGCCCCTTGAAGTACTTTTTGCAGAAGATGTGATGTCGACCAATGTGCTTACCTTAAATACAGGTATGTTGATGACTGATGTAAAAGCTACAATACAAGGTAAGCCAGAAATGCGAAGACAGCGCCTGCTGCCGGTCGTCACGCCGGATGGGGTGGTGTTGGGGGTTATTTCCTGGCAGGATATTATGGAAAAGTCATTACAGGGCGATCTATCGGGCACAGTAGATGATGTTATGATAAAGGATGTGGTTACCGCTTTCCCCGAAGAATCCCTTCGCACTATTGCGGATAGAATGGCCGACAAACAAGTGGGTGTGCTGCCGGTTGTCGACAGGCTTGAAAAAGGCAAACTTCGTGGATTTATCACGCAGTTTGAACTACTCTCGGCCCGCGACCGTATCCTCCAGGAAGAACGCAAGCGCGAAAGGATACTGCACATGTGGCCGGTTTCCAAAAATGGCAATGGATTTAGTAGGATCTTTTCTTCAGCCGGGGATAACGGGGATAAAGAAAATACATAGGCCAGCTTTTATAAGAGGCGTTATTATACCTCTTAAATCGATTTAATGTAAACCTAATCCCGGCTCATGGCTCAATACCCATTTCCCATCTTTAAACTTCGGCATTTTAAAAGGATTATTGCTTATCAGCAGCGGCCCGTCCAGGTCAGCCCAATCGCATTGCGGAGCTAAGGCTGCCGCAGCTAATGTGGCACAACTGGTTTCGCTCATGCAGCCGATAAGTACCTTCAGGCCAAGTTCTTTTGCCTTTAATATCATCTGTTGCGCCTCATACATCCCTGCCGACTTCATCAGCTTTACATTAATGCCGTGATATATTCCCTTTGCTTTCGCCACATCCGGCAAACGTTGAACGGCTTCATCGCCGATTATTGGTATGGGGCTGCGTTCGGTTAGCCAGGCATTGCTGTCTAAATCGGTTTTAAGCATGGGCTGCTCTATCAGCAACACGCCCTGTTCGTGCAGCCAGTGGGTCATATCCAAACTTTGTTGTAAGTCTGTCCAGCCCTGGTTGGCATCTACAAATAAAGGGGCATTAGTTACGGAACGGATGGTGTTAATTAATTCTTTATCACTCCCACGCCCCAGTTTTACTTTGATGATCCGGCAATCACCGGCTTCTTTTACTTTTTTGACTAAGATTTCGGGCGTATCGATGCCTACGGTATAACTTGTCAGCGGCATTTTAGCCGGGTCGCTGCCCAATAGTTGCCAGCAGGCTTGTTGTTTGATCTTGCCTTCCAGGTCGTGCAGGGCAATATCGATTGCCGCTTTGATAGCCGGGTTACCTGGTGCAACGCTATCGAGATAATTTATGATCGACCCAAAATCAAAAGGAGACCTGAATTGCGAAACATCAACTTTGCCCAGGAAGTCCACAGCCGTTTGCTGGCTTTCGCCCATATAAGGCACCATAGAGGCTTCACCAAAGCCTGTATAGCCTTCATGTTTAATTTCCAATAACATCAGCGGCGTAGAGGTACGCGAAAATTTAGCGATCGTAAACGGGTGTTTCAGTTCAAGCTCGAAAGGGCGGTAAGTCAGTTCCATGTTAAAGTTCAAATCTAAAATTTTCGGGATAACCATGTGCAGGGCAGAGAAAATAATTTAGCTATCTCACCTAAAAATATGTGCCGGATGGCACATCTCGTAGGTAGAACATGATTTGCAAAATATCAAGCGTTCCTATAGGAACGCCTCGTGATTTTCGCATTTTTCTACCGACGAGATGTCCCCAGGGGACAAATTACTTTCCACTGTCATTCTTGATTAGAAGGCTTAAATTTCCTGCTTATCTTTGCGGCCATGCCGGCACAAATTTACTACCCCTTCAAAAGCTTCAATTTCAGCAACCGTACTTGTTTCCTTTCCGGCGTGGCATTAACGTCAGAAGAGGAAAAAATACAAGTTTTCCCGGCCTGGCTGATGAGCCGTTTCAACTTAGCCGATGAGCCTTTTAAATTATTAGATGAAAGCATTTCTACTTATAAAGATCTAAAAGTACCCTGTTCGTCAGCCATAAATGAGCAATATCTTGAGCCTCTCGAAAATGAAATTGCTGCGGCCTTTGATATCGGTTATGATGCGGTAAGAGAAGTTGATGAGCTTAAATTATTCCAATGGGCAGGTAAACTGTTGTATGGTATTATCTTCAACGAGATACAATCAGGCATTAAACAACAGCACGCACAGGGACAGGAGTTTAATATTTCGCAGGCGCTTATCCATAAGTTTAGTAACCTGCATTTGATGCTGCAAAGCATTTATCAACCGATACAATTCGAAGATTTTACGCCTTTTAGCCTGTTTTTATTTAAGGTTGACAGCGAGGATGGCTTATTTGGCTACCGCGATGAGATCAACACACTAACTTTTTCGCTGCGGATAAAAGATTTCGGCCTGATCATCTGCCTGCAGGATAACAGTGCTAATTGCACCTATCATCGCGAAGTTCTGGCGAAGATCAACTGTCAGCCCTTGCACCCCATCCAATTTGAAGAGTTTAACGCACGTGTGTTTTACTCCGCTTATTTATTTAACCGCCTTCCCGAGTACAATGTGTTGCCGGTTGGCGATGAAACGTTTATTGAAGCCATGCCTTTGCGCGGAATGAGCAGCAAGCTGCTGTTTGACAACTGGCAAAATAAAACCTACGGGCAGGTGCTGGAGAACTTCTGGAAAAAATGGGGCTTTCTTCTCCTTGAGATCATCAAAGATCCTGAAAATCCAATCAGCTTTTTATCAGATGCCGATGGCAACTTTATTAATGCCCAAACGATTGCACTTTCGCGCTGATGGCGTGAATAAATTCGGTCAGTACGTGCGGCTGTAATATGATAGTGATCATTACCCCGCTAATAGCGCCATATAAGTGCGCATCGTGGTTGATGTTACCTAACTGTTTTTTGGAAGCATAAGAGCAATACACCAAGTACAATATACCAAATACCACCGCCGGAATATCAACCCCCGGCAAAAATATCAACCCCATACCCGCAAACGGCTCAAACATGATGAAGCTGAAAATTACCGCGCTGATAGCGCCCGAAGCGCCAAGACTGCGGTAGCCGTAATTATCCTTATGTTTCACCACAGAAGGCAGATCCGCTAAAACCATACTGAGCAGGTAAAGCAGGGTAAACTGCCAGTGCCCCAATGTCGCTTCGAGCGTAAACGCAAAAAAAAAGAAGCTGAATAAGTTGAAAAAAAGGTGCATCAGATCGGCATGAATAAAGCCGCTGGTGATCAGCGTATACAAATTTTTGCCGCGATAAACTGATGCAGGGTGCAGGATGAAATTCTCATACAGCCAGTCGCTTGAAAAAGCCATAAAGCTAATGGCGATAGTAACTACAAATATAACACACGCCACCGGCGCCATGTGAAGGTATTGGCTTAAGTCCATTTATTGAAGATCGAGTTTGGTATCGGTGAGCAACCTGCCAACCGGGTACCGAAGATATGTTTTTTCGAAATACGGTGAGTTATGGTACACAAAGTTTAATTGTGCCCTACCGCTATTGGCCAGGTTGGGATTTTTAGCCTTCTCATCATCCAGCTTTTTGCGCAGGTCAGAATCCGTCTTCAGCAGGCTGGCCGCTATATCTTCAAATACGTAATCTGAATAACCCTCCTTTTCACCTAAAACCGAATCAAAGAAATTCCACGCAAAAAATGAGTCGACACCCTGCGGCTCGAGCGTTTCCACGATATAGCGGTTCAAAGCCTGGTTGGTGTAAACCACGTAGTCGCCGGCATAAAACTTCACTTTCATGTTTAGCGGGTTTAGCTTTACATTGCTATGTACGTAATGGCCCTCGTACGGCCGCTGACCGGTTTTATAATCGCCGATATAATACATCTGCAGGTCGAGTGTGGTATCATGCGTCAGCCGGCGCATCGCAATATTGTTCAGCTTAAATAGTTCGATCACTTTTTGCCATGCCTGCGGAATTAAGTAAGCAACCGGTTTATCCGCAAATACGGTCGGCTTATAATTATCGTAATATTTGATGGTTTTTGTGTAAGGTTTGGTTTCGTCATAATATAAGCGCGGCAGGCCGCTTACCTCACTGGTTTTACGACCGGCTTCAAAACCTTTAAAAGTTAGCGTATCATAATGCTGCCAGTCCACGTCCCAATTGAGCTCAAACGTGGTTTGATTTTTTACCTGTTCATCTGCCTTGTGTTTTAATTCACCTATCAGTTTGGCGTCGCGCTGGCAAATATCAAACAGGGCCACCATAAAGTCATAGGTAGAATAAACACGTTTGTCAAACGCTTTTAACATGTGTGTTTCGGTAATATAGCTGATGATATTGTGCTGCGCCGTATAACCCGTAGCGAAGCGTGGCGTCTCCAAAAAACTCACGATACCCGAATCCGGCGTGCTCATTTTTTCTTCCACGTAAGGCGTCATTTCGTAGCCGTTTTTAGCCATGCGTTTGTACAGTTCGGGAGAGAGTGTTTTTGAAGTATAGTCGGCTAAAATCGGATTTTGCTTATCCTTTTGCGTTTCTATCAGGGTCATTACATATTGATAGTCCGCACCGTCGCTGGTGTGGTTATCCAAAAAAACCTCGGGCTGCCAGGTGTTTAATATCTTTTCAAAAGCCAAAGCATTTTTACTGTCGGCTTTAATAAAATCGCGGTTCAGGTCGAGGTTTTTATAGTTACCCCTAAAGCCGTACATACGCGGGCCGTTCTGGTTAGGGCGCGATACACCGCGGTTAAGGCAGCCGTCGATGTTATAAACCTCGATAAAGCAAAGCACAACATCTTTAGGCAGCTGATTTTTTTTTAGCAGGTCGCGGGTGAGCATCATGGTTGCGTCTATTCCCTCCGGCTCACCAGGATGGATACCATTATTGATGAGTATTACCCGCTTATCCTGCTTTTTGATCTGCACAGGGTCAAAAACCTTGTCCCGTGACAAAACGACCAGGCTCAATGGCTTGCCCACATCCGTAATGCCGTAGTTGAATATTCTCATCTGCTGGCTATGCAGTTTTGCCAGTTTTTGATAGTAAGCAGTTATTTCGGCGTAAGTGGCAGTGTAGTTTTTGTCTTTGCTTAGCTCAAAGGGGGTTAATTGGGCTTTAGCCTGTATAAAAATAAAACAGGCCAGCAATACGGGCAGGAATCGTTTCATTGAGAAATAGTTTTAACAAATATATAGTCGGATTACAACTTCACCAATAAGTCAATCAGATTTGTTACCTGTAGCCCCGAAAACGCAAACACCGCTGCCCAATTTATAAATCGAACAGCGGTGTCTTGGCTAAAATATTTTGCGCTTATTTAGCAGGCATATCAAATATTTTGGAATCAATATCCTTATTAATAGTGACTGTTTTTACTACGAATGCCAACTGGAACTGGCCAAAGTCGATGTCGATCTTATTGGGTTCCAGTTCACCGAAATCCGTTTTTTTGTAGTTGGAAAGTGTTGTGGTTACGGTTATATCCTGGCCCTGAACGGATTGGTTTGCGACCATTTTGTTGAGCAGGTAGGTGTTGGCATCAATAAAATAGGTGGTTACTTCCTTACCCGCAGTGATCTTTATCGGATAATTATTGCCGTCTTTAGGCAGCAGTTCGGCTTTGTAGCCCATGGCTGCATAATTAAGCAACGAGCGTCCTAACCAAATGGCGTTCTTGCCAGCCTGGTATTGCTCGTCTGGTAGCGGTGTTGGATCGCTGCTGCCAGCGAACGGATTTACGCTCCATCCGCCTTTATCGGTGTAAACCTGTATGATCTTGGAGCCACTGATCTCGGACTCGCTGCGATAACCTTTTCCCACCAATAATGTGGTAGTTGAAGAGCCATCTTGCCCCATCACGCTGATGGAAGCATCGGTAACAACTGATTTGATCTGGGCCAGTTTGTCCTTTCCGCCAAGGGCGTCGACGTATTTGGCGATAACGTCGTCGGCCGTTTGCGCCTTTGCAGCAAAGCCCAGGGAAACCGCTGCTATAAGCAGCAGGCAAAATTTTGTGATTTTCATTTCTTTTTGTTTTTGCGGTTTAAATGATGGTGGTTTGGCATTAGAGATGAATACGTATCCAATGTTACTGATTAACGCGTAATAAATTCAAACTATTTTCAAACCTGTTTTTGCTGTTCAAGTTGCCTGGCGGGAACGGGATCACAGCGAGCTTATCTCATCCTGCAGCTTCTTCGGCAGGCTTTTCAACACCAGGTCATACGAGTGGTCTATCATATCGCAAAGCTGCTTGCGGGTTAGGCTGCGGTCCGAATAAATGGTGTTCCAATGCTTCTTATTCATGTGATAGCCAGGTTGAACCTCAGAGTAGCGTTCGCGAAGTTCAACGGCAAGTTCAGGGTCGCATTTTACGTTGAAATGAGTAGGGTCGGATATGCTGGTAAGCAGGAATAGTTTTTCTCCGACTTTAAAAACAAGGGTATCCTCGCCGAAAGGCAAGCCTTCTGTCCCGCCCGGTTTGGCCAAACAGTAATCGCGTATTTCTTCAATATTCAAGGTTAGAAACGCCTGATCAGCTTATTAAACGAAGTTACATTACCAAAGTTAAATCTGACGCCGATAACAATTTGTGCGTATTGATTGGTAGCGTTGTTTTTGAATTTACTCGATGGGTCATCATAGCCATCCAATCCTTCGCCAAATACAAGGTTGTGCACATAGCCAATATCGATAGCCATATAAGGCTCCTCGAAATCATTATACAATTTAAACTCGTACCCGAACCTGAGTGGGACCGTAAGGTTTATACTGGTATTTGAGCCCGGGAAGATATAAGCAGTGCTACCATTTATGGGGTATAAATTAGTACGTTGTACGGTGTTATTATTAAAAATAATACCACCGCCAGATCCAAAATAAAAATTCTTCAGAATATTAAGCACGTCACTTTGCGAATAGTCAATCACCTCTCCCAATTGAAAATCGGCATGTACAATAAGCCCTTCGTAGTTGTTGGTGTATTCACGGCCATATTTATCAATGGCAGGCGTGGTGCCGCCGCCGGATAAATGGCCGAATTGCAATTCGGCTGTTACGGGGATATACGGGCTGTAATTATAAGTGAAGTTGAGATTTTGGCCAATATGGCGATATTGTTTTTGGACATTGGTAAAGCCGATCTCGGAAAAGATATCAAGCCCCACGCCATACTCTTTATAGTTATAGCCCATTTGAGCCTTGCCAATCAATACGCTAAATAAAAAAACGAAAAGTAAAATGAGTTTTTTCAATGCTTAAATTTAATCAATATTGTACAATCTTTTTGAAACTGCTCAGCTATACTTGTCAAAAATAAAATTTCTACTGATATAATTCTTATAATTATATGTTAAAATCAACATTAAATTTCACGGTTACCGAACGTTTTTTACGATATGTAACCATTGATACCCAGTCGGACCCCAATTCTGACAGTTTTCCGTCAACCCAAAAGCAAAAGAATTTGGGCAGATTACTTGTAAACGAATTAATTGCCATAGGGTTACACGATGCCCACCTGGACGAGTACGGATATGTGTATGCAACCATCCAATCTAATAGTGAGAAAAGCAGTATACCGGTTATTTGTTTTTGCTCGCACATGGATACCGCGCCCGATTGCAGCGGCGAGGGTGTAAGGCCAATAGTTCATCAAAATTACCAGGGGCAGGACATTGTATTGCCGGACGATGGGTCGCAAGTT
>JBIOHG010000036.1:0-44071 GCA_044448765.1 Sphingobacteriales bacterium | reverse complement strand
GTTTAGTACTCAATACAGCGTGGCCCAGTCAAAAAAGAAGTCTGCTGCCGAATGGAAAAAACAGCTTACCCCCAACCAATATGAAATAATGGTTGAAAAAGGCACGGAAACTCCTTACAAAAATGCCTATTGGAACAATCACGAAAAAGGCGTTTATGTAAGCGCCGCGACGGGTGAAGTTTTGTTTACTTCAGATGATAAATATGATAGCCATACCGGCTGGCCAAGTTTTGTAAAAGCCGTTGACCCATCCAAAATAGCCATAGTAACCGACAACAGCTACGGCATGACCCGCGATGAGGTTATTGAAAAAAGCACGGGGCTGCATTTGGGCCATGTGTTTGATGACGGCCCTGCCGATCGTGGCGGCAAACGCTTTTGCATGAACTCTGGCGCACTCAAATTCATTAAAAAGTAACCAGCTTACGCGCAGCGCTTACTGACGGACGTAACATTGGCCGGGTACGCATGCTGCTTTCAAAATTTAATCCTATGGTCAGGTCTACCCAATCCGGGTTTACAGATCTGATCATTTTTTCTTTTTGGGGACGGGTAAAAGTACTTACAAATTTAAAGCGGTCCATGGCCTGGTCTTCGTTATTGATCTCTTCAAAATAGACCAACCTGTTTAATTGCTTTGCGCTATCGAAAAAAAGTGTCGGCATTTGGTGATAGAAATCGATCGTTTTTGTCAGATCGGAACATAAACCCACGTGTAAATTGTTGCGGTTGCGGTCGGTAATAATATAGATATAGCGTTTCATTTCAATAAAAATTTGCTGATTAAAAAATAATTACTAATTTTATGAGCATAAAAATACTAATTATTTTAGCAAATGCAAATTTTATGGCATTAATTTCATCAAATATTAAATTCCTTCGCAAAAAAAAGGGTTTAACGCAACAACAGTTTGCTGATCAGATAGGTATAAAAAGGTCGTTAGTTGGGGCCTATGAAGAAGAAAGGGCAGAGCCGAAATACGATTTGCTAAAAACAATAGCATCGTTTTTTGAGATCACCGTAGATGATTTTATAAATGAGACCATCAACGAGAAATGGGCGCCGAAACCCAAAGGCGATCCGGCCAACCTGAGGATACTAAGCATATCGGTTGATAAAGACGATAACGAAAATATCGAGCTTGTTCCCTTAAAAGCAAGCGCCGGTTATTTGAACGGTTACGCCGATCCTGAATATGTAGCAGCTTTACCTAAGTTCTACCTGCCGATGTTTAAGCAAGGCACCCACCGCGCCTTCGAAATTAAAGGTGACTCAATGCTGCCCCTGGTATCAGGTACTATTATTATAGGCGAGTACACCGAAAACTGGGGTGATGTAAAACAAGGTGATACGTATGTTATCATATCAAAAAGCGATGGCATTGTATATAAACGTGTAAACGGCAAATTCAAAGAGCAAAAGAAACTAAAGCTGGTATCGGATAACCCGGTATATGAACCCTATGAAATAAGCGGTGAGGACGTATTGGAAATATGGAAGGCGAAAGCTTACATTTCGACCCACATGCCACTCCCTGCACCCGAACCTACCATGGAAAGCCTGACAACCATGATGGCGCAAATGCAGCGGTCCATCTCCAGCCTGCAGGCTAAGTAATTAGTGAAGGACTGAATTAGTGAATGAGTGAGTTAATTATTACGATTCACTCATTCGCTAAATCGCTCATTAATCATTAAGCAACAATTAAGTTACATCGGTGTTATTAAACCATAAGGTTATAACTTTATCAAAAGATCAAAGATTAAAACACTAAAACTAAAAAGAGATGAAGAAATTTTTGTTAATGTGCTGTATCCTTTTGGGAATGACAGCGGTTAGTCGCGCCCAGGGCGGTGGCCAAAGAAGAAGTCCGGAAGAAAGGGCGAAGCAATTACAAACACAGTTGAAGCTTACCGATGATCAGACAGCTAAAATTACTGCGTTATACCAGACACAGACTACAAAGATTGATAGCATACGCAATGCAGGCGGCGATTTTTCGGCTATGCGTCCCTTAATGCAGGCCACCAATGATAAGATCAAAGCTATTTTGACCCCTGACCAGGCAGCTGCTTATCAAAAAATGATGGATGAAAGACGCGCCCGCATGCAACAAGGCGGTGGCGGTGGTAACTAAGCCTCTAAAATAAAACCCATAATAGAAAAGCGGTCATCGGCCGCTTTTTCTATTTTAGCAGAAATTTGACTCATTGAATAACGCAAAAGAGTTTATTAAAGCAAGACTTAACGAAAGAAAGGCAACAGGCGCTTATCGAACCCTGAAACCTGAAAACGGGCTGGTAGACTTTTGCTCAAATGATTACCTGGGCTTTGCCCGTTCCTCCGCGTTGAAGAAACTGATTGACGAAGAAATACAAGTCAACAGTGGATATTTAAATGGTTCAACCGGGTCGAGGCTGCTTTCAGGAAATACAACTTATGCTGAGACCCTGGAAAAGGAAATAGCAGCCTGGCACCAAAGTGAAGCCGGGTTGATCTATAATTCAGGTTATGACGCCAATATTGGATTGTTCTCTTCTCTTCCGCAAAAAGGCGATACCATTATTATGGATGAACTGGCCCATGCGTCAATCATCGACGGCGCGAGGCTGAGTTTTGCTAACAGGTATAATTTCAGGCATAATGATCTGCAAAGCCTGGAAGAAAAATTAAAACATGCCAAAGGCAATTGTTACGTGGTTATCGAAAGTATTTATTCGATGGATGGCGATACCTCTCCGCTAAAGGAAATATTGGAAATGACCGAGCGCTACGCCGCCAGTTTGATAGTGGATGAGGCTCATGCCGTAGGCTTGTACAAAAAGGGACTGGTTTGTGAGCTTGGTTTAGAAAATCGTGTTTTTGCAAGGATAGTAACATTTGGTAAAGCCCTGGGCTACCATGGAGCGATAGTGTTGGGCAGCACACTTTTGCGCGAATACCTGATCAATTTTTCGAGGTCGTTTATTTATACTACCGCGGCACCGCTTCATCAACTTGCTTCGGTGAAAATGGCTTACCAATTATTGGCAACAGCAGGTGATGAAATTCAAAAATTGAAAGATAATATCAGCGCCTTCAAAAAAATAGTATCGCGCAACAAATATTTTACGCTTTTAATAAGCGATAGCGCCATACAATGTATTA
Source organism: Sphingobacteriales bacterium (assembly GCA_044448765.1). GTDB lineage: Bacteria > Bacteroidota > Bacteroidia > Sphingobacteriales > Sphingobacteriaceae > Mucilaginibacter. The sequence continues at coordinate 40,923 of JBIOHG010000036.1, read as the reverse complement.
TTTTGGGCGATAATAAAAAGGCACGCGAAATGGCGGCACTGTTGCAAAATGCTGAGTTGGATGTCAGGGCGATTTTGAGTCCGACTGTTCCCGAAGGCACTGAAAGATTGCGGATATGCCTGCACGCTTTTAATACATCAAATGAAATAACATTATTAGCCGAAACGCTAAAAGAAATATAACAATGCGTGATAAAAAACATCTTTTTGTAACCGGAATAGGAACTGACATTGGAAAAACCATAGTTTCTGCTGCGCTTGTGGAAAAGCTAAAGGCTGATTACTGGAAGCCTGTTCAATCCGGCGACTTGCAAAATAGTGATTCGCTCAAAATAAAAAACCTGATCTCTAACAGCCGATCGTTTATTTTTCCTGAGTCGTATAAGTTGACGCAACCTTTTTCGCCGCATAAATCGGCAGCTATTGACGGAATTGTTATTGAACGTGAGAATATTCGCCTACCAGTAACCGACAATACCTTAATTATTGAGGGCGCTGGTGGTTTAATGGTGCCGCTTAATGATAGTTTTTTAATGATCGACCTGATCAAAGAATTAAATGCAGAAGCCATACTGGTGTCATCAAACTACCTGGGTAGTATCAATCACACTTTGTTATCTATTTATGTGCTAAAACAATATGGCATCCCGGTTAAGGGCATTATTTTTAATGGGGCGAAGGATATTTATTCGAAAGAATTCATTTTGAAGTATACCGGCATACCATTATTAGGGCATATCCCCAAATATGACAATATCGATAAATCGGACATTATTGATGCCGGCAGCCATATCAACCTGTAAATGTTGTTGACTATATTTTGCCAAATAAAGAATTTGCAGCACCTTCGTGTATTCAATTATTTAACCACCTTATGAAGAATATTACGGTAATCGGTTCGGGCACTATGGGTAATGGCATCGCACATACCTTTGCACAACATGGCTACAAAGTTGCGTTGGTAGATGTCAACGAAGATGCTTTGAAGAGAGGGCTCCAAACCATCAGCAATAATTTAGACCGCCAGATTAAAAAAGGTGCGATAGATGAAAGCGCCAAATCAGCTACTCTGGCAAATATCACTACTTATGCTGATCTAAAAACGGGTGCAGCCAACGCCGACCTCGTTGTTGAAGCCGCAACAGAAAACCGCGAGATCAAACTTAACCTGTTTAAGCAGTTGAGCGAGATTTGCTGTAACCATACGATACTGGCATCCAATACATCGTCTATTTCGATCACACAAATAGCAGCTGTAACCAAAAACCCTGCCCAGGTTATTGGCATGCACTTTATGAACCCGGTGCCGGTGATGAAGCTGGTAGAGGTAATACGGGGCTATTCGACAAGCGACGAGGTGACAAACATGATAATGGACCTGTCGCGCAAATTGGATAAGGACCCGGTAGAAGTAAATGACTACCCGGGCTTTGCGGCCAACCGTATTTTGATGCCCATGATCAATGAAGCAATATACGCCTTATTTGAAGGCGTTAGCGGTGTTGAAGAAATTGATACCGTAATGAAATTAGGCATGGCCCATCCAATGGGGCCGCTTCAATTAGCTGATTTTATAGGCTTAGACGTTTGCCTGGCTGTTTTAAGGGTACTGCATGAAGGTTTAGGCAACCCAAAATATGCGCCTTGCCCATTGTTAGTTAATATGGTTACTGCAGGTAACCTTGGTGCTAAAACCGGTACTGGTTTTTATCAGTACACTACTGGTAGTAAGGAAGTTACAGTCGCACCAAAATTCAGGCGCTAAAGATTTTTGAAACCATTCCGGTATTCGTTTGTCAGTATTAAATACTTATTAAAAACATATACTGATGAGAACGCTATCAAAATTGGGAGCTATGTTAGCTTTAGGCGGCTCCCTTTTCCTGGCCTCGTGTGCCGGGGAATACTACGTATCCGATCAACCTACCGATGTCGCATATGATTATGGTACACCTCCATACGCTGACGGCGTTTGGGTTGGCGACGACTGGGCTTACAATGCCGGCCACTATGTACACAACAGGGGCCACTGGGAACACGCCCGCGCCAACCATACTTATGTAAAAGGCAGCTGGAGCCATACAAGTCGCGGCTATAGCTGGCATAGGGGGAGGTGGCAATAAGATTAATGTGCAGATATGAAGATGTGCGTATGTGCAGATTTTTGATAATTTGGAATCTGCATATCCGCACATTTGCACATTCAATCACATCCTCTCTGGCACTTCAATCCCCAATAATCCCATTGCTTTTTTGATCACTTTGGCTGAGGCCGCCGACAAATGCAAACGGAATTGCTTGCTTATCTCATCTTCTGCCTGCAGGATCGACCTTTCGTGGTAAAATTTGTTGAATGACTTGGCAACTTCGTACACATAATTAGCAACTACAGCCGGACTGTGGCCCCTGGCAGCTTCCTCAATAATTGTTGGGAATTGACTTAACAGTAAGATCAAATCACGTTCTTCGGCGAAAAGCGTTGACGGCGCTTCCATTTGAGCGCTCATATCTTCTCCTGCCCTGCTTAAAACCGATTTGATACGTGCATGCGTGTATTGGATGAACGGACCAGTGTGCCCCTGGAAATCTACGGACTCATTTGGATCAAATAACAAGCGTTTTTTAGGGTCGACCTTTAAAAGGAAATACTTCAAAGCGCCCATGCCAATGGTATGATAAAGCTGCTCTTTTTCCGTTTCGCCAAACTGCTCTACTTTACCCAATGCTTCGGTGTGCTGTTTGGCGGTTTGCTCCATTTCATCTATCAGGTCATCGGCATCCACTACAGTTCCTTCGCGGGATTTCATTTTCCCGGAAGGCAGGTCAACCATACCATATGACAAATGATAAAGGCCGTTTGCCCATGTTTTACCCAGCTTCTCGAGTATCAGGAACAGTACTTTAAAGTGGTAATCCTGCTCGTTGCCTACCACATAAATGGATTCGTCCATGTGGTAATCGTTATATTTCAGTTGAGCGGTGCCAATATCCTGCGTAATATATACAGATGTACCATCAGCACGGCGAACCAGCTTTTCATCTAATCCTTCTGTAGTCAGGTCTATCCAAACTGAGCCATCTTGTTTTTTAAGAAAAACGCCTTTTTCCAGCCCTTCTTCAACAATATCCTTACCTAATAAATAAGTGTCCGATTCGTAATAATATTTATCAAAATCAACACCCAGGCGCTTGTACGTGTCAGCAAAGCCGGCATAAACCCAACTGTTCATGGTTTTCCAAAGGCTGATAACGGCCTCATCCCCTGCTTCCCATTTTTGAAGCATTTCTTGCGCCTCAATCATCAGTTGGGTTTTTGAACGGGCTATTTCTTTTATTTCACTATTTTGCTCCTCGATCTTGTCTTCTAACTCTTTTTGTGCTTTCTCAACTGGATTTTCAGTTAATTTCTCTTTCAACTTGACTATCTTCCCCAAAGCTCCCTGAATTTTTTCCTGTTGATTTTCATTGAAAGGCGATAAATCATGCTCGTCAAAGATATTTCCCAGAATAGGTTTTACCTGGCGTTGTAATTCCTTCTCAAACATGACGTAATACTTTCCTACCAGGTGATCACCTTTTAAACCCGATGATTCAGGCGTCTCACCATTGCCAAATTTCTGCCAGGCCAGCATGGATTTACAGATGTGGATACCCCTGTCATTAACCAAATTAGCTTTTATTACTTCGTATCCCGCCGCCTTTAATATGGCTGCGACCGAATAGCCCAATAAATTATTACGCACGTGGCCCAAATGCAATGGTTTGTTGGTATTTGGTGACGAATATTCAACCATTACCTTTTTGCCGTTAGGTTTTATTAGGGCAAAATCTGGCGTTTTTATCTCAGTATAAAATACATCCAGCCAGTAGGTATCGGACAGTGAAATATTGAGGAAGCCTTTGATCACATTAAAGCTGGCTATTTCTTTCAATTCAGCTTCTATAAACGCGCCGATCTCGTTGCCCGTTTGCTCGGGCGATTTGCGGGATAGCTTGGTGAGCGGGAAAGTAACCACGGTAACCTGGCCCTCAAAATCCTTACGCGTTTCCTGTAAAGGAATGTCAACAGGGGTAATATCGGCTTGATATAGGGTTTTAACAGCTTTAATAACAGCTTCGGTAATAAAATTCATCGCGCAAAATTAACAAATTGGTTTGTAGTTCATGGTTCATGGTTCATGGTTTTACCGGCTATGTGTAATGAACTATCAATTATGCCCTAAAAAGCATAGCTTTGCTCATCTTTTAACCTATATGACCAAAAAAAATAACGATTTTAAGCTGGATGTTACGTCCGAAATTGGCGATCTGCGTTGCCTTTTAATACATAGCCCCGATAGCGGACTAGGCAAAGTGGTACCTTCAAAAGCACAGGACTGGCTGTTTGAAGACATTGTGCACCTGGATACCATGCGCCGTAACGAGTATGATTACTATGTCAAACTATTGATGTATTTTCTTGACCCGGCTAAGATCAAAGGCAAACTGGCAGAGATCGATTCGGATAAAAACGACCGGGCATTTTTTAAACCCGACAATAAAGACTTCCACGCATCAACCAAGGTAGTAGAGCTGCAAAACCTGCTGTCGGATATTTTAGTTGAGGATGATATCCGCAAAAAACTGGTTGCTTCGGTATGCGCTATTGAGAATTGCACCTACCGTTTGCAACAAAAATTAATCGAAACAACACCGGTGGAGTTGGCCAAAATATTCATTTCCGGTTCGATGGGGAACGATGATATGATCTTCGCCCCTATTCCGAACCTCATCTTTTCAAGGGATATTGGCATTGCCATCAATAATTATATGTTGCTCAACAAGCCTGCTAAAAAGGCACGCTCACGCGAAACTTTGCTGGCCCGATATATCTTTTTTAACCATCCTTTATTTGCTGCTTACCGTGACAATATCCTGGAGATACCCGAAACGGTGCACCACTTCCTCCGCCCGGGCGAAGAACAGGATGAGAAAACTACTTTGGAAGGTGGCGACGTGATGATGGTGAGCCCTAATCACGTTTTGATCGGTTGCAGCGAGCGTACTTCCATCAGTGGTGCTAATGAAGCGATGAAGCTGCTGTTCGAAAACGATGTAGTAAAAAAAGTCACCATCGTCAAAATCCCGCACAAGCGTGATTATATGCACATAGATACCATATTTACGCAGGTAAAACGCAATGTATGGGTGATGCTGGGCTCGCTTTCGGCTTTGGAAGGCGCGGATGATAATACGGATGTAGTAAAATGGTTTTCGGATAAAAGATCGAAAGATAAAACAGAGATCGCACAGTTTGAAAAAGGTAAGTCAAAGCCCAAAGCTTTCAAAAGTCTCGAAGATTTGTTAAGCGACATCAGTGAAAATGACTTGGAAAGCAATAAGAAAACCAAGTTTATTTATTCAGGTAACGATAAGTTCCCGTTTGATGCACGCGAGCAATGGACGGACTCGTGCAATCTACTGGCCGTTAAAGAAGGCGTAGTTTTAGGCTATGACCGTAATGATAAAACGGTGGAGGCTTTTAAGAAAAAAGGCTTTGAGATCATTAAGGTAGCCGACCTGCTCCAAAAATTTGAAAATGATGAGCTTGATCCGCAAAGCATGAAAGATACGCTGGTGCTAATGCCATCATCAGAGCTTTCGCGTGCACGCGGCGGTTTTCATTGTATGAGTATGCCGCTTTTACGGGATAAAGTCTGAACCAGGATTAAACAGATTTAAGGATTTTCAGGATGCAGGCAAACAAATGAACGAGTGAACCTATGAACGAACAAACTACTTCAACCATATTAATGATCCGCCCGGTAAACTTCGGGTTTAATGAACAAACTGCCGGGAGCAACGCCTTTCAGAACCGAAATGCTGAACAGCAGCAAGTACAGGATAAAGCATTGAAAGAATTCGACGGGCTTGTCGAGCTATTGAGGGAAAACGGCGTTGAGGTGATCGTAGTTGACGATACGCCCGAGCCGCATACGCCCGACTCTATCTTCCCGAATAACTGGGTATCATTTCATAGTGATGGCACCGTGTTCCTGTACCCCATGATGGCGGAAAACCGCCGTTTGGAGCGCCGGGAAGATATCGTGATGGGCCTGGAAGATGAATTTAAGATAAAGCATGTTATCGACCTGAGTCGTTTTGAGCATGAGCATCAATTTTTAGAAGGTACCGGCAGCATGGTACTCGATCGTGAAAATAAAATAGCTTATGCCTGTTTATCACCCCGAACTGACAAAGAGGTGATGGATCTGTTTTGTAAGGAAAGCGGGTATAAGGCTGTGCTTTTTCATGCTGTGGACGAAAGCGGAATGGATATTTATCATACTAATGTGCTGATGTGCATCGGTAGCAAATTCGCGGTGATTTGCCTGGATAGTATCAAAGATGAGGATGAGAAGAATTCAGTTATATCTATTCTTAAATTAACGCATAAGGATATTATCGCTATAACATTTACCCAAATGAACCAGTTTGCCGGCAATATGCTGGAGCTGAAAAATAAAGCCGGGGATAGTTTATTGGTGATGTCACTAAATGCTTATAATTCGTTATCGTCCGACCAAAAAACAGCGCTTGAAAGGTATTGCAGGTTACTTTACGCCGATATCAATACCATCGAAAACAACGGCGGTGGCAGTGCGCGATGTATGATAGCAGAGGTGCATTTGCTCCTGGCTTGATTAACAATTTAATAATTTACAATTCAGCGATAAAAATTGTATAATCAACCTCTCATATATTCCATTAAAAAATTACATTTTTGCCAAAATTTATAATTATAACTAAATGCAAAGTTACCAGGAGTTTCTTGATCTGAGTGTAGGGTTTCCACAAGATGGTTTCGAGATCATAGATGATGAATTGTACTTTCATGATCTGAATTTAATGGAAATGATAGAAACGTACGGCACCCCGCTGCGTTTCACTTATTTGCCCATTATTTCCAAAAAAATTCAACAGGCAAAACTGTTGTTCCAGCAGGCTATCGTCAAAAATAACTATCGCGGCAGCTACAAATATTGCTATTGCACCAAAAGCTCGCACTTTAAGCACATTGTTGAAGAGGCGTTAAAGAATGATATCCATATCGAAACATCCTCGGCTTTTGATATGCCGATGATCGACGCGCTGCAAAAAAAGGGAGTTCTGGATAAAGATGTAACGGTAATATGCAACGGCTTTAAAACTTTCCAGTATAAAACTTATATTATTGACATGCTGCATGATGGCTTCAAAAACATCATCCCCGTATTGGATAATAAAGAAGAATTTAATCTGTATGACGACGAGGTGGAGATGGATATCCCCTGTAATTTAGGTATCCGCATAGCGGCAGAAGAGCAGCCTGACTCGCAATTTTACACATCGCGATTGGGTGTACGCATGGAAGATATCATTGACTTTTACCACAATAAGATCGAAGATAATCCCAACTTTAAGGTAAAACTGCTGCATTTCTTTATCAATTCGGGTATTTCGGATACGCCATATTACTGGAACGAGCTGGAGAAATACGTTACGCTATACTGTAAATTCAAAAAAATAAACCCCGATCTGGATACACTTGATATTGGCGGCGGTATGCCATTTAAGGATTCGCTCGTGTTTGATTTTGATTACGAGTACATGATCAATGAGATCGTGAGCCGTATCAAAGAAATTTGTGCGGAAAATGATACCGTTGAACCCGATATTATTACTGAATTTGGTAAGTACACCGTAGCCGAGGCATCGGGCATATTATATAAGGTATTGGGCAGGAAGCAGCAAAACGACCGCGAAAGGTGGCTGATGCTGGATGGTTCGTTCATTACCAACCTGCCTGATGTGTGGGCGCTGAACCAAAAATACATCTTACTTCCAATCAATAACTGGGACTCGGAATATGAACGTGTGAACCTTGGCGGCATTACCTGCGACGGGCAGGATTATTACAACCAGGAAGCACACATGAACAGTGTATTTATGCCGAAAACGCGTAAAGTACAATACCTGGGTTTCTTTAATACCGGTGCCTACCAGGAAGTGTTAAGCGGGTACGGCGGCATACATCATTGTTTATTGCCATCGCCCAAGCATGTAATTATCCGCAGAAACAGGGACGAAACATTTAATTTTGAGGTATTTGGTGAGGAGCAGAACAGTAAGCAGGTGCTGAAGATACTGGGGTACTGATTTTATTTCGAATATCGAATTTTCAATTTCGAATTTATTTGTCATCTGAGCGATAGCGAAGAATCTAATAAAATTGATAGGTCGTCAGCGTGCATGAAATGTGCGATGCTTCACTTTGTCCAGCACGACAAAAATCAACTATCAAATTTTTCAAGCAACTTCAGTAGTGTTTCAAAATCCTTTGGATATGGCGCGTGGATAGTAATATCCTTCCCGTCCAGTAATTTAAAAGTAACTTCATAAGCATGTAAAGCAAACCGCTTCATGATAGGCTGCTCCTCCTGGTCCTTACCTAAATGGTATTTCCGTTTGATCTCGGACAGGAAAACTGGCTTGCCTTTATACATTTCGTCCCCGGCTATAGATGCACGCTGAGTGGCTAAATGGATGCGTATCTGGTGCATACGGCCTGTAACCGGGCGGCATTCCACCAAAGTATAATGTTTAAAGTATTTGAGCGACTGGAACCAGGTTTCGGCGCGTTTGCCGTCCTGTTTGCTGATGCTTACGTTCCCTTTGCCCACGTTTAATATGGGTAAGTCGACGAGCAGCTTTTCAAAAATATGTGTGCCTTCTATAATGGCATGATATACTTTTTTTACCCGCCGTTTTTCAAACTGAATAGATACATCGCGATAAGTTTCAGGGTTCTTGGCTATAATAAGGGCACCAGAGGTCTCCTTATCCAGGCGATGGCATATCTGCGCGTCGTCCCAATAAGCTTTGGCTAAGCGTAGTAAATTAACCTCACCGCCTTCCCTCTCGTCCAATGAACTGAGGAAAGGCGGTTTGTTAACTACTATTATATCATCGTTCTCAAACAGTATTAAGTCGGCAAATTTCGGAAACTTCATAGCCGGCAAAAATACGGTTTAAAAATTAAACCCTACCTACTGAAAAGGTATTGTTGTTGTTGTAGGATCCCAGGTTGGGTTAACCGTCATCTGGAAACCTCCTGTATTGGTTGTTCCATTTCCGCCAAACAACTTTCCGGATAAAATAGTCTGGTGACCTGTCTGCACGGTTACTGTGGACGTTGTGAAAAACCCGATAATGTTTCCCATGGGGCTAAAGTCCCTGTTTCCTCCCGGGGAGGTTACCAGCGGCAATTGGTCATAAGCATAAATTGACACGGTGTACGGGTTGGAAGTATCTAAAAGTGTGACACAAAACCGGGTATTTTTTGTGCCTGGAGTTACTGCCGTATCGGAGTTGGTTCGAACATATAACAACCCATCATTGCTTCCGAGCGCCGGTGCACCTGTTAATGCTACCAGGTCAGTGTTGTTTGCACCACCCTGACTTTTATTATCGGTAACCTGTGCAAATAAAAATTTCACATTTGACGGAATAGCGTCTTCAATATCTATCACAATTTGTGCATCGATCCTGTTGAGTGAAATGTTTTGAACGACACCCGTACTTCCGACCGTCAGATTGATCTTTTGGAAGAAAGTGCTATGCCATCTTCTATCAAAATTGCCGTTGCCAACCTCAACAGAATATACAATGTCAGTTCTGCTTAAAGTGCTTCCTGACATAAACAGGTTTTCCTGCCCGGCTGCAAATACTACGGTATAGTTACCTGCAGGCAAGTTAAAGTTCATCTTCCCGAATGAGGTGTCGGTTGATAATTGCTTGGTTAAAAAGAGTTGGTTTCCGTCGGACTGATAAACGCCCACGTACAATGTTTTGGCATTTGCCTTTAAAGTTGAGTCGGCGGCGAGATTATGGCCGGTAAGTTTAGCCAGGTTACGTGCGCCATTAAAACTCCCTACTGATTGGGAATAACCCACATTAAAGGTAACGGGCACGGATTTACTATTTGGGGTTGATTTATTAACAGCATCCTTCTTGCATGCAGAAAATACAACCATTATCGCGATTAAACTAAAAATATATCTTTTCATGTCTGTATCTGTTAATGATTAATAATGGATGATGTTTGGCGTGCCCCAACTGGGATTAACTGTTATATTAAAGTTGGTGCCGGTGTTGGTTGAAGTACTTGAAAAATTACCTGTCAGAATGGTTCGCTGATTTTTGGCACAAGTTACATTGGTAACCGTGTGTGTAGCAATGATATTATTTGACGCATCGTAAGCCGTAAGTATAACGCTAAACGGCGTTGCTATATTCAAAACTAATTCCGAAACCTTATAGTTGCTTGTCCCTTTAACAGAGTCCGGAACCGTTAAATGATATGTTATGGTATCTGGCTGCGCCAGTGATGCGGTGGCAGTAAAGTATAAAAAATCCTCCTTATTTAGCTCTATGTCCAGCCGTGATGCATTTGCGGGAATGATATCATTAAAATCGACCTCAACCTTACCGACCAGCCTGGTAAGAGGAACGCTTTGATTAACCGGACCATTTGTAATGGTTAGCGGGAACTCGTCGTAAAAAGTATCAGACCATGGAGAATATGTTCTGATTGCACTGGTATAAAAAACAGAATATATTTCTTCGGCTGCGTTATTAAAATCCAGCGTTACACCGCTTTGCCCGGCAACTGCAACTACTGAATAAGTACCGGTTGCCAACGAGTCGACAATGACGCCAAAATTAGAGACGTCGCCGGCATTTTGCACTATCTTACGGACAAGAATGCCGTTTGAATTAAAAATACCGAGGATAATAACCGGTGCATAGGACGCAATATTAGTGGTTGCCGAATCGACCTGCAAACTATTGGTTTGCTGTTTGCTGGTTTTGAGCGCATTAATAGTTTGCGCAAACTGCGAGGCCATGTTAAATGTAACCTTGTACATTTTTGGCCCTGGCTTTACGGGTGCGGAATGCTCTTTTTTACACGAAAAAAGAAACATAGCCGCTACTGCTGACAGAAGTAGTGCTTTTCTCATAAATTTAGTTTATTAATAAAGTTTGTAGAATTTATTCCGCGGGGGAGTTGCAATAACTTGTTAACAGCAAAGGGGGAGCCTTGTTTTATATAAAGTAGTATTATTTGATATTGGTCTCGACTTGTATCATGAATTTTACAAAGCAGGGAATAAGCAAACCGCTCACTTCACAAATTGATGATGGGGCGTTTAAAAAGAAAAAAGACAGGATTGATGTTTTTTAATGCCGTCGTAAACTAATTGATACATGGCCGGGTGTAGCGTTCGGGTTGTATCCACATTAACTGGCCGTTCTAAAACAAACTAGTTAAAGCTTGGTTTATGTAGTGAAAACATTTAAAATCTAACTATAAAACATGAGCACAAATTCGACCGGGCCTGAAGAAAAAGGATTTTTCGAGAAGGTTAAAGACACGATAGAGCAGCTTTGGGACGGTACCAAAGAAACAGCCGAAGAAGTAAAAGATAAAGCAGCCGATACCATCGAAACTATAAAGGATAAGGTGACAACCGAAAAGAAAACAGCAGTACGAAAAACTACAGCGGCAAAACGAACCGTTTCAGCAAAGAGCGCAACGGCCACTCAAAAAGCTAAAAAAGCGGTTGCTGAAGTTAAGGCAAAGGCTGACGACAAGGCTAAGGCAATTAAAGCTAAGGCAGCTGATGAGTCGGCCAAAGCAAAGAAAGCAGCAACTGATGTAAAGGCAAAAGCAGCTGATAAAGCCAAGACGATTACAAAGGCAAAAGCGGCTTCACCGGCCAAAAAAGCTACGGCAGCCAAAAGTAGTGCAACTACAAGAAAAAAGGCGGCAAATGCAAAGTAAGAAAAGGCCCGTTAAGGGCCTTTCTTTATGATTCAAATTTGTATCCTACACCTTTTACGGTAGCTACAATATCATCACCCAATTTTTCGCGCAGTTTGCGGATGTGCACATCAATGGTACGATTGGTAACTACTACCGAATCTTCCCAGATGTTTTTGAGTATCACCTCGCGGGTATAAACTTTGCCCGGTTTTGAGGCCAGCAGGTAAAGCAATTCAAATTCCTTTTTAGCCAGTACAACTTTCTGTCCTTTCTGAAATACCAGGTAAGCCTCGCGGTCTATAACCAGGTCGCCTATTTCCAATTTGTTATCAGTTACTTCTTCGGCAGGCGCATTACGGCGAAGTATCGCGTTGATACGGCTAACTAAAGCACGCGGCTTAATAGGTTTGGCTATATAATCATCGGCACCAACATTAAAACCGGCAATTTCGGAGTATTCCTCGCTGCGGGCAGTTAAAAATACCATAAAAGTATTCTTAAACTCGGGCATGGTACGCATAATACGGCAGGCCTCTATCCCATCCATTTTAGGCATCATAATATCCAAAACGATCAGGTCTGGCAATACCTTTTTTGCTTCGGAAACAGCTTCCTGGCCGTTCCTCGCGGTATAAACCTGGTAACCTTCTTTTTTCAGGTTGTATTCTATCAGCTCTAAAATATCAGGTTCGTCGTCAACAATAAGTATCTTTTGTTTGGCGGATGTGCTCATGTTCAAAATTTTGCATAAATGTATGAGCTTTAGAAAAGTAAATAGTTAACTAAATATTAACAAATTGTTAAGTGTTACTTTATGTTAACTTATTATTGAGGCTTATTAAACGTTTTGTTTAAAAATTCTTCAAGATCGGCGCCTGTAATGTTCTTAGCCACGATGGTTCCGCTCGGGTCTATCATAAAGTTGGATGGGATGGCCTGTATATGATATAACACTTCGGTAGGCCCATCAAATCGCTTCAGATCAGACGCGTGGTTCCAGGTGAGGTTATCCTTTTTTACCGCTGCCTGCCAGTCCGCTTTGTTAACATCGAGCGATATACCAAGGATATTAAGACCTTTGGATTTAAAGGCGGCGTATTGTTTTACTACGTTAGGATTTTCGGCCCTGCACGGTCCGCACCATGATGCCCAAAAATCAAGCAATACATATTTGCCTTTATAATCAGATAATTTAACCGGCTGACCATCCATACTAACCGTGTTAAATTCAGTGGCTTTATGCCATACCGACAGCGGGGCAACTATAGCCATTTTGCGCACGAAACGGTGTACAGCTAGGTTGTTTTTATATTTGTCTTTTATTTCGTCCGCGTAAGCAACAAATTGCTGCTCATATTTATTGGGATCAAGTACATTCAACGCAAAAAAACCGGCTAATGAATTTTTATTGTCTTCAGCAAATTTTAATATCTCTATATCACGGGTTCCAGTTTCTTTAGTATAACGTGGACGGAAGATCGTGATCAAAGAATCCAGCCTGTGCCTTGCTAAAATTGTATCGCGGCTTTGCTGGGTAATAGCACGCGCCTGGCCGTCGTAATCATTATAAATTGCATTTATTTTAACCGTATAACTATTGTATATCCTGTTAAATTCTTTGATCTTCTCTGAATCGTCCGATCCTTTTATAGTGTAGGCATGTGCGGTATCTGTCAGATTGGTCGAAAAGGTGATATCATCCCCATTTTTGGCAATAAGGTCGAAAACTGCGCTGTTGCCTACCCGAATATCATACAGGTTGGCATACGGCCCCTGGCGCTTAAACACAAATTTACCGTTTTCGCTCAGGTTGGTTGAATCAACCATCGTTACGCCTGCGCTATCGCCCTGGAACAGGTAAACCTTTTTTATACTGCCGGGATTGGAGACAGTACCCGAAATGGTAAAACTCGAGCCGTCTTTACATGAATAGATCATACCTATCAATCCAACAATACAGCAGTAAACAAAATTCTTTCTCATCTATTTTGATTCTAATTCTTTGATCAATAACTGGTTGGTTTTTTGCGGGTCGATACGGCCTTTTGAGCTCTTCATAATTTCGCCCATAAACAACCCCAAAACGCCCTTTTTACCCTTCTGGTATTCAATTACCTTATCCGGGAACTTGGCTATAGCTTCGTTTATAAATTGGTATACATCGTCGGTGCCAGCAGTGATCAGCAAATTCAATTGCTTTGCCAATTGCTCTGGCAATTTGTCGGGATCATCCAGCATAGCCGGAAAAAGCTTTTGCGCTGCCAGCGAATTGTTGATCTTGCCACTATCTACCAACGCGATCAGCGCAGCTAAATTAGCAGGTTTGATACCGAACTGTGTAATGGATATGCCATTTTCATTCAGATAGGATTTTACACTGCCCATCAGCCAGTTGGCTGCCGCTTTGTAATTATCGGTGTGGGTTACCAGGTCTTCAAAATAAACTGCTACTTCCCTGTCGGCTGTAATTACCGAGGCATCATATTCGGGCAAACCCAATTGAACCGTGTATTTTTCGTATAGCTCATTCGGCAAGGCCGGCAGGCCCTGGCGAATTTTTTCTACATAAGTTCTGTCCAAAAATAAAGGCTGCAGATCGGGCTCAGGAAAATAGCGGTAATCGTTTGCCATTTCCTTTGAGCGTAAAACCGAGGTCTCACCCGTATCTGCGTTAAAATTTAGAGTATTTTGCTCGATGCGGCCACCTTCTTCCAAAATGCCAACCTGCCGTTCAAATTCATGCTCAATAGCGCGCTGTACGTTGCGGATCGAATTCATGTTTTTTACCTCGCATCGGTTACCAAAGGCTGTTTCTCCTTTTAATCTTACCGAAATATTGGCATCGCAACGCATGCTGCCTTCTTCCATGTTACCATCGCAGATATCCAGGTAACGCAACAACTTGCGCATTTCGGTAAGATACAGCCCGGCTTCTTCACTGCTGCGCATGTCAGGTTCAGATACTATTTCGACAAGAGGCACCCCTGCCCTGTTCAGATCGATCAATGAATCGGCGTGATGCTGATCGTGCATGCTTTTACCGGCATCTTCCTCCATGTGAATATGATGGATGGCCAAAGTCTTTTGCGTACCGTCAGATAGTCTAATGTTAACGTATCCGCCTAAACATATCGGCGACTGATCCTGTGTAATTTGATAGCCTTTCGGCAGATCGGCATAGAAATAATTTTTACGCGCAAAAGTATTATGGAGGTTAATAGTGCAATTACAGGCAAGGCCCATTTTTACGGCATACTCTACCATCCTTTTGTTGATATTAGGTAAAGTACCGGGATGGCCTAAGGATACTACGCTGACATGCTCATTGGGATCGGCGCCAAATGAGGCTGAATCGGATGAAAAAGCTTTGCTTAATGTGGATAACTGCGCGTGTACCTCCAGCCCTACTACCAGTTCATATTTATTTTTTATCTCTTCAGACAGAATAGTCATTTTATCAAACTTGGGCCCATAATTCAAAGGCAGTCGCCAAATATAAACTAAAACTCACAAATACACGGGCAATAAAGCGCTATGTTACAATTATAACGCTACGAATACGTTAATGAAATAAATTGCCCGCATAACCTTATTTACCCCCTATCCTACAACAACAGAACCTATTTTAAACAAATAAATAATAACTAAAAAATTAGTTGCAAATATCATTTCTATCTTTTAACTTTGATTAACTAATATTTTAGTTGTTATTGATACTTCTATTCGATAGATTTGGATAACTAAAAAATTAACTATAAACCAAACGGATATGAACAGCGCGCAATACATCATCCTGGCTAATGTTTACCTGGCCATATTTATTGGCTTTTACCTGCTGTTTTTGAAGAAAGAGACATTTTTTCAAGTGAACAGGGCATATTTATTAAGCGCTTTGATAATGGCTTTTTTTATACCGTGTATCCAAACCAGTTGGTTTGTTCATTCGGGTGTGATCAGGGAAATCAAATACACGGTGCTGCTTAAATCGGTTACTATATTAGCCAATCCACAGGCATCGCACCAATCGTTAACGCTTAGCCAGTGGATATGCTTCTTTTATATTTCCGGTGTCGCAGTTTTTTCTATTGGTCTTATCGTGAGGCTGCTGGCTGTAAAACGATTTATAAACATCCCAGTAGGCGCGGCCTCCTATTCATTTTTTAAGCGGATATATCTTGGCGATGGGCAGATCTCTAATAAAGCCATTAGTATGCACGAAAATATCCATGCCAGCCAGTGGCACTCGGCCGATATATTGCTGGTTGAGATCATACTTATCCTCAACTGGTTTAACCCGGCGGTGTATATTTTCAGGAAGGAACTGAAGAATGTGCACGAATTTATTGCCGATGAAGGCGCCCTTAAACTTGCAGCGAGCAAAAAAGAATATGCGCTGCTCTTACTCAGTCAAACGTTTGAAACACCCATAAACAATTTAGTTAACACATTTTTTAATCAAAATTTATTAAAAGAACGCATTATGATGATCCAAAAAAATAAATCACGAAAAAGGGTCCTGCTTCAGTATGGCCTTTCGGCACCGTTGTTTGCAATGATGCTGATATTTTCTTCAGCTACAGTGGCTACGCCGGCTGCTGATATTTTAGTACCGGCGATGCATCTGCAAGCTAAACAGGACGGCAGCGACAAGGTATTTACCGTAGTAGAACATGAGCCTACCTATCCTGGCGGTTTAAAAAAATTCTACGAATTTCTGGGCCGTAATATCCACTATCCTGCTGCTGCGAAGAATGAAAAGATACAGGGTAAAGTTTTCCTTACTTATATTGTTGAGGCGGATGGCAGCTTAAGCCATATCAAAATACTGAGAGATATAGGCTACGGCTGCGGAAAAGAAGCAGCAAGGGTGATGGCCCTATCACCGAAGTGGAATCCAGGCGTACAAAATGGCCATAAAGTGAGGGTGCAGTATAATGTACCGGTAAGCTTTACTTTGGCTAAATAAGGGGTGATTGGAACGAGTAGATTTGACAACTTTCAAAAAGTTGTCAAATCTTTTCTTTGGCTTATATAATAAAGCTCTTTGCCTTTTCCAGCGCTGTCGGTAGACCCATAACGTTCTTACCGCCAGCAGTAGCATAAAATGGCTGACCACCGCCGCCACCCTGTATTTCCTTAGCAAGTTCGCGGACAATGTTACTTGCATTTAGACCTTTATCTTTCACCAAATTCTCTGAAAGCATAACTGTTAAGCTTGGCTTTTCACTAATAATAGTTCCTAAAACCAAAAACATATTCGGAACTATATCTTTCAACTGATATGCCAGATTTTTAATCGCATCGGCATTAGGTAGATTGACAGGCTCAGCGATGAAATTAATACCGTTGATAACCTGCACTTTTTTAGCCAGTTCGTTTTTTAAGCCTGATGATTTTTCGAGCACCGACTTTTCGATCTCCTTTTTCAGCCTGGTATTTTCTTCCAAAAGGGTTTCGATGCTTTTGCCGATATCTTTCGGGTTCTTTAATAATTCCTTTAACTGGTGAACGAGTTTACTTTGCTCGTTGATGTAGTTTTCAGCCCCCATACCGGTAATAGCCTCGATACGCCGTACCCCTGCGGCTACAGCGCTTTCAGATATGATCTTGAAATAACCGATATTCCCGGTAGCTTTTACATGCGTACCGCCGCAAAGCTCTTTGGAGAAGGTATCATCGAAAGTGATTACGCGCACATACTCGCCATATTTTTCGCCGAACAGGGCTGTTACACCACTGGTAATGGCTACCTGGTAAGCAACATTGCGTTCTTCCTTTAAAGGAATATTGAGGCGAACTTTTTCGTTTACGATGGCTTCGATTTGGGCCAGTTCTTCGTCCGTTACTTTGGCAAAATGTGAGAAGTCAAAACGCAGGTATTCGTCATTTACTAACGAACCCTTCTGGTTTACATGCGTGCCTAATACTTGTTTCATTGCGGCATGCAGCAAATGTGTAGCGCTGTGGTTGCTCATGATGCTGGCACGCCTTTCCGGATCAACAATAGCTGTCAAAGCATCTTCGATTGCTTTTTGCGAAGGCAATTGATCCACATAATGCACGATCAGGGCATTCTCCTTTTTGGTATCCGTCACCTGGATAATTTCACCATCCGGAAAAACCAACTGACCGGTATCCCCTACCTGGCCGCCGCTTTCGGCATAAAATGGCGTTTTATCCAGTACAATTTGATATTGTTCTTTTCCTTTAGCGGTTACCTTGCGGTATTTGACAATGTGCGCAATGGTTTCGGTTTCATCATAGCCGGTAAACTCGGTAGTGTCTTCGTCTTTTAGAATGATCCAGTCGCCTGTATCAATGGCAGTGGCTGCGCGGGAGCGGGTTTTTTGTTCGGCAAGGGCTTTTTCATAACCAGCAATATCAACAGCCCAGCCCTTTTCACGAGCCATTAGCTCTGTTAGATCCAATGGAAAGCCATAAGTATCTGCTAATTCAAAGGCATTCTTTCCTGAAATAGTCGATATATGTGGGCTTATTAATGTTTCTTTTCCATTCTCATCTCTTTCAAATTGCCCTATATAGACAACGCTAGTAATCTGATTGAACCTCCTTATTCCATTTTCTAATGTTCTCAAAAATGCTGATTCCTCCTCCAACACCACCTTCTGCACAAAATCCTTCTGATTATACAATTCATCAAATACACCTTTAAATTGTTCAGCCAAAAGCGGCACGAGCGTATTCAGGAAAGGTTCTTTAAAACCTAAATATTGATATTGATATCTTACCGCCCTGCGCAAAATACGACGTATCACATAGCCGGCTTTATTGTTTGCCGGTAATTGCCCATCGGCGATGGTGAAGCTCACTGCTCGTACGTGGTCGGCCAATACGCGCATCGCTACGGCAGTGTTCCAATCGGCATCGCCGGGTTTGGCAGCACTGTTATATGGCTTCTTACTCTTGTCCGAAATAAATTGGATCAGCCCCGAAAATACATCCGTATCGTAATTAGAATCTTTGAGTTGAAGTACCCTTACCAAACGCTCAAAGCCCATCCCGGTATCCACATGCTTTGCCGGCAGTGGTTGTAATGAACCGTCCTTCAACCTGTTGAACTGCATAAATACATTGTTCCATATCTCGATAACCTGCGGATCATCGGCGTTAACTAATGTTGCGCCGGATACTTTTAACCTTTCAGCATCCGAGCGATTGTCGTAATGTATTTCGGAACATGGGCCACACGGGCCAGTCTCACCCATTTCCCAAAAATTATCCTTTTTGTTGCCTAACAGGATATGGTCCTCAGGTACATATAGTTTCCAGTAATCGTATGCTTCCTTGTCTTTGGGTAAACCCTCTTTTTCGTCGCCTTCAAAAATGGTGACGTATAGCCGGTCCTTATCAATTTTATAAACGTCAGTCAGCAGTTCCCAGCTCCAGGCAATGGCTTCTTTTTTAAAGTAGTCGCCAAAGCTCCAGTTGCCCAGCATCTCGAACATGGTATGGTGATAGGTGTCGATACCCACTTCTTCCAGGTCGTTATGCTTGCCCGATACGCGCAGGCAGCGCTGCGTATCCACCACACGTTTGTATTTGGCCGGCGCTTCGCCTAAAAAGATGTCCTTAAACTGGTTCATGCCCGCATTGGTAAACATCAATGTCGGGTCGTTTTTTACTACTATAGGCGCAGAAGGCACAATTTGATGCCCTTTGGAAGCAAAAAAATCAAGAAAAGCTTTACGTATTTCGGAAGCGGTCATAAGCTGCAAATGTAGTTATTAGTCACCAAGCATAAAACCGTAATGCAAAATCGTCCGTAAAAACCCGTATTGGCCTTTAACAGAAAACTTTTCCACATTTTTACATTTTGCCGAACTTTACAAACGTCGGTTCGTATAAACCGAAATCAATAATTACTTTTGAGCATGCCGTATAAGGAACACGAAATCAGCAAGATGTATTACACCATGGGCGAGGTGGCCGCGATATTTGACGTAAATCAGTCGCTGATCAGGTTTTATGAGAAGGAATTCGACGTCCTTCAGCCTAAGAAAAATAAGAAGGGCAACCGCTATTTTACCCCCGAGGATATTGAAATACTGCGTATTATTTTCCACCTGATAAAGGAGAAAGGCTATACCCTTAATGGCGCTAAGGACCATTTGAAAAAGAATATGGGTGATGCACAGGAAAACCAGCGCGTAGTCGATGCACTCGAAAACATAAAAAAATTCCTGCTCGAAGTACGCGAACAGCTTTAATTTCCAAGCGAAATTATATCTTTATTGCAAGCACGGCATGACATAGCTCCTGCCTAAACCTGCTTTACACAGATATGATAGCCGCTCATAAAGGCGAAGTCCCTTTTGCAGTCCTAATTATTCCCTTTATTGCCGGCATTGCCTGCGGGCTTAATTTCAATTATACCGGTTACATTATATTTCTGCTGGGAGCGCTGGTTGCATTCGCGGTCGTCTTCTTTCTTCTTAATATCGGTTACAAATACTTTAATATTTATAAGCATAAATGGCTCGGTGGTATTTTAACGCACCTGATACTATTTTTAACAGGCTGGATAGCCCTTATTAATTATAATGAACTTAACAGTGAAAAGCATTTTTCTAAAAGTCCGGCTGATTATCTGGTGGTAAAGATCAACAATGAGCCGAAGCTAAGAGGGAAAATGCTGCGGTTTACTGTTGAAGTTGAAGAAACCATAGCCAAAGAGCACGTAAATCCGGCAAATGGCAACCTGTTGATCAGCATTAAAGACAGCGCCGCCGCGAACTTACATTATGGGGATAGATTGATGATCCCGGCTAATTATCAAGCCGTCTTGCCACCTGCAAACCCGGCGGAGTTTAATTATAAAAAGTATCTCGCCAATCAGAATATTCATTATCAATCCTATTTGTATTCGGGCCAATTTTTTGTTTTGGAGCGGAACACAGGCAATGCGCTTATTGCGACGTCCCTCCGTTTAAGGCAGCACCTGGTTGAGAAATTTAAACAGCACATGCGCAGCCCGGAAGCCATTGCCGTGGCGTCAACCCTTATATTGGGTTACAAAGCTGATCTGAGCAATGATGTTTTGCAGGCTTATTCAAAAACAGGCACCATCCATGTGTTGTCGGTATCCGGGGCGCATGTAGCCATTGTTTTTATTTTGCTGGAGTTTTTGTTTGGCTTTTTGAATCGTTTCAAATATGGCCGAACGATCAAGGCGGTATTAATAATCACCCTCATCTGGTACTATGCATTGCTAACCGGTTTTTCCCCCGCCGTGTGCCGCGCCGCAGTAATGATCTCGATGGTTATTGTCGGTAAAACTTATAGCCGAACCATCAATACACTCAACATTTTAGCCATTTCGGCATTTTTTCTGCTTTTGTATAACCCTTTGTTTATTAACGATGTAGGTTTTCAATTATCCTACCTCGCCGTTGCCGGACTCATTGTATTTCAACCTGTATTATACAGATCGTTCCATTTTAAACATAAATGGACGGATAAGCTGTGGCTGTTGTGTTCGGTTTCACTGGCGGCGCAGATAATCACGTTTCCACTCAGTGCATTTTATTTTCACCAGTTCCCGGTTTATTTTTTAGTGAGCAATTTGTTTATCATTATCCCATCGGCTATCATTATGTATTCGGGCATTGCTTATATGATCCTCGGTTCGATACCCGTTTTGGGCACCATATTGGCCTTTATTTTGGAGCGATCTATCCTTTTTATGGATAAGGTGCTGGCTTTTATCGAGCATGCGCCCTGGTCGGGTATCAGCAAAATATGGATAACCACGACAGAATACCTCTTGCTTTATATCATCATCATTGGCGGGTTTTACTTTTTATATAGCCGGAAAACATGGTTGTTAAAGTTTTGCCTTGCGGCGACGTTGTTGCTTACCGTTAGTATCAGTGTAAAACGATGGCATAATCTCAGAAGCGACGCCGTTACTATTTTAAACCTCAGAAAACATTACGGCATTGTAGTTAGAAAAGGAAATAATGCGACTGTTATTACTGACCTTTCGGATACAGATAAGGTTTATAAATATTCGGTACAACCTTTTTTGGATAGCTGCCAGGTTAGCAATATCAAAATACATCCATCAAATGACAATCCACTGGCAATCAAGCGCTCAAATGGCGCATCTGGTCCTCAATAAAATTTGATTGCTTCAAAACGTAACAAATCAACCACCAACCAATCTAACTGAGAATTAAAATAAGATCAAATTTATTTGCACCCTATTCAATAAAATATCTAAATTGTATAACCCAAATAAACGATGAGACGATTGATGAGTCTAAAAAAATAACAAGCTCATAATAGCTTCATTACTATTAAAAATAAACAAACAAAACTATGAACATTAAACTTTTAAGCGCTGTTGCGGCTATTGCCTTATCAGCAACTGTATTGAGCGCAAGTGCTCAAAAATCCTACACAGCAGGTACCATTACGTATAAAACTAGTGTCCGCGGCCAGGATGTTGAAGCAAAAGAATATTTTACGGCCGATTCGGTAGCAACATCATTTACAGCCGGCCCTGCTACAATAAAGGTTTTAGCGAACGCCAAGCACACATCGATGGCGATATTGGTTGATGTGCCGGTAGCTTCTATTAAAAAAGCTGCTGTTATGACGCCAGATGAAATTGATCAGGCCATGACTCAGTTCCCAACTTTTACTTTTACGCCTGGTACAGAAACCAAACAGATATCGGGCTTTAATTGCAAAAAGGTTTCGGCAAAAGATAATAAGACCGGCAAATCGTATGATATCTGGGTAACCAATGATATAACTGTGCCTGAAAGCGCATTGCCGTATTATTACAAAACAATAGGCGGCTTCCCGGTTCAATATACTGCTTTCCAGCAGGGACAAAGTACTGATGTCACTATTACGAGCGTAACCGATCAAAAAGCGCCCGCCGGCACATTTGCTATCGGCGCTGACTTTGATAAGATCACGATGGATGATCTGAAATCAATGGGCGGCGGTAAGTAATCGTAAATGCCTGATTTACAGTTGCCATAAGTGTTCCATTTTTGAATGTGGAACACCCGGAACAGTTTGGAACACCCGCAATAGTTAAAAAATTTAACCTATAAAAAAGGCTTCTTAATATTAAGAAGCCTTTTCTGTTTCAAGTTCTTTGCTGAGCGCGGTGATCCAGCTGTTAAATAATCCACTCTCCATTTCCACAGCCTTATCCGCATATACCTGCCAATCGGGCGAAAAGCTTTGGAGTTGTTTGATCATTTCCGCTAAATGCCCCTCTTCTTCCAAAATAATTGATTTCACATTTATTTTGCTGGCAGCGTTATCCAATGCGTCCTGGTAAATGGGATATAGTTCATCGGCACGTACTTCAATAGCATAAGTGACCAGCAGGTAAGCCGCAAAGCGCAATTTGCTGCCTTTTAAACCCAGTTCCGTTTTCAAATAACGGCAAACATCAACATCCAACTGGTTAAGATAATGCTTGCTGCTGGCGGGGGCTAATAAAAAGGCTGAAGAATAAGTTGGACAGGCCGTTTTATCGATCTTTTCTATCTGTTTTTTTAGGTAAAAAGCATGCCGATGTTCTTCCGCAGCATGTTTAAGGATGATATAAGTAACCGTCTCGGTATCCTCGCAGGCAGATATTTTGCGCGCGCCGGTATTTTCCATTAGCGAAAGCGTGTTCAGCCAGCGTACATGGAGTTGGTTATCGTTTATAATTACAGGTAAAAGTTCATCAAATTTCATTATTCCAGTTCCTCAAGCGCGGTTTCAATTTTGCTGTAAATATAGTTCAGCTCCTCGTTTGTGATGCAATATGGCGGTAAAATATATAATATATTGCCCAACGGCCGCAAAATGATGCCTGCCGCCAAAAAATACGAATATAACCTGTCACGCAATGAACTGAAGTAGGAAGTTCCACTGCCTGTGTCCCATTCCATGGCCAGTATGGTACCGGTTTGGCGTACATTACTGATGCGTAGATGAGCCTTCAGCTTTACAGCA
Organism: Sphingobacteriales bacterium; assembly: GCA_044448765.1. Classification (GTDB taxonomy): domain Bacteria; phylum Bacteroidota; class Bacteroidia; order Sphingobacteriales; family Sphingobacteriaceae; genus Mucilaginibacter. Next base: position 17,085 of record JBIOHG010000036.1, on the reverse strand, counting down.
AATTGCGCGTGGCTATTTACTATACGCTGAATATTCTGCCGGGTCGACTCTTCCAGGAAAATATCCAAACTAGCCAATGCTGCAGAGCAGGCAACCGGGTTTGCGGTGTAGGAATGTCCGTGGAAAAGCGTTTTCATCTTATCGTCCGATAAAAAGGCATCATATATGGGCTGCGCGCAGGTGGTTAATCCAAAAGCCATGGTGCCGCCGGTAAGGCCCTTCGAAAAGCACATGATATCCGGTTGGGTAGTTACATGGTCGCAAGCGAAAGATTTGCCTGTACGTCCAAAGCCGGTGAAAACTTCATCAGCTATCAGCAAAACGCCTTCAGCCCGGCAATGCTGCATCAATTGGTCAAGATATTCCGCTTCGTACATGATCATCCCTGATGCACCTTGCACCAACGGCTCGAAAATAAAACAGGCTAATTGAGATTTGAGATTTGAGATTTGAGATTTGAGACTTTCAATGTTCGATTCATTTGGCACATCAATAAATTCCACTTCAAACAATAAACTATCAAAAGCTGCGGTGAAAGCACTACGGCCGCTTACTGCCATTGCGCCAAAAGTATCGCCGTGATAGGCGTTGTTAAAAGCAAGTATTTTGGTTCGCGGAATGCCCTGGTTATGCCAGTATTGCAGGCACATTTTTATAGCTACCTCCACTGCTGTTGAGCCGTTATCAGAATAGAATGCTTTTGCCTGGTTTGACGGGAGAATTTTAAGCAGGCGTTCGGCCAGTAAAACTGCTGGCTCATGCGTAAAACCTGCGAATATCACGTGCTCCAGCTTTAAGAGTTGCTCAGCAACTTTTTGGGCTATGTAGGGGTTGGCGTGCCCGTGTATATTTACCCACCAGGATGATACTGCGTCGATGTAGCATTTGCCATTTTCGTCGTATAGACAGGCACCTTCTCCCCGTACTATCGGCACATGCGGCAGTGCAGTTTTCATTTGCGTATAAGGATGCCAAATAACTTTTAAATCCCTGTCTGTAAGATTCATATACTCTTCTTTAAAAGTTTTACTACATGCTTATCGGTCGGGAAAATGACGTCTTCTTCCGCCAGATCATCCAAACTTATCCACCTGAAGGATTGCAGTACATCACCGTCACCATCAAAATCGAATTGCATTGCTTTAAACATTAAATTTAAGGGCGCAATGTTTTTAACGAGGTAATATACGCTGATGATCTGCGAATCGTTAAAGGCAGATTTAACGAAAAAATCTGTCGTATAAAAGTGGTTGATCACCTGTATCTCAACATTACATTCCTCTGCAAATTCCCGCTTCAACCCGTCTATCAAACCTTCACCAAACTCCAAACCCCCACCGGGGAACTTGCTGAACTGCATCCCATACTCCTGTTCGTCACTGATCAAAACCTGGTTGCTGTCGTTTATCAGCACTCCATAAACACGTACATTAAATGGATACATTATTCGTAATGTTTTTTGTTGCGGATCACTTTTTCCATTGTCCAGGTTATATCTTCGGTTTTAGGTTGCGACCTGATCGGACAATTAGGCATATTACAATAATAGCAACACTGTGGCACGCACGGATCAGTGTGAATGAACAATTCCGTTTTGGTGACCTCACGATTAATCAATTCATCAACCAGCTTCACTTCCATGTGGACCTGGTTCAGATCGAAGTAATTAGGCAGAGTCAAATGACAATCGATATGCAGTTCATTGCCATATTTTTGGGCACGAAAATTATGAATATCGATCCACGACTCTCTCCTTTTTTCGTTTAAAACAGCTACAACTTCGGTTACGACTCCAAAATCGGCCTCATCCATTAGTCCGGAAACGGACCTGCGGACCAATTTATAGCTGGTGTATAGGATATATAATGCGACAAATATGGATAACCCGCTATCCAGCCAGGTTATTTTCGTGAACTGGATCAGCAATAATCCCACCACCAAACCTATGCTGGTGTACATGTCAGTTAACAAGTGCCGGCCATCGGCTTCAACGGTAATGGAAGGAATGGATTTGCCCTTGCCCACCATATAATAACCTAACGAGCCATTAATAATACCAGTTATGCCTATGATGATGGCACCGGTCACCAGGTCGTGTATTTGGTTGGGGTAGAAAATTCCATAAATCGATTTGCCTATGATGGTTAAGGCCGCTATGCCGATCAGAGCACCTTCAATAAAAACAGAGAAGTATTCTACTTTACCATGCCCATAAGGATGATTTTCGTCGCGGGGTTGGGAAGATAAATAGATGCTAAAGAAGGCAAATGAGCTTGCTAATACGTTTACGATGCTTTCGGCAGCATCTGTAAGCACAAAATTTGATGCCGTTAAAAAATAGGCGAAAAATTTAGCCAGCATGAGGATTATACCGGTAACCAGCGAAAGTAAAATTATCCTTTTTTGCTGTTGCAAAACTCTTCCAGATTAGGCGCCAAATTTAGGAATAACATTTGAAGTCTTTAAGTTAATTCCGGCAGTTATAAGCCCAATAATTTGAAATAAAGGCATAAATAAGCTGCAAAATTGTCGTTTTTTTAACATTATCTTAAAAAGCGAGAAATGCCTTCAACTTTCGGTCAAAGACTTTCTACTTTTTCTATATTTGCCGCGATAATAAAAAAGTAATTATGAGCGCATTAAGCAACCGTATCAACAACCTTTCAGAATCGGCAACCATTAAAATGGCCAAATTGGGCCGCGAGTTGTCGGCAAAAGGAGTTGATGTCATCAGCCTTAGTTTTGGCGAACCTGATTTTCATACCCCCGAATACGTGAAGGAGGCCGCAAAAAAGGCTATGGACGAGAATTTTACCTATTATACACCCGTTTCAGGCTACCCTGAATTGCGTAAGGCAATTGCGGCGAAACTGAAGAATGAGAACGGCCTGGATTATGATTTCAGCCAAATCGTGGTGTCAACAGGTGCCAAACAGGCTATTGCTAATGCGGTGCTTTGCTTAGTTAACCCCGGCGAAGAGGTAATTATACCAACACCTTACTGGGTATCATACTCCGAGGTTGTGAAATTAGCAGAGAGTAAAAGCGTATTTATTGATTCGACTGTTGAGCAGGATTTTAAGATCACACCTGAGCAATTGGAAGCAGCTATTACGCCAAAATCAAAATTGTTTATGTTCTCCTCGCCCTGCAACCCAACCGGAAGCGTGTACAGCAAAAGCGAACTGGAAGGCTTAGCCAAAGTATTTGAGCGCCATCCTGATATTTATATCCTCTCCGACGAGATATATGAGCATATCAATTTTGTAGATAAGCACGAATCTATCGCGCAATTTGAAAGTATAAAGGACCGTGTTATCATCATTAACGGTTTTTCGAAAGCCTACGCCATGACCGGCTGGCGCATTGGTTACACGGCATCGAGTAAAGAAATAGCAAACGCCTGTGATAAAATGCAGGGGCAAATTACTTCGGGCACGTGCTCCATCACCCAAAAAGCAGGTGTAGCCGCCAGCGAAGGTGGTTTGGAAAGCGTTTTGAAAATGCGTGAGCAGTTCCGCAAACGCCGCGACCTGGTTTACGGGTTGTTAAAAGAGATCCCGGGTGTGAAAGTGAATCTGCCAGGGGGTGCATTTTATTTCTTCCCTAATGTTACTTCCTTCTTCGGCAAAAGCTATAACGGAAGAACAGTTAATGACGCTGACGAACTGAGCTTATACCTGTTAGAAGAGGGCCATGTAGCCACTGTAGGCGGCGATTCGTTTGGCGATCCTAAATCCATCCGTATATCTTACGCTGCGGCGGAAGATAAGTTAGTAGAGGCTGTGAGACGTATTAAAGAAGCGCTTGGGAAATTAAGCTAAGCGTTTTACACATATAAAAAACGGGAAGCAATAGGCTACGCGTAAAATCCATAGGGGTCGCTTTGGCCTGAGTAATGATCATAGCGTATACCGATGTCCCAGCGGGCATTGGCACACCCTGCCTCTGGGGACAACAACATCATGGTATTGCCTGCACCGCTGTCAGTTTCCTCAACAGCAACACCGCCTTCGCCGACACACACAGGCTTTAATGTGCCCGTAGCGGAGTTATTTTGCAAAAAAAATGATCGGCGCCGGAGGCAAGTGAAACGTCAAAATTATTACATATCCCATACTGTAAATGGATGGTCCGCCTAACACAAAGTTGGAACCTATCGTAAGATTACAGGTTGGCAGCCCGGCGTCCACCCCTATACTCATACGCAGGGTATTTGCTGGAGTTGTTTGAGCCTTTGCCGTAGTTGTAAAGAACAAAGCCGCGACCATGAATAATGCTGCTATAAGTTTTGATGATGTTTTCATAAATAGTGTTTATTGATAACTAACTACTATAGTTACCTCTGCAATAGGTTGCCTTTTTACGAAAAAACTTTTATCAGTCAACACTAATCACTCAATAATAAATTGAGCAAATTCATTTCAGAGAGCATTTTTTTCGCCTCGCTTTTACATACTTCGTGAAAAGCACCACAACAACAGGCTATTTGTATTTCATTTCCGGATATGTCTACGCTGGGGTATATGTCGTGTTTTGGACATACCATTATTTCAATGTTCACTTTAATGGTATCGGTTGATGTCATGATTGGTAGTTAGAGTTGAACAGTAAACATTTTTTTTATCAATGTGTTTTAATTTAAAATACAGCGCATTTACTCCCTATGTGCAATTACCATCATTTTGCCAATGAGGTACAGGCATTGTTTTCTGAAATCTTCGCAACAGCACGCTATTTTTAAATGATCTTCATTGTCGATTGAGATCAGGGGGTTTTTGTGATGCTTCGGACACCGGAGCGATTCAACCATTTCTTTAATGTTTAGGGGTATCTTCACTTGCGTTAAAGACTTGGGGAGTAGTCTGTCATATTAACGAATAGTTATAGATATAGTTTTAAAAAAGACCCGTTTCCGGATTATTTACCTTTTTTAATTTAATGCAACAAAAATGCCCCGGTTTACGGGGCATTTCCTTTTTTAACGATGGGTTAAATTATAAACTAAATCCGTAAGCCAGCCTTAAGGCAACTACACCATAGTTGTCGTCCTGTCCTGAAAGGCTTTCATAACGCACGCCAATATCCCATGATTTATTAGCCCAACCTAAACCGGGCGATAAGATCAACTTGGTATTTTTAGAATAATTGGTTTCAAAACCAGCGCCTGCTTCGGCCCCAAAATATATCGGTGAATTGAAGAATATTTTGGCACCAAGCTTTACGGGAACCACTCCTACGCTTTTTCCGCCTACTGATTTAGCTGCTTCATCAGCAAAAAAGTTATAATAGCCAGAAGTAAGCATAACAGCTACATTTTTGCCAACACCATATTGCAGGCGGGCTGTACCGCCAAGGTCAAATTTCGAATAATCCTTGATGCTTCCGGTTGGGATGCCGCCTTCGACACCTATACCAAGCCGCCATTTGTTGGGCTCGGACGTTTGAGCTTTTACACTTGTTGTAAAAAATATAGCTACTGCCGCTACAGCGATAGCTATTAATTTAGACTTGTTTTTCATTGTTGTAGTTCATTTAATTTGTAAATAAGCGTATTATGTTACCACCCTATTAACAAATACTTTGCCACTACAACAATTATTATAGTATAAATATATTTTATTAACTTTAAATGACGGTTGCTCTGAATTAAGCTATTGTATATCAGCCGGTAAAAGGCTATGCAGGAATTTTGCCCTTTTACCTTAAAAAAGGCTATTAATTTTATACAAAAACTAAAATTTGTAGTGTTTAGCAGGAATTTTTGGCCTGTATGGTGGGCATATTTGCAGGCATCCAAATGCTGAGCCAGTATATAAGTAACAAAAAAGCCTCAAACGAGGCTCTTTACTTTACACCTGCGGGTCATGTCCCGGGTCAGGTTTATAATTCCTTTCCAGCTCGGCAAGTTTTTCTTTGCCGTAAGCGAAACGCGTTATCAGGAAAAACAGTACGGGAACGATGAATATGGCCAGCGAAGTTGCTGCAAGCATACCTCCAAATACTGTCCAGCCAATGGTTTTCCGGGCTATTGCACCGGCACCGGAAGCAAAAACCAATGGCAATACACCTAATATAAAAGCCATCGAAGTCATGATAATAGGCCTTAAACGTAAGTGCACAGCTTCAAGCGTAGCTTTTTCAAGTTCCATCCCCCTATCAACACGTTCTTTGGCAAACTCCACGATCAGGATGGCATTTTTAGCGGCCAACCCTATCAGCGTGATCAAACCTATCTGCGCATAAATATTATTATCAAGGCCGGGGTTCAAGGTCAAAAACAAAATAGCGCCGAATGCACCAAGCGGCACCGCCAGCAATACCGAGAACGGCACCGACCAGCTTTCGTACAAGGCGGCCAGGAACAGGAATACAAAACCGATAGACAACATAAAAATGTAAACCGTTTTTGAACCCGATAATATCTCTTCGCGGCTAAGGCCCGAAAATTCATACCCGTACCCTTCAGGAAGTGTTTTAGCAGCAACCTCCTGCAAAGCTTTGATGGCGTCGCCGCTGCTGTAACCGGTTGCCGGGCCACCGTCAACTTCAGCAGAGCGGAATAAGTTATAATGCGATATTAAAGGCGCGTTCTCTATCATCTTATAGGATGTAAGCGTGCTTAAGGGCACCATTTTCCCGGCGGAATTGCGGACAAAATATTGCCCAAGGTCCTTTATATCCGTACGGTAATTGGTGTCGGCCTGGGCCACTACGTGAAAATTACGTCCATAGATGGTAAAGTCGTTCACAAAGTTGCTGCCCATATAAGTTTGCAATGCCAAATTGATGTCAGATATCTGGATACCAAGCTTTTTGGCTTTTTCGCGGTCAATAGTCAATTGGTAAGCAGGAGTGCGCGCAGTAAAAAACGAGAATGCCTTACCAATTTCGCGGCGCTTATTTACTTCTCCAACAAAATTTTGCAACACCTTTTCAAAGTTTTTAACATCGCCTCCGGCTTGCTTTTGTTCCAGTATGAATGAAAAACCGGCTGTGCTTCCCAAACCGGGTATAGCAGGCGGGCGTATTACGGTAACATTCGCTTCCTTAAACCTTGCCAGCTTTTTTTGCATTACGCCTACCAGGTCTTCCGAAGTTAACTTACGTTCGTCCCAGGGTTTTAGCTGCACGAATATGGTAGCACTGTTGGATTTACTGGCAAAACTCACCACGTTTAGCCCTCCCAATGCGGCATAATGGCCAACCTCGGGGATACTATCCAGCACATTCATAATACTGTGTAAAACCGTAACGCTGCGTTGGGTTGATGACGCTTCCGGCAGATCAAAAGTTACATAAATACGGCCCTCGTCCTCTGTGGGAATAAATCCGGTAGGTTTTCCCCTGAATAACAGTATTGTGCCAACAACGATACAAATGAGTATAATGATGACGAATTTGGAGTTTTTTATCCCGCGATGCACCCCTTTCTGGTATTTGCCGGTAACTCGTCCAAACCAGGTATTAAACCAGTAAAAGAATTTATCAAGGCCTTTTGATTTCTCATCCAGCTTATGCGGGCGAAGTATCAAAGTACACAATGCCGGCGTCAGCGATAGCGCCACGAAAGCTGATATCAATACAGATATGGCAATAGTAATGGCAAACTGCTGGTAAAGTCGCCCCACTATACCCGGTATAAAACCAACCGGCACAAATACCGCAGCCAATATTAAGGCAATAGCAATTACCGGCGCCGAAATATCTTTCATGGCATGGATAGTAGCTTCTTTGGGCGACATGTTTTGCTCGTCCATATAATGCTGCACTGCTTCCACCACTACAATAGCATCATCGACCACAATACCTATGGCCAGCACAAAGCCAAAGAGCGTTAACGTATTAATGGTAAAATGCAACGGTATAAAAAATATAAATGTGCCAATAATGGATACCGGTATGGCAAGCACCGGTATAAGCGTTGTTCGCCAGCTTTGGAGGAACAGGAAAACCACCAGGATCACCAATAGCAGTGCGATCATCAGGGTAATAACTACTTCATGCACTGAAACCTTTACCACAGTTACCGCCTCAAAAGGAACTACGTAATCCACATCAGTAGGAAAGGACTTTTTTAATTGCTCCATTGTGGCGTACACATTGTCAGCCGTTTCCAATGCGTTACTGTTTGGGGCCTGATAAACTAAAAGGTAGGCAGCTCTTTTGTTATCTACAAACGAATTACCTGCATAATTAAATTTACCCAATTCAACCCTGGCTATATCTTTTAAATGCACTTCCGCCCCGTTGCTGGGCTGCGTTCTGACAATGACATTCTCAAAATCCTGGGGTGTAACCAGCCTGCCCTGGGTAATAATACTTAACTCGAACGTCTGGCTTTTTTCCTGCGGTGTTGTACCTACAGAGCCTGCTGCAACTTGTGCGTTTTGCTCCTGTAGTGCACTGGTTACATCGGCTGCGGTTAAGCCTAAAGCCGCCATTTTATCCGGTTTGAGCCAGATACGCATGCTAAAATCGTCGGCACGATTGATTACATCGCCTACGCCTTTTGCCCGTAAAAGCGCGTCCCTTACAAAAACGTTACTATAGTTATCCAGGAAAGGGACATTATGGGAACCTTTTGGCGCATAAATGGCCACCAGCATTAATATGCTTGGATTACGCTTGCGTGTGGTTATACCCAGGCGCTGTACCTCCTGGGGTAAGGTGGGCGTGGCAATGCCTACACGGTTCTGTACGTCGAGTGCAGCTATATTAATGTCTGTGCCCACCTCAAAGTTAGCCGTCATACTCATCTGGCCGTTGCTGGTACTGTTACTTTGCAGGTACGTCATGCCCGGGGTACCATTTACCTGAACTTCAATGGGAGTTGCCACGGTTTGTTCAACAGTTAAGGCATCAGCACCTATATAGGTAGTTGAAATATTTACTGTAGGTGGCGTAATTTCAGGGTACTGGCCTATTGCCAGGCTAAGTATGGATAAAATACCCACCGTCACTATTACCACTGAAATAACAATAGCTGTAACCGGCCTGCGTATAAAGGTATCTGCGATCATTCTTCTTTACTCTTTAAACTAATGTTATTTAGCCTGTTTCTGTTGTCCCTGCCCTGGTTGCTGTGCATGGGGGTTGCCCAAGGTAATTTTACCTCCGTCGCGTAAACGCTGGAAACCATCGGTTATCACATTATCGCCAGCCTGCAAACCTGTTAACACCACTACATTGGTACCTATATGCGGCCCCAGTGTCACCTTAAACTGTTTGGCGACGGTATCCTGGCTCAGAAAGACAAAAAATTCGCCCATTTGCTCTGTAACAGCCTTGTAAGGAATAATTATCCTGTCGCCCGATTGCGCATTTAATACTTTCACCACACAGCTCATGCCGTCTTTCAGGATATCCTGCTCATTTGGAAACTCAACCCGTACCGTAATGGTTCCTGTCTGGTTATTTACCCCCCGGTCAATCGCCAGTATTTTACCCGGTTTATTGTAGGTGGTAACACCATCAGATAACTGGAGTTTAAAGGTTGAATCGGTACTTTTTTTCTGAAGGGCATAAAAGCGATTAATATCCTGTTCATTGATCACGATGTCTACTCCTATCGGGTGCTCGCTTGATATGGTATTTAACAAGGTGGAACCCGGCGTGACCTGGGCACCCAGTTTAACTTGTGATATACCTATGCGGCCTGTAAATGGGGCTGTTATAATGGAATATGAAAGGTCGGTTTTTGCGGAAGCAACACCGGCTTTTGCCGATTCAACCGCGCTTTTATTGGTTTCGAAGGCGGCTACAGCCTGATCGACTGTTTGTTTGGCTACAGCATCCTCTTTAGCGAGGTAGTTATAGCGGTCGACATCCTTTTGCGCTTTTACAAGATTGGCCTGTGCGCTTGATAAATTGGCAACGGCCTGGTCATAAGCAGCAACATATTTGCGGCGATCAATTTCGTAAAGCTCTTTTCCTTTCGGCACAACTTCGCCTTCCTTAAAAAATATGCCGGTGATAAAGCCCGAAACCTGGCTACGCAGTTCAACACTGTTCAAGGCTGTCACCGTGCCCTGGTATTGATCGTAATAAATAGCATTAGCCTTTTTAGCTTCGGCTATGCTTACAGGGGTTGGCGGCGGGGCAGCATTCTGCTTCACTGGTTTGCCGCATGATGCGAGGATCACCAGCGGGCTTATCCAAAATAGGTATTTATTCTTCATGACTCTTATTGTACAGTAAGTATACCCAATGCTTTTTGCAGATCAATTTTGCTGGAAAGCAACTGGAACAATGCGTTATAGTAATTCAATTCGGCAGTGCGCAGGTCCGATTGCGCCACGATCACGTCAAGATAAGTCTTGATACCTTCCCGGTATTGCAAACTCACCACATGGTAAACTTCCCCGGCAAGGGTAACGTTTTGTTTAAGCAGCTGGTAAGCGGCATAGTTACTTTTGTAGCCGGCAAGCGCCTGTACATATTCGGTATTAATGGTGTTTTTTGAGTTGACGATGTCGAGGTCGGCACGATCCACCTCCAACCTTGCCTTGCTCAAATTTTGCAACCGTTTGCCACCCTGGAAGATGGGCAGGTTCAACGTCAAACCCAAATAACCGTTAGGGTATGTATTATTATATAAATTACCGAAACTATTGCCCAGGTAAACAAAGTTATAAGCACCTGTAGCCGAAATTGAAGGTAAAAAGCCCCACCTATAATAGTTTACATTTACATTTTGCAGGCTTTTTTGGGTTTGAAGCAACTGGTATTCAATACGGTTGTTTACGTTCAATTGCTGGTTAGTATCAATGTTAGCCTCACTTTCATAGCGCGAGCTATCATACACCAGGGTGAACTTATTATCGGCGCCAAAACCCATTATTTGTTTCAGGTAGGCGATCTTACTTTTAATCGCTTCCTCCGTTTGCTTGCGGGTGGCTATTGAATTGTTGAGCGAGATGGTAGCCTGCTTATAATCCGTTTTATCCACTGTACCGGCCTGGTATTGTGTGTAGGCATCTTTCAGGCTTCTTTTTAAGCGGGTAATGTCTTCGTTCAAAATATCTAATTGTTTTTCAGATAACAATACATCAAAAAAAGCTTTGCTCACGTCCGATACCACGTTGATCTGGCTGCTGCTGGTATTCTGCTTATAATACTGGCGCGAATATTTGGCCGCTTTAGCAGCCTGCAATACATCATTATTATAAATCACCTGGTTAGCCTGTAAACCCAGGGTTGATAAATTATTAATATTGGATTGTGTAGTAGCGGGTGACGAGGTCGATGAAGAACCCGCACCGGGCGAAGTAATGGGGCTGCCTTTAAAGTAATAATCGTACAGACCGGATGATGATACTTGCGGCAACCACGCCGAAAGGCTTATATTGATATTCTTCTCATTAATAGCCTCGTCAATGGCGGCCTGCCTTACAACGGGTTGGTTATGCAACGCAAACTCAACGCATTGTTTTAGCGTAAGTGTTTTATTGGACGTATCGGCAGCATTTTGTGCAAAAAGAGTTACCGGCAGAAAAGAAATAAAAAATAAAATAAACAGGCGGCATTTTTTCCCCATAAACAGATGATAAACGTTCCTTTGGAAACACAAAGTAATGGCTTTGATCCTGATAAAATTCAACAAATTGAAGCAGAACTACGAATTATGGCATAAATATGATCAAAAGAATATAAGCAACAATAATGTTACTCAATACAATTGAAATTGAATACTATATAGCCTGTTTTTATGTTTTTTTAAAAAAAATGAAAAATAGAGGAGTGAAATAAACAAAAAATTTAATTAATTTGCCTTGTGAGAATTTACATTGCCCGTAAAGTGGAATGTATACATTATCAGCTAACTAACTTTGAAGTTATAAACTTGTTTACAAAAAATTAAAGCAGGGTTAATACATGGGTAAAAAACTACATGATAGAATTGCGTTGTTTAAAGACGCAGAAGAAGTAAGAGCAAAAGGCGTTTACCCCTACTTCAGACCCATTGAATCCGGGCAGGACACTGAGGTGATGATTGATGGCAAGCGTGTTTTAATGTTCGGTTCTAATTCCTATCTCGGACTAACGAGTCATCCAAAAATTAAAGAAGCTTCTAAAAAAGCGATTGATAAATACGGTACAGGCTGCGCTGGTTCAAGATTTTTGAACGGTACATTGGATATACATATTGAACTGGAACGCCGCCTGGCCAATTATGTTGGCAAAGAGGCTTCGGTACTATTCAGCACAGGTTTCCAGGTAAACCTGGGTGTATTATCCAGCATAACCAGTCGTAATGACTATTTATTATTGGACGAATTTGACCATGCTTCGCTTATAGACGGCAGCCGTTTATCCTTCTCAAGGGTAATAAAATACGCCCATAACGATATGGAGGATCTGCGCCGAAAGTTGAGCATTTTGCCGGAAGACGCGGTTAAACTGATCGTAGTTGACGGTATATTCAGCATGGAAGGTGATATAGTTAAATTGCCTGAAGTTGTTGAACTGGCTGAAGAGTTTGGCGCCAACATTATGGTTGACGATGCGCACAGTTTGGGCGTTATAGGCCACAAAGGCGCGGGCACGAGTTCTCATTTCGGCTTGACCGACGATGTTGACCTCATCATGGGCACATTCAGTAAGTCACTTGCATCCCTTGGCGGTTTTATAGCTGCTGATGCTGCGACGATAGACTATTTGAAACACCGTGCGCGCTCATTAATATTCAGCGCAAGTATGCCGCCGGCTGCAGTAGCCAGCGTGTTAGCTGCACTGGATATCATAGAAAATGAACCTCAGCACATTGCCAAATTGTGGGATAACAGGAATTACGCCCATAAATTATTGACCGAGGAAGGATTCGAGATCGGCCCGACCGAAAGCCCTATCTTCCCGATCTATGTGCGTGATAATGATAAAACATTCATGGTTACAAAATATCTACAGGATGCAGGTGTGTTTGTAAACCCTGTTGTTTCGCCGGCCGTACCTTCCGATTCGTCTTTACTGCGTTTCTCATTGATGGCAACTCATACCTTTGCCCAGATAGACGAGGCTATTGATAAAATGTCCAAAGCCTTTAAAGCTGTTGGTGTGTCAATGGTTAAGGAAAATATATAACAACCGGATAAATAGCTGTAATGAAAAAAGTAATAAAGGTCAGTTCAAAAAAAGAACTGGCCAACTTTATTGATTTCCCGCACGACCTTTATAAAGACGACCCCAACTACGTACCGGAATTATTTATTGCGCAGCGCGACCTGCTTACTACCCACCCTTTTCACAAGCACTCATCACTGCAAACATTTTTAGCTTATGACGGCGATAAAATCGTAGGCCGTATAGCCTCCATTTTAAACAACGCACATAACGAATTTAACAAGGCTAATGACGGCTTTTGGGGATTTTTTGATTGTATAGACGACCAGGAAGTTGCCGATATGCTTTTTAAAGAGGCGGCCGACTGGCTAAAAAATCAGGATATAAAAGGAAAATTTATTGGTCCGGTTAACTTCTCGACCAACGAGGCAGCCGGTTTGTTGGTTGAAGGGTTTGACAGCCCGCCGATGCTGATGATGACCTATAATGCACCTTACTATGCACAACTTATCGAAAAAGCAGGCTTTGCCAAACAAATTGACCTGATAGCCTGGCATTGGGATGGGGATAGTTATGACGACCGTTCGGTGAGGCTTTTAAATGCTTTGCAGGAACGTTTAAAACGAAACAATATCATCATTCGAAAGGTTAATTTAAAAAATTTCAAGGCAGAAGCTGCGGCTTTGCGTGAAGTTTATAATTCGGCCTGGGATCAAAACACCGGTTTTGTGCCGTTGAACGATGATGAATTTAACTGGCTGGCGAAAGATCTTAAACTGATACTCGATACCGATTTTGCCCTGGTTGCCGAGCAAAACGGAAAACTGGTAGGTTTTGGTTTAGCGCTGCCTAATTACAATGAGATATTTGCAAAAATAAAACGGGGCCGGTTATTACCGACAGGTATTTTTAAACTATTGCTGAATAAAAGTAAGATAAAAAGTCTGCGTATTTATGCACTGGGCGTTATTGACGGCTATCGCAAAATGGGTATCGAAGCCGTTTTGTATGGTATCATTATAAGGGAATACAAAAGAAAAGGCCTTACACATGCCGAGGCCGGGTGGACATTGGAGAATAATATAATGATCAACGAAGCCATAAAAGCTATTAATGGCGATCCGTATAAAAAATACAGGATTTACGAAAAAGCCATCTAAAAAAGTAAATTGGCCCGGCAGCTTACCCCACGCCGCTCTCAATAATAAGCGACATATTTCTGTTGATAAGTGCTGATTTTTCATTTAATGGTCACGTTTCAATTATAAATAGCAGATTATTACTGAAAACTCATTCCTTTGAACTTTTTAACAATAAAGTCAGAATATAATAAAACATAACCACTATCCTATGAAAACTAATATTGAGCCTGCTGAAGGCAAACTGGGCATCCTGATACCAGGATTAGGTGCAGTAGCTACTACATTGATTGCAGGCGTTGAAGCCGTTAAAAAAGGTTTATCACAACCAATAGGTTCATTAACCCAAATGGGGCATATCCGTTTAGGAAAAAGAACTGAGAACCGTTATCCAAAAGTGAAAGAATTTGTGCCTATTGCTGATTTTAATGATATTGTTTTCGGCGGATGGGATGTTTATGAAGATAATGTTTACGAAGCTGCGATGAAAGCCAAAGTGCTTGAACCCGGCTTGTTGAACGCGATAAAGTCCGAATTGGAAACTGTAGTACCGATGAAGGCTGCTTTTGATCATAACTATGCAAAAAACCTCACTGCAACCAATGTTAAAACCGGCACACGCTACGAACTGGCGCAGCAGGTAATGGCCGACATCAAAAATTTTAAGCAAAAAAATAATTGCGAAAGAATAGTTTTGATCTGGTGCGGTTCGACAGAGATATATTACGAAGCTTCTGAGATACACCAAACCCTGGAAAAATTTGAACAGGCTTTATTAGACGATGATAAACGCATATCGCCCAGTATGATCTATGCGTACTCGGCTTTAAAACTGGGCATTCCGTTTACAAACGGCGCGCCTAACCTTACGGTTGATATCCCGGCTATGATCGAGCTGGCTAAATTGACTGAGACCCCAATTGCTGGTAAAGACTTTAAAACAGGTCAGACCCTGATGAAGACTATTTTGGCACCAGGATTGGCTGCGCGCTCATTAGGCGTAAAAGGCTGGTTCTCCACCAATATCTTAGGTAACCGAGACGGCTTGGTTTTGGATGACCCGGATAACTTTAAAACTAAAGAGGTTTCGAAACTGGGTGTACTGGAGGATATTTTCAAGCCTGAAGAAAACCCTGAATTGTACGGGGACCTGTACCATAAAATACGCATCGACTATTATCCGCCGCATGGCGATAACAAAGAAAGCTGGGATAACATCGACATTTTTGGCTGGCTGGGATACAAAATGCAGATCAAGATCAATTTCCTTTGCCGCGATTCGATATTAGCAGCGCCTATCGCACTTGACCTTGCTTTATTTAGCGATCTGGCGAAAAGGGCACACATGAGCGGCATACAGGAATGGTTGTCTTTCTACCTTAAATCGCCGCAAACGGCACCCGGGCTGCCACCAGAAAATGATATCTTTAAACAACTGATAAAATTGCAAAACACCCTGCGCCACATGATGGGCGAAGACCTGATCACCCACCTTGGCCTGGATTATTATCAGGACCTTGTTGAAGCGATGTAATGCAGTTTCATAAATTAATATCCACCTGCCTGGGGATAGGATACATCGGCAAAGGGGCCGGCACTGCTGCCGCCATCGCCACATGTATCGCCTGGTATTTTGCCTGGGCAGGTGGTTTCCCTCCTCTCTATCCTTCCCTATTTATCACAATAGCTTTAACCCTGTTCGGCGTTTGGTCATCAGGCATCGTCGAAAAAATTTGGGGTAAAGATCCCTCCAAAGTGGTTATCGACGAAGCTGCCGGCATGTGTATCAGTCTCCTGTTTCTACCCGTTAATTGGAAATATGTATTAGCTGCGCTTATACTATTCCGCTTTTTTGATATCATTAAACCCCTTTTTATCAAAAAAATGGAAAAATTCCCCGGCGGTTGGGGCATT
Organism: Sphingobacteriales bacterium; assembly: GCA_044448765.1. Lineage (GTDB taxonomy): Bacteria > Bacteroidota > Bacteroidia > Sphingobacteriales > Sphingobacteriaceae > Mucilaginibacter. Next base: position 970 of record JBIOHG010000036.1, on the reverse strand, counting down.
ATGCTGGATGATGTACTGGCCGGTGTTTACGCCAACCTATTATTGCAGCTTGCTTTGGTGTTTAAGTTGTTCTAACCGTAACGTCAGTTTATTAATCGATTGATTAATTTTGACTTTTTGACCACAATAGTCTGACTGAAATTTTTCTATTTTTGCGCTCATAATACAAGCCCGTTAAGCCTCGTTGCGAAAAACAGCCGTGTTGCTCGTAATAAAGAACCAGCTTCGATGTTAATTATTAACATCGATTAACAACTAAGATAAATGTATCCGTAAATAATCAGGTACGTTTATATTATTCCGGGCAAAGGGGTTTGTATTTGAATAATGCCGCAGCTTCATGATTGGTAAAGATATCTGTTTAAAAATATTCATCTTAATTGCTCTTCTTTTTTCATCTATTGCATCTTTTGCACAGATAACCAAAGTAAGCGGGGTGATCATCGATGCTAAAACCAGGCAAACGCTACCATTTGTTACTATAGGGACTGAGGACGGCACTGCCGGGGTAACTTCTGCTGAGGATGGTAAATATGAGCTTCAATCGGATAAACCGTTCAGTAAAATTATTGTAAGCTATGTTGGCTACCAGCAAGCGGAGCTGGCCGTAACCCCCGGCCAGGAACAGGTACTTAATATACGCCTGGTGCCTGTATCGCGCCAGCTTACTGAAGTTGTGATAAAAGCGGGCAAAAAAACAAGGTATCGCAATAAGGACAACCCGGCGGTTAAGCTTATCAGGGAAGTAATAGCACACAGGGATCAAAACCGGGCCGAGAGCTACCCATACGTACAGTATAAGGAATACGATAAGATGATGTTCTCGCTGCTTAACGTTTCGCCCACCTTGTCGGACAAAAAATTCTTCCGGAAATATAAGTTCCTGCTGGATAATCGCGACACTACCTCAGTTCCGGGTAAATCATTACTGCCTATATACCTTGACGAAAAATTAAGCCAGTATTATTAC
>JBIOHG010000035.1:0-44129 GCA_044448765.1 Sphingobacteriales bacterium | reverse complement strand
TATGGTCACTTTAAGGGTAGCCGCATTGTTTCCCGCATTGGCGATATAATGCTGGCGGGTGCTGGCGGTAATCTCATTGGTAAAGTCATAGCTATTAGCAACGAGGTCGTAATTATAGGGGCTTAGTAGGCCGCCCAGGTAATGCTGGCTATAGCTTTGTGTTACACGGCCAAGGTCATCATAATAATGTGCCGTCCACAGCATATCGGGCGTGGTGTTGCCGATCGTATTCAATACGGCTGTTTGAGTAGCGGTGAGCTCTCCTTGGGTCATCAAGCTATAATTAGCCGGGGCGCTATAGGCAGAGGGCAGATTAGGGGCGTTATAGCCATCATAATAATTGATGGTAAGATAAGCGTTGCCCGTAACAACAGGCGATGCTTGATTGGTATAGCCTGTATTAGTGGGAGATGTGACTTCCCAATTTGGCCCGGTTGTCACTGCCAGCTGGCTTTCGAGCGCCTGCCTCGAAGTTTGCGAGGGCGTGCTTGGGCTGTTGTCGGCGGTGCTTCCGGGGTATGGGTATAACCCAGTGGTTACCACGTGGCCACGCCCGTCATATTTGGTAAAGGTCCATTGCTGTGGCGTTTGGTTCCGTTGGTTAGCGTCCTGGGTCATTACCACTTGGTCGAGTTGGTTATAAATGATAAACTCCCATCCTTTTCCGGACAGTTTTTTTTGGCTCAGTCGGTTGCGGCCGTCATACCGGTACTGGTAACACAAATTATCCAGGGTTGTCTGGCTGACGGCAGCCATGGCATCGGGGTTTGACAAGGGTGGAAGCACAAAGGATAGGTTGCCCTTGTCGTCGTACACGTAATAGGTGGAAAGCATCTCGATATATGGGGTTGCCGGATTGGTATTATTGAGGTTATAGGTACGCTTCAAAACTATGCGTCCTTCCTTGTCAGTATATTGTTCAACGGTATTGAGGCAACCACTGTTTGCGGTTCGGTTCTCATCCGCCGTGATCGTTACAGTCAACTGGCTGGTGCCGTAAGTAGCGCTGTTACCAGCCCGTATCAATGTGCGGCTTTCGTCAGCGTTAATAACTACGGTATATAACGCTGCCTGCCTGCAACCGGGGTTGGCAACGCCGGCGGTATAGCCGCTGCTGAAGGTGCTTTGATCGTTATTGGTATATGTGATCTTAACCGTATGCCCGCTATTCGCGATTCCGCTGGTGCTTAGTTGCCACGGCGTACCCGGCGCACCTTGCTCTATTGGCCGGTTTAAGGGTGAAGCTTCGAAGCTGGTTTGCGCCGAGGGATACGATATTTGACCAACGCCAGATGGCGGATTTATAAAAAAAGACGGCTGGCTTGTCGGGCTCGTTACTAAGGCGTCCGCCTTATAGCTGCCGTCGTTTGTGGCTGAGGTGTACGGGAGATACTTATTTATTTCCCTGCCAAATTGATCGTACGCGAAAGGCTGCACCACGTCATTAAAACCAGGCGAGCCTTTTATCTGTACCGTTTGCAACGGCCTTCCCAAACCATCAATATAATGTATCGTTTGCATAACATCGCACGTTGTACGATTTTGCAGTAATATGGGCGAATTCAGGCCGCCTATACGGGGTATGGTTGTAAGTATATAGTTTTGGGTCATAGTGGGGTTTATGGCCAGTGGCGAACAATTGGCAGGCAAAGTGTACGCCTGGAAAGGGGCGCCCAGTGCCGTGGAAAAGCCCGGCGCCAATACTACGGATGAATTATTATAATAAACGCCGGCAGTGTTAGGGCTGTTCAAAGGCCCGGTGACATATACCGGGGTTTGCGAATATGCAGTGTAAACCGCAAAAACTAAGATAACCGTGCCTAAAGTTGTAATTAATTTTTTCATGGACTTTTATTGAATAGATACCCTTATATTGCTGTGGGATACGCCATATAACTTAAAATGTAACCGAAACCACAGCGGACGTTACGCCATTGGGGCAATTAACCCCAAAAACCAATAAATTGAAAGTATAGGTTCCCGCGGCCGGGACAGCACCAGTAATGGCGCCACCGCTCATACTTAGCGTCCCTTGCGGCGGCGCGACCCCATTTCCTGAACTATGCACCTGTACAATGACTCCGCTGCCGACCGACGCTCCGTAGGTAATGGAATAATTCAAGCCTGTTGTTTGAACCACATTTAGGGTTCCGGCCGAACACGGCATGACTGCGCATCCTCCGTTCGCATTGGCATATGCCTGCCCGTTATCGTTTATATCGCTTTGCGCTAAATCGTTTGCCGCGGCCTGGCTGACATAGGAATGATAGGTGCCGGCGGGTACATCGTATACTATCGGTGTTCCGCCCATACCGGACCCGCAATTATTTTTTGCCATGGTTTGGTGTAGATCAACATTCGGGACCGGCGTCATCCCTGATGTGTAGCCTGCATATTGATATTGATACATTTTGGTGATATCACCATTCAGGTTCCTTACGTCCTGCAGGTTTTGCAGATTGTCATAATCGTAATAAGTCGTGGCGCCCTTGGTATCCGTAGCACCCGACAGCCCGATCAACGGCTGATACGTGTACGTTTCCATATCTGCATCTGCCGGGTACAGCCGCAGCTCATCAATAAAGCCCGACCCGCTGACGCTTACACCGGCTACGCCGGTAATTTTATGCTGGAAGTTATACCACCCGTTAAGTGTTCTCAATTGCACAGGATATCCCGCAATCGTACCAGCAATTGTAAATGGCGCCGCATTTTTTGTCCAATAAGAAAGGATATACGTTTTTGATGTATTTAGATTGTTGTTGACTATCGAGCCATTTGCTAAATTATAACAGTTTTGCCCAGTAGGGGCAGTCGGATCAAACGTTGCTGGGCCGGTAAAGGTCCAATTACCCGTGCCATCGGCTTCAAAGCTAGTGTATGCGAAGTCATTCAGGCCGGTATTTTCGATTCTGGCCACCGGATAAAGATTTTGATAATCCCACAGGTAATGAGTTACCGGGCCGTTAACTTTTTGGTCCGTAACCTGGTTGCCGTGCTGATCATAGGCATAGGTTTCTCTCAACTCATAATGGCTGTCTATGGTATTAGCGGGTGCTGAAGGTATTACCGCCACAGGAGCAACCGAGTTAAATGTATAAGTATTCTGTGGACTGATGATATTGTTGTCATGCTGATAGTATTGCTTATATACGGCAGAGCTTGTTAATGTACCCCCCGAGTTGTTGGCTTGAGTTACATTGTTGATCACCTCGATCGGGTAATCGATCATATTTTTGGATTGCATCGCGCTTAGAAAGCCGGTTGAAACCACATAATCACCTGGATAATAGGATTGTTGAATACCGTAACGGCCATCACTTTTCGTCGTTGTTACTTTACTTAACTGATTCTTGGGGTTATATTCATACGTGGAATATACTGAATACGGAGTTGCAGAATCGTAAAACGTTTCATTTTTTGAAATCAGCAAAGGCTTTCCTGCTTTTACAGGGTAGAAGTGCAAATAATTGTAGAATAGGCCTACGCCGTCGGCGGCAAGCGGTGGACCTCCGCCCGCGCAATAACCATAAGGCTGTACGTATTCGGATTTATAAGCCCAATAATCCCTGAAGTTGCTGACACCCCAATAATTGTCTTCCTCCTTTAGCGTTGTCAGGCTTCCGTCCGCGTTTTTTTTGAGTTCTTTTTCTGAAAGTAGTGTACCATTAAGCAGGTAACTGCCGCCCGGCGTACCTGGCAATAAGGCTGGGTAATAGTAGACATTATCCGGGACATTGGTATAATTGTAAACAGTCTGCCCAATATCCTGGCCAGTCGAATAATCTACGGTCACCGTGCTGTAACCTACGGGCGCTCCCGAAGCACTGTAAGAATAATTTAACAAAGGATTAGAATAAAGGGACAAAGATGCTACCGCCAATTCGATGGGAACCTGGCATATGGGGCTATTTGAGAAAGGCATAAGTTGCCCTCCGCAAGAATTCGCAAAGACTGCTCCTAAATATGCCAGAGGCTCATTACCGATTACAAGCTTAGCCCGTATCTCTGAATCAAAATCCAAAAAATTCCGGTAGAATATAGGTTTTGTCATCAAAGTGCCTGAGCTGTAGGAATAACTCTTTTTATTATAGATGCTACTTGCATTAGTGTATTCGGCGACCGACTTAACCCTTAAACCGCCTCCGTAATTCGTATACGTTTGTGTGCTAATATATTTGTAAGCAATACTTGCTGACGCGCTCGGCTGGGGCAACCCGCCCTGTACATCATCCGGATAATTTACGGTGATGCGGTATTGCCCCGGAGGAAGCAGTTTCGGTATGGAGCTACTATATACTGTCTGACGGGAGTCGCAAACCGGGTTTTGCCACGCCGTACTTGTAAAATCATATATATTATCCAGAGAATGGCTCCAATATTGGTTTACCGGGTCCCATACCTCTAAAAGGGCATATAAGCCGTTAGCGTTGTCCGAAGGCAGCGTCGGAAGGTTATCATATCCGTTAAAACCGGGCGTAACTGAGCAAGCGCCATTGGGATTCGTTAAATTTACGGTAAGGGTTGCGGGGCTCACATCTTCCAACGTCGGAGTTCCATTTATATTAACAACGGCCTGATAGCCAATATCGGGCACAGTGAACACTATTTGCTGAAACCCGGGGCCGGCGTCTTTGACATACAATGTGGTATCCCTTATTTGGGTGCTCGTACCGGGCAAATTGGTAAATTGATTGGGTTCATAGGTGACCTTTGTATAGCCACCTGTGGGATATATAATTTGTTTTAAAATACCCGCCTGTAAATATTGTGGGTTTGCGGCGCGGTTTGCCAGCATCTTCCTATTGGGAAAGTCACTGGCTATTAAATTCAGAGGTACCGTGCTGTCAAAATATCCTATTTGGTTGTAGTTTGGTAATAATGAGCTATTGTTTGCTCCGTTAAAATAGCCCCAAAGGTCTTGCGCCAGCGAGGTTTTAAACGGCATCGGCGAATTATCGTAAATAAACTGATAAGGCGGTTCCGAAACATTGTTGCTCCCCAAAACCTGCATGGAGTTTAATTTTAAACGCTCGCTTCTTTCTGACAATGACGGAACTGTAAAACCACTTGTAGACTGATTGGTACAACCCAGTACCACATTTGCATTGGTGGTCCAATCGCCAAATAAGGCGCTTCCTGGGAAGTAGCTGTAATTGAATGCAAACCCTTTAAATGGAGCGGTTTCTCCATTTCTGAATATCGAGATGTTGTCCAGTTTAGTGCCTTGGTCAACATCCTCGCGGGGGCTGGTAGTAAATTTAATAACCGCATTTGCCGTCGTAATGGAAGATAGAACCATGTTTTGGACCTGGCTGCTGGTATAAGTTGTATTGTCATTTAAACTGGAACTACTAGATTCCTGTTCAACAAATATGTCCCTAATAAAACCCTGGCTTTGCAAATAAGTGCCTATACCCCCGATTTGATTTTCTGAAAAGGATTGGCTTAAGGTTGGTAATGAATTCGAAGTGTATTCTGTATAGGCAAAAGTCGCCGTATTACCGTCTGGGCTTATAATTTTGGTTAAGTACCACGAATATGATGTGATCGCCGGGAGCGGGGTGATGAAACAAGTGCTCTTTGGTGTCGTCGTGGTGCCGACCATCGAAAATATATACTGTGCCCCATCCGGCGTAACCGCAGTAAAGTTTACACCATCATATTTAAATTGAATGTTATTCCTATCCAATAAAACAGGGTCAGTTGTCGGGTAATTGGGGAAAATGAATTTACCGGAATACCCCCCAAAATTGTACAGGAACAGATCAAATTCGTTATTGCCGCCTGTGAACTCGGTCCCATTGTCTACCAATTGGCTAATTTGGAAATACTTTTGGTTGTAATTAGCGTCAGTATAGGTACACCCATGCCCTAGCCTGTTAGCTTCTAAGATGTCGTTGTTATTAATAGCCGGCATGTCAATAGGTAATGGAGCTTCACTGATAGCTCTAGAGCCGTCGGCCACCGGCGGATCCGGATTGCCAACAATGTTTTGATGGATTACCCCGCCGACGTTCAGATTCCACCCAAAGCCGATCCAGCTTGCCTCTTCAGTAACTTTTAAACCATTATTATAATAACTCATCGATATGGGGATTTTTAAATCGCCTATTTGCAGGGTATACAATGGAATACTAAACTCGGTGGTGCCGTTATAAGCCGATACCGGTATATCAGCAACTTTTAAAAATGATGCAACATTTGGCGGAGGCGGGATAATGCCGCTATTCGTATTGGTTGTAGAATTCGTTGATTGAGCCATTGTTAATGAACAAGATCCTGCAACAGCTGCGATAATGGCGAAAAGGCGTAGGTACATTTTATTTATTTATTTGATTATTTCAATTCGGTTTAATGATCAGGTCTACGTTTTAATAAGCAATCTTATCTCGTCAGCCGGGATTTGTGTTTGACCTTTACATGAGTTAGTCTTTTGCTTATACTATTAATCTGATTTTGTTGCCAAATAAGAACCGATTGCTGTTTGTTTAATTTCTGTTCCTGCTCCCGGCTTTTTTTATGATCCTCGATCAGATACAGCGTCAGTTCCTCTACCTTCTTCATCAGCAGTTTATTCATCTCTCCCAAATCAACCCCGTTTTTGACGACTTCCTGTTCCGATGGAATATCCGGCAAATGATGATTTTTGCCGATGTAAGCTTTTATATCCGAAAGCTTGGGCAGCGAATAATCTTTATCAAAAACATAGTCAGACCACCCGTTTAAATCAACGTTTACTTGTTTGGCATGCACATTTCCTTTTACGGCAAGCTGGTAGCCATTGGTACTACTCGTGCCGATGCCCACATTACCGTTGGCGTCATATTTCACCATCAGGCCATCGTACGCCACCGTTGCTTCGGGGTGAATAAAAAACAGTTCCGAAATGCCGATCATGTTGTTGGGCCCGGATGCCTGGTAAAAAGTAAATCGTATTTTACTGGCAGAAACAGTTGATACCGGCGTGATATAGCTGCCCCCGCCATAGTTGCTGACATCCGCAACGGTAACCCAGGTATTTGGTGACGGGTACCCGGAAATCCCGCCATAGTCATAGGTGTTATATACTTCGATTTTGAACTGAACGGGGCTCCAGTACCGGCTTGTCCAGCCTACCCAGGCACCCGCCTGTACGTGAATATTCGGCAGGTTTTCAATAGTAACCACATACGGGTTGTTCGGATCGATGCCCGAAGAACTGTAGTTCGGCTGGTAATTGCCGTCAAACAAATTCGCAAGCGGCAGGGATATCGAGCCTTGCTGTGATACGGTGAAGCGTTTATCGGCGAAGAAAAGCAGGTTTTTTTCCATACCGGACGACGAACGGTTCGACATCGGTACGACGATCTCTGTCTGGCCCAGCACCTGGGTGGCGCTCACCAGCGCGAAGAATAATAAGTTTATTGTTTTTTTCATAACGGATCATTTATTCTTTAATAAAAGTTGAACCTGTTCTTCGAGCTTCCTGATGCGCGCTTCTTCTGACCGGTTAGCCGCCTGCTCTGCCGCGAGCCGCGCTTCCAGATCCTTGTTTTTCCGGTCGTTTTGAACCGCATATAAAGTAAGTTCTTCTATTTTTTGCAGAAGTTTTATTTCCGTTTCGCCTACGTTCAACCCGTTTTCCCGCATCTCTTTTGCTGAAGGTATTTCCGGGAGGTGATGATGCTGGTCTATATACCGCTTGAGATTTAAAAGAGAATTCAGCCGGTAAGCGGGATCAAAAACAAAATCCGCGCCCGTCGTATTAACGACCACCTGGTTGCTGCGGATACCGCCTGCGACGTCAAGCAAATACGCTGCATTGTTTTGCGTCGTTTTGCCGATCAGCACATGGCCGTTGTACAGCAGGCGCATGACCTCGCTGTTGTTATTTGTATTAAATGAAATGCTGCCGCCTGTAACATCGTCGCCCCTGAGAAAATTGATGGAGCTGTTTGTTACCCCATAGAAACTGTGTTCAATGGCGAAACTTACGATATTGGGATAGGTGACATTGCCATTTGCCTGTGTATTATAGCCTTTCACGCCGAGGTACGTGCCTCCGCCAGCACTATTACCCTCCGCTAAGCGCGCCAGCACCGTACCGAGATTTCCAGGCGGCAACGGGGTTGCAACATCCAAAACAGCCGCCGGGGTGGTCGTGCCGATGCCTACATTGCCGCTTATATAAGCGTTTCCGATTCCGAAATCGTGGCTATATCCCTGGTAACCGACCAGCAAGCTTGCATTGAATATTCTTACCGGCTGAATATTGGTGCCACAAATATTTACGCCCCAGTTTTCCTGTATAGCTGTGGCAGGGCCGCCGGTGGACAACGCGATCAATGCGCCCACCGAATTAACCGGACCCGAGGCCGGATTCGTCTGCGGTATGATTGTTTGGGCTTTTGCAGCCTGAATGAAATATGCCAGCAGAATAGCATGAAATAAATATTTTTTCATTATCTTAGCGTATGTGATGGTGATTAGTCCGTCTTTTTAATGCGGAGAACTGTTGGCGCAGCTCATTCATTTGTTGGTGCATCACTGCATTTTCTTTATCGGATTTTCTTTTCTCTTCGATTAAATACAATGTCAGCTCTTCCACTTTTTGAGTCAATAGCCGGTTCATTTCACCTAAGTTCAGGCCTTTGCTTTTTACTTCGGCGGCAGATGGCATTCCGGGCAAATGATGATTTTGATCGATATAAGTTTTGATCTTGCTTAATGGTGCTAATTTAAAATTCTTGGAAAAGACATAATCGGCCCAGGGGTTTGTTAAAGCAACGATTATCTGTTTGCTCCAGATATTACCATTGGTATATACATTCGTGCAGGTGATCGTCCTTGCAGTAAAATCAGCATCGGACCTATTTAAATTACCGCTGTGGTAAAATTCATACCAGGGGTTCCAGGCTTGTATATCACCGTTCATTGTCCTGAAAGAAATGTGTTTTCCGCCCGCAGGGGCATAATCCGAATTGATTTGCGTGTCGTAGTCTCCTCCAAAACCTCCGTAACTAATTAAGGAACCGTTCCATGGTGTGCCAGATGTTGCATAAGCGAACGTATAGCCGTTTACAAAGCTGTTTACTGCGCCTGACGCGTTTATTTCGGGTACCGATCTGTCCAGGTAGTCATCCGGATTGAAATTATTGGTTGACCATAATGTAGACCATGAGCTCCAGTTGCCGGCCTGGTTTTGCCGGTAATACAATTGGTTATCAAATACCGGTGCAACTAACTGCGTCCCAAATCGTGTGTCGCCGGGTAATACCATGGTGATGCCGCTGCCGTATACAGAAGCGGGTGCATTTGCGGTTGTACCATACCAGCCAATAAAGCCAGCTTGATTTGACCACGTATTCAAATTGCTTAATTGATTTGGGTTTAACCACTGTGCATGGCTTTTAAGGCTCGTAATAAATATGATCATTGCGATCGGGAGAATGCTCTTTTTCATAGCATATGGAGGTTATATTTTGGGGCGTACCTGATTATAAGTCACTTGCCTTATGTAGCAGCCGAATCTTTTAGGCAAAACAATTTCATGTTTAGCGGTAGACCAATCAACCAATGGTTGATTTCGCTAAAGATCATTGCTTATCTGTAAAAGGGATAATGGAAACTATCCTAATTCTTTGGAAAGTCTACTGGAAAATTTTGTGGAAAGGTTCATTTTTGCAATGGGTTTAAGGTTTAACTGGTGCGAAACGACTTAACCTAATCTAAAAAAATATTTTGACAGATAAAAGTGGTTTGATGTAATATTCTTGTTACAATTTAATATTTAATTTTATTACTGGTGATAATTTGCGTGATAAAGATATTGTGATGGATAACTATTTTTTGACCAGTAAGGCAATCTCCCGCTCTAACTTTTCAATGCGCAGTTGATTTAACTTGTTTACAACCTCCAGTTCATTTAATTTCAACTGTTGGTTTCTGTTCACGTCTTCTTGTTTCTTGTCGTTCCTATCTTCTTCGATGAGGTATAAGGTCAATTCCTCAATTTTCTTTGTGAGCAGTTTATTCATCTCACCCAGGTTAAGGCCATTTTTCGTTATTTGCTGTTCGGTGGGTATCCCGGGTAAGTGATGGTATTTTGCGATGTAAGTTTTTACAGCAGAGAGCCGTTTGTTTTGTGGATTTGCTGAAAGACGATGACTGGCACTCCGCCCAGCGTTCACGATAAGACCTCAAGCTTATCTATCAAGCATTAGTACTGAATAGCAACTTATCCACGCCGATTGTACCCACCCCGGTGCCACTGGCATTGGCGTTAGCGGAAAAAATGATATTATTCCGTCCGTTGATCCCCCAGCCATCATTACTTGCCTGGATTCTTCCCGTCAGGCGCAACTGTGTTCTGCCATAGTCGCTGGCGCCATTGGTGAGATTTAATGCGGTCGAAGAGTCCCATGTTGCCGAACCGGTGATTTGCAAATTCCCTGTTGGGTTTACTGCTCCGATGCCGACATTGCCCGACCCATTTATATAAAATCGAAGGCGCCTCCCGTGAACAATTTTATGCCGCCGTAACCACCTAAATAAGCGAAGGGCCCGCCGGAGAAATCAGAGTCGGTGTACCAACCCAAACCGTAATGTGCGATTTGATGATTTTGATAAAGGAACTTATAAGCCCCGTTCATGGATGTTGCCTCCAAGCCAATGGCGGTCGTATCCTCACCTACATCGGTCTGTGCATAAGAAATAGAAGTCATTGCCAGTAATATTACGATAAGGGCGGTTAGTTTCATGGTTTGACTTATTTTTGTGTTGATTGCATTTTTTCTTCGAGCTTAGTCAGCCTGGCATTTAAATCTGCGATAATTTTTTGCTGCGCTTTTTCTTTCTCATCTTTTTCAATCAGATACAAAGTCAGCTCCTCTACCTTCTTCACCAAAAGCTTATTCATGTCCCCAAGGTTGAGGCCATTGTTGGCTATTTGCTGCTCAGTAGGCATTTCGGGCAGATGATGGTTTTGGTTGATATAGGTTTTTATGTCAGAAAGCTTAGGGAGTTGGTAGTCTTTTTTGAAAACGTAATCGGGCCAGTTGGCGTAAAGCTTTACCGTTATAGAGGTAGCAATCACATTACCATTAACGGCAAGTTTGTATCCCTGGGGATTGGTTGTGCCGATGCCGATATTGCCCTTCTGCGTACCGCCTCCAATGGTCATTGCTACGGACCCTCCTCCGGAATTTCCCGTCACGAAATTAATATTGCCATACGTGCCATCGCTTGCACTGTAATTATTTACGATGTTCGAATCCATATAGGTTCCATAGCGGAAAGTGCCGTCACCCGCATTCTGTTCAATATCGGTGCTCCTGGTTCCGCTTAAAATAGTAACGTATGCGCTGCCCTTCGCGCCGGGCTGCGTATATTCAAATTTTGCTAACTGCGTATTCATTCCTGCGGCACTGGTAAAGACATGGAATAATGCGCCCGGGCTGATTGTACCGATGCCGACGTTGCCGCCGTTGGGGTTCAAATTCAATGATGAATAAGAGCCACCGAAGGCCTGAGCCTGAATCTCGCCGTAATTAGAAGATGTGTTGTAAGCCAATGATAGTCGCTTTCCTGGAGATGCTAAACCGGTAATATAAAATTGCGCATTATCCGGAGCTCCCGAAGTATTTGCGTCTGCGGCGACATGCAATTTGGCGTTAGGGGTCGTTGTACCGATGCCGATGTTCCCCATAACATCAATATATAATCTCGGCTGGCTTCCGGTGAAAAATTTCAATCCCCCATAACCGCCCAGGTATCCCATTGGCCCGCCATTCAACTGCGTGTCATTAAACCACCCCACCCCATAATGAGGGATCAAATTATTTTGATAAGTAAATTTATAATTGGGATCAGTGCTTGATGCGCCCAATCCAATGGCTGTGGTGTTCGTGCCAGCGTCCAACTGGGCGAAAGACAAATGCGCAGAGCCGATTAATAGTATAAATACAAGTATTGTCTTTTTCATCTGGTTTTTATCAATTCGGCCATTTGCTTTTTTAGCTGGTCAATCTCGCTCTGTTGCTTAGCCACCTGATTTTGCAACGTATGATCCCGTGTATCTTCGTCGATGATATATAAAGTCAGTTCTTCAATTTTCTCTAAAAGTTTTACTTGGTTATCGCCGACGTTTAAACCGTTCTTTTGCATTTCCTTTGCCGACGGGATCTCCGGCAAATGATGGTTTTGGTCAATATATCTTTTAAGCGCGACAAGCGGGTAAAGCCGGTAAGCGGGAGCAAAAACAAAATCAGCGCCCGTGGTATTCACAACCACCTGGCTGCTCCTGATGCTGCCCGCGACATCCAGCATATAGGATGCGTTGGCCTGGGAAGTTTTCCCTATCAGAATATTCCCAGAACTTGTGATGGTCATTCTTTCCGCCGGCGCCGTATCGGTTGTGACATCCCGGGTCGCAAAAAAGATGCTGCCTTTTGTATTGCCCGATGGATCTGTTTCTCTATGACCAATGACGACCGATGGATTGGTTCCTGCCATATATCCCATGCCAATTTGAGCTAAATCATTCATGTTTCCCCGTGCGCCAACCCATAAATTGGGCGTGGTCCCGATCGCAGTCAGGTCTGTTGTCGGAAAAAAGGCGATGCTCGCGCTCGAGATTGTTCCAAAGCTGGAGCTGCCTGCTACCGTAAGCGGATAACCGGGCGTCGTCGTTCCAATACCTATATTGCCATTTGTGAGTATACGCATCGCTTCACTATTCCCGGTCCCAAATGCCATCGGGCCGCCGAGATTTCCGCTGGACGTGATCGTCGACAACGTCGGTTCCGATCCGCCGGAAAGATTCAGCCCGTTGAGAAAAAATAAAGCTTGCGTGCCGGAACCGGCAAATTGCGCGACGATCCCGGCAGGTGCTTGGATGGATAATCTAAATGCCGGGTTCGCATTACCTATGCCAACATTACCGCCAATCGGATTCAGCAGCAAATTATTTCCGGTACCGCCGTGTGTCGATTGGATTACCCCGGTGTAAACCCCAGCGCTGTTCTGGTAATACCCAAGCGCGAGCCTGTAAAGCGGGTTATCTGTTGCTTCACCAATTGTAATTTGCCGGGCGGTCGCTGGCGTCGTGTACGTCGTTGGAGAATAAATATTGACATTGCCGGATACTTCCAGCGGAAATCCAGGCGTTGCTGTGCCGATCCCCACATTGTTAGGGGTCGTGGTCGTGCTGCCAGTGGTGGTCCATTGCGCGGAAGTAAATTGAATACTTAAAAAAATTGCGATAAAAGCCAATGTGATTTTTTTCATGTTGTATCTCTTTGATAATCAATAACCCTATTGCCTAACAATTAATGTTTACCCCTTTGTTCAAGCTTTTCTATGCGTTTGTTTTGCTCAATTAAATACAGTGTCAGCTCCTCTACTTTTTTTACCAGTAGTTTATTCATCTCTCCCACGTTTAGACCGTTTTTGACCATTTCCTGCTCGGAGGGGATATCGGGCAAATGGTGGTTTTTATCGATATAGGTCTTGACCTCGCTCAATGTTTTTAAAGGGTATCCCGGGCTGAAAATATAGTCATTCCAGTTATTCAGATCGACGTTGACCTGCCTGGCGTGGATATTGCCGTTGACGGCGAGCTGGTAGCCGTTCGTATTGATCGTCCCTATACCGACGTTCCCGTTGGAATCATATTTGACCATCAGATTGTCATAGGCGACCGTAGCTTCGGGGTGGATAAAAAACAGCTCCGAAATGCCGATGGCATTGTTCGGTCCGCCCGCCCGATAAAAAGTGTACCTGATTTTTCCAACGGAAGAATAAAAGCTGGCTATATTCAACATATAACTGTAGCCGCTATAATTATCAACATCAGCAACGGTAATCCAGGTGTTGAGCGCAGGTAATCCCGGCGTACCGCCAAAGTCGTAGATATTGTATATCTCTATTTTAAACTTGATCGGGGGGTAACCCCGGGTTGTCCAGCCGATCCATGCGGCATCCTGGGTGTTTACATTTGGCAAATTTTCAATGGTGATGACATACGGGTTGTTGGGGTCTATTCCGTTGGAACTGTACGAGGGCGCATAATTCCCGTCAAACAGCCTGGTAAGGGGAAGCGTCACCGAGCCCTGCTGCGAAACCATAAAACGCTTGTCCGCGAAAAATAGCAGGTTCTTTTCCATACCTGATGAGGACAAGTTTGACGGCGGGACGACGATCTCTGTCTGGGCCAGCACCTTGGTGGCAATGAACAGCCCGATTACTAATAACCTTATGGTTGCTTTCATAACGGATTATTTTTTCCTTAATAAAAATTTCATTCCTTTTTCAAGCTTTTTGATGCGCGCCTCCGCTGACCGGTTGACTTGTTGCTGGTGTTTAATCTCTTTATCTTTATCAATCAGATAGAGCGTAAGCTCTTCCACCTTCTTTACCAACAATTCATTTATCTCGCCCAGATTGAGACCGTCTTTTGCAATTTGTTGCTTTGTTGGTATGCCGGGTAAATGGTGGTTTGCGTCGATATAAGTTTCTACGTCACTAAGCTTGGGTAATGCATAGGTTTTATTAAAGACATAGTCCGGCCAGTTGGCGTAAAGCTTTACCGTCATAGTTGTAGCTATTGCGCTGCCATTTACGGCTAATTTGTACCCATGGGTGTCCGTGGTGCCGATGCCGAAATTACCGTTCCCCTGGATTATTGTAGCGGCCACGCCCCCTACAATGCTTTGGATGGGCATTGCGCTGTAAATGACGGTGCTATATGGCAGAGAGGCCGCAAAGTAACCCCCGGCAACAGAACCTTCTGTGCCCACGTAAAAATCGTTTCCGGCATTTTTTAAACGAAATGTTAATGGATTTGTGTTTCCGCTGAGATTTCTGAATATTTCACCGGCGCCGACAGTGGAAGTAATCAAACTGGATATCCCCAGTGTTCCGGTAATATCCAAGGTGTTAGCCGGATTGGTAGTGCCAATGCCGACGTTACCTGTATTCGTTATCGTAAGTCTATTAATATCGGAAGTGTAGAAATTTATATAATCATGAAAAAAGTCAGCAGCTTTAGAAGCCACATTAAATCCATATTCCGTCCATATTTCAAGAGCACGCGTGTTAAATGAACGTTTACTTCCTCTAAGCATACTGACTCCCGAACTTAGATCACCAAAATATAAAGAGGTTTCGCCGGCCGTATTGCTTGAAGATAAAAGCGAATTCACCAGCGCTAAAGGTGTCACACTACTTTGAATATGCAGCGTTGCTGTAGGACTGGTAGTGCCGATGCCAATATTGCCTGAATTATAATAAATGTTGCTTCCTGAAGTTGTCCATTGAGCATAGCAAAAATTCATTGTAAGAAGTGCACTCAGCGATAAGATTGCCTTTTTCATTATTTAAGTTTTAAGGTTGAAACGTCTTTTTTTAATTCATCCAACTCTTTTTTAAGCGAAGTATTGATCGCTTGCTGCGATTGATTAATTTTCTGTTGTTCAATTAAATATAATGTCAGCTCTTCCACTTTCTTTACCAGCAACTTATTCATTTCGCCAAGGTTGAGGCCATCTTTGGCAATTTGCTGTTCCGTAGGCATTTCCGGCAGATGATGGTGCGCGTTGATATAGGTTTTTACATCCGTGAGCTTTGGCAATTGGTAGTCTTTTCTGAAAACATAATCGGGCCAGTTGGAATATAGTTTTACGGTCATTGATGTGGCTATGGCACTGCCATTTACCGCGAACTTATAGCCATATGTATTGGTTGTGCCGACGCCGAGATTGCCTGAATTGTCAATCCTTAAGCGCTCATTACCATCCGCATAGCCTCCTGTATAAAACCTTAACGCCCCACTTGAATTAGTGGCCGCTATATTTACTCCGCCGGTCCCGTTAGCGCCCACCTGCATCGTATTTGGGGCGTATGCACCATTTGCTGCAAATCCCGGTCCATACAAATCCACAAATGCAGAAGCACCAGCAGTTTGCAGGATCAACCGGTTATAAGCAGATGATCCTGAGTTTGGATTTTCAATTTCTAATGCTGAAACATCATTGACGTCTCTATGAAGATGAAGTAGCTGACCCGGACTTGCTGTGCCGATGCCAACATTGCCATTTCCTTTAATTCGCATGACGTCCGGTGCATAATCATAGGTCGATGCGCCACCGGCGGCAAACACAATATCCCCCCTGGACGCTATAGCAACATTGTTATCTACTCCAAGATACGAAAATATCGCGTTTAGACCGTTGGCGCCATCTTCCGGCCTTGAAAATCGCAAGGCGGTCCCCCCCGAAATAAAATCACTGATTGCCGACCGGGTTACTTCTTGTATTCCTATGCGTTTGTTCGTGTTTACTTCAACAGTTAACTTATCATAGATGCTTGAATTTCCAATACCAACATTACCGTTCGGAGGGAAATTGTTTGTCTGCGCGTTAGCAGTAAGGGTTATTGCCAGCCCGATAAAGGCCAAAGTGATTTTTTTCATTTTATAATTAATGTTTACTCCTTTGTTCAAGCCTTTCAATGCGTTTGTTTTGCTCCGCGATTAATTTACTTTGCTCGATTAAATACAGTGTCAGCTCCTCAACTTTCTTTACCAGCAGTTTATTCATCTCTCCCACGTTAAGCCCGTTTTTGATCATGACCCGTTCAGGCGGCATTTCAGGCAAATGGCGGTTCTGATCGATATAGGCTTTCACTTCGGATAGCGGCTTCAAGATGTAACCGGGATTGAATACATAATCGGACCAGCCGTTCAGGTCAACTTTTACCTGTTCCGAGTGAATGGTTCCCGCAACGGATAACAACGCATCCGGGTTTGACGTCCCTATCCCAACATATCCCGCAAAGTAATTATCACCTGGGCCTGTAAAGTAGGCGGATCCCGCCTCGGTTTGGCCGGCAGAGTTAACATAAGGATCGATCCCGGTTTTATAAGAAAGTGCGGGACCGTTTGTTTCCTGGTAAGGGAGGGCGTTCTGTACACCATCGTAAACAACCGGGTTTATATTGACCGCTGAATTGTAATAATAGGTGCTTGTTCCTCCTCGCAGCCAGACAATAATAACTGCATTACCGTTATTAATAGTTCCATCCTGCCAGCCCGCCACGAAAAGAGTACTGTTGCCTGGGTATTCATAAATATTCGCATCGATGAAATTTGAACCATGACCATAATTAGTGGTATGAAAGCGAAATTTGGCTATTAACGAACCGCGCCACAATGAATCTGTATGCACGTTTGAACGACCGAGTTCAAACTCAGTTGCTTTATTATTATACCAGGAGGCATCCTGGAATATAACCGGGTAAAACATGGTCAGACTACCCTGGACAACAAAACTGCCGGAATATTGCGCCGAGACTTTGGCGCAGCAGAATAAAATGAGGATCATTGAGAACCATGTCAGTTTTTTCATTTTTTAGCAGGTTTAGGTGTCAATGACTTGACTGCAGATAGTAACTCGTTAATCTGCCGTTGCTGTTTAATATTCCTTTCGCCGAGTTTTGCAAGTTTTGCGTTCTGTGCTGTCATTTGTTTGTCGTTTTCAATAAGATATAGCGTCAGTTCCTCCACTTTCTTCATCAGCAGCTTGTTCATTTCTCCCACGTCGAGCCCGTTTTTTATCATTTCCTGCCCGGACGGGATATCGGGCAAATGATGGTTTTTATCGATATAGGCGCTGATTGCGCTCAATGTTTTTAAGCGGTATCCCCGGTTAAAGACGTAGTCGTTCCAGCCGTTCAGGTCGACATTGACTTGCCTGGAATGAATGTTACCGTTGACGGCGAGCATATAGCCCTTTGCGTCGGTCGTTCCGAGGCTCAAATTACCGTTGCTGCTCCATAATCCGTTACCCGGCACGGTTATATCGCCCGCCAGCGTTGTCGCATAGGGAACTAAAACAGTCTTTGTGCCCGTTAATGTTTCGTCTGCGGCAGACCAGCCCTGGAACCACCCAGCTTGTTCAGACATGCCCTGAGCATAAACGCTAACTGTAAATCGCTGATAATAGGGCCTGTCGTTAATATATATAACCACGTAGCCATTTTCGTTGGACAACGAAACCGGGGGGGCATATGTTCCGAATGATGTGATCTGGGAGGTGTAAAAATAATAATTGGCCGGATCATAGAAATTACTTCCGCCGGAATAAATGTAATAAACGAGCGTGAGCCCGATGGTTTGGCGCGAACCATAATTGAATCCCTGTATGGTGATCGTTGGCATTTGTGTACCCGGCGTAAAGGGCAGGTTCGTTTTGATCTTTATTCCGTTCACCGGTGTCCCATTGTTATTATAATTCAGAATATTATTATAATTCTGGGCGCTGGCCGATAAAACCGTCAGCCAGAAAAAAAGAAATGTGCAATTTTTTTTCATCGCGTTGAATGTTTATTTTTACTTAACCGGCGCACCTTAATCTGTAATTCTTTTATTTCCTCTTGCTGCCGGATTAAGTAAAGCGTCAACTCCTCCACTTTTTTAACCAGCACCTTGTTCATCTCGCCCAGGTTCAGGCCTTCTTGCGTAATTTGTCGTTCTGACGGCATTTCAGGGAGATGTTGATATTGGGCAACGTAAGTTTTTATCTGCGATAATGGCGGAAGAACATAATTGCTTTTGAAAACGTAATCCCCCCAGCCTGTTATATCGACATTCACCTGCCGGGCATGGACGTTTCCGTTGACCGCCAGCATATAACTGCCTGGATTGGTCGTGCCGATGCCGACATTACCGGAAACATCGACAGTGAGTCGTTGAGAACTGCCATTGAACAATACAAAGTTTCCGGTCGTTTTATTGTCCCGGCCGAATGTCCATATATTGGTGCCCCCGGCATCGCTTGACTGGAAATTACCGGCTCCATCGCCATCCCCGCCTCCCTGGGCCCATATCCGGTCCGTTCCGCCGAGAGCGACGGTTAACTTTTTAGCCGGCGTCGTGGTTCCTACCCCGACGTTTCCATTGACAATGCTCATCACCATAACCGCACCCGTAGAAGGATCGTAAGGATTAGGATATCCCTGGTTATAAAAACGGATGCCGCCATAACCAGAATGGGCCGATAAAGTCAAACCTGTATGGTAATTGATCATCATTACACCATAACCAGCAGGGGTGTTGGGCCGCGTATCGATCGTTCGGTTGAAATTTTCGCCCCAGCCGAATACGTTGTTCGCACCTGTGCCGTAAGTGCTAAAATCGTACGGACTTGCGGAAAAATAACTTTGAGCCTGGCTTTTCAGGAAGCCAGCCAGGATGAATGTAATTACCATCACTAATTTCTTATTCATATCTATGTCTTTTTTTAATTTCTTTTTTTTCAAGCCTTGAAAGCCGCTTTTCCAATTTTTTGATCTCGTTATCCTTATCGATCAGATACAACGTCAACTCCTCAACCTTTTGTAATAGTTTCATCTGGTTGTCCCCTACATTCAAACCCTCTTTTTTCATTTCTCCAGCAGAAGGCATTCGGGCAGGTGATGATTTTGGTCAATATATCTTTTAAGCGCGGCAAGCGAATTAAGCCGGTAAGCCGGGGTAAACACAAAATCGGCGCCCGTGGTATTCACAACCACCTGGCTGCTCCTGATGGCGCCGGCAACGTCCAGCATGTACGAAGTATTGATCTGCGATGTTTTTCCGATCAGCACATTGCCGTTTCCATGAATACGCATGATTTCACGTTCTACGGAACCCGCTGTATAATTATTAGCAAAGAAACGGATCATCCCGGCGCCAAAAGTACCGTCGGCAGCGCCCCTGACTTTAATGTCCAGGCTTCTGTCATATACTTTGCCGCCCGCATTATAATTAGTAAAATAATAGGCTAGTCCTGCATTGTCAACCGGCAGCGCGCCGGATTCACTATTACGGTAACCGCCGTTCGTTAAAACTAATTGATTAGCTGAGTTATCGGCATAGGGTACATTATTCGTAATTTGTAAAACGCCGCCCGGGGATGTCGTTCCAATACCTATTTTCCCGGAAAGGGCCATATACAGCCCTGTCGTATAACTGAGGCTACTGTATGCCGAGGCGGGTGGCGCATATTGGAGTTGCAGGCCAGGCGCGCCTCCGTCCACATTGACCAAAAACTTGATACCATAAGATTCTGAAATACTGGTATGGTTAACAAATTCGAGCGCCAGATTGCCGTTTCCCGTCTGTCCAAAACGTGCGTGTTCAAAGTTATAAACGCCTGGGATCAATAGTTGATTATTGGAACCTCCGGTGGAAAAATCGCCAATTTGAAGTGCCGTTGACGGTGTGGCTGTACCAATGCCGATATTGTTGGTTGTTGTGGTGTTGCTGCCGCTGGTGGTCCATTGGGCATGAGAGAAGTTAACCGCAAATACGATTACAATTAGGAATAAATAAAATTTTTTCATTTACGGTAATTATTAATTTTATTGATCTGCCGCTGTAAGGACCGGTTGATCTTGTGTTGCAGGGCCAGCTGCTTATTTTGTGCGATGAGATAAAGCGTCAGCTCCTCCACTTTCTTGACGAGCACTTTATTCATTTCGCCCAAGTTGAGACCATCTTTGGCTATTTGTTCTCCAGCCGGCATTTCGGGCAAATGATGATTTGCATCGATATAGGTTTCTACATCAGAAAGCCTAGGCAACCGGTAGTCTTTTTTAAAAACATAGTCGGGCCAATTCGCGTAGAGTTTTACCGTCATCGAGGTTGCTACGGCGCTGCCGTTTACGGCGAATTTATAGCCATGTGTATCTGTTGTGCCAACGCCTACGTTACCACTGCCTGAATTATCGATAATAAACCTGATATTGCCATTTTGAGAAATGGAAAAACCTCCGTTATTCACACCGGCGATCGAGGGATTTAGGTCGATATAATTTCCACCCGAAAATCCGGTATTCAATCTTAAGGAATTTGAACCGCCGCTCGCCTGATATATTTCTTCGAATGCCCCGGGCGCGGTCGTCCCTATCCCGAAATTACCGTCAGTCAATATAAGCGGTGCGGCCCTTAACTGTAAAGGCTGAATAACCGATCCGGCGTCATTAATAGAAACAAGGTTCGAACCCCCTACCGCAACGTTAGGATTTGAGACAAGCAGATTCCCATTAGTTTGATTATGGGCGCGAAAAACTTCTCCGCCCTGGTTTAAACTGCCGTTCGTATTCACCGTCAACTCTCCGTTATTTACGACAAAGGCTGCTAAAGGGTTGGTCGTGCCGATGCCGACGTTACCTGAGTTATTCAGTGCTAATATCTTCGAGGAATTATATCCGGTTATATCTGTAGTTGGTATCGACAGATAAACATAATAGGGCGTTGTGCCGGCTCCCATGACCCCGAAAGCGCCGCCATCCTGTCCGTTTGAACCGCTTGTGTTTACTACACGGAACGCTCTTGCCCAGCCGCCTGTTGTGCCATTTAAGCCAATGTCGACGGTATAAGGAGAAGTAAGCAGGTCATAACCCGGCGCTATGATTTGCAAAATTCCTTTTGGATTTGTCGTGCCGATACCAACGTTCCCTGAATTATAATAAACGTTGCTGCCCGACGTTGTCCATTGGGCATAAGAAATGCGAACGGCGAAAACTATTGCTATTGCCAATAAGTAGCTTTTTTTCATTGTTTGAGTTTTAACGTTGAAATATCTTTTCGTAATTCATCCAATTGTTTTTGAAGTGAGATGTTCATCGCTTGCTGAGATTGAATGAATTGTTGTTGGGTTTTGATCTCTTGATCTTTATCAATCAGATAAAGCGTAAGCTCCTCCATTTTTTTTACTAATAACTTATTCATCTCGCCCAGGTTGAGACCGTCTTTGGCTATTTGGACTTCAGTCGGCATTTCGGGCAAATGATGATTTTTGTCGATATAGGTTTTTACATCAGAAAGCTTAGGCAATCGGTAATCCTTTTTAAAAACGTAATCAGGCCAATTGGCGTAGAGCTTGACGATCACTGAGGTGGCTATCGCAGGTCCGTTAACGGCAAGCATATAGCCTTTTGTATCTGTAGTTCCAATGCCAATATTACCGGTCGTAATAAGGGATATACCATTTGACATAGCACCAACAGACATCACTGAGGACCCGTTTGCAAATGAACTACCATTCGGGTTATTTATGCCAACACCATCCCTGAAAGTATAATTTGCCGAAGTAGTAAATGATCCATCGGTTGACACATGAAAATACCCTCCGCCCAATTCGGAAGTGCCGACAGTATGAAGTCCGCCGTTTACATCAAGTTTATAGCTCGGACTTGTCGTTCCGATACCGACGTTACCGCTTGAATTGATGAGCATCGCCACTATTCCGTTGGGCGCGGAAGGAAACGTACTGGTGTTGTTTACAATAAAACGCAAAAATCCCCCGACATTGTTATTGCCGCCCACGATATCATTTTGTCCGTTGTTGCCCAGCTGGAGTACGCCTTCAGCCGTATTCATGGAACCAAGATAAGTTCCATAAGTTGTTCCGCCATAGGAGGAAGGCGATAATTCGATCGCCGGGGCGTTCGCATATAAATTCAACAGTGAGTTGGGTGTTGCTGTTCCGATGCCCACATTACCATTATTCCCCAATATGGTGAAGGGTAAGAGGCTATTCGTAACATTATAAATTGTAAAAGTACCCGCCGGAGCGCCAATGGCATCGCCGATTCTCCATATGCTTCCGCCGGAATCTGTGTTTTGAATTCTTAACTCGGCTTGATTTGCGGCTGAGCTTCCAAGAATATGCAGCGGGCTGTTCGGTGCGCTTATACCGATACCGACGTTGCCACTGGCCGGAAAAGTGTTTTGTGAAAAGGACGAATAGGAAAGGCCCGTAAGGCAAAATGCAAGCAGCAGTATTTTCATCGTGAGTATCTTAGGTTATGATTATTTAGGATTACCTGATCATAGAGGACATTTTTAGGCAAAAAAATGTCATGTTTAGCGGCAGGTAAATCAACCAATGGTTGATTCCGCTAAAGAGCATTGCTTATCGGTAAAAGGTATAATGGAAAAATTATCCTAATTCTTTGGATACTTTACCGGAAAATTTTGTGGAAAGGTTCATTTTGCAACGGGTTTAAGGTTTAAGTCTTGTGAAACGACTTAACCTAATCTAAAAATAGATTTTCGTAAAAGAAAGGGTGTATTTGTAACATATCTGTGACAAATCAAGCGATGATTATTCAACTATTGACCGATTCCAGGAAAATCTCCAGTACCAATTTTTTATTATCGCTTGCGCCCTGGTGCAAGCCTATTATTTTAAAATCAACTGACCGTACGATACCAATGCCACTAGTTTTTTGCAATTGCCCGAGGAATTTTAGCAGGTTGAAAAACTCACCTTCAAAGCTTAATTTTTGAATCGTGAACCGGGCGGTATGATAAACCGGATCCTCCACGGGTACGTCGTTAAGCTTTACCTGCTCCTTTTCAGCCAAGAGGGATATGGCGCTGATGCTATTGCTCCGGAAAGCCGTGGTGTCGGTTTTATAAAGGGCGATGATTTTATCAAGGTTGCCGTTTTGTCTTTCGAGGTAGCCCGGCTGGTAACTCAGATCCGTTGATTGGGCAAGCTGCGCCTGCAGTTGCTTGTGGGTTTGCCAGGCATCCACGGTCGTCTTAAAGGCCAGCTCATAGCCGATCAGCAGCAAAAAAATTGAGCCGGCAATTAAAAGATAATCCTTTTTTATCGGGAGTTTATCCAGCCACATATCAGTAGTCAATTAATATCATAAACTGTCCGGTGTTTAATTCCGGGTTAAAGGTGTAGCTGTGCAGCTGTACATTTTTGACCCAGCTCATGGTCTTGATCCTCGCTATCCATTCGTTCACGGGCAGGATTTTACCGGCGTCGCCGGTGATACGTATTCTCCTGTTAAAAAAAACAATGGTTTTTTGAAGACGTGTCGCAGAAACGTCTACCGGATCGACCGCTGCCTCGCGCCAGGTAATGTCTCCCGGCAATAAGGAGGCTACCTGGTCGATCATCCAGCTTTTATTAACGTTTTCTTCCCATCCCAGTGTTTTTAACAAACCTTCTTTCTGCTGAGCGAGGTCGCTGATCTTGTGCACGTCGTCCGTACTCTGCGTAAACGTACTTACCTGGCTGGTCAAGGCTGCATTGGACGCGTTTAGCCAGGAAAACACGAAAAAATTAGCGAGCAGCAGCGCAAAAAAAACGGCCAGCAGGGCAAAACCGTAAACTTTGACTTTTTTGTTTTCCACTTCGTTTCGAAGGGCTTGCTGCAGGGCGGGTACAGGTGCTTGAACCGCATCTATTTTATCCGTCATCGCCAGTTGAAAAGCCGCGGCATAGGGCAGGAGCAGTGTTTCGTCAAGACTTTCCGATTCCAATTTAACGGGAAACCGCGATGCGGCCGACTCTTTATATTCATAACTCGTCCAGCTCGCCTGTTCATCCCGCCGGATAACATGATGATCGAAGATCACCTCCGTGCCGTAAACATCCAGTTGTCCCACAATATTTTGAACGGGGAACGGCCCCAGGCTAAGCATTAAAGGAGCAAAACCCAGCTTGTCTAAATAGTTGAGCCATTTGTCGGCGTCCGGTTTGCGGATTGCAGATACAAAGGACTGGTCGCCGGATATAAAGTTCTGGACATAGAAGTCGTCTATGCTGGCATTTGGCAATAGTTTACTGAAATCGGACTGGCCGATTTCCTCTATTTTACCGGCTTGTTTTTGAAGTATCCCCTTACCGGTCAGGTTCAGCGCGATCAGGGTCTTCGGCGGAAAATGCTTAGCCAAATCCTCAAGATTGGTCAGACCGGTAAGTTTTTTGTCAATGCTGAGCTGGTTATGGCTAACAGTAATACCACAGGCCTGAATGGAAACATGGTCCGCCAGCAGGTGAATGCTCACGCCTGCTGCCCTATTGACCGTGTAATACTGTTCCAGCATGGATTACCGTATGATCGTAGGTTTAATAAACAAAACGGAGACGACTTTTTTTGTGCTTTTCGTTTTACTGCTGAAGAGATATTTTAAAAGCGGGATCCTCGACAATACGGGCGTACCGGTTACGCTGTCGTCCTGTTCGGTTCTTTCAATACCCCCCAATACCAGGGTTTCGCCATTGCTAACGCGGAGGCTTGTTTCAAACTTGCTGGTTGACTTTGGAGGCGGCGAACCATCGGTAGGTATGGAGGTAAAGTCGGAAATGCTTATCCTTATGCCTAAGGTTACCTGTTCATCGCCCGAAACAACGGGTTTGATCGCAATTTCCATGTTCGCGTCGCTTTCCACATACACATTGCTGAATATCGATTGCGAGGTCACAGAGGACGGAATAACATTTTGGGTGGTGTTTTTATAATAGATAGAACTACCGATGCTTAAACTGGCAGTATGCCCGTTTAATGCCGATAGTTTTGGTATCGACCTAACATTCACATCGCCTGACGTCTCCAGGGCGCTTATGCTTGCATAAAAGTTTGGCACCACGTGCCCAAGGTTGATGCCTGTCGATTTGCTGACCGAGCTTAAGAAACTGTTTACAGAAGCCGAGCTGAAGGTAAAGTCAACGCCGGGCAAAATCGTTCCGCCCGTTTTTTTGGTACTGTCGCCTACACCCAATGCAATCCCCGTAGACACCGTTCGGTTTTTATTGATATCGATGATCGTTACCTCGATCAGCACAACAGGGACCAAAACATCCAGCTTTTTTATGAAATCCTTGACTTCATGGATCTGCTCGCCTGATCCGGAAAGCAACAAGCTGTTCTGCTCCCGGAACTCTTTGATCTCGATGCCCTTCTTCCAGTCCGCAGGGATCAATGAAAGTATCGTATCCAGCGAGCGGTGCTGCAACTGGACCATCTCGTACGTTCTCAGCCCTTCCAGCTTACGATCGCCGATCAGATAAACATCATTATCGGTATGAAAAGTGTAATCGGTCCCTTTGAACAGTAAACTTAAAAAATCTTCGTAGCTGACATCCTTGACGTGAATGGTGATCGTCCCTTTGAGATCCGAATAGAGCGAATAGCTTTTATTCAGCTCCTGAGAGGCTTGTTTAACCAGTTCCGACAACGGCGCATTCACCGCGTCCGCATAGATTAGCTTTTGGCCGTTCACCGTTTTGATATATAACCCGGTATTGCCGCCTCCTGTTGGCGCGGCAGGTTTAAATGTTCTGCGGGTTGACGTACTTCGGTCACCATTCACATACAGCTCCTCGTTTTCTTCCAGCGGCTGGAATAAATAAAAGTTGTCGCTGGTCTTTACCATTTTCAAGCCGTTCGTATAGGCCAGCTTTTCTAAGGCCGGCTCAAACGCAGCAGCTGCGAAGAAGCCGCTTACCTTTTTACTGAGCAACGAATTAGGCACGATGACGTTCTTCCCTGAAACCTCGGTGATTTTCTTCGCCACGCTGGTCAGACTGTCGTTATCCAGGGACAGGGAAAGCGTGTTGTTCGCTGCATTGTAGGTTGCCTTGATCTCTTTTGGCGGCGGTTTAATAAAACGCGCGGGGTCTTCATATTGGGTCACATAAATAATGTTTCCGACCACTGAAATGTCGAGGTTATATTTTTGGGCAAGGAACACCAGGATATTTAAAGCCGAAACATCGTTGAACGTATCGTTAACGATAAAACTAAGTTTCGGATCCACACTGATACTTAAATTATTGGAACTGGAGATACCGGCCAGATACTGCTGCAGGGAACCATTCACTTGCAATTGTACTTTTTGATTCAGGCCGGGTACCACTCTTGACAAGCTGTCCAGCTTCCGCTGCAATGCAGGTATCCGGTTCTGTTGCGCCAGCAGGCTAAACGGGCCGAGAAAAATAAATACAACCAGTATAATTTTACGCATAGGGTTAGTCGTTAAATAAGAGCGGATAAATTTCCTCGATCGATGTCCGTCCCTCGCAAAAGATATAAAAGGCGTTCTCCGCCAGTGTGCTGATCCCTCTTTCTTTTAACAGGTCCTGAATATACATATTTCCTTTTTTTATTTCCAGCGCCAGCTCCTGGTCAATCGGGATCACTTCATATACCGCTTTTCTCCCTTTGTACCCGGTATAATGGCATTCCTCGCAGCCGCGTGCGACATAATGACGGTGTACTTTAGAAAACGGGGAGAATTGTTTCGGATACAGGTCCGTCGTGAACTCTCTTTCTTCTTTACAATGCGGGCATAACAAGCGAACCAAACGCTGTGCAGCTGTGGTGTTAAGCGTACTGGCGACCAGGAAGGGCGGGATGCCCATATCGATCAGACGTGACACCGTGCCCCAGGCGGAGTTGGTATGGATGGTGGATAACACCAGGTGGCCGGTTAAGGCCGCTCTAATCGCCATGTTGGCGGTCTCCGGATCGCGGATCTCCCCGACCATGATCACATCCGGGTCCTGCCTTAAAAAAGTTCGCAGCGCCGCGGAGAAAGTTAACCCGATCGATTCTTTCAACTGAACCTGGTTAATGCCTTCCAGTGTATACTCGACCGGGTCCTCGATCGTGAGTATGTTTCTTGTTTCTTTATTTAACAGTTTCAGCGTGGCATAAAGCGTCGTTGTTTTTCCGCTGCCGGTGGGGCCGCTGAGTAACAGAATACCGTTTGGCTTTTTTACCCCCTGTAAAAAATTATCCAGGTCGAATTTGGAAAAGCCCAGGCTATTCAAATCGATTTCTGTCGCGTCGTTGTTTAACAAACGCAAAACCACTTTTTCGCCGTATAGGGTGGGAAGAACGGACACCCTGATATCAAACTGCTCGTCACCCTGTTTATGATTGATACGGCCATCCTGCGGCAACCGCTTTTCAGCTATATCGAGGTTGGCATATATTTTTATCTTGTTGATCAATGCAGGATAATCGTCACGTTTTAATAAGTAGCGCTCCACCATCATACCGTCGATCCGTATTCTGACGCGGCACTTATTTTCATACGTTTCTATATGTATATCGCTGCTTTTCAAATTTTTTGCCTCACCGATCAGCGCCACCAAAAAGGTATCGGCGTTATTGATCTGATACCGGGAAGCTTCCTGCGCAGCCGTATCTTTTATATAATATTTAGAAAGAAGCCTGGAAACCTGGGAAGGAGGTATGGGTTCCAGGCGAATCTCCTGGTTCAGTAAAATCTCCAGCTCGGCGGATAATACTTTTTGGTCCGCGGTATCTTCACAATATAATAAAAAATGATTGAACGCCTTGTTTTTAGGCAATACCCGGTAATGCCAAGCCTGGTCCTTGGTCAGCAGGTGGACATTATCAGTCAGCAGGGTTATTTCTTCGGTCAGGTTCATTGATTGATCAGGTGTAGCAGCCAGTTATCGCTGGTTATATTCATGGGTTTTATCCACCAGGCCGTACTCAAAAAGAAAGCAAACAGCAATGCCTGCAAACCGGCAAGCGGTATATACTTGTCCTTATTCGAAAAAACTCGCCAGCATACAAGTATCATCAACAAGCTAATGAGAAAGAAAAACAAAAAATTTAGCACGGAAAGATAAAATGCAATACTGAGTAAAAACATTATATCGCCCCATCCCAATAAATCAATAGTAATATTTGTCCACTTCCTATGCTTAATGGAAAAATATGCAGTTAAGATTAGGATTAGGAATAAAACAAAACTCATATTAACTACAACCGGCGGCCAAAAGGCGACAAATAAAAAATGTTTTGAATAGCCCAACACGACAAATAACACCGCCAGGCAAGGGAAGAAAAACCAATAGACCATCCTGCTCCGGGAATCCTGAACAAAGATCAATAACAAGATGAACAATATCGCAATTTTGATCAGCAGCACTTAATCAGGGGTTACTTCTTTAAGATTTTTATCCTGGTCGATCTCCCAAACGTTAAACACGCCATTGCCGTTAAAATCCACCACCGCGGTCGCCTTCGCGGTAAAGGTGGTGTTGCCTGCGCTGGTGATCTCGATCCGGTAATTGGCGCGGCCGTCTTTCGAATCAGTCACCAATGTTTCCTGGCTAAAACCAATTTCATTCAAGTCTTTTGAATATTTTGAATGCTCGTAAAAAAAACTTTGTTCCAGGGTTTGTACATGACTCAGCTGCATTTTAGCCTCAGTCGTTTTGGCTTTCGTGATTAACGGCATCAGCCTGGGCAGGGCCAGCAATACCAAAATGCCGACAATGACCAGCACGACCAGGATCTCGGTAAGGGTGAACGCTTTTACCCGTTTTTGTAATAAGGGGAAATAGGTTTTCATTTTTGGGGATATAAACAACTAAGCTAACATCACATTAATTAAAATGCAACTTTATTTAATAAATTAATTGAGATTCAATTTTTGCGTGTGCTATTTATATCACACACAGCGGCTCCAAGTGCTCAAAGCTGGCCATCAGCACCCCTCCCTTATCACCACCCGAAGCGGTGCACTCCCTCGCCTGATCAGCCTTTTTCTTCGTTTTGATCAGGCCGTTAAATAGCTTCCGGATAACTTTTGCCGTACTATAAGTTCGTTTTCTTTGTTCAGTTTAAAGTTGTGAAAAGGACATTTACAGATGGTTGCCGGCTAGTATTCCGAGTCGATCTCCTTCCGAGCATATCAGATCATTTTAAACCGTTCCGGGCCGACGCTCATTAAACCATCGCAAATAATATTTAAGGCAGCGCAGACATTGTGCAGGTCGTCCAGGTAGCGGTTTTCGGCGTTGCTGAAGGCGGGCCAGCCGTTGCGGCCGAGCAGTATTCGGGATGCGCCGGCTTGGATGGCGAGTTCGGTGAGCCAGGCGATGTCTGGCAATACGCTGCCGGCTTCGGCAAAGGCCATTAATTCTCGCGTTTCGGACAGCAATAACAGGATATACTGCAGTTGGTCTGCTTTTTCTAATATCGGCCGCAGGAATGCTGCGCAGGCCGCTTCATCCGCTAATATTTCTGCTTTTGATCCTAACCGGCGGCTGAATTCAGCCGCGGCCAATAGAATAGCGGCATTGGCCTGGCCGATCCCTTTAATCCGGCATAGTGCCTTCATATCCATTTGGCCGATATCCTTTAACTTTATACGGTTACAGATTTGATGCAAGGGTACTTTCGGTGTGCCCGAACCCAATAAGATGGCGATCAGTTCCTGATCAGTAAGCGCTTTTGCGCCATGCATGATTAATTTCTCGCGCGGCCTGTCCATCGGCGGCATGTTTTTGATCGCTTCCATCATGCCGGCCGCTCTTCACCATGCGTATAGCGGGTCAGTACCATCGAAATGGCTTCTGCAAAAAATTGAAAATCACGTTCGAAAAGTATGATCGACGAACGTTCGTACTTTTCATTGGGCTTATAATCCGCCCTGGTAATCTGTAAATACGGATTCTTGTTCTTCGCCTCCATCAGGTCGACAAAATACAAGCGGCCTTCTTCACCGAACATCTCGGAATCCAGCCTGCGTTTCTGAATCATTTCCATGGCTCAAAATTCTGTCAAACAATTCGTTAACTCATTGTTTTATCCGTATAGAGCCGTTTCTAAACGTATATGATCATGGAAGAAAAGACCTGCCTCAATTGCGATCAACCGGTCGGCCCGGGCCGCAAAGACAAAAAATATTGCAGCGAAGCGTGTAAGACCGAATACAACAACAAGCAAAAGGAACCATCCATTACCATACCCGCTTTTATCCCCGATGTAAACAAAATTCTCTTAAACAATTGGAAGATCCTACACGATTGCCTGGCCGGTCAGCCCTATTGCAAAATGCGTGCACGCGATTTTATCGGCCGGGGCTATAACCCAAAATATTTTACGGCGGAACGCATCAACGACCATGATGAAGAAGTCTATCGTTTTTGTTATGATATTGGCTATAAAGTCGTAGAAGACGGAGAAAAGGTCGTTATCGTCCAAAACGACAACATGGTGCGCCTAAGCGGGCCCGCCTACCTCTGAGCGGCGCAAATTAATCGCTTCCGCTAAATGTACTAATTCAATTTTAGAACAGCCCGCCAGGTCGGCGACAGTCCGTGCCACTTTTAAAATGCGCTCGTAAGAACGCGCACTTAACTTATGCTGAGCCATTGCCTGGTTCAGCACTTCCTGTTCGGTCTTACCTAAATGGCAAAAATCTCTGACCATGCCGGTACTCATCAACGCATTACCGACACCCGCCCGTTGTAACTGTAATTCCCGTGCGGCGATCACGCGGTGCTTTACGATACCGCTGCTTTCAGCCGGCTCCGTTTGTTTCAGGTCTGCCGGGCCAACCCTGATATGGAGGTCGATCCTGTCCAACAATGGCCCCGACAATTTACTCCGGTAAGACCTCACCGCCTGCATAGTACAGGTGCATTTCCGCTCCGGGTGTCCATAAAACCCGCAGGGACATGGTGGTGAGAACATTTCTACCATCCCGGAAGATCGTACAAAAACCGCTTCCGGGAATGCCAATGCACCTGCACACACTCGGCGATCATCTGAGGGCAAAACGAATCGTTTCCGGGTATTTGCAGAAGGATGTGGCTGTCTCATTGAATGTCTGTGAAGATACGATAACGGGATGGGAAAATGGCAGGTTTCAGCCTGAAGTTTGTCGTTATCCTGCTATTATCGCCTTCCTCGGCTACTATCCTTTCTCGCACGATACGACTACACTGTCCGGTAAATTACAACAACTACGCTACTGCAAGGGACTTGATTACCAAGCCTGCGGAGTGCTGTTTGGTGTACATGGTTCGACTATCCGCAGTTGGGAGAAAGGCACGAACCGGCCGACGACATCAAACGCACTATTCATTCAAACGCTCTGGCAACAGTTGCCGGTGATACAAACACTTAATCAGTAAAAGATGAAAACAAAACAATTAACACCCGATGCCCAGGCGCGTTTCAACGCGAGTGTTGAACAAGCCTATTTTCGAATGCTAAAAAAGGCCAAGCTACTGCTGAGCACTTTTGAACAGGAAGAATTACGATTTACATTGGAGCGACGATGTGCCGACGAAATCAAGGAAGGTAAAATTATCAGATACCGTTGCCGTAAATCGATAGTGATCCCGGGCATCCTCGGGAATGAGTGGAAATACCACCAAGTCATTTAAAGTGCTGCCAAACTCTAGTTTAGATGCATGCCAATCGGCGGCGGTTAATAATTGTGTTTTAGTATTGACAGTTGGTGCAGGGTCGTTCTTTTTCGACGAACATCCTACGCACATACAAAGCATCAAAGCGATACCGAAAACGGCAGCTTGACGCTGTTTGTTCATTAGTTTCCACATTGTAAGCGGTTTAAATTTTTACAAAGGTCAATACGTTATTGGAGGAGCCGATGGCGTGGCCGTCAAACAAAAAGCCGGCTGTGGTTACATTCTTCAATAGTCCCGACGAAGAAACGTTGCCGTTCGTATAGATAAACAACGTGTCTTTTTTGATAGCGTACTTAAAAGAAACGTTAGCGATATTGGTACAGCTGGTTTGCAGATTTAAGTTGTTCGAAGTGCCAAATGTGTACACGTCGGCTTTAGCACACTGTTGTATCGGTATGTCAAAGGCCGTCCCGTTATCGTTATAGCCGGTTGCCTGCGTTGCGTGGTAACTGCCAGCGATAGAAATTGCAGGCGTGGTTTGCGCCGTTTTGGCTTCTTTTTTACAGCCTATCCCGACTGCGATAATTATCATTACGGTTAGCGTGGCGAAGGATACATTTTTCTTTATTGGGGTGGCGGTTAGGTATAACGTAAAATTGGCTAAACGCTCTAATCTTTCCTATGCGCTGGGTGCATAATGTATGCGGCCCTTGCATATCTTTATGTAATTTTTACATACATTTACATCAAAGCTTTTTGCAATGAGCGGCACAAAAATCAGGATGGTACGGGAATCACGCGGATACAGTCAAGAATACGTGGCCAGCAAGATAGATTTAGACCAATCGTCATATTCTCGTTTGGAATCGAATCAAACGAAACTAGATGTTGACACCCTCACAAAGTTAGCTGATGTTTTAGGCGTGCCCGCAGCCGATTTATTAACGTCCGAACCGGCAGTAGTCAATTTCGCCCCCAACCAGGGAACACAGGGCATCGGTCATATTGAGAATTTCTATTCCTTTCAAAAAGACTTAGTGGAAAAAGTCATCAATTCGAAAGACCAGGAAATCGCCTCGTTAAAAGAAGTGATAGGCAACTTGGTCAAAGACAAAGAGGAATTGATCAAATTGCTGACATCAAAAAAATAGCACTTATTCCTTTTTTCAACGTTTTGATATATCAAGTTATTTCGAACCAGCAATGAAAAAAATAAAGGCGACGATGTCCAATCTCTTTCGTAGAATTCGGAGCGCGCTAGTGATCTGTGTCGAAACATTGTTTTCGGAAGTACCAAGGTTACGTGCGATTTCCGAATGTGTTAGATGTTCTTTCCTGCTCATTTCGAATATACGCCTCATTTTGGGCGGGAGCGCCTGAATCTCTTTGTCGATGTACGCTTGGAGTTGTTTTTCCCTGACGAGGTAGTCAGTTGGCACACTTTTCACTTTGTCAAAGTAATCTTTCAACGACTGAATATAAGTGGATTCTACCTTTTGATGTGCAAAAAGGTCGAAGATTTTGTTTCTTACCGAAGTATAAAGGTACCCTGCGATGTTATCATCGACTGAGTAACTATTCCTTCGATGCCAAAGATTTGTAAATAAGTCCTGAATAACGTCTTTTGCCAGTTCCTCATCCCGTAGCTTTTTGAACGCGTGAACATACATAAGATGAAAGTAACGCCTATAAATTTCGTTAAAGGCCGCATGATTATCTTCCTTCATAAATTGCAGAAGTTGCCTATCGGTATGGTCTGCATGCGGTGTTATGAACTGACTAAAAGACATCGGTTTCTAAGACAAGATAATACAGGAATATATTCACTTTCGATCAATGTAG
The DNA here is from genome assembly GCA_044448765.1 of Sphingobacteriales bacterium. Lineage (GTDB taxonomy): Bacteria > Bacteroidota > Bacteroidia > Sphingobacteriales > Sphingobacteriaceae > Mucilaginibacter. Next base: position 10,308 of record JBIOHG010000035.1, on the reverse strand, counting down.
TATTTTCAAATCTGATTAATTTTAATTGTAAATACAAATATGCCAGAATTCTGCCGGATGGGCAATTGACCTTTTTATGCTAAAAATTGCAAAAAGAACTGCGTTTACCTCTATTCCAATTCAAACTGAGAGGGGTGGCTAAGTTGGTTTAATCTATTTCTTTGCAGCATTAATAATGCTCTGCAAAATATTTTTCCTGTCAGCATTGTCGTCGTATTGAACTTTGACGCGGTACCCCTTCATGATGGTTTCGGTAGGGGCCGCGCTTTTTGCGGGCTGTAGTAGCGCTCGGATATTGTCCGGGTTGATAATCTCTATTTTAGTCTGCAGGGCTTTCGGAATTGCGTGCTCGACAAGGGTTTGAATCTCTTTTCGCTTCATTGGGTCTTTGGAGCAAACGATCACTTTGTTATATCCCGCTTCAAGGCATTTTTGGATATTATGCAATTCCCATTCGGGGAGCGTGGTAACAGAAATCTCAACCGCGGTAGTGGTGCCTTCTTTTTCCAGCAATACGTCTACCAAACCGGTCTCGCCAGGCGTGCAGACTTCCAAGCTGGCTTTATATCCGAATTCCTCCGCCATTTTCTTCACAAAAATTTGCAAGTAGCGATGCTCTCGTATTTCTTCTTTATGTATGGGAGCTTCTTGCGCTTCAACAGCTGGTCGAGTAATGGGTTCTTCCGGCGTTGGTGGCTGAGTTGGTCGCTCTTCCACAATATCGGGGCCAGGATTGGTTTCTTGGATCGGAATGCTGTAAGCGCTTCGCGAGTATTCCACGACGGCTTCCGTGTAGTCCTCATCGTCGTTTTCAAAAGGAATGACCGCCAGGTTAAAGTCACTCTCATTGGTGTTCACCCGTGTAATCGCTTGCCCTATTTCCAGGTTCTGCAAATCATCCGCAATGAAGCTGCTAAACCCTTCTTGCATGCGCTTGGCGTCCGTGTCTCCCAAACGGAAACAGATGCGCGTACCGGCGTTTGAAAGCACGGCGTTGGCAATGTCGGAATCATACTTAGAGACTTGGGCCATGTCCTGATGGGCTAAAATGAGCCCCAGAGCGTATTTCCTGGCACCACTCAGGATAGTTGCCATTGATGGCGTTACAAAGTGCTGGAACTCGTCTACGTAGCAGTAAAACGGAACGCGGTCTCGATGTTGTTGCGTCTGCCGAGCCATAGCCGTCTGTTGCAATTTCGACACGATGAAGGCTCCGAGCAAGTAGCTATTTTCTGCCCCGACTAATCCCTGGGACAATTTGACAAGCACTATTTTCTTGCTATCCATCAATTCCGCAAAATCCAGGCCTTTGGTTTGACAGACCATGTTGCGAATAATCTTTGGACGCAGAAATGCGTCAAGGCGCGTCAGGATGGGGCCAATGGAGCCGCCTTTGACGATGGGAAATTCATGCTGCCAATAGTACACAATGTCGGGGTCGGTAACAGAGGACAAAATGGAATTGCGAAAGGCGCTTTCTATTAAGAACTTCCTGAGGTCTCCCAGGTGGTATGTTTTCTTGTTGTATAAAAGTGCGAGAATCGCGTTTGCCAACACGCTATGCATTTGATCGCCCCACGAAGTACTGAAGCGCTTAAAGAACGCCACCAGGTCGGATGCCAGCAGTTCTTTTTCCAGTTCAGTGTTGGCCGACAGAATATTGAATCCGACTGGAAATGCACTGTCCGACGGGTCGATCAACACCACATCCTTTATTCGTCTTTCGGGAACACAGGACAATAGGGCAGCAATCAAATCGCCGTGAGGGTCAAGGCACATAAAGCCCGCCCCGTGTTCAATGTCCTGGCACATGAGTGAGTGCAGTAATGTCGATTTCCCCGTGCCGGTGGCGCCTAAGATGTGGATATGGCGTAACCGATCATTCGTTTCCAGTCCGACAAGGTGTTCGGTTCCCAAATGCTCGTTAATGCCTATGCAATATCGCTGATTGATAAGGTTATTTGATGCCGCTTTGGTGGTGCGGTTGCTTTGTGTTAATTTCCTTTGTAATCGCGCTTCGGGGAAATGGACAAGCATGGCGAGTTCCCGGCTGTTGAGCAACATACCGACGCGGCGCGTCTGGCGGAGCAGCACATCTGCTAAGCGGTCTCCAACAGTATAAGGCGGGTCGACCTCGCGCTCTCCCAAATACATGAGGTTATTAAAAGGAGATGTTGAAAGATGGATAACGGCCGTGGCAGAGTCTGTCAGGAGTGAGAGCGCACCACGTAAGTTTTCATCGCAACACACAGCGCGTATTGCAACGCCAAACAGGGGCTTTGCTATTTTCTCTTTCGCTAATGCCGGCATGACGGGCTCGTCCAGGAAAAATGATGCTTTGCCAGTGTTATCGCACACGGCGGTCATTATACTTTCCGCCCAGGTGTTTTGCGTGCCGGAGAACATGATCTGTATAGCGACATGTTGTTCACCTTCAAGGCGCTCCAATATGCCAAACAGAGGCGTGTAGGGGTCATAGTCGCCCGTGGTGCTGATATTGATCGGCCGCATAAATTCCTCCTGCAACCCGAAATCGACTGTATAAAAGGCCGAACATTCACGCTATACATTTTCTATCGCGTCATCTTCCGTGGCTTGGACGTGAATGTCTGGAAAAAAGCCTTTCAGTTGCGTATATAGAAAGTCCTCGTCAAAGTCCCGACACGTCCATTGCAATACAATGCGTTCCCCGTTACCGATTATTTCAAAGCTAATAGGACTTTTGCGGTACGACAGCATGACGAGCACTTGCTCCATGCGCTCCATTGAGGTTTTCCAATTTCGAGGGAGCGTTACCGAAAAAATGGTGAGGGGGCTTGTCTCTGAGGATTGAGAAGCTATGACTGGCTCGTCTTTGCGGACGGATTCGACAGAGCGCTTTTCGTATTCAGTTGAAATGAAGAGAGATTGCAGCCAATGCGGCCGCTTGCCGTCATCAATGATTTCACATTCGATGTAGTGGGACCAAAACGGCTCATAGGCCGGTTCCAGGTCGACAGGGCAGTTTGCCAAATACCAACCGCGGCCGCGCTTTTCCCATTCATAAAATTGATCCGAAAGGGCTTGCGATTGAGATATGGACATTAGGATACGTTATCAGCCAGCGATCGATTCAGGTTGCCGGATACCGTGTTCGCTCATTACTTTAGCAACAGCCACCTTAACGATAGAATTGATACTTGAAACAAACATCTTTTGCGTATCGATTTCATAAAACGTTTTGCTCTCCAATCGTTGCGCTACCGCTTTGCCAAATAAACCGAATCTCTGCGCAACGTTAGCGCTGGTGTTCGCATCCTCTTTGAGCCACCAACTGATGAAGAAGCTTTTGCCAAAAGGGCTTGCACATACATAAAAATGGTATCGCTCTTTGGAAATTTTAAGATAGTCTCGCCGAGATGAAAAGATGCCGCCTTCTTTCAGGGTAACTTCGGTGCATGCAACCTCGGGATACTTATAGTCAGCGATCATCTTTTTCAGCGTTGAATAAAAGTCTTTTGCTGAAAGTTGTAAATCCTCAAAAAATTGAGAATTGTGCGCATGAACGGTGGTTTCTGTCGCCATGGTGATAAGGTTAGGTTAAGGAATTGGTTTAAGTATTTAAAAATAAGTACTTTATTTTTAAATCGCAACGCCTTTTTTTCGAGGTATCAATCCTAATATGTTAAAAAACAAAAAGAGAAAAAAGAAATCATTTCCTTCCGGCGCGGCAATCGGTGCAAGGAGGAACGGAATAAATGAACGGATGGTGGGTTTATGCCGTAGTTCCTTGCACCGGTTTTGTGCATGGCAGCGCAAGCCGGTAAATCAGCATTCATTCTACCTTTGAAGAGGATTGTTCTATTTTACTGGATGTGTTGCATCCATACATCATAAGTAAGGCTTCCGGCAGCTATGTCAAGACCAACCGTGCCATCCAAATTTCACCAGCGCCGAAAAATTCAGATACGACGCCTAACCCTGCGAAACCTAAAGCTGCTCCTTCTCGCCATGATGCCTTTCCTGATAGTATATGATAGAGAGCGGGACCTCCACCAGCAATTGCCCGTATGACCGTCCCCACTATGCGTAAATGCTTTAAACGCTTTACTTTCAATTGCAGTTCCTTGTAAAACTTTAACAATAACGTTAGCTTTAGTTGCACTACCGCAACAGCATCAATTCCTGTCTTGTTGATAGTCTAAGCTTCGCATAATCAAACCTTTCACCTGATGTCGTATCGCTAATCGCCCCACTCTGTTGGGCATCCATAGATACAATCTATTTTACATATAGAAGTAGGCAACATCTCACAGCAGCCTGCTAGGTTAAAATAGCAGCATAAAAATACCAAAAACAATCAGTGGTAGAAAAAAAAGGCCAATTGAAAGTACCTGACCAACATTATCGCTGGCATTAAAGGGCTTATTGGGAGCTTGATTAATCCGTTCGAATCGCCCGCTTTTCTTATATATAAATTGAAAGCTTACCATTATACCTAATCCTAAAATGACAAATGGTATGGCTGAGCCCTTTAATGTGTCATTTTTTAACAGAAAAGTATTAATGATTAACCAAAAATCAAAAAGCCAAAGCATGGTAATTATACCTGCAACATATATTGCTCTTTCCAAAGGGGTACTCCATTTTAATCCATTACGATGCGTGGTGTACCAATTGGTTAAATTATAGATGAGGAAATCGAAAATTATCATAGTTGTTCGAAATTAAATGCAATTTAATTATTATTCCTTGCCGTGGTTATAATAATCAATAGCGGTATCAATAGCTATGGAGCCGAGGTTCCATGCCAATTCAGCTTCCTCGCCGCCAAAAAACATAACCCCCCCTTGTGCAATCGCTTCGCCTAGATGTAAAGCGGATTGCCATCCATTCGTTTTCCGCTCATTCCAGGCTTTATAAATATTGTTACCAATTGATGCAAAGCCTGTTACTCTACCTACCCACTTCAACGCGCCCGTGGCCTCTTTTCCTGCTTGCATATAGTGTATGCCTCCAGCAATTGTTAATCCGTTGTCTACTTCACTAATTACACCACCAGTAAGTTGAGCTATTTGGCGTGAATCGTCACCACCTCCGCTAGCCCCTTTCAAATAGTTTTGTAAAAAATAATTCCCATCGCCCCAATGATCCGGATAAGTCACTTTGTTGCCTTTTATCACGACTTCCGACAACATGATTGTACCATCCCCGACGCCGGCCGCCTCCAATGCCGAGTTAACCATACTGCTTAATGTAGCTGGCCCTGTTCCAAACGAACTGTTTTGTGTCATGTAATTCAAACCAGCATTAGTTGCAGACCGCGAACTAGCAAAAGCGGACACGATGCCTGAAGCATTTATCTGGCCGCCGTATGGGAAATCTGTATTATTATTAAGTACATTGTTTATTTGGCTGATTGTCGTCGCATTTAATGAAATACCAGGACCACTACTGCTACTTAAAAAATCTTGCATGCCACTAGCAAACGCCGCTGATTCTTCGGCATTGGCAGCTTCTATAGCATTTAAGGAATAGGCCATAGGATTACCGCCTCCACCTGTGGCATCCGGTATCATTTTTGCCCAGTAATTTCCCAACACATCATTAAACATGATCGGATTATTTCCCGAATATTGGTAAGTGGTCATGCTCTCAGCTGATTCAGGCTCTGGATCAACTGCAATAAACCGGCCCAAGGCCGCATCGTAGTTGCGGTAAAACGTTTGATAATAGTCCGGCAAACTGCTGTAATCGTTCTGCCATTCGGCGCCACCATTGTATAGTTGCTTATTTGCCATACCTGGTATAGACACAGCGCTTGTCGTGGTCATGCCGAAGGCGTAATAGCTGTTCTCCTGGCGTATCGTTGTCGTGCCTGAACCGCTATCTTCAAAGCTTAAGCGGGCGTTTCCTTGCTGGTCGGTAATCACATATTCAGGTTTTAATGCAGATCCTGTATTTCGCACCCTGCCTTCCGGCATCGATGCATAGCTAATCGTACCGGCAATATACACAAACCCGTCAATATAATCCGTTGTCGCTTGTATAACGTTGTTATCGTACTGCTGCTTACGGATCAGTGTACCCGAGGCATCGTACGTATAATTGATAAACCGGTTGGTAGCCGTGGTAACTTTTATGGTATCGGTCCGGTTTAATACGTTATAACTGATATGAAGCCCTTTATAGGGGTCGGTTTTTAAATTGCCTGCATTATCATATGCATAATTGCCTGATCCTGCCATGAACCCTGAAGTGCTTCCCGATGCGTCAGCGACGGATTGCAGGCGATTAGGATTCGTGCTGTCGTAAGTATAAGTCAGATTATCTATGGTACTATGTGATGAACCTCCGACCGTGGAAGAGTTTCGCAGCAATGCCTGTATATTGCCGTTTTCGTCGTAGGTAATCCCGCTTTCGTCAAAACCTCCGCTGTTTAATGTGAAATTCCCGGCATCAGTTGCGAGTCTTTCAGCATAATTCGCTGCAGTAGTACGGTTTAATACATCGTAACTATACTTATAGCTGCGTTCGTTCGTATTCGTTATTCCAGTACTATCCTTGGTCATCCACTTAACGCCGGTGACTCTCCCTGTAAACGATACCGTGTTTCCGACGGTAGCATCCGCCTGGTCATAAAGCAGCTGCATGCCGAATGCGGCGGCACTGTAGGTGCCGGTGAGTTTGCTGTTGTTGATCGTTAGCAGTTGTCCATGTATATTATATAAATAATCCAGTGACTGCAGGTAGCTGCTGCCGGAGGTATTCCCCAGCTTTTTATTGATTAGCTGACCCAACTCGTTATAGCTGTAAGCAGCAATCCTTATCGTCGCCTGTGAATTATACTTTTGGTCAATGGCGATCACGCGGCTATTATGTGAATCATAGGTTGGTGTGGTAATAATCGTGTTGCTGCTTGAGGTTACTTTTACAACTTTGCTTACCAGGGCCTTGCCGGTAAAATCAGGCACCATGGTTTTGGTATCGGTCAGCGTATTCAACGTATAATTAAGCTGGTTGTTGCTATACACCTGTATAACGTTTCCACGTTTATCATAAAAATAAGCCTTCGTCAGCCAGATATTGCTAAAGCCGGGGCCCACGGTGCGTGTAAGCGTGATAGTGAGCAAGCCGCGCGTAAGCTTGGTTGGGGTCGCTTCGCTGGCCAGGCCCTGGGCTTGGTAGGTATAAAAGGCGCTGCCGCTTTGCGTAAGGTCGTAATCATCATAATAACTAAAGGCCAGCGGTGTTGTATTCGTTGTCGGGAAAATGTTGTTCGTGTAATAATTGCTAAAGCTAGCGGAGCTCGTGCGTGTTTCGTACCAGGCGGTACTGTAGCCGGAAAGGCCCGAAACATACGATTGCATACCGGTTCTGCTGGTGTCGGCGGGACTGGTATCGGTATATATACCCTGGCTGATCGCCCGGCCCTTGGCATCATACTTAACATAGTTCCATTGGTTGCCCGCCCGCAAGTTTCCATCCTGCATCAGAACTGGCCGGTTCAGTGGATCATAAACAATATACATCACTGCTGCACCGGGCACCGTTTTTTCAATCAATCGGCCCAGGTTATCGTACACATATTTGAAAATAAGATGGCTAACAGCCGTTTGGGTGAGCGTATAGCTGTTTACCAGTATTAAATGCGATGCCTTAGGCGGCACAACGTAACTGATGGCGCCGGCATTGTTATAAGTGTAATAAGTATCGTTATAGGTCGAGCCCGGAGCCAGTTGTCTTTTCAAAACCAGCCGGCCCAGCTTGTCTTTAAAAATAAGCACCTCACCGCCGTCAGCGTCTGTCGCATCCATGACGGACAACGTATTGGCCCCATAGGTGCCCGAAAAACTGCCATCGGGGTATGCTATGGCCACACCGTCCGTACTGGTATTTGGGCGGTAAATCATGGATTGGTAATGTTGGCCGGACCCAACCTGGAAGCCTGCACCGACGCTGCCCTGCGAAAGTATTCGCTGCATCGGGCTGTTTTCAAACAATTGCTGGCTAAAGGGACTGGCGTCATGCGCAACTTTATCGGATGTCGTATTATAGTAGGATGCCTGGCTGGTGATGGCACCTGAACGGTAGCTGCCGCTGCTGTCAGACTCCAAGTAGGGCAGGTAACTTTTAATCTGCCTGCCCAGGGTATCATATGCGACAGGCGAAACCACGTCCATACCAGCGTTCGCTCCCGCCTTTAAACCTACTGTTTGTACGCTGCGTCCTAATCCATCGATGTAGTACCGTACGGTTTGCCTATTGTTAATCCCCAGCCCATTTATTTGGCTTTCACTGATCACCCCGCTAGTCTTTATTAGATCCTCCTGAACAAACGGTACAGATTGCGCGTTTGCCTTGTGACTGAACCAACTTATCAATAGCGTCAGTCCTATGTTTTTAATTACTTTATGATACATTGCGTGACAGGTTAGTGATCGTTAATGTGATTCGTTAGTTGTTAAAAAGAACAATTAGATGTGTTCAGTGTTAAATTGAGCTGGCTGGAGGTTGACAGATCAACGGACGACAACGTACCGCTGGAACCCGAACTTCTCGGCCAGCAGGCAATATCTGATCCATTGTTAAAATTTAGACTGTTCCAAAGTGGAAGATGTGTAGGCGCGATAACCATCGAAACACTATAATTATCCTGGTAAATACTTTGCCCGGCATGCAAGTCGGATTCTGTAAATGTATACGTATGAGAGGTGCCCGTGAAAGTGATCGAAGTTATATTGCCCTTGCTTGGATCGCTTACATTATTGGTGTAATAAATCGGTATAAGAGCGGGTGAAACAATAGCAAATCCCGTCACGGTAGTGGTGGCGAACAATGGGGAGCTCAGCGTGACGTTCACAGTCTTCATCCCAAAACTGGTGTACGCATGTGTGGGTGCCAGCGCGGTTATATTCGAAGAACCGTCCCCGAACGACCAAACTGCCGTGACGCCATCCTGGAAACAATCGGGTATCCCACTGACTGAAAAGCTAACTGTGGTACCTATATTTATAGTGCCAGGTGAATATAATATCGATAAACCTGACAAATTGGTTGACGAACCATAATTCAAGTGATAGGCTTTCCGGCTTAGAATGTTTTTGTCCTGGTCATAAACCAACTTCGGGCGGCTAAAACTGTCGTACGTAAAATAGTTAGAAACGCCGTTTGTATTTGTACGCGCCGTCGGTTGAAAGGTAACAGGGTCGTAGGCAGTGGTGGATATCTCGGCCACTTCAGGGTAAAAGGATACGTCATCGATCAGGATAGCAACATTGCTTTGAAACTGTGCCGTAAACGACGTGGACATATTGGTCAGCGACATTTTCTTTTCATAATACCGCCATTGCCCCGATGCTGCAGCGTAACTGACGGTGTCGGTATTGGTATTGGAGCCGCTCGTGAGTGATATGGTAAGGGTTCCTGCTGTAGCCGAATTAATCCAGATGGAAAAAATATACTTGCCTGCAAGGAGATTCTTATTTACTGTCCGCGACATTGCCGTCGATGCTGGAAGAGAAAGCGAATATTGGCCTGTACGACTATTACCTGAGTAGGTGTAGCTGGATGTTGTAAAACTCACCGGCGTGATCTCGCTGTTGAAATCGTTGTAGCCGATTTCATCATAACGTGCGTTAACTACAGAAGCCACGGGCGACCCTGAGATATGGTCGGTTATGAGCGTTCGCACATGCTTATTGTTGTCGTCGACACTTAGGGGAAAGCCGGTAAAGTCATAAGCGAGGTCGTTTTGGACGGGAACGTAATTCGCATCATTAACAAACACTCCGCCGGATATGGATGACGGGGTGAAGCTGGCACCGTTAACGGAAACAAACTTCAATGTTTGTACAGGCAGATATAAATAGCCGCTGCCTGTGGGATTAAAGGTTTTATACTTCATCAGGTTACTGGCCGTCGTTAAGGTTGTTCCGCTTCGCGTCATCGTGGTATACGTTTCCACCGGAGCATTAATGTTCAATTGCTGAAGGCGATAAAGGGCGTTTACTGTCGAGTCGGATCCTAACGAGACGGTGTAATCCTTAACATATTTGGCGTACATATTTTCTATGATGCCATTGCTGTTGGTCGTCTTCAGTTGTGCGAGTTTATGCTGTGCAGAATTGTAGTAATAGTTTATAGTTGATTGCTGCGCGTTTGCCTGGCTTTGCGAATCATATATCTTCCGCGTAACCATTGTGTCCAGTTCGCTGGTATTGGCATAAATGGTATATTTTGCGTAGGCTGTTGTGGTTCCGTTGTTGTCAAACTTAAACCCGGTTATCACGGTCGGCGACCCCGTACGGCTATAGGCGTAGGAAGATT
>JBIOHG010000034.1:0-45231 GCA_044448765.1 Sphingobacteriales bacterium | reverse complement strand
TCCCAAAACAAGTTGCGGATATATTCCGTTTCGGGCGTGGTGCCTTCGGTTAGCAGTATTTCCCTGAAATTAAGGCCATCTTCATCATCATCTTCGCCGGAAAGGTTGAGGTCCAATAGTTCCTCGGTTTTTTTCCGGTTCTTATCGATGATCTTGTTGGTTGCTACCTTATAAAGCCAGGCGCCGGTTTGTTCTATCGGCTCAGCATTAACTACCGAGCTTAATTGATACCAAACATCCTGTAGTATATCTTCAGCATCGGCATCACTTTTTACCCGGCGGCGAATAAAGCCCAGCAAACCCCTACCATACGATTTAATTGCTTGTATGATGTGGTTGTTTCTTTCTTCGGGCATTACTGCAGTGATCAATGTATTTCTCCTTTAAAGGTAGAGACGAATGATAAAAGAAAACATTTTAAAAAAATAAAAATTGCTTGAATTGTTTGCCGGAAGGCCGACTGCGTGTAGCATAGATTCTTTTGTATCCGTCATTAGGTAACTTTTTTCTGCGAAAATTAACTATTACTCAATAAAAGACGTAAAATGGGTGAAAACACGGTACCGGATTAATGAAAATAGTTATTAGATTTGTTACCAGACCCTAATTACTTTTAAGCTTGACATTATATTTTTAATATTTACAGGAGCTTTTATCATTTTAATTTGCAGGTAATCAAAGGACTATCGTTTATTTACCTCTCCCGACTAAAGCTCCTGCAATTATAAAATCATAATCAGGGCTTCGGATTATTCTGTCATATAACCTAAACCATGTATAAACTAACACTATGCGAATCACAGGTAATAGATCGTTATTTGGCCGCTTGTCAATACAACAACGTCTGCCACTTTTAATATGTGCTTTTTTGCTGTCGGCTATTGTCATATATGGCTTTGTAAACTATTATAGTTTAAGGAGAGCTACATTGATAACAGCCAGGGCCCGCATAAGTATGCTGACCACGCAAGTAAGTACAATGTTTGGACAATCGGCACAAATGGTTCTAAAAATAGAACATTCTACAGCCACGCAAAATACCGTTATACAATTCGTTAAATCGTCAGGAAAGAAATTTCGTAATGAAGCGCTTAAAGAGCTTGAAAAGTTGCACAAGGACAGTACATGGGTTTCAATAGAATTGCTTGATCAAAACCTGGTACCGCTATTGCGTTCAAATAAATCAACCGTAAATATAAATGTAGATACAAAAGATGTAATAGCCTTTACGCATGTTGGCCCAGACTCGGGTAAAGTTGGTAAAATACACAATATCGGCGGCTTAATGTATTATCCTGCCATTGCCACAGTTGCCGATCAAAGTCATATTATTGGGTATGTTGTATGCTGGCAAATGTTGCGTGTTACGCCCCAGGCGGTAGCGCAATTTTCACAACTGATCGGTGCAGGTACCACGCTTTATATTGCAAATACTGATGGAAGTCTTTGGACAGATTTGATGAAGCCCGTTTCTGCATTACCATTTAAGTTAATTAATATTGGCGAACCCGTTGAGTATACCGGCGCCGATGGCAGTGCGATGATGGCAAAAATGCAACCTGTACCTAACACCGCCTGGTTAGCCGCAATCACATTTTCAGAACAAAATATACTGGAAGGTGTAAATGGTTTTATGAAGTGGATATTTCTCTTCGGCGTTTTATTAACCGCCGTGGGCATTTTTGCCGCCTGGGTGATGAGCCGGAATATTACCCGACCATTGAACCTGCTTACCATTGCTGCCAAAGCTATTTCGGAAGGAAATTATTCATCGCCGAAGCTTATTGAGGTACATAGGGATGATGAACTTGGGGAACTGGCAAATGCATTCAACATTATGACTGCCGAGGTGTATCATGTTTGGCAGAACCTGGATAACAAGGTTAAAGAGCGGACCGTGCAGCTTGAGCTCGTGAACAAAGAGCTTGAGGCGTTTTCTTATTCCGTATCACACGACTTGAGAACGCCTTTACGTGCGATAAATGGCTATTCAATTATGCTGAAAGAGGACTACGAAGCAAAACTGGATTCAGAGGGGAAACGGATCATTGGCAATGTTATCACCAATGCCAGGATGATGGGCCAGTTGATCGATGACCTGCTTGCATTTTCGCGACTGGGCAAAAAGGAGTTGGTAAAAGCAAAGATCGATATGCAATTGCTGGCAATAAATGTTGTTAATGAATTATTGCAAAATGATACCGAACTAAATTACCATATTAATATTGGTTTATTACCACCTGCAGAAGCAGACCATGGTATGATAAAACAGGTTTTGATAAACTTATTAAACAATGCAATAAAGTATTCTTCAAAAAATGCCCACCCAGAGATTGAACTTGGGGCCAGGGACGAGGAAACAAGAATAATTTACTACGTAAAGGACAACGGGGTGGGTTTTGATATGGCTTATGCCGGCAAATTATTCGGTGTTTTTCAGCGACTGCATTCACAGGAAGAATTTGAGGGAACAGGGGTGGGCCTTGCTCTTGTAAAGCGAATAATTGACAAGCATAAAGGAGAAGTTTGGGCCGAGGGCGAAGAAAATATCGGCGCTACATTTTATTTCAGTTTACCTAAAAACTTAGATCATGGATAACGACAAAGTTGAAATTTTATTGGTTGAGGATAACCCGCACGATGCCGAAATGACCATACGTGCCCTGAAAAAAGTAAACCTTGCCAACAGGCTGATCCATTTGAAGGACGGGGCCGAAGCCCTTGACTTTATTTTTGCCCGTGGAGTGTTTGCTGGAAGACAAATAGAAAACAGGCCTAAAGTGATCTTGCTCGATATTAAAATGCCAAAAGTTGATGGAATTGAGGTGCTGAGACAAATAAAATCAAACCCGGATACTAAAGTAATACCTGTAGTTATCATGACCTCATCAAAAGAAGAACAGGATATTATTACAAGTTATAACCTTGGTGTTAATAGCTACGTAGTAAAACCGGTTGATTTTGAGGGATTTGCAAAGGCGGTGTCTGAGCTTGGCTTTTATTGGCTGATCACCAATGAGTCGGTTGATTGATTTTTATGCCGTTACAGAGATTTATGTTATGACCGAAAGTTTAAAAATATTACATATAGAGGATATTAAAAGCGATGCTGAACTTGTTGAACGAACACTCAAGAGGTCTGGTGTTGAATTTGAAAAACTTGTTGTTGATACCCGGGACGAATACATACAGGCACTTAATGAATTTAGCCCTGATGTTATACTTTCTGATCACTCACTGCCGGCTTTTAATTCGCTCGAAGCTTTAAGAATCCTGAAGGAAAGCGGGAAAAATATACCGTTTATCCTCATCACGGCTACAGTATCCGAGGAATTTGCGGTGAACGTAATGAAAGAAGGCGCTGCAGATTATGTGCTGAAAGACAGGCTACAGCGTTTGCCCAACGCAGTTTTAAATGCAATTGGAAAATATCACTCGGATAATGAACGCCAGGTTTATTTGGATAAGATATTTGCCAGTGAAACCCTGTTTCAGAAAGCTGAATCGCTGGCCGGCTTTGGTACCTGGAAACTCGACCTGGTAAGTAACATTGCAACATGGTCAGCCGGGACATATAAACTGCTTGGTTATGAACAGGGCGAGGTTATCCCGTCTTTTGAAAATTTCCTTAAAAATGTACATCCCGATGATGTGGAAATTGTGCACGAAGCGTTTAAAAATACCATTAGGACCGGCCGACCATATGAAGGTGAATGCCGCGTAGTAGATAGGGACGGCAATATTCGTTACCTGCGCAGACAATTTGAACCGGAATTGGATGAAGAAGGGAAGCCATGCGTTCTTATCGGGTTTAACCAGGACGTAACGCATGCAAAGCAGGCGCAAGCAGAGATACAGAAAAATATAGAGGAGCTCAAGGCGGCGAGTGAAAGGCAAACGGGTATACTAAATGCTATGCCTCCCAATGTAGTGTTACTCAATGAGGCAGGAAAAATCGTAGCAGTAAATGAATCGTGGAGAAAATTCACAATTGCCAACAATCTTGGCGTGCCCCGCCATGGCATAGGTTATAGTTATATCGCTATCTCCGAAAAAGCAACAGGTGTTGATGCATCTGCTGTTAAAAAGATCGAAAAAGGAATCAAAGAGGTAATAAGCGGGACCAGGAATGAATTTTCAACAGAATATTTTTATTACTCCCAAGGTCAAAAAGTATGGTTCCAGCTAATAGTGGCGCCGTTAACTGATAAAACCCAAAAGGGGGCGGTAGTATTACACATCGATATAACCGACAGGAAACATGCTGAGGAATTGATGCTGCAATCCAAAGCTAACTTGCAAACTATTTTTGAGAATACGGATATAGCTTATGTCCTGTGTGATACTGAGCATAAAGTAGTTTCATTCAACACAAAGGCCGACGAGCTTTGTCGGCAGCAATTCAATAAAAAACTAAAGGCAGGCAGTTATGCCTTTAACTACTTTCCGAAAAACAAGATACCTAACCTGAAAGACGCTATCCAAAAGGTTATAAATAACGAAATGGTTAGCTATGAAACCAGTTACGACCTCGGGGACGGGCCGCTTAAGTGGTATGAAGTGCGATGGGCGGGCGTAGCTAATGAAAAAAAGGAAAACATGGGCTATATACTGGCCTTCAAGGATATTACCGAAAGAAAAATATCAGAGATAGAACGCGATTTGATGACCACCGACCTTGTTCATCGAAATAATGATCTCGAGAAGTTCGCCTATATCATATCCCACAACCTGCGCGCGCCGGTGGCCAATATTATTGGGGCATCAAATGCATTAAATGATATGGATTTAAGCGCAGAAGATAAGGAAAAGCTTAGTAAGGGGATACACGTATCTGTAATGAAGCTGGATGAGGTTGTAAACGATTTGAACCAAATTTTACAAGTAAAAGGCGGAATGGATGAGATCAAAGAGATAGTTCGTTTTTCTGAACTGGTGGATGATATAAAGATCAGCATTGATAACCTGATCGATAAGGATGATATACAGATCAGGTACGACTTTTCTGAAATAAATGAACTTTATGTGTTAAAGCCGTATTTGTACAGCATTTTTTTTAATCTTATTTCAAACAGTGTAAAATACCGCCGGCAACAGGTTCATAGTATTATAGAGGTTCGCAGCCATTTGCATGAAAATAAGGTCGAATTAATTTTTACCGACAATGGAATGGGCATTGACCTTAATAAAAACGGTGACCAAATATTCGGTCTGTATAAACGGTTCCACTCAAATATTGAAGGAAAGGGAATGGGATTGTTTATGGTAAAAACGCAGGTGGAAACACTTGGAGGGAAAATAGAAGTGAAGAGTGAAGAAAATAAAGGTACTGAGTTCAAAATTGAATTTGAAATATGAATACAGGGTTAAAATATGTTGCCGTGGATGACGATTCATTTAACAACATGTTGTGCAGCATGATCATAGAAGATACATTGGGCGAGGTGGATGTAACGACTTTTACCAAACCCGAAGAGGGTTTGGCATTTATTGAAAATGTTGAAAGCCCTACTGTACTTTTCCTGGACATAAACATGCCGACGCTTACAGGCTGGGAGTTTTTGGACCGATATGAAAAGTTTAGCGAAAGGGTAAAAAAATATCTCAGTATTTATATCCTTTCATCCTCACTCGATCAGCGCGACAAGAATAAAGCGAAGGCTAATAAATACGTCAAAGGTTTTATCTCAAAACCGCTCGATTTTGATACAGTCACTTTAATAGCAAACGGTCAATTCCAGGCATAAAAGCATAGTTGAAAAAGTTGAAGTAGGATAATTGTATTAGCTGATTGCAATTTCTAATTTGGCTTATACATTTAAAACACATGAGAGCCAATTATAAGATATTTATATTGATCCTCTGCTTCCTTGCCTTTGCAGGACATGGCAAAGCGCAAGGAACAAAAGCCGCGGCCATTATTGCCGCCATGAACAATTCTGCACAGGAATGGAACAAGGGCGACCTGGAAGATTTCATGAAGATGTACACCGATTCGTCAACCATGATGTATCCTACAGGGCCGGTTGGCTTAAGCAGCATACGCGAGCTTTACGAAAAGAAATACTTCAACGGCAAAATGCCGAAACAAAATTTGTCCTACAGCGAGATGAAAGTAACCATGCTGGGCGAGAATTATGCATTGCTCACCGGAAAATTTATGCTGTCAGGCAATAATTTGCCCGAGCGTTCAGGCGTATATTCGCTGGTAATGGTTTATACCAAAAACGGCTGGAAGATATTACACGACCATTCCGGCTAAGGCGACCTAAGCTATATCCTTCGCCTGCGGAAAATCTATCGGCACCTGCGTTAACCTGTAAGTATAATTGGTAAAGCTCATCACATTGATCAGCACCATCAGGTCGATGATAGCGGTCTCGTTATAACCTAAAGCGTAAAATTCTTCCAGTAATTCATCGCTTACCAATCCTTTTTGTTCGATGACCGATTTGATTACCTTATAGATCACCTGCCAGCGCTGCTCAGGGTAGGTGCCGGCACGCAACGCCAGCGTATCCTCCTCAGTCCATTTATTTTTGACAGCCGATTGCGTATGCGACGCCAGGCAATATTCACAGCCGTTTAATTGGGATACTATAAGATATATGGCTTCCCTTTCTTTGGCATGAAAAGTACCACGCGCCTGTTCGTTCACATATTGCAGGTATGAATTGAGCGCATTTGCCGAATGCCCGATAACTGCATATAAATTGGGCATTTTGCCCATAGCTTTTGTAAAACGCTCAAATGCGGGCTTAGCTTCTTCGGCAACCTGCCCGTAGGTGGGAACGGTGAATGGTTTCATAGGACGATGATCAACGCCTAAAATTAGTGAAATAAATCACACAAGATTTCAAAGAACGATTCAATTATTTTCACAAATAACTTGTTTGGTCTGCATCCCGGGAAAGAGCTTATCCCGGTATTTTCTGCGAGGGTAAGAATATGCAATTTACGATTAAGGTATGGATAAAGTGGTGACAGTGTTTTGTCAGTGGAGACGCAATGTATCATTAGACGCAAAGTATTGCGTCTCTACAATAATTTCATCGCCCCAAACAGCCATTCCATCGATACCCGCCCAGCATTTATCTATTGCTTTTTGCATATCCCGATTATATATTTACCTTTAGTTGTGTTGTTGTGACACAATAGAATCATAAACCAATTCTCTTATGAAAAAAATCCTTACCCGCCCGGTAGTTTATTTTGTTGGCTCGCTTTCGTTACTAGCCTTCGGCGCAACCATCATCAGCAGTACCATCAAAAACAATGAAGCCAAGTGGACAACCACACTTCCCGATAGTTCTGGCATTACGCTGGTAAAAAATCCGAACGGCCCAACGTTGGGTTATTCAACCAAATCGGGTGTGAAGATATTGACCGTTGATGGGTTGGCTTTTAAAGATTTGAATAAGAATGGCAAATTGGATAAATACGAGGACTGGCGGTTGCCGATAGCCGCGCGGGCGAAAGATCTGGCGTCGCAACTGTCTATCGATCAGATCGCCGGACTAATGCTGTACAGCGCACACCAGGCCATACCGGCTTTGCCTCGCGGCCCGTTTGGCGCCGGAACGTATGACGGCAAACCTTACGCCGATGGCATGGATGCCGGGTTGGTAAGTGATCAGCAAAAAGATTTTTTATTAAAAGACAATTTACGGCACGTGCTGGTTACGTCAGTGCAAACACCCGAAGTAGCTGCACGCTGGAACAATAATGTGCAGGCATTGGTAGAAGGAGCCGGCTTTGGTATCCCGGCTAATAATAGTTCCGACCCACGTCACGGCACCAACTCTGGTGTGGAATATACCGCTGGTGCCGGCGGCAGAATATCGCAATGGCCCGACCAACTGGGTTTGGCAACGACATTCGATCCGGCAGTGGTGCAGCAGTTCGGACATATAGCGGCACAGGAATATAGGGCTTTGGGTATCTCAACAGCCTTATCGCCGCAGATCGATTTGGGTTCGGAACCGCGCTGGGCACGCATCAATGGCACTTTTGGCGAAGATCCACAATTAGACGCAGATATGGCACGAGCCTATGTCGATGGTTTTCAAACTTCGACCGGTGCTGCTGAAATTAAGGATGGTTGGGGTTACCATAGCGTGAATGCCATGATGAAACACTGGCCGGGCGGCGGTCCGGAAGAAGGTGGGCGTGATGCGCATTTTGCTTACGGCAAGTTTGCGGTGTATCCGGGTAATAACTTTGATGAGCATTTGGTATCATTTGTAGATGGCGCGCTCAAACTACACGGCAAAACCAAAATGGTTGCTGCGGTAATGCCTTATTATACCATTTCGTACGGCAGGGACGTGAAGAATAAAGAAAACGATGGTAACAGTTACAGTCAGTACCTCATTACCGATCTGTTGCGCAATAAATACCATTTCGACGGTGTGGTTTGTACCGATTGGGGTGTAACGGCTGATGAAGGTAAAACACCCGATATTTTCGCCGGCAAATCATGGGGTATGGAAACCAAAACTGTTGCCGAACGCCATTACAAGATATTAATGGCCGGCGTTGACCAGTTTGGCGGAAATAATGATTCAAAACCTGTTATCGAAGCTTATAACATGGGTGTTAAAGAGCACAGTGAGGCTTTCATGCGCGCCAGGTTCGAGAAATCGGCAGTAAGGCTGCTGACCAATATCTTCAGGACGGGACTTTTTGAGAACCCATACCTGGATGTGGCGCAAACAAAAGCGACAGTAGGTAAGCCTGAATTTATGACAGCCGGTTATAATGCCCAATTGAAATCTATTGTTCTGCTAAAGAATAGCAATAGCGTATTACCGCTGAAAAAAGGCATCACGGTATATGTGCCCAAAAAATATACGCCGTCAACGCAAGGATTTTTCGGCCCGCCGTCAAAGGAACATTGGGATGAGGCTGTGAAGGCTGAGTTATTGAACAGGTATTTTAAATTTACAGAAGATCCATCCAAAGCTGATTGTGCGCTGGTTTTTGTAAGCAGCCCAAGCGGCGGTGCAGGCTATGATAGGGATGATGTTGCCAAGGGCGGCAGTGGTTATGTGCCCATCACCCTGCAATACGGCGAATACAAAGCGACAGATGGACGTGCGCATAGCATAGCGGCAGGCGACCCAGTTGAGCCGGGGGTGGATAATCGCTCTTACAAAGACAAAACGATCACAGCAGCCAATTACAATGATTTGAAAACGATTCGCGAAACAAAAGAAGCCATGAAAGGCAAACCGGTTATCGTGATCATCAATTTGTCCAAGCCAACTATTCCGGCTGAGTTTGAAAAAGATGCCAACGCGATAGTAGCCAACTTTGGCGTGCAAAACCAGGCTATACTGGATATT
The DNA here is from genome assembly GCA_044448765.1 of Sphingobacteriales bacterium. Lineage (GTDB taxonomy): Bacteria > Bacteroidota > Bacteroidia > Sphingobacteriales > Sphingobacteriaceae > Mucilaginibacter. The sequence continues at coordinate 35,884 of JBIOHG010000034.1, read as the reverse complement.
ATAAGCGGGGCCGTTCAGCCATCAGGTTTATTGCCTTTCCAGATGCCTGCCAACATGAAGACAGTTGAGTTGCATGATGAAGATATCCCGCATGATATGATCTGCTATAAAGATGCCGCCGGGCACGTGTACGACTTTGGTTTCGGTATGAACTGGAAAGGCGTGATACACGATGCCCGTACAGCAAAGTATGTTGCTATAGTTAAAAAACCAGTCATCACTGTGAGCGGAAATTCTGTTACGATAAGCTGCACTACGCCGGGCGCTAAAATATATTATACGACAGACGGCTCGACACCTTCATTTACCGGATCGCACCTGTACGCTAAACCGATCACCGTTAAAAAGGGAACTGAGATAAAAGCCATCGCCAAGATATACGGAAAAGACAACAGCAGTTTGGTGGAGTACGCGGCGAAATAATATTGTTTTGTAGAGACGCAACGCATTGCGTCTCTACTGTTTTATCCAAACACTGATATTTGCAGATTTTTGCCCTGCTTCAGAAAAGGGTACCAGGATCACTTTCTTTGGCTTATCATTTACCTTCATATCAAGCGAATAGGCTTGTTTCCAAATCCAGTCGGCAGGTAAAGCAGCTTTATCATCCGTAAGCGCAGTTCCTGTTTTCGGATAAACGACACCGGCTGATGAGTCCAGGCCGCTGTTAAGCCCCTGGTCAATAGCGAATACTTGCGGCCCCCGTTTGATCGCTACAGCATTTGGATAAGACAATCCCCCTGAGATAACCTGGACGGGCATTTTAAAAGATAATTCCACTTTTTCGCCGGCCTTCCATGTTCGCGAAATGCTTAGGAGCTTGCCTTTCTCACCCGGATAAGTTTTGCCGCCTACAGTTGCTTTGAAATCTTGCGACCATACCGGTACACGGAAATTTATGGGGAAAGCAGCCGTTCTGGATGGATCTACTGAAACAATAACAGTGCCGTCTAATGGGAACTTTGTCGTCGTTTTTATCTTAACTATCAGTGGCGATCCGTCTTTGATACCAACCTTTTCCGTGGCCTGTCCGTTCTCGTAAAACAACATAGTGTAAACACCAATGATCTTGCCACCCATCATTTCCGGGATAAGCGAAATACCGCGCGGCACGCTTGATAGGCAGCAAGAAAACCCCTGGTCGCAACGATAGGGCTTAGGGCCATTCAATGCAGTATAATAACTCACACAGCCTGTTTGAGGATTTTCGGCTGCCAGCAGATGGTTATAAACCGAGCGCTCCAACTCTTCGGCATATTTCACATTGCCGGTTATTTGCAGTAATTGCAGGTTGAATTGTATCCACGTTACCGTCACACAGCCTTCGCCCATATCATCCTTGTTTTCGGCCCTCAAAATGCCAGGCTCCCTGAATATTTCATGATCGCTAGAAGTGCCGGTGATGTACAAGCGATTTTTAGTAATATCGGCCCAGGCAGTTTCCATCAGGGGCAAGTATTTTTGCTCGCCGGTAAGTTTGTAATACTTCAGAATACCTAAAAAACACGACAGCATTTCGTAGGCCTTGGCATCACCGACTTTGGTTACGTCGCCGTATTTTTCTAACTGCGAGATCAGCTTTGGGCCATCCGGTTGTTCAAAAGCACGCAGGATATAACGGCAGAAATCAAGGTATTTCGGGTCGTTGGTATAGCGATATAAATCGACCATCGGCTCCAAAATACTACCGGGTGCCAGCCCAACATGTTCGCCGGCAATCATCAGGTCGCGTTTACCGGGAGTATCGCCGAAAGTACGGCAGATCAGGTTGGCCGCTTTTTTCGCCGTTTCCAAAGCAGGTTTATATCCTGTAACCGAATAATAATTGAGCAGGCCTATAATGGCATATTTATGTGCCCATACATCCCATTCTGTCCAGCGGTCTTTAAGTAAATAAGTTCCGAGATAACCGTCCGGCATCTGGCAGGTGATGTATTTGCGCACCATATCATCCATCAGGTGTTTGATGCGCGGATCGTGCGAATAAGCATACGTTTTTGAAGCCGAAAACAGGAATTTACCCACATGTTCGCCGATCCAGGTTTGAGCGCCGGGGCGTTTTTTGAAGCCTGAGAGAAGCGTAGCTGAATCAATTTGGAGCAGCCTTTTTTCGAGATTTATTTGCATACGATAACCTAATAAGCCACCGATGTTTTGGTAATAGGCAGGCAGGTATTGATCCTGCATTTTGTTGGGAACGATAGGTTCGTAGAATGTTACGGGCTTTAAATCCTGCGCGCAGGCAGAGCCAATCGCAATACATAAAAAGAATAGCAGTACTTTTCTCATTTTATAATTGGTTCCGAAGAGCAATATACAAACATTAAGGGCGGAGATACAAAATCTTATGTCTCCGCTTTTCGGATGATCTTGCTTTCTGGTTATAACCAGGGGCCAGTTTTATCCCGGGTGCAAGATGCTTTTGATTTTTGAATCGTTCAGGATCGACAACTTTACTACTATTTCCGCATCCTCAATATTTTCTATACTTTTAGCTTGCCATGGAACCTAAGAACAATAAACGCACCATACGTGCCTGGGCCTTTTTTGATTGGGCCAATTCGGCCTATAACCTGGTTATTACTTCAACTATTTTCCCCGCATATTATGTGGCCATTACGGCAAATGAAAAGAACGGGAATCACGTTACTTTTTTCGGCCACAGCTTCGTTAACACCGCTTTACAAGACTATGTGCTTGCCGCATCCTATTTGGTAATCGCCCTGTTGTTGCCCATACTAACCGCAATAGCCGACTATAAAGGCAACAAGCGCCTGTTTATGCAGTTTTTTACCTGGATGGGAGCAATATCCTGTGGAATGCTGTATTTCTTTAATTTGAATACTTTGCAAAGCAGCATGTTTTTCTTTGGGTTGGCCGCTATTGGCTATTGCGGCGGATTTGTTTTTTATAACTCTTATCTACCCGAGATAGCGACATTAGACATGCAAGACAAGGTAAGCGCCAAGGGCTTTACCTATGGTTATATTGGTAGCGTAATACTACAGCTTATCTGTTTTGCTTTTGTGCTGGAACCAAAATGGTTCGGTATTGTCGACAAAAGTTTTGCGCCGAGGCTATCGTTCCTGCTGGTTGGTATATGGTGGATAGGGTTTGCCTATATACCGTTCAGCGTATTGCCTAAAGGTACGCCTAACGCCACCAGCCATCATAAAAATTTGATCAAAGGTGGGTTTATTGAACTGGGCAAAGTATGGCAGCAAGTAAAACACATGCCTATCCTTAAGCGCTATCTGCCTGCGTTTTTCTTTTACTCCATGGGCGTACAAACTATCATGCTCGTGGCGACCGGTTTCGGTGCGAAGGAATTGAAAATGGAAACAAGTTCGCTGATCTCCATCATACTCATTATCCAGTTAGTGGCCATTGGCGGGGCTACGCTGATGTCGCGCCTGTCCGACAAATATGGCAATGTAAAAGTGCTGGCCTGGGTTGTGACTATTTGGATAGGCGTATGTATAGCCGCATATTTTACAACTAATGCAACCGAATTTTATTTACTAGCCGTTGTTGTAGGATTGGTTATGGGTGGTATACAATCGCTGTCGAGGTCAACCTATTCTAAATTGATACCGCAAGATATTACTGATTCGGCTTCTTTCTTCAGTTTTTATGATGTGACCGAAAAGATCGCTATTGTAGGCGGTATGTTTAGCTTTGGGTTAGTAGACGATATTACCAACAGTATGCGCAACTCGGCATTGGTACTTTGTGTTTATTTTATAGCGGGATTGATATTGTTGCTGTCGCTTTTGAGTTTTCAGCAAAACATTAAAAAAGTTGCGGCATAGTTGACAAACCATTAATTTCAACTACCCAAATCTGTTGCCAGTTATAAACCAACAAGGGGGTAGAATTATGAAAAAAAATTCGGGGCGAAGGGAGTTTTTAAAAAATGTGAGTTTAGGTGGTACAATGGCTTTTATACCATTAAACATTCTGCAAATAACTGACGACAAGAAACCTGCTGCCGAACCTATAATTGACCCGGTAAAAGTAGATAGCACTACAAAGCGGCATTACAACACACCCTACACCGGCGAGTTTTTAAACCGTATCGCTTTTCCAATTGGCGGATTGGGTGCAGGTATGTTCTGCCTGGAAGGTACCGGAGCTGTTTCACAGGTATCTACGCGCAATCAACCGGATATATTTAACGACCCGGGGATGTTTGCTGCTATTGCGGTAAAAGGCATTGCGAATGGCGCTAAATTATTAGAGGGACCCGTGCCCAACTGGAAAAAGTTCGGATTGCGCGATGCCGGCAATGGCTTGGGTGGGTCGACAACGGGCTTACCACATTTTCATTCAGCAACCTTTAAAACAAGGTTTCCATTTTGCCATATTGAGCTTAAGGACAAGGATATTCCGCTGGCTGTTGAGGTAGCGGGATGGAGCCCGTTCATTCCGACAGATGATGATAACTCAAGTTTGCCGGTCGGTGCTATTGAGTATCATTTCACCAATACCGGTGCATCTGCCATTGAGGCTGTTTTCTCATTCAATGCAAAGAATTTCCTGAGAGTTGACAACGGAAAAAATGCCATCACACCTTTAAAAAATGGCTTTGTCTTATCCGAAGCAGGCACTAAAGAAAAACCTTTTCCTTCTGATTTTGCAATTTTTACACATGACGACGATACGATCATAGATCATTGCTGGTTCAGGGGCGGTTGGTGGGACCCGATGACCATGGCCTGGAATGCGGTAAAAGATGGCAAAGTGGTTAGCAATTCGCCTGTACCAAACGATGCGCCCGGCGCAAGTTTATATGTGCCCTTTAAGCTGGCAGCAGGCAAACAAAAAACCATTAAACTTTTGATGGGCTGGTACACACCTGATTCGGAACAAACCTATGGTAAAATGGGCACGCGAAAGGAGAATTGCGACCCTGCCAGCGGCTGCTGCAACACCCCCGCCGATGTGGAGCTCGATAAATACGATAAGGGCTTCAACGGCAAATTTTATAAACCCTGGTATAGCAGCCGGTTTAATAATGTCAGCTCGGTTGCCGATTATTGGGTTAAAAACTATGATGACCTGCGAACGAAGTCGGGGATATTCAGTAACGCTTTTTATAACAGCACCCTACCTCCGGAAGTGATAGAAGTGGTTGCGGCCAATCTTACTATACTCAAATCGCCCACGGTAATGCGCCAGTTTGATGGCCGCTTATGGAGTTTTGAGGGTTGCGGCGATTCGTGGGGTTGCTGTTATGGTTCATGCACGCACGTATGGAATTACGCACAGGCGATACCACATTTATTCCCTGCATTAGAGAGAAGCCTCCGGCATACAGAGTTTTGCGAGAACCAGGACGAAAACGGTCACCAAACCTTTAGGGCCAATCTGCCGATAGAACCTACAACTCATGATTTTCATGCTGCTGCCGACGGTCAGTTGGGCGGCATTATGAAGGTGTACCGCGAGTGGCGCATCAGCGGAGATAATAACTGGATCAAAAAAATGTACCCGATGGTTAAGGTGAGTATGGATTATTGCATTAAAACCTGGGATCCCCGGCACAAGGGGGTAATTGAAGAACCACACCATAATACCTATGATATTGAATTTTGGGGACCTGACGGTATGCATACAAGTTTTTATGTAGGATCGCTTAATGCTTTTTGTGCTATGGGCGAATTCCTTGGGAAAGACGTATCGACTTATCGCGAACTGGCTGCAAAGGGGAAACAAATGCTTGAGGGTGAGTTATATGATGGAGAATATTTTATCCAGAAAATAACGGTATCGGGCCTCAATGCTAAAAACCCCGCTACTGAACAATCCTTTGGAGGCGATTATTCTAAAGAGGCACAGGCCCTGCTCGAAAAGGAGGGCCCCAAATACCAGTACGGCAAAGGCTGTCTTTCGGATGGGGTGCTTGGGGCCTGGATTGGAAGAATGTGCATGGTGCCTGAAACCATCGACCCGCAAAAAATAAAAAGCCACCTGCGAGCTGTTTATAAATACAATTTCAAGAAGGATTTAAGCGAACATGCCAACCCGCAGCGCCCATCGTATGCGTTGGGCAACGAGGCTGGCCTGCTGTTATGCACCTGGCCAAAAGGAGGGAAGTTGTCCCTGCCATTTGTTTATAGCGACGAGGTGTGGACAGGTATTGAGCACCAGGTAGCATCACATTTAATGCTGACAGATGAGGTAAATGAGGGCCTTGCCATTCTTCGCGCTTCACGCGACCGTTACGACGGCCGTATACGAAACCCTTTCAATGAATATGAGTGCGGACATTGGTATGCCAGGGCGCTATCGAGCTACGGTTATTTACAGGCACTTACCGGCGTGCGTTTTGATGCTGTAACCGGTACTTTGTATGTCGATTCAAAAATTGGTGATTTTACCAGTTTCCTATGTACCGAAACAGGCTTTGGTAATGTAAGCCTGAAAGACGGCAAAGCAGGCCTTAAAGTTTCATATGGAAGTATCGGCGTTAAAAAAATCGTAGTCGCAAACCCCTGAAGACGTTACTTTTTAGCCGGCACAGCACTAAAAAAATTATCAACCGGGATAAGCTGCACCGATATTATTTTGTCTGTAATAGCCTTTGTATTATCACCGGATGAACTGATCGGCGATGGTTTACCGCTTGCCTTGGGTTTAATTGAAATACCTTTTTTTGCCGTATCAGGCTTAGTTAGTTTATCCATCTTACCACTAAGTTTGCTTACCGTAGTTTCCGCCGCATGTACCTTATAGTTGATGATACTCACTGTAGCAGACTTTATATAGAATATCTTTTTGCGGCTATTTGCGTCTATTGCGATGGTTGCCAGCCTGATCGCACCCGTATCGACCTGGCCGTCGGGCACAGCGTATGTTGCATCATCTTTTATTTCGACGTCTATCACCTGGTTCTTGTCGGCTTTGATGCCATCAATGGCTGGCGAGCCATTAAACTTGCTGTCCGATGGTACTGTTCCGTTAAATACCGTACTGTTTACCGCTTGCATTGTGGCAGGCTTGCCGCCTTTTATTAGGGCGGTCATCGTTTCAAACTCGTAAGTTGATGCAACCGAATCATATTTAACAATGTTGCCCGGTATGGCAATGGCGTTAAAGCTTGACGCGGCATCGCCGGTTAAAAACTTTCGTGACGTGTAATTTTCAGGCAGTATTATGGTGTCTGCCGCCGATATATTAACCACCCGGCGCACTGCAATAACTCCCTTTATGCAAAAGGAGCAGTATATCATCACTATAAGCGCGGCGGTTAGGAAAAGTCTTTTCATCGTTCTGATGTTAATCACCATAAATGTAATTAATTTAAAATCAGTAGCATAACGTCGGTATAAAGTATCTTTTGGTTTTGCTTACTGCACGCCGACCGGCGAGGGCAGGCAGGCTTTGTTTTGTAACGGCACACAAATAGGGCCACAAACATTTCACCCTTCATTTTGTTTAATATTTAGAAAAAACCGAAACATCCTCAACCATCGATCTAAAATTACAATTATGAAAAAGATGCTTTTTATGTTGCTTTGCTGCGCGCCATTCATTGGGTCTGCCCAATCGGTCCTTAAAGAATATCATGCCTCCAACGGTAAAACATATCATCCCGGCGATACCGTTAAGGTTGGACTTGGAACAATGCCCGACGGTAATTTTAAATATATCCAGGTAAACGAACTATTGCCAGGGCCTCCGCGCCGTAACGGCAATATTTTAAATGCCCATAAAGATATGTCGGGTAGTAATTACGTGATCAAGAAGATCAAAAATGAAACTGAAGCCAGTGGCACCAATAAAATTGTGTTCACCATTAAAACAGGCGGCTTGCCAACATATAATATTTGGATAGAAGAAGCCATCGCATCGTGCGAAGTTAAACCCTGTAACAACCAAAAAGGCGCCCCAGCAAACTTCAGCGTTGCTGATGAGCTCACCAAGCTAAAGAAACTGCTCGACCAGGGCGCCATCACTAAAGCCGAATACGATGCGCAGAAGAAGAAGCTGCTGGGAGAGTAAGGTGCACGTAAGATTCTTTGTTCATGCTGTACCAAGACATGGTCAGAAAACTCAAATCTTTTTCTGAAATTAGCGGCCGATGAAGACAGATCTGTTTGTGCCTTGTTTTATGGACCAGCTTTTCCCGGAGACCGCCTGGAACACAGTAAAAGTACTGGAAAAGGCGGGCTGTACCGTTAGCTACGACCCTGAACAAACCTGCTGCGGTCAGCCGGCATTTAACGCAGGGTTTTGGGACGACGCCAAAGAAGTAGGTATTAAGTTTTTGAAAGGTTTTTCGGAAGAAAGCATTATTGTTACGCCGTCGGCATCGTGTACGGGCATGGTGAAGAACTATTATAACGACCTGTTTACCAATACCACGCTGCACAATAAGTGCCGCGCCGTGCAGGGCAATATTTATGAACTGTCGGACTTTTTAGTGAACATACTGCAATTCGATTACTTCGGCGCCGAACTTGACGGGCGGGCAGTGTACCACGATAGCTGTGCCGCTTTACGCGAATGCAAAATAAAACAAGAGCCGCGGCAATTACTATCCAAAGTGCTGGGCCTTGAACTTGTAGACCTGAAGGACAACGAAACCTGCTGCGGTTTCGGCGGTACGTTTGCCGTTAAGTTTGATGCGATATCAACTGCTATGGCACAACAAAAAGTGGATAACGCGCTGGAAGCCGGAGCGGAATACATCATCTCAACAGATGCCTCATGCCTGCTGCATTTGCAGGGTTATATCGACAAAAATAACCTTCCCATTAAAACCATGCACCTGGCCGATGTGCTGGCACATGGATGGGGGAATGTTTAATACGCAGTTAGGCAGTAAGTTTCCTGTCAAAGAGCGGGTAATCAGTGTAATCGTTTACCTATCGGTGCAATCCCAATAAAAAATCCCTAAATTTGTAATTCAAAATACACAGTCACTTAGTAGGTGACTGTTTTATTAAGTACTATTTTAAACATTAAATCATAGTTGTAGATGATCAATATTACATTACCCGACGGTTCCGTTCGTCAGTATGACCGGGGAACCACTTCTATGCAGATCGCGATGTCGATCTCCGAAGGTTTAGCACGAAACGTATTAGCAGCCGAAGTTAATGGCCAGGTTTGGGATGCCAGCCGGCCCATTGAGCATGATTCGGCAGTCAAATTACTGACCTGGAACGATACCAGCGGCAAAGCTACTTTCTGGCATTCATCGGCCCACTTAATGGCCGAGGCACTTGAAGCCCTATACCCGGGCACCAAATTTGGTATCGGTCCGGCTATTGAAACCGGTTTTTATTATGACGTAGACTTTGGCGACCGTATTTTTTCGTCGGATGATTTTAAACAGATCGAAGATAAGATAATGGAGCTGGCAAAAATGCGCGAGGAATATATTCGCAAGCCGGTTAGCAAAGCTGAAGCGATAGAATATTTTACCGACAAAGGTGATGAGTACAAGCTTGACCTGATCAAAGATCTGCCTGACGGCTCAATCACATTTTATAGCCAGGGCAACTTTACTGACCTGTGCCGCGGCCCGCATATCCCCAATACCGGTTTTGTAAAAGCTGTTAAATTGATGAGCGTTGCCGGTGCCTACTGGCGTGGTGATGAAACCCGCAAACAATTAACCCGTATTTATGCAGTTACTTTCCCGAAACAAAGTGAGTTGACGGACTATCTTCATCTGATCGAAGAGGCAAAAAAACGTGACCACCGCAAACTGGGTAAGGAACTGGAGCTATTTGCTTTTTCTGAAAAAGTCGGCATGGGTTTACCATTGTGGTTGCCCAAAGGCGCTGCTTTGCGCGAACGTTTGGTGCGTTTTATGCAAACTGCGCAAGTGAAGGCCGGTTACGAGCAGGTGGTTACACCGCATATCGGGCACAAAAATCTGTACGTCACTTCGGGCCATTACGAAAAATATGGTAAGGATAGCTTCCAGCCGATACAAACACCGCAGGAAGGAGAGGAGTTTTTCCTGAAACCGATGAACTGCCCGCACCATTGCGAGATATATAAAACCAAACCACGGTCGTACAAGGACTTACCGGTTCGGTATGCTGAATTCGGTACGGTTTACCGTTACGAGCAAAGCGGCGAATTGCATGGTTTAACCCGTGTGCGCGGTTTTACACAGGATGATGCACACTTATTTTGCCGTCCCGACCAGGTAAAGGAAGAATTTAAGAAGGTGATAGACCTGGTGCTCTATGTATTCACCGCTTTAGGATTCGACGATTATACGGCACAAATATCACTGCGTGATCCGGAAAATAAGGCTAAATATATCGGCTCGGACGAAAACTGGGCATTAGCCGAAAAAGATATCATTGAAGCGGCTGCCGAAAAAGGTTTGCGTACAGTAATTGAGTTAGGCGAAGCTGCTTTTTACGGGCCAAAACTTGATTTTATGGTGAAGGATGCACTTGGCCGTAAATGGCAATTGGGAACTATACAAGTGGATTACAATTTACCCGAGCGTTTTGAACTGGAATATACCGGCAGCGATAATTTAAAGCATCGCCCGGTGATGATCCACCGTGCGCCGTTCGGCTCATTGGAACGTTTTATTGCCGTATTGATAGAGCACTGCGCGGGTAATTTTCCGCTATGGCTTTCGCCCGAGCAATTTACTATCCTGCCCATATCTGAAAAATACGAAGAATATGCAAAAAAACTTTCTGATGTATTAAAAGATTCCGATATTTGCGGGCTGATTGACTTTAGGGACGAGAAAATAGGGAGGAAGATACGCGATGCTGAAGTCAAAAAAATCCCGTATATGCTGATTGTAGGCGAAAAAGAAGCAGCCGAAGGCTTGGTTTCCGTTCGTAAACATGGGCAGGGTGATTTAGGCAGCATGACGATTGAAGAATTTAAAAAACAAATATTAAAAGAAATAACAGTATAACTTGGCATTAAATAAACCAAATTTTAACAGAGGTCCACGGCCACCTTTTAAGAAAAAGGAAGCCGAACATAACATTAATCAGTTCATCAGGTCTCCTGAAGTGCGCTTAACCGGCGACAATGTGGAGCAAGGTATCTACGCTTTGAAAGATGCTTTGGCCATAGCCCAGGAGCAGGAACTTGACCTAGTTGAAATTTCTCCGAATGCGGTTCCGCCTGTTTGTAAAGTAATAGACTATAATAAGTTTGTTTACGAACAGAAGAAAAAGCTGAAGGAAATAAAGAATAACGCCAAGCAAACGGTCATTAAAGAAATACGCTTCGGACCAAATACGGATGACCATGATTTTGATTTTAAATTAAAACATGCCATCAAATTTTTGGAAGCAGGCGAAAAGGTGAGGGCTTATGTACACTTTAAAGGCCGTGCAATAGTTTACAAGGAACAGGGCGAAATATTGCTGCTGCGTTTTGCACAGGCATTGGAAGAAGTTGGAAAAGTAGAGCAATTGCCAAAACTGGAAGGTAAGCGGATGTTTTTAACCGTAGCTTCTAAAGGCGTTAAAAAGTAGATATGAGATATTAGATGTGAGATTTGAGTTCATGTCTGATATTATAACAATAAATAGCACACAAAAAGATAGGTGATTTGACAGAGAACTTTATTCTCATATCTCAAATCTCATATCTCAAATCTAAATAAACAGTTATGCCAAAAATGAAAACCAATTCCAGTGCAAAAAAGCGTTTTAAGCTTACTGGAACCGGTAAAATTGCCAGAAAGAACGCATACAAAAGCCACATCTTAACCAAGATGTCGACCAAACGTAAGCGTAACCTGACCCACACCAGCTTAGTTTCTGATGCTGATATGGGAAATGTAAAGCGTATGCTTGCAATCGGGAAGTAATTAACAAATTTTTAAACCAGGTATTCGGGTTTGCAAGTTTCCGCTGGTTAGCGGATCACCCACTACCAAAAAAGCAAAAAAATGCCACGTTCAGTTAACGCAGTCGCGTCGAGAAGACGCCGGAAAAGGATCATGAACCTTGCAAAAGGTTACTATGGTTCACGCAGCAAGGTTTACACAGTTGCGAAAAACACAGTAGAAAAAGGTTTACAGTACGCTTACCGCGACCGTAAAACCAAGAAAAGAGAATTCAGGGCTTTATGGATACAGCGTATCAACGCAGGCGCCCGTCAGCACGGTATTTCTTACTCACAATTAATGGGTAAGTTAACTGCTAAAAACATCGGTTTGAACCGTAAGGTATTAGCTGATTTAGCGATGAACCATCCTGATGCTTTTAAAGCAGTTGTTGACGCTGTAAAGTAAAATATATTGACTGTGAGGACACAGTCAATGGGGATAATGAAAAGACCCGCATTTTTTGCGGGTCTTTTTTATTGCAGTATTTCAATATCTAAACTTAAATTTCTTCAGATCGGGCAAGTGTTGCTTATTCCTTTTTAACTCATACTGATAAATAAGCTGGCCGATATTTTTCATAAAAGGCAAGCACACCGTTTTGTACTCGTATTTATTATCGTTATATATCTCATCGTCATTTGACTGCACCACTGCCGATAATATAAATTCCACTTTATTCTTGAAATCGACGATGTAGGCATTGTCAATATCATAGCCGTATGAATCGCCTATCTTATCAAATATCCGGATATGTGGCTTGATCACTGCTAAACTATCACCACCGTAAAACAGCCATTTACAATATGCCGGGTAATATTCGGGTTGCTTATAGGTAGGGTAGTTACTTTCTGTGGGCCACATGCTCATGTATTTGTAGATGAGCTTGTACTGGTCGTCTGTTAGGTTGTATTGTTGTTCTTTGGGAAAGGTTTCAGGGAATAACAGCCGTTTTAAAACCATTTGCTGGTCAGCAAGAGGATAGATGTTATTATGCGAAAAATCAAAGGGCTGCATCACCAGTTTATCGTTCCGGTCCATATAGCCTTTGCCCTGTATCATATTTTCAGGGTGCATGGGGTAATCATTCGCGTCAAAAAGCGCCGGCTTTTGATAAACAAGTTTATCTCCGTTGTAAAAATCAATAGGGTTGGTATGCCTGGTACTATCGCCACGGTCGCCAATGGCAAGCCTGCCGATGATACGGGTGCCATTCAGCCCATATTTCTTAAGTTTTTGGTTGATCTCTTCGCGGCCCACAAACTCATACAACCGGTTATAAGCGTCGTTATCACTTACCAGCAGTATCTTTTTAATATAATTTTCGATACTTGGCAGTCCATTTTTTGAAGAACTATCTTTAGTCACTTTAGTTTGACCGGCAAATGCGCTGTCGGTTATCATGGTGGATTTAATCGTGAACCCTTTGATATTTAGCTCATTCAGCTTTTCAAGTGCGAAGATGGCTGTTGGTAGCTTTACCGTGCTGGCGGGATAAAAATAATGGTTGGCGTTAAGGCGGTAACTGTATGATTTAAAATGTGGGACGTTGTTTTCGTCGCGATCAATTTGCGTGTATAATATCTGCACCTCGTTGTGTGTGGGATGATTTAATATATGGCTGAACAGTTCCGGATGCGATTCGATCAGGGTTTTCAGGAAAATGGTGTCGGGCTGTTGAGCCATTGTAGTGAATGACATCATTAATAACAAGAAAGTAAGATACGATTTCATAACAGGTAAATATATTGAAATAATTGATTGCTCAATTCTCCACAAAACCATCGTTAAAATTGTGATTAACTAAATCGATCAACACTCCTTGTATTTCTAAAACTCATCGCATACATTTGCAATGCTTTTGGTTCATTCCGACATTATTGTCGGGACGATTAAAAGGGAACCGGGTGTAAATCCCGGACTGTCCCGCAGCTGTAAGCTCCATAACCAAAGCCCATTCATTGCCACTGTGCGCCTAACAGCCAACGGGAAGGCCGTGCCATGGGGAGTAAGTCAGAAGACCTGCCAACGCACATATATTATTCATAGCTTTCGGGGATTGAAGCTTGAATGTGAAACTCGTCCATCATTGTTTCCATTCTAAACTTTCCATTTCTGTATGCTGTGGTGTTAAATCACAACAGATGCAAAAACGAGTACAATATTTAAAAAATGGCCGGCCTTTTTGGGCGGTCTTGTTGTGTTTTGCGTTACCATTTGCGGTATCTGCTCAAACTGATACTGCTAAAAAGTTGAAAGAGGTTAAGGTATATGCCCCACCTGTGCCACAGGTGTTAACTATTACACCAGTTCAGCAAATATCATCCAGCGATTTCGACCGTTTTAGCGCCTATAACGTCGCTGATGCCATTCGCGGCTTTGCCGGTGTTAATATTAAAGACTATGGCGGCATTGGGGGTTTAAAAACCGTTTCGGTACGCGGGCTTGGAGCCGATCACGTAGCTGTTTTGTATGACGGCGTTGCCATAAGCGATGCGGAGAACGGCCAGGTGGACCTGGGCAAATTTAATTTGAACGGTATACAACAGATCGCGCTGTACAATCCCCAGCCGGAAAATATCTTGAATACCGCACGGTCATTTGCCTATGCAAGCGTGTTGGCCATCAGTACTATTCAACCGCATTTGACCATTAGCAAACCATATCAGCTGCGTTTAGGTATGGAAGGAGGTTCGTTCGGCCTCATAACACCATACCTGCAATGGCAACAGCGAATTAACGACCGTTGGTCGTTTGTATTAAATAGCTATATTGAAAACGCCAATGGCCGCTATAAATTTAAGAACCATGAAGATGGTTCCGACACCTCGCAAACGCGCACCAATGCCGATATAAGTGATCAGCGGATTGATGGGTCACTCTATTGGTTCAAGAATGACAGCAACAAGTTCAGTCTTCATATTAACTATTATAATTCCGACCGGGGTTTGCCCGCTGCCGTAATCAACTATAATCCTTATTCGAATCAAAGATTGTGGAACCAGAACTTTTTCACACAAGCAGATTATGTACATAGCTGGATCAGTGGTTTCCAATTGTTGTTAAACACGAAACTATCGCAGGACTATATGCATTACCGCGACCCAGACTATCATAACAATAGCGATGGTATAGACGACCATTATACCCAGCGCGAATTTTATCAGTCAGCCGCTTTGGCTTATCATATAACTTCAATTTGGCAGGCTTCTTATGCGGCAGATATTTCGGTTGGTAACGTCGGTGCATCGAGCAACACCAATAGCCTTGGCAATTATGCTTTTCCATCAAGGTTTACTTTACAGGAGGTATTAGCGACAAAGTTGATCTTAAACAGGTGGCGTTTTGAGGGCGACCTGCTGCATTCGTATGTTAATGAGTGGGTTAAATATGGAAAAGCAACGCCAAATCAAAGTGTTTTATCCCCAACAGTGATGGCAACTTTTCAGCCTTTTACAAGTCCCAATCTGCAGTTAAGAGCGTTTTATAAAAACATTTTCAGGGCACCATCTTTGGATGAACAATATCTTTTTACCCCAGCTGGCACAAGAAATTTAAAACCCGAATTTGCAAAGCAATTTGATTTAGGACTTGCCTACCGGAAAGCGCTGAACTCCTTCCTGGAATATTTTACTTTAACTGTTGATGGCTATTATAATAGGGTAACCAATAAGATTGTCGATTTGCCGGAAAAAAATCCTGCAATACCATCTGTCATTAACGTAGGAGCAGCCGATATCAAAGGTGTTGATGTGAGCATTAAAACCCAAACCCGTGTATGTAACGGATGGAGTGGGTCATTAGCTGCCAATTACAGCTACCAGCACGCTATTGACAGTGTATCAAAATTACAGATACCTTATATTCCCCGCAACTCGGCTGCCCTAAACGCCGGGGTCGATTACAAGCAATTCGGCATGTATTATAACCAGGTGATCTCTTCTTCGAGATTTTACCTGGAAGATATTAATAGCCAGGTAGATGGATATTCGGTTGCTAACCTGTCATTTACCTATAAACTTTCGATCAGCCATAAACCCGCTGTATTTTCGGCGCATATCAATAACCTCTTTAATCAGGATTATTCCATTGTCCGCAGCTTCCCTATGCCTGGACGTTCCTATTTATTATCATTTCAAATCACCATTTAATCAACATAACACAACATGAAAAATTTTAAACAAAGCATTTTAGTATTAACCGCAGCTTTCCCGCTCATACTGGCGTCCTGTCATAAAGACAAAAAAGTTATACCAACCTCAACATCAGTTACCGATGGCTTTTATGTATTGAATCAGGGCCTTTTTAATGACAATAACAGCACTTTATCATTTTATGACTATAGCACCAAAGTGGTTACAGCCGATATTTTCACCTCCGCAAACGCACGTGGTTTAGGCGATACCGGCAATGATATTGAAATATATGGCTCAAAAATGTACATCGTGATGAACGTGTCAAGCACCATCGAGGTGGTTAATCCTAAAACAGCCAAATCCATCAGGCAGATCAAATTATTTACAGGAACCACCGGCCGCGAGCCAAGGGACATCACTTTTTACAAAGGCAATGCCTATGTAAGCTGTTACGATGGCACTGTTGCTGTAATTGATACCGCTACTTTAGGTGTAAAGGGCTCCATTACGGTAGGCAGCACGCCCGAACAATTGGCGGTGGCCAATGGCAAATTATATGTAGCTAATTCAGGTGGTTTGGATTATCCGAACTATGCCAACACCGTGTCGGTGATCGATCTAAGTACTGTGACAGTTACCAAAACACTCACAGTTGTTGTAAATCCGCAGAATGTAGGTACCGATGGAAAAGGAAATGTGTACGTGCTTTCAGCCGGCAATTATGGCGACGTTGGTTCGAGCCTGGCGGTTATTGATGCCAATACCGATGTTGTAAAATCACAAACCAATTTTGATGGCAGCAATATGGTTGTACAAGGTGATAATGCATATTTTATCACATCAGTTAACGCAATTAAGGTTTACAACGTAAGCACTAATACGGTTACAGCCGCCAGTTTTATAAGCGATGGCACCACCATTGCCACACCTTATAGTTTAGCGGCTGATGCAAGTAGCGGCGAAGTCTTTGTTACTGATGCTAAGAATTATACTTCACCAGGTGCGGTATATGTATTTGACAAAACAGGCAAAAAGGAATATTCTATTACAGCGGGTATCAACCCGGGTAAAATTGCCTTGTTAAAGCAATAATTGCAGCGGCATTATATTTAAATGGATTATTATTAACTTTACAGCATTAAATCAGATCATGGCCACACAAAAAATAAACACGCGCAACACCATTCTCATTCTAATGATCGTTGCAGCAGGTGCATTCCGCCTGGTTAGCTATAAGTATCCTTACGTACTAAGTAATTTTACACCTGTTGGTGCAATTGCTTTATTCGGTGGCACTTATTTCACCGATAAATGGAAAGCTTACCTGGTGCCGTTGCTGACCTTGTTTGTAAGTGACGTGTTGCTTAATCATTTTTACAGTGGCAATTGGGTGATCATGGACACAAGTTCAATCATGACGTACATCTGCTTTGCAGTGATCGTTTTTGCAGGTAGCCTTATCAAAAAGGCCAACGTATTTAATGTGTGGGCGGCTTCACTTGTTGCCGTTGTAATACATTGGTTGCTGACCGATCTTCCGTTCGGGAATTTATATCCGCATACTTTAGCAGGTTATGGACAGTCGTTAGTTGCTGCCATTCCTTTTGAAAAGAATATGCTTTTCGGCGATATTGTATTCTGTGCGATATTATTCGGCGGATTTGAACTGGCTAAAAGTAAATACACCATGTTGCGTACCAACCGCGAGATAGCTTTGTAAATATTATTATACTGATATAGAAAAGCGATCTTAGATCGCTTTTTTTGTTTAAAATAAACACGTAGAGACGCAATGCATTGCGTCTCTGCAATGATGATCCAGATGAAAAAGATTGTAGTATTAACCGGTGCAGGAATAAGTGCGGAGAGTGGCCTAAAAACCTTCCGGGACAGCGATGGCCTATGGGAAGGCTATAACATACAGGATGTCGCCACGCCTGAGGCTTGGGAACACAACCCTGTGTTAGTGCAGGATTTTTACAATATGCGGCGAAAATCGGTATTGGAAGCTAAACCTAATGCCGCGCATTATGGGTTTGCGGAATTAGCGCAACAATTTGACGTGACGATCATTACGCAAAATATCGATGATCTGCACGAAAGAGCCGGTTCTGAAAATGTGATACACCTGCACGGTGTTATTACACGTTCGCAATCTGACATCAACCCTGCGCTAACTTATCCTATTGACGGCTGGGAACTTAAAATGGGCGAACTGTGCGAATTAGGATCACAACTGCGTGCCCATGTAGTATGGTTTGGCGAAGCTGTGCCGATGATAGAAGAAGCGGCAAGGATTTGTGCCACCGCCGACCTGTTCATCCTCGTAGGCTCATCCCTGGCGGTTTACCCGGCAGCGGGACTGATCAACTATGTGCCACGCGGTGTGCCTAAATACATTATAGACCCCAAAATACCTTATTTGCCGTCGGATAATTTTATAAGGATAGAGGAGAGGGCCACGGTAGGAGTTCCCCGATTAGTAAATGAATTAGTGAATAATTGATTTTTTCGTGTGTTATTTGCCTTTTTAAAGGCACTCAAGAGGGCTTCGCCGTTATTGAATTTGGAAAATCCAAAAACGAATAATCCAACATCAATCAATAATTCAGTCATTCAATAATTATGAAAAAGTGCATTTTCAACTGGAGCGGCGGTAAAGACAGCGCATTGGCCCTATACCATTGCCTGCAAAACCCCGATTTGGATATACGCTACCTGGTTACGACAATAAATGATGCCGTCGACCGTATCTCCATGCATGGCGTGAGGGTTGAATTGCTGGTTAAGCAGGCTGAAAGTATTGGTATACCCTTATACCAGGTTCGCTTGCCCGAAATGCCGGGCATGGCAGAATACGACGCGATCATGCGCAGCACGATGGAACATTTCAGGCAGGAGGGCATAACCCATGCCATATTCGGTGATATATTTTTAGAAGACCTTAAAAATTATCGCGATGCCCGTTTAGCTGAAGTGGGTATGATCGGCATTTACCCATTATGGAAACGCGATACAACTGAATTGATCAATGAGTTCCTTGATCTGGGATTTGAAACCGTCATAGCCTGTACCCAGGAAAGGCTGGAACGCATAGTAGGGAAGGAGATAAGCGAGGAATTAATTTTGTCGTTACCGGATGATGTGGACGTTTGCGGTGAGAACGGCGAGTTCCATACTTTTGCTTTCAATGGTCCTATCTTTAAAACTGACGTAGCTTACCAATTAGGGGAGAAGGTGTTCAAAGAATATGCCGCTCCGAAAAATCCTGATGATACCTGCTTTTCCTCTGCGCCCCAAAAGCCTGCCGGTTTCTGGTATTGTGATCTGCTTCCAAAATAGACTCCTTTAGTGTTTTTTATACCCAAAAATCTGGCGAAATAAAATTCTGTTCTATGTTTTATTTTATATATAATTATTTAACTATCAAATAATTAATACATTTATAATAAACTAACAGTTTATGTAAAAGTCAGTAATCAATTTTGTTGATATGCTCCTACAAGCTTCCGACACAATTTTGCCGCCAAATAAAATTTTGTTTACAGTTATTAAAATTCATAATACATTATATTACAAATTATTAACTTTTTTGCATTAAACTAATAATTATATCTGAAATAAGTTTCCTTGTAATCTTTGCGCATTTCGGCAAAACGGGAGGAAACGGTCTTTAAAAATGGCTCGTCAAGTAATTCAAACACGCTATTGACGCCGTCGGTCAGATCCATTTCGGGTATCTTATAACTTTGCTCCAGGGGGCCCTGCTCTATCTTCACAATAAACTTTTGGTTCATGTACAGGATGGATATCTTGAATTCGGGGTGCGGCAGTTCGGCGATAATTCTCATAATTCGTCAAATTTAGTCAAACCTTATTAAAGGAACTTATTGCACGAAAATATGAGATTTGAGTTATTTAATTTTAAAAGCGCTTGTTTACTTTTGTCTCATGGCCGAAGATTTAAGCATTATCCATTCAACCGACAAAAAGGAGCAATACCTGTCACTTATCCCCCAAATAAAAGCTTTGCTTGAAGGCGAGACCGACCTGGTTGCCAACCTGGCTAATATCTCTGCGGCATTAAAGGAACAATTCAACTGGTTTTGGGTTGGGTTTTATATGGTAAAGGATAATGAATTGGTTTTAGGCCCTTTCCAGGGACCGGTTGCCTGTACACGTATAGGTATAGGCAAGGGCGTTTGCGGCGCAGCGTGGGAGCAAGCAAAAACGCTTATCGTCTCGGACGTAGAGCAATTTCCGGGACATATCGCCTGTAGTTCAATGTCGAGATCTGAGATTGTACTTCCATTATTCCATAACAACGGAGTAATTGGTGTTTTGGATGTGGATAGCGAGAATTTGGACCAGTTTGACGAAACGGATGCGCAATATCTTGATCAGATCGTTAAACTCATCAAATTTTAATGACCAAAATATTCCTCATTCCGGGTTTGGGCGCTGATTACCGCGCTTTTAAGAACCTTGACTTTGAAGGCTATGAAACCGTACCTATTAGCTGGATCATCCCGGAAAAACAGGATACTATGGAATCATTCGCCCAAAAGCTGATCGACAAATACCAGATCACGGCAGGTTCTATTGTTGCAGGGAACTCACTTGGCGGTATGCTGACCATCGAGATCGCAAAAAAAGTAAAACTCAATAAAGCGATTTTGATCTCAAGCATCAAAACCAAAACGGAGGCGCCAAAAAGCTTCACCTGGTACCGGCGCATCCCAATTTATAAACTGATACCAGCCTGGCTATATACATCATCAGGTTTTATTGTCCGCTTTGTCATGGGCAAAGTATCGAAACAAAATTATCAGTTGTTTATCGACATGCTTCGGAATACGCCGCCGGTATTTGCCAAATGGGCGATTGGTGCTATTTTGCATTGGGATAACCAGGTTGTTCCGGAAAATGTGTACCATATCCATGGTGATAAGGATAAGATTTTTCCTTACAAAAGATTAAAAGATGCCACCATTATTAAAGGCGGTACGCACATCATGATAATTAACCGGACCAAAGAGATCAACACCTGGCTTAAAAATATATTACCGCTTTGAAACTTCCGCAATCCTATTACTTCGGCACAGACGTGCTGGCGATAAGCAAAAACTTGTTAGGAAAATACCTTTTTACCTGCATCAATGGTGAACTTACGGGGGGCTTTATTGTTGAAACAGAAGCTTATAATGGCGCTGTAGATAAAGCCTCACATGCCTACGGCAACCGCCGCACCAAACGCACGGAGGTAATGTTCCGGGAGGGTGGTATTGCTTATGTATACTTGTGTTATGGTATCCACGAGATGCTGAACATAGTTACCTCTACAGAAGGACATGCGCAAGCGATACTGATCCGGGCAATCGAACCTACAGAAGGGATCGATATCATGCTGGTCCGGAAAAACATGGAGGTTCTTAAGCCAAACATTACTGCCGGCCCGGGTTCAGTAGCTAAAGCGTTAGGAATTGACCGTAAGTTGAATGGGATCAGCTTGCAAAGTGATACACTTTGGATAGAAAACAGGGGACTGAGTTTTACAGAGGATCAGATTGCCGCAGTTCCGCGTATTGGAGTGGCTTATGCACAAGAGGATGCTTTGCTTCCATACCGTTTTTATGTGAAAGGGAATAAATTCGTAAGCAAACCCAATAAATAACGTAGAGACGCAATGCATTGCGTCTCTACGTTATTTCGTAATATTGGCCTATGGAATTTGATGACAGTCCGTTTTTTGCTAATTACCTTGATGCGCTGGATGAAGTAAAGGATATCCGGAAGCAGTTCCTGATCCCACAGCACAACGGAGAAGATGCGATCTATTTATGCGGAAACTCTTTGGGCCTTCAGCCTAAAATTACGGAACAATATATTAACGATCAATTAGCTCAATGGAAGGAACTGGCAGTAGAGGGATGGTTCCAGGGCGATAGCCCGTGGCTGCAATATCATCAGCAGCTTAAACAGCCATTAGCAAACTTGGTCGGCGCGAAAAGTGATGAGGTGACTATTATGAATTCACTTACAGTAAATCTTCATTTATTACTTGTAAGTTTCTATCAGCCAAATAGTAAAAGACATAAAATATTAATGGAAGGCGGTGCTTTTCCATCCGATCAATATGCCATTGAAAGCCAGGTAAATTTCCATGGATTTGATCCTTCACAAGCTATCATAGAGTTATTTCCTCGGGAAGGAGAATATACTTTGCGCACCGAAGATATCATTTCAGCCATCGGAAAAAATGGAGATGAGCTGGCTTTGGTTTTGTTCAGCGGGATAAATTACTATACCGGTCAGTTGTTCGATATAAAAGCTATTACCGAAGCTGCTCACAAAGCAGGTGTTTATGCGGGCTTTGATTTGGCGCATGCTGCCGGCAATGTACCGCTTCAATTACACGACTGGGGTGCTGACTTTGCCTGCTGGTGCTCGTACAAGTACATGAATTCAGGGCCGGGCGGTATCAGCGGGATATTTGTGCACGAAAAGCATTTTGATAATAAGGAATTGAAACGATTCGCCGGTTGGTGGGGCTACCGACCCGATAAACGCTTCCTGATGGCATCCGGTTTCGACCCGGCAAAAGGAGCGGAGGGTTGGCAGGTAAGTACCAGCCCGATATTGCTGATGGCCGCGCATAAAGCTGCTTTGGATGTGTTCGAAAATGCCGGTGGCCTGGATGTGCTTCGTAAAAAAAGCCTTTTGCTTACTGAGTATTTAGAATATCATACCCGGCTGATCAATGCAAAACATAGCGAAGAACTGTTTAAAATCATAACACCATCCGAACCCGAATCGCGGGGTTGCCAGCTATCCATTGTCTGCAAGCGCAATGGTAAAGCCATATTCGATTATTTATCAAAAAACGGCGTTATCGGCGATTGGCGCGAACCGGATGTGATAAGGCTAAGCCCTGTGCCGCTTTATAATTCATTTAAGGACGTTTACAGGGCCTCAAAGCATTTGGATGAGTCTTTGGCCGTTCTGGGGTAATTGTTATGCTGAGGATAGCTTACGACCCGATTTACGCCCATCCATTGCCGGAGGGGCATCGTTTCCCTATGCTGAAGTATGAATTGATCCCTGCTCAATTGATCCATGAAGGTATCATTACACATGAAAATCTATTTTCACCGGGGCCCTTGTCCGAAGAAATTATAATGTGGACACATGATGAAACCTATTGGCAGCAGTTGCGTGATTTGACCTTGCCGGCAAAAGAGGCGAGGCGAATAGGATTTCCATTATCAGCCCAATTGGTTGAGCGCGAAATACGCATTGCGAAGGGAACTATTGATGGATGTCACTTTGCATTTCAACATGGAATTGCATTTAATGTTGCGGGCGGCACGCACCATGCGGGCACTAACTGGGGCGAAGGTTTCTGCTTATTAAACGATCAGGCGAGTGCAGCTAACTATTTGTTGAATAATAAATTAGCCCGATCTATTTTAATCATCGATTTAGATGTTCACCAGGGGAATGGAACTGCACAAATATTTGAAAATGAGCCAAGAGTTTTCACTTTCTCAATGCACGGGGCTAACAATTTTCCGTACCGGAAAGAAGTATCTGACCTGGATATTCCATTACCTGATGGGACTGGTGATGAGGAATACCTTGCTATCTTAAAAGAAACCTTACCCGGACTTATCGCCAAACAAAAACCTGATTTTATCTTTTACCTTTCAGGCGTAGATGTGCTGGCGACTGATAAATTGGGTAAATTATCTTTAAGCCTCGAAGCTTGCCGCGAACGTGACCGGTTCGTATTGGAACAATGTAGAATGCATCAAATACCGGTGCAGGTAAGTATGGGTGGAGGATATTCAGCCGATATTAAGGCTATTGTTGAAGCACATTGTAATACTTATCGTATTGCAAATGACTTATATTTTTAGTCTTGCGCTATAATAAATTCCTGCTTAACCTGGTGTTTCCTGCTTATGGATTGAAAGCGGATAAACAATAACAGGGATGAGGTTAATAATCCTAATACCAGCCCATACCAAACACCGGTCACCCCCATTTTGAATTGTATGCCAAGCAGGTAGCCGACTGGTAAACCGACAATCCAATAAGCAATTAATGTAATGACCGTCGGAATATTCACATCGCCCATACCGCGCAAAATTCCAAGCCCTACAACCTGTGTACCATCAAATAACTGAAAGAATGCCGCGATTATAAGTAATTGTGCTGCAATAGTTATTACGGCTTTATCTGAAGTATACATCCATGGCAGTAAATGATTGCCGAAAGTAAATAACAGGGCCGTCATCGCCATAAAAACAATAACGATGTGATAATTGGATATTGCTGATAACCGTAGATCGCGGTGCTGTTTGGCCCCGAAGAAATTGCCTGACTTGATAGCGGCTGCTGCAGCTATGCCGCTTGCCGCCATATAGGTTAATC
Source organism: Sphingobacteriales bacterium (assembly GCA_044448765.1). Taxonomy (GTDB): domain Bacteria; phylum Bacteroidota; class Bacteroidia; order Sphingobacteriales; family Sphingobacteriaceae; genus Mucilaginibacter. The sequence continues at coordinate 11,473 of JBIOHG010000034.1, read as the reverse complement.
CCGCTAAATTGATGGCAACCTGGTGTGCGGCTTGCGCCACCGGGCTTATTGTTCCGATCAAAATAGCCGCACCACTAAACGCGCTGATCTCGAACACGTATTGCAAAGCCACCGGCGTACCTATTTTGAGAATGGATGCACACCTGATCCTGTCGATATTCCTTAAGGCAAAATCTTTCAGGTAACTCCGGAAGTTTTTTGACATGAACACATATACACCCATTACTACCGCCATGCTGCAACGGTCTATCAGGGTACTATAACCCACACCACTGATCCCCATCGGTTTTACACCAAACAACCCTTTAACAAATATTATCCCCAGGCATATATTCAATACATTCCCCAAAACGGATATTACCATGGCCTGCTTTGTAAAGCCCAAACCTTCAGCAAATTGTTTAAAAGTATTGAATATGAGTAATGGCACAAGCGAAATACCCATCAGGAACAAATAGGGTCGTGCCTGTCGCACTACTTCCGGGTCCTGTCCCAGCCGACCGATCATAAGCATGGTGCCAAAGCTGATGAAGATAAATAGGACAACACCCGTCACTCCATTAATAAGGAGGCTGTTGGATAGCAGACGCCCACATTCTGTTTTATCGTTACGGCCATTACTTTGCGCAATGAGCGGCGTAATACCATAAGATACGCCTAAACCAATGACCAGGCCGATAACAAAAATGCTGTTGACCAATGATACCGCAGCTAACGATATCGTACCTGCGAAGTGCCCTATAATGATGCTATCGGCAGTTTGCACCAGCGTATGGCCCATCTGTGATATCATCACCGGAAAAGCCAGAAGCAAACTCTCGCCGTAATACGGTTTGTATTTTTGGTAAAATGATCTCATCAGTTGTGGTCTTGATTTTCAGTTTCAAGACAGGTTTATGTTTGCTTTTTAGCTTTACACTTAGGCTGCTGTATAATACTCTTCTTTTTCTGTGGTATGCACTTTGATCACTCCTGAGAGCACCATATTGACAATGATACGCTGTGCAGTACGCCGGCTCAGATTTACTAACTTGCAGTATTCCGGTACATTAATACGTTCCCGCTCAGCGAGGTATTCAAGTAAAGCCTTTTCTTTGGTTGAGTATTCAATCAAAACACCATTTTTATCCGTCGAATGTCTCAATACATCAACCACAATTTTACTGGCCAAAACACTTTTGTCCTTCACACGAACGTATACCCACCATTTACCGTCCTCGGCTAATGCATAATGCGGTTTGGTATCGCTTTCGGCTATCTCAACCACCAGCACCAGCTTGTCATCTACGTAAACCTCCTCAAATACCGGCTCTAATGCAGGTTTTGCAAACATTTGGGCGGCACGGGTTATCATGTAGCGTTCCTCATCTTCAGATTTTACGCCCTTGATACTGCCATCATCAGCAACCCCGATCAGTAAACGACCGCCTTTATTATTGGCGAATGACACCATCGTGCGGGCAATCTTCTCGCAACTGGTGATCGTTTTCTTGAAATCAAGCGTAACACCTTCACCATCAAAAATCAATTTTTTAATATTCGTTGCTCTCATTTCCAATCCTTTATTTTTGGTAAGGTGTAAAAATCTCCATCCAGTTCTGAGGCTTGCTTAAGGCAGTGAAGCCAAACTGCTCGTATAACTTATGTGCGTCTGCCGTAGCCAGCGACCATCTTCTTAATCCCAGCAAGTCGCGGTGCTCCATGATGGTTTGCATCAACCATTTAGATAGGCCCAAACGCCTGTGGCCATCCAGTATAAATACATCACAAATATAAGCAAAAGTGGCTTTATCTGTCACTACACGCGTAAAACCGGCTTGCTTTCCATCCTTGTAAACACCAAAACACATGGAGTTTTCAATGGCCCTTTTGAACCTTTCAGCAGTTAAGCCTTTCGCCCAATAGGAGTTCTGCGATAAATAATGATACACTGTGTCAAAATCTATTAAGCTCTTATCTGTGGATATGATATATCCTTTTTCAAGGAAGGCATTGTCGTTCATTATTATTTTCATCAGATGGATACCTCACTTTTTTCTTCGGTATGTTCGAGGTTTCGAATATAAATCTCACTCATTACTTCAACGCATGGTTCACCGGTTTTGTCATACATGGTTATTGGATAAGCTTTTACGTGCTTACCAATTGTGTTTAATACCTGTTCTGTTTCTTCAATGTCTGCATTACTAAGGGTAATCGAAAAAAACAGATCGGTGCGCGCCGGCTTAAGGAACTTTATCTCAACCGATTTCATCCATACCAATACTTTGTAGCCTTTATGGGTAAGCAATTGGTGAAAAAGCACCGGGTAAAATGGGTCGGCTGCCGCGAAGATGGTTCCGCCAAAAATAGAATGGTTGTAGTTGTTGTTGACCAGGCTTTTGTTCAACTTAACTTTCACACCCCGAAAATCCTTTTCGAACTTTACCACCCAAATGCGTTGAAACAACAGGGGCGGGTAGAAGCGGAGCGCCCATTTCAATACATTTTCAGAAATAACCATGATGGCCTAATATCTGAAATTTAGGATGAAAGCAATTCACATGAACGTAAAAATAATCAACAAAATATTTAGCATTCTTATTGAGGTATCAATTTTATATCGAGGCATTTTTATCATAGCGCAATTAGCTATATTTGGCCCATGAACCACCTAATATCCCCATCCATCCTGGCATCTGACTTTGGCAACTTACAACGCGACATTGAAATGCTGAACCAAAGCGAAGGCGACTGGATCCACTTTGATGTGATGGACGGTATGTTCGTGCCGAATATTTCATTCGGCTTCCCGATACTCGATGTGGTTAAAAAACATGCGACGAAGCCAATTGACGTTCATTTGATGATCGAGGGGCCTGAACGCTATATCGAGCAATTTGCGAAGGGCGGTGCGGCCGGCATTACCGTACATTATGAAACATGTACACATTTAAACCGCACGGTTAACGCCATTAAAGAACTTGGATGCAGGGCAGGAGTGGCGCTTAACCCGCATACGCCTGTTGAACTATTGGAGGATATTTTGGAATACGTCGACCTGGTGCTCATCATGTCGGTAAATCCTGGCTTTGGGGGCCAGAAGTTTATTTCGAATACCTATAAAAAGATCAAAGCGTTGAAAAAGATGAGTACTTCGCTCAAGCCAGATCTTTATATCGAAATAGACGGCGGCGTTGACGAAAGCAATGCATCCAAACTTTTGGAAGCCGGCGCTAATGTACTGGTCGCCGGCAATTCAGTTTTTTCCGCCCCCGATCAGAAACTTGCTATCGCAAATCTCAAGAAGGCGCGGTAACTTTGTCAAGCTAATCTCATTATTCCCAATTTCTGAACTATTGTTAATAAAACTGGTGATTGTTATCAAGATTTCGCAAATAATACCTTGAAACGTTAACAATTTGACTAACTTTGATGCAACCAAATATAAAGTTGTCAATAGGCAAATATTTACATCAAACATAAAATCATGAAACACAATTTCGGTGCCGGACCTGGCATTTTACCACATGAAGTATTAAAGCAAGCTGCTGAAGGAGTTTTAAATTTTAACGGAACAGGGTTATCCATATTGGAAATATCCCATCGTTCGCCTGAATTTGAAGCCGTTCTGGACGAAGCTGTAAAACTGGTGAAAGAACTTTTTGAAGTTCCCGAAGGTTACTCCGTGATCTTTATGCAGGGTGGTGCAAGTTCGCAATTTGCATTTGCTCCGTATAACCTATTGCCAGACGGCGGCAAAGCTGCTTACGTTGAAAGTGGCGTATGGGCGAATAAAGCGATAAAGGAAGCTAAACTTTTTGGTGAAGTGGCAGTTGTAGCAACCGCCAAAGAAGCCAACTTTACTTACATACCCAAAGATTTTGAGATACCGAAAGACGCAGCTTATATCCACATTACATCAAACAACACCATTTATGGTACACAGATGAAGCAGTTCTTTAAGTCGCCGATACCGGTGGTTTGCGATATGTCATCAGATATATTCAGCCGTAAAGTTAATGTATCTGATTTCGGTTTGATCTATGCCGGCGCACAAAAGAACATGGGCCCTGCAGGTGTTACTTTGGTAATTGTGAAGAATAGCATTTTAGGCAAAACAGGCCGTAAACTACCTTCTATGTTCGATTACCAGGTACAAATAGATGGTGGTTCGATGTACAATACGCCGCCGGTATTTGCCATTTATGTATCTATGCTTACACTTAATTGGCTGAAATCAAAAGGCGGTGTTGCCGCAATTGAGAAGGAAAATGATGCAAAAGCCTGGGCTTTATATACCGAAATTGACCGTAATCCTTTGTTTAAAGGCGTATGCGCGGTTGAGGACCGTTCGCACATGACTGTTTGCTTTGTGATGGAAAACCCGGAGCATGAAAAATCGTTCCTGAAACTTTGCGACGAAAAAGGTATCGTAGGCGTTAAGGGCCACCGCAGTGTTGGTGGCTTCAGAGCATCAATTTATAACGCATTGCCAATAACCAGCGTACATGTGCTGATAGATGCTATGCAGGAATTCCAGGAAAATAATAAATAACTAGGTCATTTTGTCATTGAGTCATTAGGTCATTATAAAGCGGCCAATGACTTAATGACCTAATGGTGTAATGACTAAAAACATGATCAAAATATTAGCTAACGACGGTATCGACCCAATAGGCAAAAGAATGCTGGAAGATGCCGGTTTTTTTGTAGAAACCAATAACATACCACAGGATGAATTGGCTGTGAAATTACAGGAGTACGACGCCATTACCGTGCGCAGCGCTACCAAAGTGCGTAAATCTCTGATAGATGCCTGCCCGAACCTGAAACTGATCGGTCGCGGTGGTGTAGGTGTGGATAATATAGACGTGGATTATGCCAAAGAAAAGGGCATAGGCGTTTATAATACCCCTGCTTCATCATCATTATCCGTTGCCGAACTGGTATTTGCGCAGCTATTCGGGTGTGTTCGTTTTTTACCCGATAGCAACCGCAAAATGCCGGTTGAAGGAAACACCAAATTCAACGACCTGAAGAAAGCTTATGCCAAAGGTGTTGAACTGAGGAACAAAACCCTCGGTATTTTAGGCTATGGCCGTATTGGCCGCGAAGTGGCTAAGATTGCCATTGGTGTTGGGATGGATGTACTGGCTTATGACATCTACGATTTTGGTACCGACCTGGAAATTATCTTAGGCGGCGGAAACATCGTTCGTGCAAAAGTGAAAAAAGCTACCCTGGACGAAGTTATCCATAACGCTGATTTTATTACCGTACATACGCCATTTATTGACAAACCGATATTAGGCGTTGCCGAACTGGCTCAGACCAAAAAAGGGGTAGGGCTTGTTAATATCTCACGCGGCGGTTTGATCGATGAGTTGGCTTTGATTGACGCCTTAAACAGCGGACAAGTTTCATTTGCTGCATTGGACGTATTTGATAACGAGCCAACGCCTCGCGAAGAAATATTGAAACATCCTAAAATCTCTTTAACGCCTCATATTGGTGCTGCTACTAACGAGGCACAGGAAAGGATTGGGGCTGAGTTGGCGAATTTAATAATAGGGCACTTTAAGAAGTAACACGAATTGCACGAATTAAAAGCCACGAATTGCACGAATTAGTCTAATTAATCTGACAATTCGTGCTTTTTAGCTATCAGTTTTATCTTGCTTGAAATACATTGGATAAGATTTCTTATTATCCCAAAATGTTCTCACTTTTTTACGAATCAATTTCCCACTTTTTTTGATGCCATACAATTTATCGTCTTTATAAAATAACTTATCAGGACATGGCTTATGATTTTGCCCCCAGGAGAGAAATGAGTTGTCGGTAATACTTGGGTATACCCGTTTTGGTATTTCATTATTTGCTATAATAAATCGATCTGCTATTTTGCCATTTGCATTGGTATAACTTACGGTGTCGTAAACAAGGATTGTTCTGAAGTATATAGTATCGTTTTTTATCGACCATTTTCCGTTAGACCAGCTTGAAAATAAATCGAAATGCCAGGCATATCTAAAGGTCGAGTCTGAATTGATAACTATTTCGTTCCCGAAATAATCCTGATATTTTCCAATTAATTTAGTATTATTACTTTGGGCATGTGCTGCACACGAAACCAATAAACCAATTAAAAAAAGTAAATATTTCATATTCCGAAATTTTATATTGCTCCTTTAACGATGCATCTCGTATCAGTTTTCCATAATGCTGAATACTTTTTTGATCAGAGCATATAGCTCACATCCTTCTCAGGAATCGAAACCGGGTAACCCTCCTCTTCCATAGCATCTGCCAAAGCCTGCATACTGGTTTCTTCACCATGTACCAGGAAAATAGTCCGGAGCTTTTCTTTATCCTGCTGGCGGGCAACATTCAAAAGGTCTTCGTGGTCGCCGTGGGCGCTTAATACATCGGTTTGTTTAATAGTAGCATAAACAGAAAGCTCGCGGTCTTTAATGTGAACGATAGGATCGCCACGTAATAAACGATGCCCCAGCGTACCTTTCGCGCAGTAGCCGATGAACAGGATGGTGCAGTAATAATTCTGAATATTATTGTACAAATGGTCCTGTATACGGCCGCCTTCAAGCATGCCTGCGGATGAGATAATGATGCACGGCTCAAAATAATTGGAAACCTGCCTGCTATCCTGCAGTGTTTGAGTATACGAAAGATTATCAAATTCAAACTCATCGCCCTGAGCGTTATAGAATTGCCTTGCCTCGCTGCTTACCAGGTTGTGATGTTTCCGGAATAATTCAGTAGCTGCAACCGCCATTGGACTATCCACAAAAACTTTAACAGGCGGCAGCAAACCGTCGCTGAATATCTTATTCAGCGAAAAAACCAGCGATTGCGTACGACCAATACTAAATGCGGGAATAATTAACCTTCCCGACTCCTGGATACACGCCTTGTCAATGGTTTCAATCAATGCCTGCTCAACCGTTTTGCCCGTAGTGTGCATACGACCTCCATAGGTTGATTCGCAAACCAGGTAGTCTACCGGCGGCAATGGTTCGGGATCGTTTAACACCGGGTAATTTTTACGACCAATATCGCCTGTAAAAGCAATGGTTTTTTCTTCGCCGTTGTCATTTACTTTGAATACGGCCGCCGCAGCGCCCAGCAAATGTCCAACAGGAATAAAAGTCACTTGTATATCACCGTTGATACGGAATTGCCGATTGTAGCCAATAGTCACAAGGCGCTCCACGGTATCCATCACATGTTTTTGCAGGTAGAGCGGTTGCTGGCCATCACCACCGCCGCGCTTTTTGCGGTTATGTTTACGGCTTTTATGAATTTTATTCATAAAGATGCTAACCGAGTCAAGCAATAATAATCCCGTCAGATCAGCCGTGGCAGGAGTGCATAATATTTGTCCCTCAAAACCCATTCGCACCAAAGTGGGCAGATTGCCTGAGTGGTCGATATGCGCGTGCGTTAAAACTACAACATCTATCTCAGCCGGGTCGAAAGGGAAATTCTCATTGGATTGTATCGTGCGGTCCTTTTCGTAATCAAGACCGCAATCAATTAATATTTTGTATTGGTCAACTTCCAGCAAATGCATGCTGCCGGTAACCTGGCGCGCCGCGCCGTGTATGGTTAGTTTCATTCGTTAGGTTGTACGTAATACGTTAGACGTTTACGTTTCAATTTATTAGTTCTTTTATATTCTCATTACGAGTTAAACGTACTACGTATAACGTCGAACGTAAAACATTTCACACCTCAAACTGCAATTGGCTCAAATAACGGTAAAGTCCCTGTTCATTTCCCAGCAGCTCATCGTGTGTGCCGCTTTCTATCACTGTACCCTTTTCCAGCACGATTATTTTATCCGCCTCGCGGATGGTTGATAACCGGTGTGCAATTATAATAGAAGTTCTGTTCTTCATCAACTCTTCCAACGCTTCCTGTACCAAACGCTCTGATTCCGAATCGAGCGAAGAGGTGGCTTCGTCCAAAATAAGTATCGAAGGGTTTTTTAATAAAGCTCTTGCAATGGCGATACGCTGCCTTTGTCCGCCGGAAAGTTTAACGCCGCGTTCGCCTACTATCGTATCATAGCCTTCCGGGAAAGATGTGATAAACTCTTCAGCGTTGGCGCGCTGGGCTGCGGTGATAATTTCTTCTTCAGTCGCTTTGAGTTTGCCATAGGCAATATTCTCGCGAATAGTACCGCCGAACAACAAAACATCCTGCGGAACGATGGCTACCTGGTTGCGGATATCCGTTAAACTATATTCGTTGGCCGGGCGGTTATCAAATAAAATGGTTCCATTTTGCGGATGATAGAATTGCAATATAAGTGATGCCATGGTTGATTTGCCCGAACCACTCGGCCCAACGACGGCAACTTTCTGCCCGGTTTTGGCTTCAAAGGACACGCCTTTTAACACTTCAATCTCGGAGCGGGAAGGATAGTGGAAATTGACATTGTCAAATTCGAGATTACCTTCTATTTTTTGGTCGATATTGTTATTGCTGTCCAAAATGGACACGGCTTCGCCTTCTTCTGCCAATATTTCCAACACCCGTTCACTGGCACCTACGGCACGTTGAACATTGGCATACATTTCGGGAAAGCTGCCCATCGCGCTGCCCACAAAGGCTGCATATAATGCGAATTTAAATAACTCGCCTACGGTCATTTCATGATGGCTTACCAGCAGGCAACCATAAGCAACAACAGCGACTATCGCCCCAAATAAACCAAATACGATAAATGATGCGAATAATCCCCTATATTTCGCCCCCTTTATGGCTATGTTGGCTACTTCCCTAATATTTTCGCCATAACGCCCCGCCTCAAACGATTCGTTTACAAAAGCCTTGACATTGGCTATGCCCTGCAAAGTTTCCTCAACTATCGTATTTGATTCCGCGAGCTTGTCCTGTGCTTTGCGGGATATTTTGCGGATGAAACGTCCAAAAAAAATTGCTACAACGATCAATACCGGTAATACTGCCAGTAAGGATAGCGTCAGTTTAATGGATATGATCGCCAGGAAAGCGATGCCCCCAACCAGTAAAACCAATTGGCGTATCATTTCCGCGAGAGTAGTGGTCAAGGTATCCTGTATCTGTGAAAGGTCGGCAGAAATGCGGCTGTTCAATTCGCCAACTCTACGGTTTGAGAAAAAGTTCATCGGCAAGGTAATGAGTTTAAAATAAGTATCACGCCGGATGTCGGCTAATGATCGCTCGGCAACCTGTACAAACCATAGTATCCGAAAAAAAGAGACAAACCCTTGTGCAAATAATACAATGAGCGCCAAAACGCCTATGCCCTGTATGGTTGCCGGTAAAAATTTGGTGGTTTGTTTGCCCTGGGCCGCATCGATCAAAGCGCCTATAAAGGACGGAAAGGCAAGCCCCACCAAACTTGACAGGAAAAGGAAAAACATAGCGAAAATAAATTTACTTCGGTAAGGCTTAAGGTATGATAAAAGCCTCGAAATATTCTTTATTGTTTCCCGGTTTAGTTTTGCCTTGGGTAATTCTTCTTTTTGTTTGTTGCCGCTGTTTAAACTGCCTCGTCCTCTTGCCATTTATGCGATATTACTAATAAAGCTGACAAAGTTAAACCCTCGCGGCACGTTTTATAAATAATATAACCAAAATTGACCCAAGCATGAGAACTAAGGCAATTACATAAGTACGGTCTACCTTCTCCTGGTGTTTTTGAACATCAGCGGCATCCTTTTTCATCTTGTCGATTTGCTCGCGTAATCGGTTTATTGTGTTCATATAACCGAGGCTGTAATTTTCGACCTCGGTTGACTTGGTTTGGGCCTGTTGTTGCTGATAGGTGCGGTAACTGAGCAGTATTTTGATCTGCATAAAAATACTGTCATCGGTCCGGTTAATATCCATCAGGATGTCATTTGACCGACGGATATCTTTTTTGGTTTGCAGGCCGAAGATACCGGTGTGTTTTCTCAGGCTCTCATCATATTGGCCGAACTTTCTGCGCCGTGCATCAAGCATGTTATTAATTTTTGCGCGCTGAAGCTGGTAGGCGAGAGAATCAGGGTTTTGCTTTGTTTGGGCGAATGCAGGCACCTGCCAGAGGCATACCAAATACAACAGTAAGATTTTTTTCATAGCCGATAGGTCAGATTCTATTCAAAATCAATAATAACGGTGTCACCGAGACTTAAACCAAGCAAACCGGCGGCATTGCCTTTATTGATGGCAATCTCCAAATGGTCGCTTATGCCGAAAAGGCACAGTTTTTCGCCTTCGGGCACTTCGTTATAATACCAGCTAAGGTGATTTATTGTTTCGTTCCGTTTGAAAGAAAGGGTAAAATTGCGCCCTTCCTGTACCCGGTTAAAGAATTCCTTGGTGATATTGGTGATCACATTCTGGAAAGAATCAATATAAATAACTGCACCTTTAATCACATTTTTTTCGATCACGGGCTGCAGGTTCATTTTCTTTTCAACGCTAGTTACCGGCAGGCCGATATCTTTTAATTTGCCACCGTTGGCTAAATGACAAGCCGTTTTAACAAATATATCTGCGAGGGGGAAATGCAAAAACTTTAGGTCCTGCATAATGTTGATCTCCACAATTTCATCCGGATCTGCATCAAACATCAATGAAAAAATGCCGTTATCGGCGCCTACGAAATAATGATTTTTGTATTGTACGGCCAGGTATTTGGTTTCCTTAATATAAACCGTATCGATACCGATAAGATGCACCGTCTCATCCGGGAAATAGTAGAAACTGTTTTTGAGTATAAATGCCGCCTGCTGCACGTTAAAGGCTGCAACGCTATGGGTTATGTCGACAATATTAACCGATGGCAACAATTTTAAGATACTTCCTTTAAGGGCGGCCTGGTAAATATCCTTATCGCCCAAATCAGTAGTTAAAGTTATTATTGCCATTAATTTTGTAAATATTTATTGCTAATCTTGTGCAAGCATTAGATGCTACAAATATTCAATTTTTAATTCATAAAAAATCCGCAACTAAAAAATCTCTTACTGTTGAACGAACTAAAAATATCAATCGACAACGTTAACCCGGCTGTACTGTGGGGACCGAATAATGACCACTTCGAGATCATCAAAAAACAATACCCGAAGCTTAAATTAGTTGCACGTGGCAACGAATTGAAAGTTTTAGGCGATGACCATGAGCTAACCGTTTTTGACGAGAAATTCAGCAACCTGTTAGATCACGTTGAGAAATTCGAGAATCTGAATATAACCGACCTGGAAAGGATACTGGGTTCAAAGGCTTCTTCAAAGGCTGCTGTTGAAACGGCAATTATTGATAAGTCGACCACAGGCGAGGTATTGGTATTTGGGCCAAACGGCATATTGGTAAAAGCCCGCACGGCTAACCAAAAGCGAATGGTTACCGCTATTGATACCAATGACATCGTGTTTGCGATTGGCCCGGCTGGTACCGGTAAAACTTATACAGCAGTGGCATTGGCGGTACG
>JBIOHG010000033.1:0-46030 GCA_044448765.1 Sphingobacteriales bacterium | reverse complement strand
TTGTTATCCACACGATAACATGCGAAAACCAACATTTGTATTAAATAATTATAAAGAATAGCATAAAAAGTTTTTTTATATCATTAAAATTCTAATTTTGTTATCCGCATTTTTTAGCACATTAATTAACTTTATTATAAACAATAACTAAACTAAAAAACTAAAAGTAATGGCAACCGCACCAACAAAACCAACTACACCTGTAAAAAAAGTAGGCTCCGGGGCATCAGGCATATTTGCACTGTTGACTATCCCGATCTGTATTATCGTTGGAATTTTAATTTACATGTTCATACTGGGAGACCCCAGCCATTATGCCGGCGGAGATGTCGATCACGCAACGAAAATGGACACTTTCGGTACTGTTCACAGGGGAGGACCTCTTGTACCAGTTATCATGTCGTTCGTATTAATGGTAATTGTGTTTTCAATTGAAAGGGCTATCGTTATCAGTAAAGCGTCGGGTACAGGCAGTGTTGATGCTTTTGTAAGGAAGATCACTTCACTGCTTAATGCAGGCAATATCAGTGGCGCTGAAGCAGAATGCGACAAACAAAAAGGCTCTGTTGCCAACGTGATCAAGTCGGGTTTAAAGAAATACCGCGAAATGGAAACGGATACCCACCTTACTATTGATCAAAAAACTTTGGCTATCCAGAAAGAAATTGAAGAAGCAACCGCTTTGGAAATGCCTATGCTTGAGCAAAACCTTACTATTATCGCTACACTGGTATCTATCGGTACACTGAGCGGTTTGTTAGGTACTGTATTGGGTATGATCAAGGCCTTCGCTACTTTGGCTTCTTCAGGCGCTCCGAACACGTCTGAGCTTTCAACCAGTATTTCTGAAGCGTTGATCAACACAGCATTGGGTATCACCACGTCGGCTACATCAATCATTTTGTATAACTTCTTTACATCAAAAATTGATAAGCTGACTTACGCAATTGACGAAACTGGTTTCAGCATCGTACAAACGTTTGGTGCATCACACGCCAATAAATAAAAAATACTTTAGTGCTTAGTTTTCCCGTTTTTATACGTGAAGCAGGAAAATTCAAAAAAACTTTAACACTATATATTTTTTAAATTATTAATTATGGCGAGAGTAAAAATTCCCAGGAAAAGTACAGCATTGGACATGACAGCTATGTGCGACGTGGCCTTCCTGCTGCTTACCTTTTTCATATTAACAGCAAAATTAAGGACGGAAGATCCGTTGCATGTGGATGTTCCTGCAGCCTCCCAGGTTTTAGTGGTACCGGATGATAATATTTCGATATTAAGCGTTGGCCACAATAAAGTTTTCTTTGGGATAGAAGGAACGGATATTCGCAAGACTTTACTGGAAGAAATGGGTAAACAATATAAAACCCACTTTACCCCTGAAGAGGAACAACGCTTTTCGGTAATACCAACTTTTGGTGTGCCGATGAGCCAGTTGCACCAGTTTATTGCCCTGGATGAAGAAGGACGGAAAACGTTCAATCAAACAGGCATCCCTGTCGATACAAGTGCAAACAACGAATTATCAACCTGGATATACCAGGCCCGCATTGTAACCAGGAACCTGAAAAATCTGGAATTGCGTTTTGCAATAAAGGGCAATGCAACAGACGAATATCCGAAGTATAAAGCAGTGGTTGATATTTTCCAAAAGCAGGGTATTAATAAATTCAGTTTAATCACATCGCTAAAATCTAAATAGTACAACTATGGCAGAATTAGATACCTCCGGGGGCGGTAAGCACAAAGGTGGCAAAATACGAAGTAAGAAAGCTTCTACACGCATTGACCTTACCGCAATGGTTGACCTGGCCTTTTTATTGATCACATTCTTTATTATGACCACTACTTTGGCTAAGCCGAAGGCAATGGATATGGTTATGCCTGATAAAAGCAAAAAAGATGTGCAATTGCCGGTCCCCGAAACAAGAACAATGACTGTATTGTTAGGCAGTAACGACAAAATAGAATGGTGGATAGGCCCTGCGGGGGCACCTACCCATACTGATAATTTTGGGAAAGACGGCATCCGTAAAACCCTGGTAGAACAGGATAAAAAAATACAAGCCACTCATGCGGGCAAGGATAATTACATGATCGTGCTGGTAAAGCCGAGCGATAAATCAACTTACAAGGATTTTGTGAATATTATTGACGAGATGAATATTGCAGGTATACAAAGCCGCGGTGTGGTTGACATAACACCGCCTGAGGTCGCACTACTGAAAAGAGACGGCTTGTACTAAGAATTAATATTAACGTTAAAATTAAAGCCACAAAAAATGTTTGGATCAAAATTAGATATTTTAAAACAGGAGTGGATAGATGTTGTCTTTACCGATAGGAATAAGAACTATGGGGCATATGACTTAAGAAAACAAAGTCCTGCCAATACTAATAAAGCATTACTTATTGGTGTTGCGGCTTTTATTCTTACTATATCGATGCCAACCATTATCAATTACATCACCGGCGCATTCCTCAAAAAAGAGGATAAGGTGAAAATTGTTCCGGTAGTGCTTCAGCCACCGCCGCCACTTGATAAAAAAACCCCGCCACCACCACCACCGGAACCACCAAAACCAAAAATTGAGACGGTGAAATTCCCTCCTCCGGTAGTTAAACCGGATAACCAGGTTAAGGAACAACCGCCAACGATTAAAGAACTGGAAGTGGCCGACCCGGGGCAAAAGAACCAAAAAGGTGACCCCAATGCGGACATCGTGATCAATACGCCTGTGGGCAATGGTGACGAGAAAGCTGTTACAGAAGATGCGAATAAAATTTTCACTGCGGTTGAGCAGGAGCCTACTCCCGCAGGTGGTATGGGTAAATTTTATGATTACCTGGGTAAAAATATTCACTATCCTGCTGTAGCAAAAGAAAATAACGTACAGGGTAAGGTATTTTTGACATTTGTTGTTGAGAAGGACGGATCATTAACCGATGTGAAAGTACTGCGCGGAATTGGAAGCGGCTGCGATGAAGAAGCTATGCGTGTGTTAAAAAATGCACCGCACTGGAAGCCAGGTATACAAAATGGGCGCCCGGTTCGCGTTCAGTACAACGTGCCTATCAGTTTCACTTTACAATCAGACGATCAATAAGGGTTCAAATGCCTTATAAATTTAATTTTAAACAGAAATCGCCCCAAAGGCGGTTTTTGTTTATTTTGGGCTTGGTCACCTTTCTTGCTTGTTTCACCATGGGTCTCATGATCCTTGCCTGGGGCAGGTTAACTGAAAGATTGAATATGCCCGTTAGCGAACGGCTGGTATTAGGGTCGTTGCTGATCATATACAGCCTGGTACGGTTTTTAAGATTCTTTAAAAAGGAACCTGATGAAGAGTAATTTCATATTGATATTGTTGGGAGTGACCTTTTTAGCAATTTTGGGAGCATGTAACAGGAAAAAACCCGCTGAAAAGGTTTATAGTGATACTTATACCAGCGGCGATTTGAAAGTGGCATCTGACGAGTCGTTCGCGCCAATTATTGACCAGGAGATATACATCTTTAAAAATGATAACCCAAAGGCAAATCCAATTCTGAGTTATGGTACCGAAAATAGCATTGTAAATCTTTTGTTGAAAGATAGTGTTGAAATGGCATTTTTATCGCGTGACCTCACAAATGATGAGAGAGCCGTACTCGCCCAACACAATCAATTTGCCGAGGTTAGCAAATTTGCAATTGATGCAGTAGCTGTTATAGTTAACCAGGCTGCACCCGACACAGCTATCACGGTTGATCAGATCAAAAAAATGCTAAGGGGCGAAGCTGGAACCGACAGAAATGTGGTTTTTGATAATCCGAACTCGAGCCTGGTCAGGTATCTTAAGGATTTAACGGGGCAAAAAGGTTTCGATCAAAAAAATACTTACGCCTTAAAGTCAAATAAGGAAGTAATAAAATACGTAGCTGCAAACCCTAAAGCTATTGGCATTGTAGGTTTTAGCTGGATAGATGACCCGGATGCAGATTATGCTGAGGATGTAAAAAAAGTTAAGTTACTTGCTGTGGGCGACTCCATTAAAAAACAGGGAGTTACTCAATATTTCAGACCGTCGCAAACCAGTTTGTTTTTAAAACAATACCCATTGAAAAGAAGTTTATATGTGGTGAATTGTACGGGAAGAAAAGGATTAGGCGCCGGGCTCGAACTTTTTATTAAAGGGGATAAAGGACAACGTATTATACTTAGATCGGGACTTTTGCCGTTTATAATACCCGGAAGAGATATAATCATACATAACGATAAATTATAAAATATTAGAAAGTAATTACATTGTGAACTAAACTTTTAGCTATATTCACTATCCGAGATATTAGAAGCTGAAGTTCAGTTTACGACAAAACAAAATAAAGATGAAACTTATAAATAAAGTAGCTATAAGCGGTTTGGGCTTAATGTTCATGGGATCGTCCGTTTTCGCGCAAAGTCTTGCCGATGCTAAAAAAGCTATTGATGCCGAGCAATTCCAGAAAGCTAAATCCATGTTGAAAAACCTGGTGAAGACTGAGGCGACAAAAGATGAAAATTACTTTTACCTGGGATGGGTATATATTGAACAGGATTATTCCGACTCGGCAAAAACGCAATTCCAAAAAGGGTTAAGTGTAAATCCTAAATCGGCCCTTAACTACGTGGGTTTAGGTGTGGTGGCACACCTGGATAAGGATGCGGCAGGCACAACCTCTAACTTTGCCCAGGCGGAAGCATTGGCAGGTAAGGATAGTAAGCCTTACGTGTACATGGGAAAAGGTTATTTGCTGCCTGTAGGTGGCGCGGCCAACCCGGCCCCGGCTGATGCACAGGCGGCGCTTGACGTATTAAATAAAGGCAATATTGCCAGTGCGCCTAAAGCAAAGAAACACGAAACATCTGCTTCAACTGATCCGGAATTATTTATGACGATGGGCGAAGCTGACCGTATTTTGCTGAAAAGCAACGATGCCTACACCAATTTCTCAAACGCGCAAACGCTTGATCCCAAAGCACCAAACGTTTACGTAGCATTGGGCGTATTATGGAAGTACGCAGATAACTTTGAAGACGCTGTAAAGCAATTTCAACAGGCATTAAGCCTTGACCCTAATTACGGACCGGCTTACCGCGAATGGGCCGAAACGGATTACCGCTGGGCACAAACCTCTCCGGCACAGGCCGATGCAAAAATCAAAGAAGCTGTTGAACAGTATAAAAAATATTTAAGCTTAACCGACAACTCGGTAGAGTCGCAAATGCGTTATGCCGACTTTTTGATCAATGCAGGCGATTATAAAACATTGCAACAAGTTGCTTCCGATTTGTCAAAATCAGCTAATTCAAATTTGAGGGCCTATCGGTATGTAATGTATTCGGGTGTTGAGAATAAGGATTATCCTACCGCTGTTGCTGCGGGTAACACCTGGATAACCAAGGCCGATCCTAAACGTGTAATACCTTTAGATTACATTTATCTTGGACGTGCCCAGCTTGGCATGAACGATTCTACCGGTGTTGCTACGTTGAAAAAGGCGTTGAGTTTGGATTCGACAAGGACACAGGTATATGGCGAGATTGCTAACTTTTTGTATACCCAGAAAAAATATGCGCAGGCCGGCGATGCTTTTGCCGCCTATATAGCCAAAGGTGGTCGTAAAGTAACGTTGAATGATTATTTGCATGAAGGTATCAGCTATTATTATTCTGTTGATAACAATAAACCCGACACCACCATCTTGAACAAAGCGGATTCGGCTTTCAGTTATATTCAGCATAAAATGGCTACTCCCCCGGCAATAATATATTTTTACAGGGCACGTGTAAACGATGGGAAGGATTTGGACCGCAACAACATCAAGGGATTAGCCAAGCCATACTATGAGTTATATATTGCGCAGATGACTGACCCGACATCGTTTAGTGCTGATGATAAGGCTAAAGTTTTAGAAGCCTATGATTATTTGGGTGCGTACTCAGAATTTAAAGATAAAGATCAAACCAAAGCTGCTGATTATTATAACAAGGCCAAAGCAATTGACCCAACAAATAAGCCTGCTCTCGATTACTTTAAGCGAAGAGCCGGGGGAAAAAGTAAATAAGCTCTAAAAAATATAAAGCCCCGCAAGGGGCTTTATTATTATCAATACGTTAGTATATTTGCACCATGGAAGCACAAAGTATGCCTGTTAATTTTTTGCCCATTATATTCCAGATGGTGGTGGCCGTTGGGTTTGTGGTTACAACTATGTATTTTACCCACAAGCTTGGGCCAAAACGCAAAACTAAGGACAAACTGACCCCTTTTGAATCCGGCATCGAGGTAATAGGCAATGCCCGTACACCTATGTCCATCAAATATTTCCTGGTAGCAATACTGTTTGTATTGTTTGATGTTGAAGTAATATTCATGTATCCCTGGGCCGTTAATTTCAAGGAATTGAAAACAGACGGCATGGTTGAAATGTTCATTTTTATGGGCACGCTTCTGCTTGGTTTTATTTACGTTATCAAAAAAGGAGCGTTAGACTGGGACTAGCCTCTCTGAATCTCTCCTGTAGGGGAAGATATTTAGATTGGTTCTAAATAGGTTTCAGGCTACCATGGTGTATTTTTTACATAGTATTTAATTGTAAATTTGTGTCGTTTTTCAGGGCCTCCTGTTAAACGAACATTCTATTTGTGTAGATCATGAGTGATATTCAAATTGTTGATGCCCCCCCCGGTGTAGAAGGCGCAGGATTTTTTGCCACTTCACTGGATAAAGCTGTCGGTTTAGCACGTTCCTTTTCGCTTTGGCCGCTTCCTTTTGCTACCTCATGCTGTGGTATCGAGTTTATGGCCACCATGTCTCCGCATTATGACCTGGGAAGATTTGGTGCGGAGCGTTTAAGCTTTTCGCCCCGCCAGGCCGACCTGTTGATGGTAATGGGTACAATTTCGAAAAAGATGGGTCCTGTTTTAAGGCAGGTATATATCCAAATGGCCGAACCCCGCTGGGTTTTAGCTATGGGTGCTTGTGCCTCCAGCGGTGGTATATTTGATACTTATTCGGTATTGCAGGGGATTGATGAGATCATCCCGGTTGATGTTTATATACCGGGTTGCCCGCCAAGGCCTGAAGCGGTTATCGATGGGTTTATGGATATCCAGAAACTGGTACAAACGGAATCGTTGCGAAGAAGGGATACCCCTGAATATCAAAAACTAATGGCATCATACGGGATACTATAATGACTAAGATAACCAACGAAGAGCTGCTCAGCGCTATCAATGCGAAATTTGAGAATGATGTGACTGCGGTTACTGAGCCTTTCGGATTATTGACCTTCGAAACCAGTCGCGAGAAGATTATTGATCTTTTGACTTTTTTAAAGACAGATGCTAAGCTTCAGTTTATTTACTTGACTGATCTTACTGCTATACACTACCCTGACCAGGAAAAACCAATAGGCATCATATACCATCTGCATAGCCTGGTAAATAATGTACGTGTGCGGATAAAAGTTTTTGTAGCAGATGGCGATGTAAAAATGCCAACAGCTACCGTTCTTTGGGATGGCGCCAACTGGATGGAACGCGAAACGTATGATTTTTTCGGCGTTGTGTTTGAGGGCCACCCTGACCTGCGCAGAATATTAAATGTTGATGATATGACGGTTTTCCCGATGCGGAAAGAATACCCGCTCGAGGACCCGAACCGTGTTGATAAAAGAGATTACTTTTTCGGAAGATAAAATATGAGGAATCATCCTGTATATATTGATAACGATCCGCAAACCGAATATTCGACCCTGAATTTGGGGCCGACCCACCCTGCCACACACGGCGTATTTCAGAATGTGCTGCAACTAGATGGTGAACGTATCGTTAGCGGCGTGTCAACCATAGGTTATATACATCGTGCCTTTGAAAAAATTGCTGAGCACAGGCCCTTCTACCAGATTACCCCGCTTACCGATAGGATGAACTACTGTTCCTCGCCCATCAACAATATGGGCTGGCACATGACAGTTGAAAAGCTCCTCGATATTAAAACACCAAAGCGGGTGGATTACCTGCGCATCATTATTATGGAACTGGCACGTATCTCAGATCATCTGATCTGTAATAGCGTACTTGCCGTGGATACAGGTGCCATGACGGGTTTCTTTTACCTGATGGAGTACCGCGAGGCTATATACGAAATTTACGAAGAGGTTTGCGGTTCGCGCTTGACAACCAATATTGGTCGCATAGGTGGTTTTGAACGCAATTTTAATACTATCGCTTTCGATAAACTGCGTAAGTTTTTAAAAGATTACCCCGTTGTATTAAAAGAATTTGAAAACCTGGTTAAACGCAACCGTATTTTTATTGACCGTACTAAAGACGTAGCGGCGGTTTCTGCCGAAACAGCATTAAGCTTTAGCTGGAGCGGGCCATTATTGCGTGCTGCCGGCGTTGATTATGATGTTCGTGCCATGGAACCTTACAGCTCTTATGACGATCTTGAATTTGAAGTGCCGGTAGGAAGTAATGGTGATATTTACAACCGCTTTTTGGTTCGCCAGGAAGAGATGTGGCAAAGCCTTCGTTTGATAGAACAGGCTTTAGCTAAGGTTGAAAAAGAGCCGTCGGATATTTTCCATGCGGATGTGCCAGATTTTTATTTGCCGCCGAAGGAAGAAGTGTATAACAATATGGAAGCCCTCATCTATCACTTTAAAATTGTGATGGGCGAGATACCAACACCACATACCGAAGTTTACCACGCAGTGGAAGGCGGAAATGGTGAACTGGGCTTTTACCTGGTAAATGATGGCGGGCGTTCGCCGTACCGTTTGCATTTCCGCAGGCCAAGTTTTATCAATTACCAGATGTATGCATCCATGAGCCGCGGTATGCTGCTTTCGGATGCGATAATTAACATGAGTAGTTTAAATGTTATTGCCGGAGAATTAGATGCTTAAAGTAGAAGACACAGGCGTTCCGGTTGAGTTTTCGCCGGCACTGTTAAAGCAGTTTGACAATATCGTTAGCCGCTATCCCAAGGGAAAGCAGAAATCGGCTTTGCTGCCTATCCTGCATTTGGTGCAAGCCGAATATGGTTGGGTAAGCGCCCCCGCAATGGATAAGGTTGCCGGATATTTGCAGCTTGAATCAATAGAGGTATACGAAGTAGCCACTTTTTACAGCATGTACTTTATGCGTCCGCAGGGCAAATACATGCTGGAGGTTTGTCGTACGGGTCCCTGCTGTTTAGTGGGTGCTGAAAAAATAATGGATCATATCGAAGAAAAACTGGGCGTAAAAGAAGGCGATGTAACAACCGATGGCTTATTTAGTTGGCGCGGTGTGGAATGCCTGGCCGCGTGTGGCTACGGACCTGTGTTACAGATAGGACCTGAATATACTTTTTATGAAAATTTGACTAATGAATCGGTTGATAAATTGATAGAGGATTTGAAAAGAAAGGCAAATAACTGATGTACATTACTAAAACAAGGGTAATATTTGCCGACTTAGCGGTTTTGATAGTATTGGTGGCCATGTACTTTGTTACAGAGGCCTTTACTAAAAATATATTGCCTGTTGTACTTATTATATTACTTCTGATCGGCAGGAGTATTTTCTATCACGTGAGCTGGTATAAAACAACCAAAAAATTATATTAAATGAATGGTTTAATTAGCATGAGCAGGAACACGCTGATATTTACGGATGCCATATTTGTGATCGTTTTGCTGCTTTCGTATCAGAACGGCGATCTCAAAAAGTACCCTGTAGTATTAGTTCCATTTATGCTGGCCGCATTGGTTACTTGCGTGATCAGGCATGTTAATCATTACCATATAACCAAAAGGATTTATTAATAATGGGACGCAAATTACTTTTAGAACATATAAACGTACCCGGCATCAATACTTTTGATGTTTACCGCAAACAAGGCGGCTATGCGTCGGTTGAAAAGGCGCTGAAAACGCTTGGTGCCGAGGCTGTTGTGGAGGAGGTAAAAAAATCAGGCCTTCGCGGTCGTGGCGGTGCTGGTTTCCCTACCGGAATGAAATGGAGTTTTCTGGCTAAGCCCGAAGGCGTAGCCCGTTACCTGGTTTGCAATGCAGATGAGTCGGAGCCGGGAACATTTAAGGACCGTTATTTAATGACCTATCTGCCCCATTTGCTAATCGAGGGAATGATCGTTTCCAGTTTTGCGCTGGGCGCTATTACATCTTATATCTACGTGCGCGGTGAAATGATGCCGCAGATCCGCATCCTTGAAAAAGCCATCGCGGAAGCAAAAAATGCCGGCTTTTTAGGTAAAAATATTTTGGGCACCGGCTACGATCTCGAACTTTACGTTCAGCCCGGTGGCGGCGCGTATATCTGCGGAGAGGAAACCGCTTTATTGGAATCACTGGAAGGTAAACGCGGAAACCCACGTATCAAACCACCTTTTCCTGCTATTGCAGGACTTTACGGCTGCCCGACAGTTGTAAATAACGTTGAATCTATTGCGGCAGTTGTGCCGATCATCAATGAAGGTGGCGAGGAATATGCTAAAATTGGTATCGGTCGCAGCACAGGTACCAAGCTTATATCAGCAGGTGGTAATGTAAAGAATCCGGGCGTTTACGAAATAGATCTCGGTTTATCTTGCGAAGAATTTTTATATTCTGATGAATACTGCGGCGGTATAGCTAATGGCAAACGGCTTAAGGCTGTTGTAGCCGGTGGTTCATCGGTGCCGATCGTACCTGCTAATTTATTTCTGAAAACGATCAACAATGAGCCACGCCTGATGAGCTATGAATCATTGGCCGATGGCGGATTTGTGAGCGGTACGATGATGGGCTCTGGCGGATTTATCGCTTTTGATGAAGATCAGTGTATTGTTCGCAATACCTGGAACTTTACCCGGTTTTACCATCACGAAAGCTGCGGGCAATGTTCGCCATGCCGTGAAGGAACAGGTTGGATGGAAAAAGTGTTGTATCGCCTGGAATATGGTCATGGTAAAATGAGCGATATGGACCTGTTGGTTGATGTATCGAAGAAAATTGAAGGAAATACCATTTGTCCGCTGGGCGACGCGGCAGCCTGGCCGGTAGCCAGCGCTATACGTCACTTCAGGGACGAATTTGAGTGGCACGTGACGAATGGTGCCGAAGCATTAACAAGAAATTACGGGCTAGCACATTACGCTGATCCATTGCCGAAAAAGGAAGAAACGGCAGTATAATACCATGTCATTGCGAGGAGGAACGACGAAGCAAACTCGTCGCTTGCAAGGTGGAGAGGTTTGGCGAAGAGGTTGCCGCGCTATCGCTCGCAATGACAAGAATGAAAAAGTTAACTTGTAAGGGAAAAAATGAAAGTAACAATAGACGGGATAACCATTGACGTAGAAGCCGGGACAAGCATCCTGAATGCCGCAAGGCAGATAGGGGGCGATATTGTTCCGCCGGCTATGTGCTATTATTCCAAGCTGGAAGGCAGCGGCGGTAAATGCCGTACCTGTTTGGTTAAGGTGAGCAAAGGTTCTGAAAAAGATCCGCGCCCGATGCCAAAGCTGGTAGCGTCATGCCGTACTACGGTAATGGATGGCATGGAGGTGCAGAACATCACATCGCCCGAAGTAATCGAAGCGCGCAAGGGGGTTGTTGAAATGTTATTGATCAATCATCCGCTGGATTGCCCTATATGCGACCAGGCAGGAGAGTGCGATCTGCAAAATTTAGGCTTTGAGCACGGCTCTGCTAAAATCCGTTATGAGTTTGACCGCCGTACATTCACCAAAATAGATATCGGCGATAAAATTCAACTGCACATGACGCGCTGCATCCTTTGCTACCGTTGTGTTTTTACTGCCGACCAGATCACCGACCATCGCATACATGGTATTTTGAATCGCGGCGATCACTCGGAAATATCTACCTACATACAAGCAGCAGTTGATAATGATTTCTCGGGAAACGTTATTGACGTGTGCCCGGTTGGTGCGTTGACTGATAAAACATTCCGCTTCAAAAACCGTGTTTGGTTTACGAAACCGGTTGAAGCACACCGCGATTGCGACCATGAAAAATGCAACGGTAAAGTAACCTTATGGTATAAAGGCGAAGACGTATTACGCGTAACAGCCCGCAAGGATGTTTATGGTGAAGTAGAAGAGTTTATTTGTAATACCTGCCGTTTTGATAAAAAGGAAACCAGCGACTGGGTGATAGAAGGCCCGCGCAAGGTATCTAATCAATCGGTTATCAGCTCCAATCATTACGAAATGCTGCATCCGCTGCCGGTGGTGAAAACCAACCAGGTATTGATCGAAGCTAATAAAGAACAATTTGAAAGGGAGACCAGGTTATAATGGGAACGACCGATATATTAATAAAGTTTGCGCTGATCATTATCATATTCCTGATCAGCCTGCTAATTGCGATGTATTCTACTTATGCTGAACGTAAGTTTGCGGCATTTTTCCAGGACAGGGTAGGCCCAAACCGCGCCGGTCCGTTTGGTATCCTTCAGCCTTTGGCTGATGGCGCCAAAATGTTTATGAAGGAAGAGATCATCCCAACAAATTCAAACCATTTCCTGTTCATTGTTGGCCCATCACTGGCAATTATGACGGCCTGTATAGGCTCTGCCGTAATTCCGTGGGGCGAGACACTGACCATTGGATCAACGAGAATACCACTACAGGTAACAGATATTAACGTTGGTGTGTTGTACATCTTTGGGGTAGTTTCATTAAGTGTATACGGTGTAATGATCGGCGGTTGGGCTTCAAACAATAAATATTCGTTGTTAGGGGCTCTCCGTGCAGCGTCGCAAAATATCAGCTACGAAATTGCAATGGGCTTATCCATTATAGCGCTGTTAATGACAACCGGCACCCTGAGCCTCAAAGAAATTGCAGCACAACAACATGGCTTCTGGTCGCATGGCTGGTTTACCTGGAATTTTTTCCGTCAGCCATTGGGCTTTTTGATATTCATCGTGTGCGCTTTTGCAGAAACAAACCGTGCACCATTTGATTTGCCTGAGTGCGAAACAGAGTTGGTGGGCGGCTACCATACAGAGTATTCGTCCATGAAGCTGGGGTTTTACCTATTTGCCGAGTACATCAACATGTTTGTATCAGCGGCAGTAATGGCAACGCTTTATTTCGGCGGATATAATTTCCCGTATATGCATCATTTGGGATTAGCCGAAAACTGGATAACTATTTTAGGTGTTATTGCACTGTTCGCAAAAATATTTTTCTTCATCTTCTTCTTTATATGGGTACGCTGGACCATACCGCGTTTCCGTTACGACCAGTTGATGGACCTGGGTTGGAAAGCCCTGATACCTTTGGCTATAGCCAACATTGTAATAACAGGTTTGGTTATGACTTTTATTAAATAATTGGAGCGAGAGATCAATGGAACCATTAAGTAGTAAACGTAAGGTAATTGAACAAAAACCGCTCAGCTTTTGGGAGCGGATATACCTGCCTGCCATTTTGCAAGGGCTCACAATTACTTTGAAGCATTTTTTCAGAAAGGATGTTACGGTTCGCTATCCGGAGGAGAAGCGTGAATTTTCAGAAAACTTTCGTGGTATGCACTCGCTTAAGCGTGATGAACATGGCCGCGAGCGCTGTACAGCCTGCGGATTATGCGCGTTATCATGCCCTGCAGAAGCGATAACTATGATATCTGCCGAACGCCAGCCGGGTGAAGAAAACCTGTACCGCGAGGAAAAATATGCCGCTGTTTATGAGATCAATATGCTGCGTTGTATTTTCTGCGGCTTGTGCGAAGAGGCTTGTCCGAAGGAAGCGATTTACCTCGATGGCGATATTGTGCCTGCCGATTATATGCGGAAAGATTTTATTTACGGCAAGGATAAATTAGTAGAGGCACCCTTAAATCAATAAAAGAAGTTTATAACTTTGCCTCGATTTTTGGGGCAGGTTATATTGTAAATAATAGAAATGAGTATATTTTACTTTATCGCATTTTTGTCCATACTGTTCGCAGTACTGGTTATATCTGCAAAAAACCCGGTGCATAGTATACTTTACCTTATACTAACCTTCTTCACTTTCACCATTCAATATGTATTGCTTAACGCCCAGTTTTTGGCCGTTGTAAACTTCATCGTTTACATGGGGGCCATCCTGGTGTTGTTTTTATATACGCTGATGCTCATCAACCTTAACAAGGATTCAGAACCGGTTAAATCAAACATGGTAAAGATAGCAGGAGTGTTAGGTGGGGGCTGTTTGATGGTTGTTGTCATTGCAGCATTAAAAGCCTTAGGTATTTCGCAGCCGGTATTATTGAAGAACCCTGACCTCGGCCTGGTAAAAAACCTGGGTAAAATATTATTCAACGAATTTTTATTGCCATTTGAGGTATCGTCACTTCTATTGCTGTCGGCAATGGTAGGTGCGGTATTGCTGGCAACAAAAGATAAAAAAACCACAGTGTGATGAATAGTTTTTTTAATACAATACAAGCAGTACCACTCAATCATTACATCATATTAAGCGCTATCATTTTTTCGATAGGTGTGATAGGTGTATTGATCCGCCGTAACGCCATCGTGATATTTATGTCGATAGAGTTGATGCTGAATTCGGTAAACCTGTTGCTCACCGCGTTCTCAGTTTACCGTGGCGATGCGACAGGACAAGTTTTTGTATTTTTTATTATGGCATTGGCTGCTGCCGAAGTAGCAGTAGGGCTGGCTATCATAGTAATGATATACCGCAATACCAATTCAGTAGATATCAATGTGCTGAACAGGTTGAAATGGTAAACTGATTTCGGAAGTCGGAATGCCGATTTCGGATTGAATAATATATAACGTAAAACGTGATACGTAAAACGTACAACTTATAACATGGATAATTACATCTGGCTTATTCCAATATTACCTTTAGCTGGTTTCCTGATCAACGGGCTTGGCCGAAATGTTTTGCCGAAAAGCGTCATCGGTTTTATTGGCTGTTTGGTAGTGCTGGTTTCTTTTGGCCTGAGCATAGGTGCCTTTTTGCAGATCAAATCAAGCGGAGTGCCTATTGAGGTGAACCTTTACGATTGGTTTAGCTTTGGCGTTTTCAGGCTTCAATTTGCATTTTTAATAGATCAGTTAAGCGCAATTATGCTGCTGATTATTACGGGCGTAGGTTTCCTTATACACCTGTATTCCGTAGGCTATATGCACCACGATGAAGGTTTTGGTAAGTTTTTCTCCTACCTCAACCTGTTTATATTCTTCATGCTTTTACTGGTGATGGGTTCAAACTACCTCATCATGTTCATCGGCTGGGAAGGCGTAGGCTTATGCTCGTACCTATTGATCGGTTTCTGGTACACCAATCCTGCTTATGCGGATGCTGCCAAAAAAGCCTTCATCATGAACCGCATTGGCGACTTAGGATTTCTCATCGGCATATTCCTCCTAATATCTATTTTCAATAGCGCCGCTTTCGCGGATATTTTTCCGAAAGCAGTTGCCATGCACGGCGCTGGACAATCATTTACTTTAATAACCATCCTGTTGTTTATAGGTGCAGTTGGTAAATCGGCACAGTTGCCGTTGTTTACCTGGCTGCCTGATGCGATGGCCGGCCCAACCCCGGTATCGGCGTTGATACATGCTGCAACTATGGTTACTGCAGGTGTGTACATGGTGGCCCGGTCGAATGTCTTATTTAGTTTATCTCCTATTACAATGGAGATCATCGCTGTGGTCGGGTTGGCTACGGCTACCTTCGCCGCATTGATCGCATTATCACAAACGGATATCAAGAAAGTATTGGCTTACTCAACTGTATCGCAATTAGGATATATGTTTTTGGGCTTGGGCGTAGGCGCTTATACCGGGGCATTTTTCCATGTGTTAACACACGCATTCTTTAAAGCTTTACTATTCCTGGGAGCAGGTTCTGTGATCCACGCCATGAGCAACGAGCAGGACATGCGCAGAATGGGTGGACTGAAAGGTAAACTCAAAATTACTTTCATTACCATGCTTATTGGTACCATAGCCATTTCGGGTATACCGCCGTTTGCAGGGTTTTTCTCTAAAGACGAAATATTAGCCGCCGCGTTTGCCCATAGCCAAACCATGTATGTTATCGGTGTTATTACGGCCATGTTTACATCGTTTTACATGTTCCGTATGCTGTATCTGACCTTCTATGGTAAGTTCAGGGGAACGACCGAACAGGAACACCATTTGCATGAGTCGCCGCCGACGATGACCATTCCTTTGATCGTGCTGGCTGTACTTTCAATAGTTGGGGGATTTATTGGCATACCGGAAGCATTAGGTGGCCATCACTGGCTACAGCATTTCCTGGCACCTGTTTTTGCGGAATCAACACCATTATTGCCGAAATCAGAATTGTCCGGCTCAACAGAAATTACGCTGATGGTTGCATCGGTAGCCGGAGCGGTACTAGCTTTGATATATGCTTATGTGAGATATGTGCGTGGCGCTCATGTGCCTGTGGAAGATACCGAGGAACGCCCGGGGCTGGTCAACCTGTCGTATCACAAGTTTTATGTTGATGAGATATATGATTTCCTGATCAGGAAGCCCCTGGACGGGTTATCGGTATTCTTTTACAAAATAGTTGACCTGATGGCGATAGATGGTTTTGTGAACGGCCTGGGTAAAATATCAGTTCGGTCCAGTAAAGGTTTGCGTCTGTTGCAGACAGGTAACGTTGGGTTTT
Source organism: Sphingobacteriales bacterium (assembly GCA_044448765.1). Taxonomy (GTDB): domain Bacteria; phylum Bacteroidota; class Bacteroidia; order Sphingobacteriales; family Sphingobacteriaceae; genus Mucilaginibacter. Next base: position 29,318 of record JBIOHG010000033.1, on the reverse strand, counting down.
ACATCTTTATGATGGTGGTTGGCATTATAGCCATTTTAGTATATAGTTTAGTTAAGATATAACAATAAGCGTTTACAGATAAAAGATGACAGTTAGTATTCTACTTTTTTTACCGGTTGTAGCAGCACTTGTTGTTTTATTTTTCAAAAATGAAACGGCCAAATATGCGGCGCTGGCTTTTGGCGTTGCCGAATTGGTTGTTGCAGGCATATTCCTGAGCAGGTTTGTACCTGATGCCTCCGAACAATTTACAATAACGGCTCCCTGGATTCCTAAAGCCGGCATATACTTTAATGCCGGTATTGACGGTATCAGCATGATCATGGTCATCCTGACCACGCTGCTTGTTCCGCTTATTATCCTGACCACGTTTAAACATCAGTATAAAAATGCATCAGTATTTTATGCCCTGATATTGTTTATGCAGGCCGGGTTATTAGTGGTTTTCACTGCATTAGATGGCTTCCTGTTTTATGTAGGCTGGGAAGTTGCACTGATACCGATCTATTTCATCAGTGCGATGTGGGGCGGAGCGAACAGGGTGAAAGTCACCATCAAGTTCTTCATTTACACATTTGCAGGTTCATTGTTTATGCTGGTGGGATTGATCTACCTGCGTATGCAGAACCCGTCAGGTACTTTTGACCTGAGCGAATTTTATAACCTGAATATTGATGCGGTTCACCAGGGCTGGATATTCTGGGCATTCTTTTTAGCTTTTGCTATCAAGATGCCAATATTCCCTTTCCATACCTGGCAGCCGGATACCTATACAGAGGCACCTTCGGCAGGTACCATGATGTTATCCGGTATTATGCTTAAAATGGGTATTTATGGTGTTATCCGCTGGCTGATACCTATCGCACCGCTGGGCACACAACATTGGGGCTTTATGGCGCTGGTGTTATCCGTGATAGGTATTGTGTATGCATCCATCATCGCGTTCAAACAAAAAGATGGCAAGCGCTTGGTGGCTTATTCATCCATTGCACACGTTGGCCTGATAGCTGCGGCATTGTTTACGTTTACCAGCGTAAGCGGTGGCTTCGCCTGGTCGGCGCAATCGGTACAAGGTGCGTTGATTCAAATGCTGAACCACGGTATCAACGTGGTTGGCTTATTCTTCGTTTGGGACATCATCAGCAGAAGAATGAATACCCGCGAGATAAGCGAGTTAGGTGGCATAGCAAAAGTGGCACCTAAATTTGCTATTGTATTCCTGATCGTTACTTTAGGCACTGTTGCCCTGCCATTGACAAACGGCTTTATAGGCGAGTTTATGTTGTTGAACGGCATTTTCCAATATAATATATGGGTTGCGGCTATCGCCGGTCTTACCATTATTTTTGGCGCGGTTTATATGTTGCGAATGTATAAAACTGTAATGCAGGGCGAGACTAATGCACTGACAGCTACATTTGCTGATATCAGTGGTTCGGAAGTCGTGGTGTTTGCCGTTATCTGTGTTTTGATTGTCGCTATCGGCGTTTACCCAAAACCAATTCTGCATATATCAGAAGCTGCGGTAAATAATTTAATCAGTACAGTTCAGGGAAAGATCACAATCAAACAATAGCCCTGGTTAGAATTTAGAAATTACAAAGGATGAATACCTTAATATTATTATCAGTTTTACCAATATTGGTCTTGTACCTGGGTTTATATAAAGCCAAAAATGCTTTATTGCCGGTTACTGTGATTGGTTTACTGGGCGCGTTGGGGTTAGCTATTAGGTATTGGAACACCGATGCAAAGCCTATCTATCACGGGATGATGCTGTTCAATAATTTTTCGGTGGCCTTCTCATCGATCACTATTATTTCAACCATCCTGATATTATTGCTCTCTAAGGAGTATTTTGAAAAGATAAGCAGCCATGTTGCCGAATATTACGCTATCATCTTATTCTCCCTGGCGGGAATAATTGTGATGGTGTCGTACTATAACCTTGCGATGCTTTTTGTAGGTATCGAAATTATGTCGGTGAGCCTTTATATCCTTGCAGGTATCAAAAAGAATGATTTTGCCTCAAACGAAGCCGCGTTAAAATACTTCCTGATGGGGGCGTTCTCTACCGGATTTTTATTGTTTGGTATCGCACTGATCTATGGTGCATCCGGTTCATTCGGGCTTGAAGCGATACGTAATTGGGTGGTTGCCCAACCAAAGATCGACCCGATGTTTTATGTAGGTATCATGCTCATTATCGTGGGTTTGTGCTTCAAGGTGGGGGCTGCGCCGTTCCATTTCTGGACGCCGGATGTTTACGAAGGATCGCCTACTTTAATAACGGCTTATATGTCTACCGTAGTGAAAACAGCCGGATTTGCAGCTTTCCTGCGCTTATTCTCGGTATGCTTTGCGCCACTATCCGACTTCTGGATGCCGGTGCTGCTAATCATCACGATCGTAACTTTGTTCATCGGCAATATCACAGCACTATATCAGCAAAGCTTTAAGCGGATGCTGGCTTTTTCCAGTATATCGCATGCAGGCTATTTGCTGTTTGCGATAGTTGCTTTAGGCTCAGGCTCAGCCAATTCAGTATTCATGTATGCAACAGCTTATTCCATTGCATCTATTATCGCTTTTGGCGCGTTGATATTGGTACATCAGCAATCAGGTTCGGATAGTTTTGATGCCTTTAACGGATTGTCAAAAAGAAATCCATTCCTGGCCGTGGTGCTAACTATTTCGATGCTGTCCCTGGCAGGCATACCGCTTACTGCAGGTTTCATAGGTAAGTTCTTTGTATTCTCCGGGGCACTTTCACAGTATCATACTACGATGGTTATATTGGCGGTTGTAAACGCTATCATTAGCATTTTCTATTACTTCCGTGTCATAATCGCCATGTATTTCCGCGACACTGAGCGCGAAGAAGTGGTGGTTCCGGGTTACTTTAACTTCGTGTTAGGCCTGTCTGCCGTCATCACAATTGCTATTGGTGTTTGCCCGGGATTTATAGCCAACTTGATCTGATCCATAATTCCTTTGCCAAATAATTCATTTTATATTAGTAGTTTTACGGATATAGTGAATGGAACAATTCTGGGAACATCTTCAAAATCTGACAGACGCACACTCCATTATCAGCAAGGGCGGGTTCTTCCTTTTGCTTCTCGTTGTCTTTGCTGAAACTGGTCTTTTCTTCGGGTTCTTTTTACCAGGTGATTATTTACTCGTATTGGCGGGGCTGCTTTGCGCCATGGGGGTGCTGCACATGCCTATAGCAGTTTTGGTATTGTCGCTTGTTGCTGCGGGAGTTTTGGGTAATTATACAGGGTACTGGTTTGGGTATCGCACAGGCCCGGTATTATTTAAAAGAAATGAATCATTATTCTTCAAAAAGCGTTATGTAGCCATGGCCGAAGAGTTTTATCGAAAGTACGGAGGCATGGCGCTGGTTTTAGGCAGATTTTTCCCGATAATTAGAACTTTTGCCCCTATCTTTGCAGGAGTTGTTAAGCTTGATATCAAAAGATTTAGCTTGTATAACTTTATTGGCAGCATCACCTGGGTATGTGTTTTAACTTTGACAGGCTTTTTTTTGGGACGTAAATATCCTGACGAAATAAAATATTACCTTAAGTATGTTGTATTAGGTTTAATTATAATTACAACATTGCCGCTTATTATCGCTTATATCAGGAGAAAAATGATCAAAGTGGAGGCGGGAAATGAAAATTCATAACATCGATCAATGAGTACACAACATCCCTGGCACCAGGTATCACCGGGTGATAATATTCCCGAAATAGTTCACGCAATAATCGAAATACCCAAGGGCTCAAAAGCCAAGTATGAAATAGACAAAGAATCGGGCCTGTTGAAACTCGACCGCGTACTTTTTTCATCGGTGATGTACCCGGCTAATTATGGCTTTATACCGCAAACGTATTGCGATGACCATGACCCGCTTGATATTTTAGTTTTATGCTCGGTTGATGTTTTCCCGATGTCGATTATCGAAGCTAAAGTGATCGGCGTGATGCACATGGTAGATAATGGTGAGCAGGATGATAAGATCATCGCTGTGGCAAAAAATGATATGTCGGTAAACTACATCAACGATCTGAATGAATTGCCGCCGCATGCCATGAAAGAGATCGTTCGCTTTTTCCAGGACTACAAAAAGCTGGAAGGAAAGAACGTGACTATCGAACATTTACTGGGCATGCGCTACGCACACAAGGTAATTGCCGAAGGCCTCGAATTGTACAAGACTACTTTTCCCTCGTACCAATAAATTGATACATGGCTCCCGATTTAGAAATTAACGGTTACTACATAGTTCTTACAGGGTGCCTGGTATTATTGAACGGCTTTTTTGTGGCCGCAGAGTTTGCTATGGTACGGGTACGCGGCTCGCAAATAGAGATTAAAGCTAAAGCAGGCAGCCGGACCGCTAAAGTAGCCAAAGGCATAATGGCCAATTTGGACGGTTACCTTGCAGCCACGCAGTTGGGAATCACCCTCGCCTCACTCGGCCTGGGATGGGCCGGACAGGAAGTGGTGACCAAATTAATGCTCAATCTATTTGCATTATTCGGCGTTATCATTCAGTCAACCCTTATCATTAATACCAGCCACATAGTCGCGTTCCTGTTTATTACCATTTTACATATCGTATTTGGTGAACTTGCTCCTAAATCAATTGCGATACAACGTTCGGTTCGTACGGTAATGAATGTTGCCGTGCCGCTGCGATTTTTCTATATCCTATTCAGGCCTTTTATCTGGTTTTTAAACGGGTTTGCTAACCTGATATTAAAATCAATGGGCATCGATACAGCACCCGGCAGCGAAGCACATCATAGCTCGGAAGAATTACAATACTTGCTGGAACAGGGCAAGGAAACCGGTGCATTGGATTCGACCGAACACGAGCTTATTCAAAATGTGTTTGATTTTAACGAGCGTGTAGTTAAAAATATTATGGTGCCGCGTACCAAAATATCCGGTGTCGAAATTGATACGGATCAGGATACGTTGATACAGCTTTTAATAACGGAAGGTTATTCGAGGATACCGGTGTACGAGGAGACAATTGATAAGATCGTTGGCGTAGTGCACGCAAAAGATATTTTGCCCTTGCTGGCGCATAAGCAAACATTTTTGCTAAAGGACATTATCAGGAAGGCGTATTTCATTCCCGAAACCAAAAAGATCAACGACCTGATGGCTGAGTTGCAGCAAAAGCGCATACAAATAGCTATCGTATTAGATGAGTTTGGTGGTACAGCCGGTATGGTAACGCTTGAGGACATTGTTGAAGAATTGGTAGGTGAGATACAGGACGAATATGATGAAGAGAAACCGATCGTCGAAAAAGTAAATGATACAGAGTTTATCGTAAATGCACTGGCACCGATATATGACGTGAACAGCCATTTGCCGCATGACCTGCCTGAGGATGGCGACTATGACACAGTTTCGGGTTGGCTGGGCGATATTTTTGGTAAGATACCGGACGTTGGTGAACAGAAAGAGTCGAGCGGGTATAATATTACGGTTCTTAAAAAATCGGACCAGAATATTGAATCTGTAAAACTCGAACTGCTGTTGAACGAAGAAGATACTGTCGACCTGCATTAAAACTCTTCCCGATGCAACTGTTTTACACACCCAATATTGAAGCTGCATCTTCAATTTATTACCTTAACGAGGAGGAAAGCAAACATTGCGTTAGGGTATTGCGCCTGCAAAACGGCGACCAGGTGCAATTGATAGACGGGCAAGGCAATTTTTATACGGCTGCCATAGCTGATGCACATCCCAAAAGGACCCAACTGAAAATCATTTCGGTAGAACAGGATTTTAATAAACGGAACCACTATCTACATATCGCAGTTGCACCCACAAAAAATATTGAGCGGCTGGAGTGGTTTTTAGAAAAAGCCACCGAAATTGGTATCGATGAGATATCGCTGATCATCTGTCAGCATTCCGAAAGAAAGGAAGCAAAAGTTGACAGGCTGAACAAGATCATTACCTCAGCGATCAAACAATCTATCAAGGCCTGGCACCCGGTTTTGAACGAACCTGTGGCGGTAAATAAATTGGTATCGACACCATTTGATGGGCAGAAATTTATAGCGCATTGTGAGCCCGGAGATAAATTTAGCCTGAAAAAGCAAATCAAACCTTTTGGAAAATACCTGGTTTTGATAGGCCCGGAGGGAGATTTTACACCAAAGGAAATTGACAATGCTTTAAAAAATGATTTTAAAGCCATAACTTTAGGAAAAAGCCGTTTAAGAACTGAGACAGCAGCATTAGAAGCCTGTTTCGAGGTGAATTTTTTGAATCGTATATGAAAGCCTGGATGTGCGTTGTTTTGCTGGCATTTTTAAGTTTGACAAGCTTTAATGTGCCTACTTATAAAATGGCCAAGCTAAAATACAGCGGTGGCGGCGATTGGTACGGCGACCGGACAGCTCTACCAAACCTGATCAAATTCTGTAACGAGAACCTGAAAACTAATTTCCAACCTGAGGATGACGTGGTGGAAGTAGGAAGTGCCCAAATATTTAATTATCCCTTTATTTTTATGACCGGCCACGGAAATGTTATCTTCTCTGACCAGGAGGCGGCCAACCTGCGTAAATATCTTACCGGTGGAGGATTTCTGCACGTATGCGATAACTATGGTCTCGATCCGTTTATCAGGCGCGAGATGAAAAAAGTTTTCCCGGAGCTTGATTTTGTAGAGTTACCGCTGAATTACCCTATCTATCATCAGAAGTATGATTTCCCCAACGGTTTGCCAAAAGTTCATGAGCATGATGGTAAGCGTGCACAAGGTTTCGGCCTGATATATAAAGGACGATTGGTGTGTTTTTATGATTACCAATGCGACCTGGGTAATGGCTGGGAAGATTTTGGTACCTACGCCGGGGATACCCAGGAAACTCGCTTAAAAGCCTTAAAAATGGGTGCTAATATGATTCAGTATGTACTAACGCAATAAGGCATAAATCCCTAAACCCTAAATTCTAAACGCTAACTTATATAATCTGATACCCGGTATGTATAATATTAAGGTTAACAATAAATTCGATTACAAGATCGAAAATAAAAGCGACAAACTTTTGGTCAATGATGAAAAAGTCGACCTAGATATTCAACAACTAGGCCCTTCCGCCTTTCATATCATTAATAATATGGCCTCTTACAACGCCGAAGTAGTTAGTTTTGACCGGGAGGCCAAAACAGCCGAGATCAAAATAAACGGAACTATTTATCATGTAGCAGCGAAGGACCAATTTGATGTTCTATTAGATAAGCTTGGTTTGAGCGATCTCAACAGCGCCAAAGTGAGCGAGGTAAAAGCTCCTATGCCGGGCCTCGTGCTTAAAGTGTTTGTAAATGAAGGCAGCGAGGTAAAGAAAGGAGATAATCTCTTTGTCCTCGAGGCAATGAAAATGGAAAACATCATTAAATCGCCTGGCGACGTTATTGTAAAATCTATCAGGATAAAGCCCGGGGATAAGGTTGAAAAAGGACAAGTTTTAATTAACTTTTAACCAGCGTAAACAAAAACGGCTCTGCATTTGCAGAGCCGTTTTTGTTATGAAAGGGAATCTTTATCTAGCCTTAAATTGTTTTGGTTTTTTTACGCTGTAGTGTGGTTTGCCCGAAGGGAATATTTCCGGAGCGCCAACCATAGTCATAGCACAACGGAACCCAACTTCGGCACTGGATTGATCTTCATCCATAAAGCGGCGGGTGGCTGGGTTTAACCAAAATGCCATATCATTCCATGAACCGCCTTTGTATACTTTTGACTTATCATTAACCAAAGTTGTAGTGCCATATAGTGAATTATTCACCGAGTCGGCAGCACCCCTGAAGTCAGGGTTATATGGTTTACCTGCCAGCGGGTTAGCCGGGGCACCCGGTGTTGTTGTTAACGGAGCAGTTGCAGCAGCGTTACCATTGGCTGTATTTGCTTTGTTCTGGGTCGCCAGCATATCGGCATAACTTTGCTTTTTAGCTGATACAGCAGGATCAAGGATCGGTTTGCCGTATTTATCTTTAGCCAATTGAGCCTTCAAGGGATCTGATAAGCGTTTGTTTTTATATTCGTTACCACGGAATGGGTTGAAATCTTCAAACTCTTCGAAAGATGTTTGACGATAAGTATCCTGCACCCATTCGTTCACATTACCGGCCATTTGGTACAAGCCAAAATCATTTGGCGGGAACGAACGCACCGGGGCCGTTATATCCGATTTATCATTAAGGTAACCACCCACGCCCATGTTATCACCCTGGCCGCGTTTAAAGTTAGCCATAATTAAACCACGGGTTTTTTGTTTAGCCGAGCGTACGCCAAGGCCGTTCCATGGATATATTTTGTTATTATCGATATTTTCAAATTCGGTATTGCCAACCAGTGAAAGGGCTGCATATTCCCATTCTGCTTCTGATGGCAGGCGGTAACGCTGCTTTAATATACCATCCTCTATTCGTGCAGGCCTTACTGGCTTAGCAGCGGCTTTGCCTTTAGCTGCAGTGGTTGGCTGTGCCGTGGGGCTGATATCCGGTATCATTTTTTTGCCGTCAATTCCGGCGCCTTTATATTGTCCATTCAGGTATATATCGGTATTAAAAGGATCTTTATTAGCAGGGGCAGCATTAGCCTGACCTTTTTTTCCTTTACCGGGACCCTGGTTTGCGGCATCGGCCCAGGTTACTAACCTTCCGGTTTCGCGCAGAATGTTTTCATTCATGCGGTCGGTACGCCAGCTGCAATAGTCTTGTGCCTGGTCCCAGCTTACGCCTACTACGGGGTAATCGCTGAAAGAAGGGTGCCTTAGATAGTTTTCTACATAAGGTTCATTATATGATAACGGCCTGCGCCATACTAATGTATCGGGCAGCGCATTATAATATAATTCGTAATCAGCAGGGAAAGTGATCTTTATCCAATGCAGGTAATCCAGCCAATCCTGGTTTGAAACCTCAGTTTCATCCATATAAAATGAAGGTACAGTTACCCTGCGGCGCACGTTATTGTAGTCGAAAGTTACATCCTCATCAGCACTTCCGCCCATTACAAATGTACCCCCTTCTATTGGAACAAGGCCAGGACCCGGTGCAAGGTGCGTCTTACGGAAAAGCTCGTAACCGCCGTTGGTCTTGTCGTTATAGGTCATCCCGGTCTTTTGCGATTGGGGACGTTTACTGCAGCTGCTTAACAATGCTCCGAAGCTCACCAGCACTAACGCAGTCCTCGTAAAAAGTATTTTCATATTTTTACTGTTATTAGAATGTAAATCTAAAAAAAATGAATTAATAATTAAACCCTGTTGGTGCATAAATTTCAAAAAAATGATGAACCTTTGTTTGGCTTTAAACGTAAAACCCGGCATTGAGTTACACTAATATTGTTTTTTTAACTCAAATCAACAAACATTTGTGTCTCTACGTTTTAAGTCTTATGAAAATGCATGATGTAGGGATCAGATATTTTAATTATTAAAGCTAAATTGCAGCAATGAACTTTTTCAACTTACGAGCCCGGTACACCTTATTATATATTACGTTTTTACTGCCGTTAGCAGCATTTTCACAGGTAAGCTCTAATGGCTCCAATTCAACTGGTGTCCAAACAGCCGTACCTTTTCTGTTAATAACCCCTGATTCACGTTCGGGCAGCATCGGCGAGGCCGGAGTGGCGTTATCTCCCGACGCAAATGCTAATTACTGGAACCCGTCTAAACTGGCTTTTATGGAAGATAAGGATGCCGTTTCGGTTTCTTACAGTCCATGGTTACGTAACCTGGTACCTGATGTAAGCCTTTCTTATTTATCCTATGCACATAAAATAGATGAAAGGAATTCATTTGGCGCTTCATTCCGATATTTCAACCTTGGGTCAATTGACCTTACAGATAATAATCAAACGCCATTGGGTACTTATATACCCAATGAATTTTCTGTAGACGGATCATTCTCGCGTAAGTTTGGTAATGAATTTTCATTAGGCTTAAGCTTGCGATACATACACTCCAGCCTTGCTAACTCTTTTGCAGGGCAGGAAATTAAACCCGGTAATGCGGTAGCAGCCGACGTATCTTTATTTTACCATAAGCAATTGCAGGAATTTGGCAACAATGCAACGTTCGCTTTTGGAACCGATATATCTAATATCGGTTCAAAGATCAGTTATACGGATAATGGTACCAAATACTTTCTGCCCACCAACCTGAAGCTTGGGATAGCAAACACCATTAACCTGGACGAATTTAACCAGTTTACTTTTGCACTTGATTTCAATAAATTATTAGTACCGACTCCTCCGATCCTGGATTCGAACGGTAACATTATAAAAGGCAAAAGTGATGATGTTTCTGTTCCCGCAGGTATTTTTGGTTCATTTACTGATGCACCAAACGGCTTTAGCCAGGAAATGCAGGAAATTACCATTTCGCCGGGTGTTGAATACTGGTATAATAAGCAGTTTGCTGTGAGAGCCGGTTATTTTTATGAAAACCCTAATAACGGCGGTTTACACTACCTTACGTTAGGCGTAGGGTTCAAGTACGATATTTATGCCTTTGATTTTTCTTATATTGCCGCCAGTCAGCAAAGCAGCCCGTTAGCTAATACGCTAAGGTTTACCTTAATGGTGAATTTTGGGGCAGGTAAAAAATAATGAGTAAAATAAAAGTAGGCTTTGGATTTGACGTACACCAGTTAAAAACAGGGCATCCATTTGTTTTAGGAGGCGTAAACCTTGAGCACCATTCGGGCGCGTTCGGGCATTCCGATGCCGATGTATTACTCCACGCTATCTGCGATGCTTTATTAGGAGCAGCTAACCTGCGCGATATTGGTTATCATTTTTCGAACAAAGATGAACGCTGGAAAGGTATCAGCAGTTTAATACTATTACAGGAAGTTATTAAACTATTGGACGAAAAAGGCTGGGCGATAAGCAATATTGATGCGATGGTATGCCTTGAGGAGCCTAAAATAAACCCGCATATACCTGCAATGCAAACCAATATTGCCAGAGCTGCCGGTATAAGCGAAGAGGATATATCAATAAAAGCCACTACAAACGAACAATTGGGATTCATTGGCCGCCAGGAAGGTGTGGTGGCTTATGCCGTTTGCCTGATAGAAAAATCGTAGAGACGCATGATTATGCGTCTTATGTCTTAATTCATGTTTTAGAAAGACGCATAATCATGCGTCTCTACATCAAGCCCTTACAGCTTTGTCTTTCACGCTCACATTACCCGTACGTTTCAATACTCCCCAACCGCTCAGTTCACCTTTTAATGCCCTGCGTATCGATTTGAACAGGATATAATACATCAACTGGCGCCAAATAAAACGCTGCGGTATGATGTAGACCAGCTTCCTGTAATCCTCTTTTTCCATCCGGAAAGCGATGATAGCCACTATAAAATCTATCAATACAAAAGCCACATAATACGCCAGTATTTTGCCCGGTTTATCTCCAAACAGGCCAATGATCATCATGAGATCTGCCAGGGGAGAGAAAAGCGGCAATATGATCTGGAAGATGAGGATATTAGGCATACCCACCATACCAAAAAACCGATATTTTTTATTGAACAGGGCATCACGATTTTTCCAAAAGCTTTGTATTACACCAAAACTCCAGCGAAAACGCTGTTTCATCAGGGCGCCCAATGTTTCAGGAGCTTCGGTATAGGCTATCGCCTCCGCGCAATTTTTTATAACATAGCCTTGCTTTAAAATACGCATGGTTAAGTCGCAATCTTCGGCAAGCGTATCCGACGTAAATGCCCCGGCTTTAAATATAGCAGCCTTGCGGAATGCCCCGATTGCACCCGGAACTACAGTTATACTGTTGATAAGGCCAAAGGCCCTGCGGTCCATATTTTGGGCGGTAATGTATTCGATGGATTGCCACATGGTTACAATGTTGCTCTCATTGCCTACTTTAACCGTACCCGCAACCGCGCCTATCTCATCATCAGTAAAATAAGCCATTAACTGTTTAATGGCGTCATTTTTAAGCTGTGTATCAGCATCAATACACACCGCAAAATCGTACTTAGCGTGCGCAATGCCAAAATTTAAAGCTGATGCCTTGCCCCCGTTAGCTTTGGTTAATACATTTACCATTGGGTGATTGCCATACGATGCTTTGACCAACTCGTATGTTTTATCTTTCGACCCATCATCAACAAAAATGATCTCGAACTCAAAATATTCCAGTTGCAGCAGGCTCTGTATGGTTTTAATAGCGGTGATCTCTTCGTTGTAAGCAGGTACTATAATGCTTACCGGCGAAAGTTTTACATCGTAAGCAGTAAGCCCGGCTTTTTCTTTCTTATCCTCATAAAATTGCCGTACCGAAAGTATACCTATCAAAACAACCCGCCCTATTGCCAGGAAAATCGCTGAAAGGAATAAATACATCATAAACCAGTTTCCATAGAAAAAGCCCTGTATAAAAATATCATACAATGTGCCCATCACCCCACTATTGGCATCATCTTTTATCGGCGGCATCAGGTCAGCCTTATTTTTATGCAAAACGTCGGCAATGGTAGTAAACTGGTAACCGTGACTTTTAAAGAAGTGAATAATATCAGGCAGCACCTTTACTGTTTCCTCGCGGGTATCGCCCCCGGCATCATGCAACAGCAGCATGGAGCCTGCATCCTTTTGCCTGATCACCCGGGCTAAAATACTATCTGCGGTTACGCCAGGCTGCCAATCCCATGGGTCAATAGATTCGCCAATGGTAATATAACTTTGCTTGCGGCTTTCAGCAACAGGAATAACTTCCGCCAGTGTTTGCGGCTCAGCATCAGCGTTGAATGGCGGCCTGAATAATATGGTGCTTCGGCCCGTGACCGATTCGATCAACTTACGTGTAGCATTTAGCTCGAGGTTGACTCGTTGTATGCTGATAGTCGAAATATCCGGGTGGAAGAAGGTGTGGTTGCCAATTTCGTAGCCATCCTCGTACTCGCGCCGCAGAATGGAGATATTCTTTTCGGCCATTGAGCCTACTACGAAAAAAGCCGCAGGCACTTTTTCACGCTTCAGGATATCCAGTATGCGGGGAGTGTAATCAGGGTCGGGGCCGTCATCGAATGTCAACACAATTTTCTTGGGGGCAAATCCATAACGCCTTATCACATATTTGGTAGGCAGTTTGATGTAACGCTGATTAGTAATGGCATAATTTACCGTATCCATCTTTACATCGATCTGCCCCGTAGTAGGCGTCGTCACGAGGTCGAGCACCTCGCCGTCGCCGGCATAGTCTATCCTGTTGTTCAGACCAACAATTTGAAGCCTCTTGATATCGATACCGGTCTTTCTTAAGGAGTCCAGCGATAAGTTTTTCTGAAAGAACGACCACATACGCGGGTCTTCTGAGCCAAGCCGCCATAATGCAACTCCGCCTGTTGCCCAATCGTCGGCCATGCGGATGATGTTGAAGTTGGTGGCGGCGTCGGTAAAATAAACGGTATGCTCCAGGCTGTCAAGATCGTAGTAGGTGTAGTGTAAATTGGCAGAAGCCGGATCATAAGTAATTTTACTCTGATTTTCGCGCGCATAGCTTATAGCCTGCTGATAGCTGGCGGGTTTCCCTGTACTGCTTTCGGGCCAGTCATACCCCCCGCCCTGCACGGTTAAAATAACTTTTTCGCTGGGTATTTTTGAACATACCCTATCCAGTATTTCTTCTACCCAATGCTGATTTGAGAGGTCGCCGGGGTTACTGTCCTCGCTGTGCTCGTCAATGGCCATTACAAACAGGTAATCGTTGTAACGCTGTAGTTTTACTACGTCGTATTGGTCATCATCGGGTACCACGTTGCAGGTAACCAGGTATCCTTGTGGATGTAATATGGTATAAAATTCCTGCTCAAGGGCAACAAAGTTTTTGTCGTTGCGATTTTTGATGTTCTCCAGTTCAAGATTTATACCCTGGAAATGATATTTTGCCAGTTGCGTAACTACGCTATTGATAAATTTAGCCCGTGACTCCTGGGTTTTTATGATGCGATACAGATCTTTGTTATCGAACCCGCCCAGCGCATCCAGATAATTGGTGAGGGAAATTAGGACCGGTTTTTTGTATTTTTTATTCAGGTTGATAAGGCCGGTATCTATTTTGGCGGTAACCGTATCGGCGTTCGGGGTAACAGTGAACCCTTCGCTCACCACCATATCCAGTCTCGCTATATGATCCACAAGCGAGTAGTAAGCCTGCGGTTCCCATGGCCGGTAGAACCCGGCATTAATGCGGTTTTTGTTATTAGGGCGTTTTAGCTGATGCTTGCGCAAGTTGCGCCGCAAAGCGCCCAGCTTTTCGGTATCGATCTTAAAAGCACGATATTTAGTGGACCGTTTTAACTGATCCAGTTCCTCTTTCGAGAGTTTCTTTGGGGCCGGGTTAAGGTTGGGTAAAACAGGATATTGCTTAGACGTAACCGTGACTGCCGCAGCTACTACCGCAGCGGCCAAAACAATTACTATAACACGGCTAAGCCATTTAAAACGGGTCCACCTACCGGGCGTATCAGTTTGAAAAACCTGTTTATCGGCCATTTATCAGATCTGAGATTTGAGATTTGAGATTTGAGACATAAAATAGAAGTTGATTAATTTGAAATACTTTTGTTTAGGTTTTATATAGACCTGCAAAATGTCAGAAATCTCACATCTCAAATCTCGCAACTATTTTATTTATTAGCCTTAGGCGACTCAATGTTTGAAAAATCCACCCCGCACTTGCAGTTTTCGCCACAGCTTTTTTTTGCAGTCAGCGTCTTATATAAAATACGGCCAACATAAAAAATTGCAGCAACGAAAAGCAACAACACTATGATCAACTGAATATTCACGTCACAAATTTAATACATTTTATACCTTATATACGAATATACAACCGTATTAGTATAAGGTTTTACTTTCGCATGAAAGCGATTGTGCCTCCAACCCAATCAAAGTCTTTATTATACCGCACGCCTATCATTTTGCCACGGCTTAAACGTGAAAGGTTTATAGATAGCGTTGGTTTACTGTCGCCATCTGGCCAAAGGTATAACAACCTGATCTCGATCTTTACGCCGTCGTCAGGAGCTTGCAATACGGGTTCATAATTCACTTTTTCCTGTAATATCCAATTTTCAGGGTCCTTGATATTTTCGATATCCTCTTTGGTTACATCGATAATAACGCCTTGTCCCGCAAAGGAAAATAAGGGCTTTAGTACGTATTTATCCAGTCCGTCCGGTATTGAATGTAACTCTTTTAAGAAAACGGTTTTTGGAACATAATCGCCTTTTAAAAAAGGCATGGTGAACTTGCTGATGCGATAAAACCAGTTAGGGTGTGTTATCCACTCTACATCAAGCGCTTTACGGATATCAACAACTTTGTTAAAAATATCCGGATCGCTCTCTATCTCATCAAAAATGAGCCGGTTGTATATGCGCTTGATAGGCTTAAAGCTGCCCCGGCTCTCGTAAAACAACTTACCATTTTGTTCGATCAGATCACCTAACGAAACTACCGGTATACCCAGGTAATGTTGTGTAATGTAAAAGTCAACAGCTGTTTTTTGGTCTGGTGCGTTTACATCCATCAGAACTACTTCATCAGGATGGTAGGGTCCAACAATAGTTTTCTTCAGCAGGTCGAGATAACTTTCTTTATCTAAATGGTTAAAGTAAACAGACCAATCATCTGAAATATCAAACGTGTTTCGGTATGTCTCACTTAAATGAACCTGGAAACCATATAATGATGGAAAGCCCTGTAATTCGATCAGTTTGGGTACGATCTGCCCATGCTCATCTTTACAAACGCCAAAATCAAGTGCGATAAAATGAGGGTGGTCGTTCTCATTAGCAACATTCCATTTTTCTGGTATCGCCCGTTCGGTTAGCTGTTTAAAATCAGGCTGAAGGATAACATTGATGATATCTTCCCCCGCGGCTAACAGCTTATCGCGAAAATCATCCGTCAGGAAAACGGGCGTTTCTGCTACACGGAACTCGATCGGTTTTTTGAGGCCATCATTTAACACCTCCTGGAAATGCTGATACTTGTCCGGGGTAAAGTTATCGTTGAATATTTTCCTTGCTGAGGGGTCCATGTGTTAATAAATTGATCTGTCATGCTGAACGTAGTGAAGAATCTTATACACCTACATCCGTAACTGACCGCTTATATAAGATTCTTCGCAATTGCTCAGGATGACAAGGGTTGTTTAATCAAACCTCCTGCAAACTCAACACCGCCTGATCCAGGAAGTTAGGTATAATAGTAGCCTGCGTATGCGCTATTTTATCCGGGTCGTCAAGGCGTTCAAGCATTTCGTTGTATTTGTCGAGGCCATGCTCGTTAACCACTTCCTTCTTTTTATCTTCTCTTGCTAAATAAGCCTTCATGCCAATCGCATCAGCTTCAGGATGGAACTGAGTTGAGATAAAATACTCATTAAAACGGATAGCCATCAGTGCCCGAGGCAAATCAACATGCGGTCGTTCTTTTTCGATTGCCAGTAATTGCATACCCAATTCAGCAAAACGCTTTTCATCCGGATGGATGACCTGCCAGCTTCTTGAATCAACAGTATAGAAAGGATCAGCCATGCCTTCAAAAATCGGATCGGCTAAACCTGCACTGGTTTGATGTACGGGCAACACGCCAAACGACGGTGAGCGCCTTGTACTAATCACACCCAACTTATATTTGCGGCACATCAGCTGGAACGAATGGCACACAAAAAAAGCATACTTCTTTTGCGGATTGTTCGATAAGTTATGGTCCTCAAGCTTATCTACCAGGTTGAAATATTTCTTTTCCCATTCCGTTCCTTGCGAATCCAAAGGACTGCCGGGGCCGCCACTATGTATATAAATGTCAAAATCTTTATGGTCAGGAACTTCGCACTTTTTACGCACATCAAATATCTTATAGCTGAGGTTAAGACTATGCTTTGCTTTGTACTGGTTCAATATATCCTGGAAGCCGCGCATACCCTCATTGGCAATGCCGTCGTACAGGTCAAGTATCGCTACTTTTATTTCTGGTTTATCAATCATGATTTCATTTTGAGAAACTGGATACGTAAAGACATTCACAGTTGTTATGCCTGATCTCTAATCACTAATCTCCAGTCTCTAATCTAAATTCCTTTTAACGTTTGCGAGGTGATATAGTCCACCACGTCGGCAAAGTTATTATTTTGATTGTAAACTGCCAGTTGCCTGTCCGCTCCGGTGCCGTGTTCTAATATTTTGTGTACGTATTGCAGATCCTCGCGGCAGCCTAATTCATCTACCACATCGTCAACAAAATCTAAAAGCTCCAGTATCAGCGCTCGTGTATTTACTTCCATTTCCTTGCCGAAATCTATCATTTTGCCATCGATACCGTAGCGTGCCGCGCGCCATTTATTTTCGTTGATCAAAGCCCGGTTATAGGTAATAAAAGACATATTTTGCAGCCTCAGCTTATACAACTTAGCACATAAAGCCTGGAAAAGCGCCGTAAATGCCATGGTCTCATCTATCAGCATCGGGCAGTCGCATATCCTGAACTCGATGGTCTCAAAGAAAGGGTGTACCCTGATATCCCACCATATTTTTTTAGCGTTATCGATACAATTGGTTTTAACCAATAGCTTGATGTAGCGGTCATATTCCTCAATACTGCTGAAATAATCTGGAATACCCGTACGCGGGAATTTGTCAAATACTTTGGTCCTGAACGATTTAAACCCGGTATTTCTTCCTTCCCAAAAAGGAGAATTGGTGGATAAGGCATAAACGTGTGGCAGAAAATACCGTACCTGGTTGGCAATATGCACTGCCAGATCACGCGACTGGATACCTACATGCACATGCAACCCGAAAATAAGGTTCGATCGTGCGGCTTCCTGCATCTCATCTACGATCTCAAAATAACGCGGATGATCGGTTATTAATTGGTGCTGCCAGTGTGAAAAAGGATGCGTACCCGCAGCGCCAACCCGCAAACCCAGGTCCCCGGCCAGCATGGCAATTGTGCCGCGCAGCTTGCTTACTTCCTTGCGGGCTTCGGCGGTGTTGCGGCAAATACTGGTGCCTACTTCTACCACGGCCTGGTGCATTTCGGCTTTTACCTGGTCCTCGTGTATTTTTTGGGCGCCTTCAACAATTTTTTGCTCATGCGATTTCAATTCCCGGCTAACCGGGTCAATCACCATAAATTCTTCTTCAACACCTAAGGTAAATTCGTTCATAATTAATCAGGTTTATTTTTTAGGAGCCGGTTTTTTTGCTGTAGGTTTTGCCGCAGCTTTTTTAGGCGCAGCAACCTTTGTTAGTTTACCTTCGGCAGTAATGGCATGATCTACCTTGCCTGTTGTTGCTTCTTTCTTATCCGCCTTCTTTTCAATTTTCTTTTCCGACGATAACAAATCAACCTTTGCTGCCCCAGTTTTAACATACTCGCCCCAGGTAAGATTGTCTTGTCCGTCCTTTTGTTTCTTAGCACGCTCAATGGCATAATCCGCTGCTGTTTCAACCACCCATTCAAAGTTATCCTGGCCCACACTGGTTACTTCAGCATCAGGGGCAGGGTTACAGAAATCGATAGCATAAGGCACACCGTCGCGTATAGCAAATTCAACGGTATTAAAATCGTAGCCTAAATATTTATTGAGCTTGATGACATAATTTTTAACCGTTTCCAGCAGCTTCTTTTCTGCCGGTGCCTTGCCATGTTCATAGCGCAAATGATGCGGGTTGCGCGGCTCATACTGCATAATGCGCACGTGTTTGCCGCCAATACAATAGCAGCGGAAGTAATCCTGGAAGATGATCTCCTCCTGTAGCATCATCACATATTGTTTGGTCTGATTGTATTTATCCCACAAGTCATCCAAACTGGTTATCTGGTAAACTTCTTTCCAGCCGCCGCCATCAAATGGTTTCATATAAGCCGGGAAACCCACGTAGTTGAATATGCCTTCCCAATCCAGCGGGTAAGCCAGGTTACGGAAGGAGTTATCATTGGTATCATCAGGCAATTCTTTGGATGGCAGGATAACCGTTTTGGGTACCGGTACACCGATTTTTACGGCAAGTGCATTGTTAAAAAACTTTTCATCTGCGCTCCACCAGAAAGGATTATTGATAACCGCAGTGCCGCAGATGGCAGCGTTTTTCAATGTTGCCCGGTAAAAAGGTACATCCTGCGATATACGGTCGACGATCACCGCATAATCCAGCGGTTCGGCCTGCATCACTTTATCAATGCGTACAAATTCAGCCTTGATGTCTTTTTCGCCTTTGTGGTTAATGCGGTCGACAAATGCTTGTGGAAATGATTGTTCCTGTCCGAAGAGAATGCCTATTTTTTTCATGGGAGTATGTTGGGTTAATCCTAATTTCTAATCTCTAAATTCTAAATAAATACAAATGTCCGTCCGTTCGCGAGTGACACACCCCTGCCCCTCTCAAGAGGGGAACTGTTCCGTTCTATTTTCCGTAACACTTTGTAAAATAAACCTTGTCTCAAATCTCATATCTCACTTCTCAAATCTACCTTATCGTACTCAAATAATGCGGGAACATCGCCTTCCACATCGGCCAGTCGTGGTCGCCAATGCCGCGTACATCCAGCCAATGGTTAATGTTCTTTTGACTTAAAATGTTTGACAGGTGGTCGTTATCTGCCCTGCAAATATCATGTTCGGCCGTACCCAGTATAATATTCATTTGCCATAGTTCGTACCGGTCGCTGCCGGGCAAATAATCAACCGGGTTATTGTAAAATACGTCGTCATCATAATAACCATCCATAAACTGCTTGATGTCAAACGCCCCGCTCATGCTGAACATGTGGCCCACCCTGTCGGGATGTTTGAAAGCGAAGTTAGCCGCATGATAGCCGCCAAAACTGGCGCCCGCGGTTGCCACTTTGCTCACACCCGTTTCGTGCATGGCCCAGGGTGCAAGTTCATCGTACAGCATCTGGTCGTAAAAATTATAGTTGCGCGCCCGTTCGGCAGGATGAACACCTTTGTTGTACCAGGTGAGCCAGTCGAAGCTTTCGGGACAGTATATTTTCACCAAACCCTCGTCCACAAACCAGCTTACGGCATCCAGCAAACCCTCATCTTTATTTTGAAAGTAGCGGCCCTGCGAAGTAGGGAATAAAATAACCGGGTAGCCGCGTTCGCCGAAAACCAGCATTTCAACGTCCATGCCCAAACTATTGGAGTGCCATTTGCGATAATCTTCTCTCAAAATATTTATCGGTTTTTGATTGTAAGTTAAGTGCTTTGATTTAAAAAGACAACATTCTGATAATTTATTCAACAAATTCCATTTTAATAAACGTATAAGTTTATTTTTGCCCCCTTTATAATTGGAGAGAGATGTACCTGAGCTGGAACGTGAGTGAAATGACCATTACAGAAACTGAAATTACTGTTGATTCTGAGCATCTTAAAAGAGATGTTACCGTTACTTTGATGATACCCGATGGATACAATTCCATCGAACCCCTTAACCTGCTTTTACTGAACGACGGGCAGGAGACCGTTACCCTGCGCTTGGCCGAAACGCTTGAAAAACTGTATGCTGCCGGTTCCATAAAGCCTGTTTTGGTTGCCGCTATACATGCTGCCGATAAGGACCGCCTGCAGGAATATGGTGTTGCCGGCAAACCCGACTATAAACAGCGCGGCTCCAAAGCTGCGGCTTACACCAAATTTATCACTACTGAATTGTTGCCTGCCATTCATAAAGAAAAGGGTATCGATCATTTTGATACTACTGCTTTCGCGGGATTCTCGCTTGGCGGGTTATCGGCTATGGATATTGCCTGGAATAATTCACAGCTTTTTAATAAGGTTGGGGTATTTTCCGGCTCGTTCTGGTGGAGGAGCAAGGAATTGGGCAAAGGCTACACCGATGCCGACCGTATTATGCACAAAACCATCCGGGAAACTGCCGGTAAACCGGAGTTAAAATTCTGGTTGCAAACGGGTACCAAAGATGAAACTGCCGACCGCAATAAAAACGGTATCATTGACTCCATCGACGATACCATCGACCTCATCAAAGAACTGCAAGCTAAAGGATATGTCCGTCCGTCTGATATACAGTACCTCGAAATAGTAGGCGGAACACACAGCACCGATACCTGGGCCGAAGCTATGCCCAAGTTTTTGGTGTGGGCGTTTGGGAGATAGGTGAGATTTTTGTAACTTAGTGTTATCATGAGCACTACGGAATTAATAGAGCTGATCAATAAATTACCCTCTGACAAGCAAAAGGAGGTAGAAGATTTCATTGGTTCGCTGATGACCCAAGAAGATGATGCTACAGGGAAAGATTTCAAAAACGGAATTAAATCCGGATTTGGAGGTGGTAAAGGCATATTTGGGAAGATGGCCGAGGATTTCGATGCCCCTTTGGATGAAATGAAAGAATACATGTAGTAATGAGAATTATACTCGATACGCATGCATTAATATGGTTTACAGAAGGAGATAACAAACTTTCGTCTAAAGCGATCTCAGCTATTAGCAATACAACCTATAAAAAGTACGTCAGTATAGCTTCTTTATGGGAGATCGTTATCAAATCAAGTAAAAGTAAACTCGAACTCAAACAATCGTTTGCCGAGTTGAACCATTTCCTTTCCCTTAATCAAATCGAAGTCATTGCGATTGAAAGCAAACACTTAAATACTCTTTTAACCCTTCCCCATCACCATGGTGATCCTTTTGATCGGTTAATTATCGCACAAGCTATTACCGAAAATTTAACAATCGTTTCTGCCGATCGTCATTTTGAGGGATATGCTGTAGAGATTTTCTGGTAGCTATTGCTATCACTTAAACTGTTTTGTTCCGTTCTAAAAAGTGTAACAAAAATAGAACGGAACAGTTGTTTGTCACTACCCTCGCTTGCTTATTAAAACTGTTCGGCTAATAATGTTACAAAATAAAGAACGGAACAGACAACTTATTCTTTTTTCAGAACTGGTATTACATCACTCATGCCACCAATAGTTATTTGGGTAATATAATCTTGACCGGGTTTGAAATAGTATTTGTTACGGCTATCCGGATTGAACTTATTAAATACCTTAAAGATGAAATAGTATTCGTTCATATAACCATGAGGATATTCCCAGTTCCAATACTTATTATCAATCTGCCGCAGATAAACATAGGTTGTATCCAAATGCGGGCCTTTATGTGAAATCCTTAAAAATATATTATAAACAGGCTTTACTTTGAAAAGTCTCTTGTAATCCGCTGTCGTTATTGATAATACTCCTGGCCGGTAATCAAACATCACACTATCTTTCAATGTGCCTACACTGTCTTTAATCAAAAATATGCCTTCAGTAACTGACGGTTCGGGTATTTCGTTGTCAATCAGCAAAACAAATGGTAGGAATTTTTCTCCTGTCTTTTGCGCTGATACTATTGTAAACGCGAAAATACTAAACAGTAACAGGATTACTTTTTTCATAGTAGTAATGGCAAGATAAGAATATTGACTTTAATATAGTCGATTACTTATTTGATAACCTGACTTAAAGGTTTTTTTGCCTGCCAAAAATAAAATATCTCCCCCTATACCATTCTATACTATTAAATGATATTGACTTTATTGCGAAGTAAAGCCTATGCAGGTTATGTGGGTGGTGTTGTTCCGTTCTATTTAGTGTAACAAAATATAGAACGGAACAGAACGATAGTTTCCTTAGAGAGGATGTTCAATACAAATATAAAGATAAATTCCCATAAATAAAGAATAATCTTTACTTGCGATTATGAAGTGATTGATTTACAAAGGGAAATTTTTAGTGAATAAAATTATTTGCCGTATTATCTGTTTCGTCCGTCCGCTAAGGAGTGTTACAAAATAATGGACGGAACAGCTGTTCCGCTTTCACTGTTACACAAAATAGAACGGAACAAACCCGTAACTTTTTGGCAGTTGGGTGTGACTAATAGATATCATCTTATATTAGGGCCATGAAAAAATTTAAACTACCAGCATTTTTAACTTTATTGATAATTACTGCGATCTCGGTTATGGCATCGGCGCAAAGCAGTGAGATACCACCTTACAAGCCCGAATCGCAGGAATTATACAATACCATTGTGCATATGGATAGCGTATATTTTAACGCCTATAATACCTGCGACATGGTTACACAGGCGGCTATTTATTCGGATAGTATCGAGTTTTATCACGACAAAGGCGGTCTGCAAAAATCAAAGAAAGACCTCCTTGCAGCGTTGAAAGCAAATATTTGCGGTAAGGTAACCCGTGTGCTGGTGCCTGGAAGTATCGAGGTTTATCCAATACCGGGATATGGCGCTATCGAGATAGGCTACCATCGCTTTATCAACCACCAGGAAAGTGAAACGCCATCAAAACCCGGCAGGTTTGTGGTTTTTTGGCAACTAAAGAATGGCAAATGGCAGATAGCCAAAGTAGCCAGTATGCATGCGGGGATTTAATCGTATTAGTCATTGGACACTTGGCAATAGGCATTGCAAAGCGGCGACCTAATGCCTAATGACAACCCTGTTCCGCCTTACCCCTTACCAAATAAAGAACGGAACAAAACAAACAACTTTATTTTTACCTTTAAGTATGGTAAAACTGGTAATGTTTATTATCCTTATTGGGGTTTCGTGCCTGCTGGTAATGAATGCTTTATCGTACAACACTTCATATTTTCAAACCAAGGGGCTAATTTTTGTCGTTGTGCTATGGGTAGGGTTTATATGGTGGGTTGTAACAGGCAAGCTGCCGGGTGCGAAGAAGGAGCCATGAAGAAATAGTCATTGGGCATTTGTCATCAGTCATTGCAAAGCGACAACCCAATGCCCTGATGATTAATGCCCAATGACGAATCCTTAAACCAATGTTAACCCCGCATCATCAAACCGTCAATATTGCCATTATATTCCATATCTCATAAATTAAGCGTACCTTTGCGCCAAATTTAGAGGCGGCATTTTCATGCAAAAAATTAGAAATATAGCGATCATCGCACACGTTGACCACGGCAAAACGACCCTGGTTGACAAGATATTACACAGCTGCGCCATCTTCCGCGAAGGGCAGGAAACCGGCGAACTGATATTAGATAGCAACGACCTGGAGCGCGAACGTGGTATTACCATCGTATCCAAAAACGTTTCGGTAGTGTATAAAGATGTTAAGATCAACATCATTGATACCCCCGGTCACGCCGACTTTGGCGGCGAGGTGGAGCGCGTTTTAAAAATGGCCGACGGCGTACTTTTATTGTGCGACGCGTTTGAAGGCGCTATGCCCCAAACACGTTTTGTAACGCAAAAGGCATTGTCGCTTGGTTTAAAGCCTATTGTGGTAGTAAATAAGGTTGACAAGGAAAACTGTCGCCCTGAAGAAGTTTACGAACAGATATTTGAATTATTCTTCAACCTTGAGGCTACTGAAGACCAACTGGATTTCCCGGTTATCTACGGTTCGTCAAAACAAGGCTGGATGAGCACCGACTGGAAAACACCTACCGAAGATATATTCCCGTTAATGGATGCTATACTGGCAAATATTCCACCGGCACCGATTGCTGAAGGTACTTTGCAGATGCAGATCACCTCTTTGGATTATTCATCCTTCGTGGGTCGTATTGCAATAGGTCGCGTTGCACGTGGTACGATAAAAGAAAATATGCCGGTATCGCTGGTAAAGCGCGACGGTAAAATACAAAAGACCAGGATAAAAGAGCTTTACACTTTTGAAGGATTAGGTAAAGTAAAAACAACATCGGTAAGCTCGGGCGATATTTGTGCCGTAGTAGGTATAGAAGGGTTTGATATTGGTGATACCATTGCTGATTTTGAGAACCCGGAACAACTGGCCGTTATTAAAATTGACGAGCCTACCATGAACATGCTGTTCACCATCAATACTTCACCGTTTTTTGGTAAGGAAGGCAAGTTTGTAACCTCGCGCCACTTACGTGATCGTTTATATAAGGAAATGGAAAAAAACCTGGCACTTAAGGTTGTTGAAACCGAGTCGCCGGATTCTTACCTGGTTTATGGTCGTGGTATATTGCACTTATCGGTACTGATCGAGACTATGCGCCGCGAAGGGTATGAGTTACAGGTGGGTCAGCCACAGGTTATTGTCAAAGAAATTGACGGTGTTAAATGCGAGCCTATCGAGACCCTGATAGTTGATGTACCGGGTGAAGTTGCCGGTAAGGTAATTGAACTGGTAACACAACGTAAAGGCGACCTGTTAGTAATGGAGCCTAAAGGCGACTTACAGCATTTGGAATTTGATATCCCGGCGCGTGGTATTATCGGTTTACGTAATAACGTATTGACCGCTACCGGCGGCGAGGCTATTATGGCTCACCGTTTTAAAGCTTACGAACCCTGGAAAGGGACTATTCCCGGTCGTTTAAATGGTGTATTGGTATCTATGGATGCCGGTAAAACCACTGCTTTCGCGATTGATAAATTGCAGGACCGCGGCCGTTTCCACATTGACCCGGGAGTTGATGTTTACGAAGGACAGGTTTTAGGCGAACATATCCGCGATAACGATTTGGTTATTAACCTTACCAAAGGCAAGCAATTAACCAACATGCGTGCATCAGGAAGTGATACCAACGTACGTATTGCACCGGCTATTAAATTCTCGCTGGAAGAATCAATGGAGTATATCCAGGCTGACGAATACATCGAAGTAACGCCCCAAAGCATCCGTATGAGGAAGATATTCCTGAACGAGAATGACCGCAGGGTGAATGCGAAGAAGTTTGTTAATCAGTGATGAGTTAACTGGTGATTAGTTAACTGGTTAACCAGTAATAATATCAGGAGCCGGGGACATTGTCTTCCGGCTTTTTGTTTGACTGTTCCGCTTGTGCTGTTACAAAATAAAGAACGGAACAACACAAAACCATGGACTATCGACCATCAACTATCGACCGCTGTTTTTTATATCTTTACCCAAACTATGCGTATACCTAATATCCCAGGATTCGACCAGGAAGCATTCAGCAAGTATTTCAAAAATACGGGAATGCTGTTTGTTGGACGCGTAGGGAGCCTGGCCATTAAATGGGTTGTGGCAATTGCTTTGGCCAACTATTTAGGCAGAGGGCAAAACGGTATTTTGGCGGGCGGCACCGTGTATATTTACCTTTTTTCAGCAGTAGCCGCACTCGGCCTTGATCAGTACATCGTCAAAGAACTGCACGCCTTTCCTGAAAGAAGGGACAAAATATTGGGCACTTCACTGGGGATGAAACTCATGTCGGGCTTGCTCTGCATACCGCTTATCTGGGTAGCATTTAATTTTATTATCCCGGTAAAGGGCACACCTTACCATTACGTTTTCATCCTGTCTTTTATTGGTATCATGCAGGCTTTTACCATTATTGAGGCCTATTTCCAGTCGCAGGTACAGTCGAAATATATCATGCAGGTACAGATCGCCGGCAACCTGGTTTCGGCGGGTATCAAGCTCGCTCTAATCTTCACCAAAATGCCGCTGGTATGGTTTGTTTATGCTTATGCCTTTGATTTCCTGCTGATCTCTGTCGGCTACTGTTTCACTTACCAACGGACGGACAGGAGTATATTCAACTGGAGCTACGATCCAAAACTGGCAAAAAAACTTTTTTTTTATTCGTGGCCACTCATCATTTCCGGTATCATGATCTCCCTGTTTATGCGGATAGATGCGATCATGCTCCAGAATATGAAAGGGGTAAAAGAGGCCGGCGCTTATCAAACAGTATCAACCTTAAGCGAGGCCTGGAACTTTGTGCCGCTGGTTATTGTGACCTCATTATTCCCGGCGATACTCAACGCCAGGAGAGATGATGCAGAGCGGTACAATAAGCGGATACAAAACATGTACGACCTGATGGTGTACCTGAGTGTGCCCGTTGCGTTAATATTTACGTTTGCTTCTCCGCTCATTTACAAATTTTATAAACACGAGTATGCTTATGCCGCTCCGGTGTTATCGGTGCATATCTGGTCAGGTATATTTGTGTTTTTGGGGGTGGCCAGCGGGCAGTATTTAATAGCGGAAAACTTTAATAAAATAACTTTTATCCGTACCGGTTTTGGTGCGATTGTAAACATCGGGCTCAACCTTTTGCTCATCCCAAAAATGGGTATGATGGGTGCAGCGATAGCTACATTGGCAGCTTACGCAAGTTCTACATTCTTCTTATTGGCCATCCCTTCTGTACGTAAACAGGGGGTAATGATGCTAAAATCGTTGTTTTTTGTATCGTTATTCAAAAAGATATCGTATAAATAGTTTATATTTGTGTAAAGGCCTAAACGTTATGAAAAAGATATTGATATACCCCGTGATCGTGATAGTAGCTTTGATGCTGTTCAATTCATGCCTTAAAACACCGGATGCCATCGAAAAAATAAAGAAAAGCTGTCTTTATAATAATAAGATCGATTATTTTAAAAGGTGGGCTAATACCTTTACTGAAATAGATACTTATGCCGCTGACGGTGTAACGCTGCAAACTAAATCCATCATCCACCCATATGGTTATTTCCAGTTGAGCAACGATCAAACTTATAGTGTGATGAGCGACAACATACCACTTAAAGGTACCTGGGATATTACCGATAGTTGCCAGCTGGTGCTTGATCCGGGTAAACAGCTTCAAAGGACTTTTAATGTTACACAACTAACCAATGATTCATTAACAATTACCCGTAAAGATGGATTTACAGTGTTAATTCAGCATTATTCCGGCTTTAGCTGCCCAACCGCTACCCAGGTAGTTAACCAGTGGGATAATACTTTAACGGTAGAACAATATTATACTGCCAACACGGTTTACAACACAAGTTACATTTACCCGGTTGGCTACTTTAAGCTGAACGGCGATATGACTTATAACGTGTTAAGTGACGGTGCACCATTAAATGGCACGTGGCTTATTGATCCGAATGGTTGTTTGCTAACACTGGATAAGAGTACCAGTTTAGAGCGCTCGTTCCAATTCCAGACGTTAACAACGGATTCGTTAACTATTTGGCGTAAGGACACTATAAACGCGGTTAATTACCTGCAGCACTACGTAAAGCATTAAGCTTTCAATTTGAAAAACAGAGTTCTCAGGGTTTTGGCGACAAGCTGATAACCCTGTTTTTCTAGATAATTGAATACTTCCGATTCACCGAGGTTTTTAAAATCTATCCGGTCTTCTACCAGCACGAAAGAGGGCTTGTATTTTTCCCAGTTATTTGATTTTAGTACCATCAGATCGAGACCCTCGACATCAATAGTTAAAAAATCAATTTTTTGACCGGCAGGTAAGTATTTATCCAAAACCTCAGCAAGCGGCCAGGTTTCTACTTCAACTTCTTTGGTGATCTGGTAGGGGAGGTCCGAATTATTCACTTCTTCTGAATGTTCTTTGGAGAAACCATTCAATGCAGGTTCATTAAAGCAATAGAAAGTTAGCTTATCCCTCTTATCACTGATACCGATGTTAAGATTGGTATCCTTCCGCCTGAAAGTATTGAACAATTTCATCGCTCCGGGGGTAGGTTCGATATTGATCCCTCTCCAGCCGTTTTTATAAAAGAAAAGCGTATTTGAATACCGGTAGGGATGATGGGCACCCACGTCTACATAAAAACCTTTGTACTTCTTTTTCCCTTCAAAAAAGGAATTGATCACCATATCCTCGCCTTCCTGAGAGTAGGAATTGAGATGCGTAAACTGATCAATAGGGAAATGTTTTAGGATGTATCTTTTTAAACCGGACATTCGGCTAAATTAGTAATATTTATAAAAATTGACTGATAAATCCGGTGAAGCACGCGGACGCGGTTTATGATAAAAGAATAAGAACATAACCGACAAAATTCAGTTTATCATTGAGAAGAAATCTTGCGCTATAATTATATCTTCGCACTATGCAGCAAAATATTGTCAGCGACAACGTCAAAACCGCTTACGATGAGTTTTATCAAAAGCACGATGAGGCCTGGCGCATGCTTGGCGCTAAATATAAGGCACAGCATATTGTCGACGTTTGCAAGGGCTTTACCTTTAAAAAGGTGCTCGAAGTAGGTGCCGGAGATGGAAGTATCTTAAAGCTCCTGGCCGAAAAAAACTTTGCTCCTGAATATCACGCCGTTGAAATATCCGAGAGCGGGGTAGAGCATATCAAAACCCGGGATATCACGAATCTAAAGTCTGTTCAAATATTTGACGGCTATAGTTTGCCTTTCGACGACAATAGTTTCGACC